>JALHNZ010000004.1:0-102750 GCA_022843265.1 Gemmatimonadaceae bacterium
CTCATCGAGCTGTTCGATGTCGAAGGGAACACACTCGTCGCCGCAGAGTCGCTGCCTGACGCACTCGAAGCACTTCGCACGCAGGCGTTCGACTTTATCGTGACGGATTTGCGTCTGGGCGGTAAGCGAGACGGCGGTCTGCAGGTCATGGCGATGGCGGGAATGGTAAGTCACGAGGCAACAGTTCTGGTGCTAACGGCTTACCCGGATGACGCCAATCGTCAGGCGGCGAATCGGTTGGGAGCGTTGCACTTCCTCGAGAAGCCGGCTGATCTGCATGTCATTGCGACGTTAGCGAATGAATGCGGTGTGAGTACGGCGTTCGGGGCAAGTGAGCGCGAGGTAAATCGGCGCGAGTCGGTGCCGGGGTTGAGCACGGTCAGCTGAGGTCGACACGCTGTTGATGCGAGTGATGTGCCATCGAAGGTTCACGGCACCGGAGGTGGTTGTCAGGTCTGTTCCGCGGGGTGGTGGTGATACTGGGGAGTGTCACGTGGGCGGCCTGGCAACTTCTGGTGTGCGAAGAACTCGACGGTCTCACTCGCGGCGCCGCTCAGGCGTTGCGCCGCAGATATTGTATCCGGCCAAAGGTGTGGTCGTAGAGCGCACTAAGCGATCCAAGTCCCTCGAGCACGAGCCGGAATTGACGCACTCCCGGCTGGGCCAGATCGGCATCGAGCAGCGCCAACTCCTGTTTCAAACGGTGCTCCAGTCGGCGGCTCAGCGCGGCCGCTGTCTCGTTGGGTTGCGCGTATACCGCCTCACCCACGCGCACAAAACATTCCGCCCGCTGATCGAGCCGAAACTCGTAGCGTACCGCGACCGGTACGAGCGGCACGTCTGGGATGGACCGGGCGAAGCGTGCCATCAGGGAGCGAAACACGAGCGGCATACGTGCGGGCAACAGTTCGCCTTGCGGCAGCACCCACAGCGTTCGCGAAGGCCCGCCGGTGAGCAGCGCATTCGCGTAGGGCGGCAGGGCCCGCAGATCATCGAGGCGATCGGTGGTGATGCCGAAACACCCCAGACGTCGGAAGAACGGATACCGCTGCAACTCTTCGCCGCGGAACAGTCCGTACGCGTCTCGCCCAAGTACCGAACGCGAAAGAAACAGCGTCAGAATGGGATCCCACCAGGCGCTGTGATTCAGGAACGCAATACTCGGCGCCGGGCCGTCCGGGAATGGGACGCCCCCAAGCCACACCCGAGCAAACGCTCGGCGCAGCAGGAATCGGAAGTAGCGCGCCGCCGCACGCTCCGCCAAGGGGAGCTTTCGCGCCTCAAGCAACATGCCTCGACGATGCCTCAGATGGGGCGGGAATGCAATGCGCAAAGTCGTCTCATGTCTGAACTTGGGCACTGGCCGGGTTCTGCCGCGACAGTGGCAGGATCTTTTCTTCCGGGCTGTGCATTGAGCGTGTGGTGGGCTTTGGTGGACCCGGACCTCGGATTCGGGCGCACTGGGAACGAGCAGGTCATCCAAGGCGCTGACGCCTGGCGGTTACACTCACTTCATTACCCTTTCTGATCCATGGCTGACTCTCCGGTCTCGCTGCTTCGTGCACATTCGCGTCACGCTCCGTGGAACGCGCGTGGGCTCGCCTCACACGCGTCGGCGCTTGTTGATGCCGCCGGAATGCGTCCCACCAATGCATCCGCTCGCGCGATGCCGAGCGCACGAGCCGTGCGCTTTTACGTGGCGAACGGTTTGCTCGATCGACCGGAAGGTGCGGGCACGGCCGCGACCTACGGCTACCGGCATCTGTTGCAGTTACTTTCCATCAAGATTCGTCAGCGTGAAGGACAAACGCTCGACGCGATCAAGCAGGAGATGCGGGAAGTCACGGGTGACGCACTCGAACGTCGTGTTGCCACGTCGCTCACTCCCGCGCTGATGCTCAATGGCAGCGGCACGACAACCACCAGTGACAGTCCGGCAACGTGGCGACGCTTGCCAATCAGTGATGGCGTTGAAATTCATGTGCGCGATGATTCACCGGCGGCGCGCGAAAGTGTGTTGCTGGCTATGCGTGAAGCGGTGCGTGGTGCCGTTGGCCGCGCTGAAATCTCTGACTAACTCACCCCTACCTCGATGCTCCGCGTCCTGGTCACTGATGACATCGACGCGGAAGGCGTCGCGCTGTTAGCTGCTGAACCGCTGTTACAAGTTGACGAAGTTGCCACGCTTCCCGTGGCAGAGTTGCACGAACGCATCGGCGACTACGATGCGATCGTTGGTCGCAGCGCCACGCGCATCACGCGTGAACTGCTTGAGCGCGCTCCCCGCCTGCGCGTAGTCGGACGCGCTGGCGTTGGTGTGGACAACATTGCGATCGATGTCGCAACAGCGCTTGGCATCGCCGTCATCAATGCACCGGCCGGCAACACCGTTGCCGTCGCCGAACTGGTGTTTGGCGCGATGATTGGATTGTTGCGCCAGATCCCACGCGCCGCGACCGGAATGGCCAACGGCAAATGGGAACGCGCCGACTTGCTGGGCCGCGAACTCAAAGGCAAGACGTTGGGCATCGTGGGGCTCGGCCGCATCGGCAGCGAAGTCGCGCTGCGTGCACACGCGTTTGGGATGCCGGTGATTGCGTACGATCCGTACATCGGCGACGAGCGCTTCACCACGCTGCGTGTGCAACGTGCCGCCACGCTCGACGAGCTGATCGGCGAGGCCAATATTGTCACGGTGCACACCCCGCTCACCGAAGAAACACGCGGCATGATCGGCAAAAAACAGCTCGATCATTTGCAGCCACGGTCTGTAGTGGTGAACATGGCGCGCGGTGGCATCATCGATGAGGACGCACTCGTGGCCGCGCTCAACGCCAATCAGTTGCGTGGTGCCATCATCGATGTGTTCACGATCGAACCGCTCGCAAAGGATCATCCGCTCCGGACCGCGCCGAACACGTTACTCACGCCCCATCTCGGCGCGAACTCCATCGAAGCGCAGCGCAACGTGGCGAAAGATGTGTGTCTCGGTGTGCGCGATGCGTTGTTGCGGCAGGACCTTTCGCGCTCCATCAATGTTGCGGCGTCAGCTGGTGACTGGACAGATCTCGCGCCGGCCATGTTGCTGGTGCGTCGCTGTGCGGCCGTCGCACGCGCGTTGCTAGCTGATCAGGGCACGCGCGCCATCACGCAGCTTACCGTACGCTGTGGTCCCGCGCTCGCGGGTGGAAGCAGTGCGTTGCTCTCATCGGCGGCGGTTGGCGCGCTCGAAGGCGTGCTGGAAACTGATCGCCTGAACTTGATCAACGCCCGCACACTGGCGGACGCGCGCGGAATTTCCCTGTCCGTTGGTGTATCGGCCGAGCTTGGTCATCCGCGCGCTGTGGAAGTATCGCTCCGCGGTGGCATGCAGCAGCTCACCGTGGCGGGCATTGCCACTCCCGATGCACTGCGTCTCACGCGCATTGGTGCCTTCCATGTCGATGTGAACCCACGGCAAACGTTGATCGTGCTCACCAACCATGACGTGCCGGGTGTCATCGGTCGCGTGGGTACCGTGCTCGGCGAAGCCAAGGTCAATATCGCCGAGTATCACCAGGCGCGACTCGCGCAGGGTGGTGATGCACTGGCCGCGATTACGGTAGACGGAACGGTTGATGAGTCCACGAAACAGGCGTTGCTCGCGCTGCCCGACGTGCGTTCGGCTTCGATCGTGCAGTTGCGCGACAAGTGAGAGACACACGCTCGAGGCGCGCAGCTCGTGATTCGTGACGCACGTGAGTAACGCGAGCGTGAACGGCACCATGTTCGCACACGACGCGCTGACCACGGACATTGATGTGCGTCACGCCTACGCGCGTGACGTGTCAGGGTTGGAGCTGGTCGCCGAGGCCGTTGCACGCCCACGATCGGTCGCCGAAGTGGCCGATGTGCTGGCAGCAGCGCATGCCTCGCGCACATATGTGACGCCGGCCGGACTGCAGTCGAGTACCACCGGTGCATCGATCACGGATCAGGGCGTGTTGCTTTCGCTGTGCGCGCTCAATCGGGTGCTGGATGTAGATCCGGTGTCACGCATGATCCGCGTGGAGGCGGGAGCGCGCGTGGCCGATGTGCGACGCGCCGCCGAACACGCAGGCCTGCTTTTTACTCCCGATCCTACGAGCGAAGAAGAGAGCACCATCGGCGGTGCCATTGCGTGCAACGCCAGCGGTGCGCGCTCCTTTCGCTACGGTGCAACACGCGCGCACGTGCGAGCTTTGACCGTGTTGCTCGCCAACGGTGAACGCCTCGACGTGCGCAGACCCGCGCTGGAGAAAAACACCGTGGGCTTTCCCATGGCCCACGATCCGGTGGATTGGTTCGTGGGCAGCGAGGGAACGCTCGGCGTGGTGGTAGAAGCCGAGCTGGGCTTGCTGCCGTTGCCTGAGCATGTGGTGGGTCTCGCCATTCCATTCGCGACTGAGCACGACGCGTTGGCCTTCGTGGTGTCGTCGCGCGAGGCAGCGTACGGCGGCGGTCATGCAAACGACCTTCCGGTGCGTGTGGCGGCCGTGGCACCCCGCTGTCTTGAATACTTTGACGGACGCGCGGTGGAACTGGTACGCGCGCACGATACGCAGGTGCCGTGGGGCCACGATGTTGCGGCGATCGTGTACACCGAAGACGCCGGTGATCACGCGCACGATACCGACGCCGCACTCGACGCCTGGTTGGCCTTGGCAGAGGCCCACAACGCGATCACCGGTGACATTCGCGTATTCGACGGCGAAGCGGCGTTGGCCGACGCACGACGCTTACGACACGCTGTACCGAGCACCATGAACGAACGCGGTGCGCGCTATCGCGCTGACGGCGGGCGAAAGGTGTCAACGGATTGGGCCGTACCCTACCGACTGCTCGGCGACGCGCTGGCTATGGCGCACGCGCTGGCCGATGCCGCCGGCATTGAGCGCTCCGTCACGTATGGTCACGCGGGCAACGGACATCCGCACCAGAACTTCATTGCGCGCAACGCCGACGAGCTCGCACATCTCCAACGCGTGCTGTACGACACGCTCACCCGCGTCGTGCAGATGGGCGGTACCGTGGCAGCCGAACACGGCATTGGCAAAATCAAGCGCAAATGGTTGCCACTGCAAATGTCGCATGTGCAGCAGGATGTGATGCGTTCACTCAAGCACGCGCTGGATCCGTACGGATTGCTCGCGCCCGGGAACGTGTTGTGAAGCGGGCTGAAAACTGTCGCTCACGGATGGCCTCGTGAGTAGCCATGACAGCGCACGTCGCGCAGCATTCGCGAGCGTGGTGTTTGACGCGGACTCAACGCTCTCCGCCATTGAAGGCATAGATTGGCTGGGTGAACGGCGTAATGCCGCGGTTGCCGCGCAGATCGCCGACCTGACAAATCAGGCCATGGACGGCCGTGTTTCGCTGGATCAGGTATACGCCGAGCGCGTTGCACGGATTCGGCCAACGCGAGACGAGCTACAGTTGTTGAGCGAAGCCTACATCGCGCATGTCGTGCCCGGCATGACAGCACTGGTCGCAGATTTGCACGCGCTGGGTGTGACAACGGCAGTTGTCAGCGGCGGTATTCGTGACGCCCTGCTTCCTCTCGCAACGCACCTCGGCATTGCCCACGAGCGCGTACATGCAGTGGACCTGGCGTCGACGGCGAATGATCAGGTTCTCGACGCCCTGCTCGGCGATCAGCCGCTGGCTACGAGTCGAGGCAAGGTGACCGTGGTTGAGCAGCTTCGTCGCAGCGGCGCGCTGTCACAACCGGCGGTGATGGTCGGCGACGGTGCGACCGATGCAGCCGCACGTGAGAGCGTCGGTACCTTTATTGCGTTCACCGGTGTGGTGCGGCGCGCGGCGGTTGTTGACGCAGCCGATCACGAGGCCGTGGACATCAACGCACTCAGATCGCTTTTGATTCTATGACATTCGGTCACTTCTTCCTTCCGGGCCCAACGGACGTGCGCGCCGAAGTTCTCGCAGCACAGTCTGGTCCCATGTTGCCGCATCGCGGCGCCGATTTTGAAACGCTGTTCGCGAACATCCAGCGCGGGCTCAAGCTGGTGTTGCGCACCGCGCGTCCGGTGTACGTGTCCACATCGTCGGCGACGGGATTAATGGAAGCAGCGGTACGCTGCGCCAAGCCCGGGCCGATTTTGTCGCTCGTGAACGGTGCCTTTGCCGAACGGTTCGCTGATGTTGCACGCTCGTGTGGGCGCGATGTCACCGTGCTTGAAGCAAAGTGGGGCGATATCGTGCCGCTCGAACAGCTCGAGACGGCGCTGCGCAGCGGTTCGTTTGCGGCAGTCACCGTGGTACACAGTGAAACGAGTACGGGTGCGCTCACGCCGCTGCCGGAACTGGCGGCGCTCTGCGCCAGGCACGGTGCGCTGTCGCTCGTCGACTCGGTCACGGGCGTCGCTGGTGCGCCAGTCGAGACGGATGACTGGTCGCTGGATTTTGTGTTCACAGGCTCGCAAAAGGCGCTCGCATTGCCGCCCGGCCTCGCGTTTGGCGTGGCCAGCGAGCGCTATCTCGCGACCGCGCATGAGTCGCCCAACCGCGGTCGGTATTTTGATGTGCTCGAGTTCGAGCAGTACGTGCACAAGAATCAGACGCCGAATACACCCGCGACGTCGCTGCTCTACGCCGCGGAAACGCAGCTCGAAGCGATTGCACGCGAAACACTGGAAGCGCGCTGGCAGCGTCATGACGACATGGCGGATTACACCAACCGCTGGCTTGAGGAAACGCGCGAGGCGCTCGGCGTTGCGCTCTGTACGCAGGCGAGACCCGGTGAGCGTTCACCGACGGTCACGTGTGTCGCACTTCCTCCAAGCATTCGCGGTGAAGACGTGGTGCGTGAAACCGCTGCGCGCGGCTTCGTGATTGGCGGTGGTTATGGCAAGCTCAAAAGCACAGCGTTTCGTATCGGACACATGGGTGATCACACGCTGGCAGGTGTTGCGAACTGTCTTCACGCGGTCCGCGATGCGTTGTCCTCCTTGCGCACACGGAGTTGAGATGTCTGAGTATCAGGGTAAACTTGTTGTCCTAACGGGCGTTGGCCGAAAAGGTCAGGCCGGTGAGATGATCGCGCGCATGTTCGCCGAACGTGGTGCGGCGCTGGCGTTGCTCGATGTGGCGCCCGACGAAGTCAACGCGCGCGCGGATGAGTTACGCGCCGCTGGTTTTGTCGCCACCGCACACGCCGGGGATCTCAGCAACGCGGACGAGGCCATGCGCATCGCGCATGAAGTGCTTACCGCGCACCCGTCGGCGAACGGTGCCGTTCACGCACTCATTAACGCGGCGGGCGGTTTTGGTATGACCGGCCCGCTGGACACCAGTGATCCTGCACAGTGGCGCAAAATGTTCACCATCAGCGCTGACACTGCGTATTGCGCCACGCGCGCTTTTCTACCCGCGTTGCGAGCGGGACAAGGTTCCACCGTGTACTTCGCATCAGCCGCCTCACTACCCGGTGGCAACGCCGGCGGTATGGCCGCCTACGCCGGCGCCAAAAGCGCCGTTCTCACGCTCATGCGCAGCGTAGCGCAAGACGAACGTGAAAAGGGTGTACGTGCAAACGCTGTCGCGCCGGTCGCAATTCGCACCGCGGCGAACGTGAAATCGATGGGCGAGAAGGACAACTACGTGGACCGCGAGTCCGTCGCCGATGTGTTGCTGTTTCTGTGCAGTCACGCGGCACGGAATGTGAGTGGCCAGGTGATTGAACTGGCGTAGCGCACCGCACGCCGCGGCGCGGCGCATCTCGCTACCGCCTCGGCCCTGTCCATACGGCCACAATACCACACGAGCCACGCAGCGTGAGCGGAATCAGCTCAGCCGGCGCGTTGGCGGTCGACGGATAGATCTCAATCGCCATCACTTCGTTGCCAGGGACGCCAATTGAGTTTCCCTCTGTGCGCTTACCGTCCACAAGGACTTGCATGCGGCAGTTGCCGCGTCCGTACAGCTGACCGCTCACTACGGTCACATACTGCCGACCGTAGAGCACGTTTGCCACGCTGCCGCCAACAAGGCGCAGATCCAATTCTTCGGGTAAAATGAACTCGCCTAGAATTGCCCCCCGCCGCACCTGTGTCATGCGATCGTAGAATCCGGTGCGCGACAGTGGCGTGTTCCTCGGCGCAATAGTTCGCACCGCACCGAGTTGATTGCCAGCGTGTTCAAGCACCAGCGTAAACGGCTTGTCGATCCCATTTCGCACAACCTTGCCGTTGTACGGGCGATAACCAATGCGTTGTGCGCGAGCGTCAATCGACAGTCGATCGTCGCTCCCAAGCAGCAACCGACCCGTGGAATCCGCGGCGCGCGCTGCGTTGCCCCCCAATGTCACCATCGCGTACGGGATCGGAATACTGTCCGCGTCTACCACGAACAGCATTGTTGGTGGACGCGTGGCTTCTGTTTCAACCGCCGCGATCTGGCGCGGCAGCGCTTCGATCTGCACGACAAAGGGCGAAGATGTGTTTGCGCGCGTTGCAACACCACGATACTGCTGGAAGCCAATGCGCTGCACAAAGACGGGCAGGGTGAGCGCCGACGTGTCGCGCATCGCCAGAATTCCCACCTCATCAGTTGCTCGCACCGATCCATCGGGCATCTCGACGCGCGCCGATGACACCGGCTGTCGGGCTTCATCGACTACGCGCAGCAAGGTCACAGCCGCAAGCGCAGGTCGCGGGGGGTCACGAGTAAGCACACCCGACACCACTGCGGCAAGTCCACTGTCCACGGCTTGCACCGCGCCCGAAAGATCGACTTGCGCCGAAAGATTCTCTGCGGCAACAGAAGCCGTTGGCGCCAGCATCAGATCAACGTTGGCCACATGGCGCGTCGGACCGGCGCGCAGGGTCAACGCGGCGCTCTGGTGCGCGTCCGCGCTGAATTGCACGTCGACCACTCGGTCAGGCGGCACGCCGCACACGCGATACACTCCGAGAGAATCTGTGCGCACCGTCGTACTATCTCTGTACGCGTCCGCCGCACCGGTTGCCGAAGGTCGATGTGCCCGCGAGGCACCGCGCCACACAACATGTACGGCAGCATTGGCAAGCGTACCACCACCGACGCCGCGCACAGTTCCGTACACAAGCGTGCTTGCGTCTGGCGCGTTCGTGCAGAGTGAGGCATCGACATTCAACTCGATCGGCCCCTGCATGATCGCGCCGGTCTCCGTCACTACATCGGTCGTTCCCACGGTGTAGCGCATTCGCCCGTTCAGCGACACATCCAGCACTTCACCGGCAATGCGGTGCACGCCCAGCACCGTTTGATGGGCCACCAGATCGCGCGCGGTCGCAACGACGTGCTGCGCCACACGCGGCATGCGAATTTCCCAACGACTCACGAACCACACGCCGCTGGAGAGTCGTGAGTATTCAACCCATCCGCCGGGTTTGGTACGTCCTGCGGCCGGGTCGAGTCCCACGTAGCCATACTCCACACGCTGCAGCTCATTCGTTGCACGATCAAGCCACAGCGTGCCTTCCACTTCCACAATTCCGCGCCGCATGCGCGCCGGTTTGAAACCCACACCAATCCACTCGTCACGGTCCTCGCTGCCTTCAACCAGATGCACGCAGTAGAGCGACAAAAAGCGGTCGTCGACCAGCAGGTCGGCGTCGGGCGCGCGGTACACCGTGCTGCCATCCCGCTGTCTGGCAACGTAGCCCGCAGTGGCGAGTGAATCGGCCGGCACACTCTGGAACGGTCGCAGCGAGTCGCTCACAAAGTCCGCCGCAAATGAGGACACAAACTCCTGCTCGTTCGCCTTCCACTCTTCGCGAATCAAACGATAGTGTGTACGTGGACGACCATCTGCCGATACAAGTTGGGAAGCCAGCAGCGCCGTTCGTGCCTGCGCAAAGAGTTGCGCCACCAGCGCCGCACCATCAGGGCGCACTTCACACCGCGAATCAACGCGTGATGCAAGCCGCGAAATCATGACCGGAGAATCTTCGAGTGTGCGACTCATCTCATAGCGCGCTCCGCTCTGCAATCGAACAACACCCAACACTTGTGGCTGTTGTCCAATGCGCAGTGCCCGCACGCGCAGTGAATCGGTGGTCACAACAACCCGATACGTGCCGGCTTCGCCGGTCACCGTTCGTCCAATCACACGACCGTCGCGCACATCTTCGGCCAGCACCACAACGCCGGGTGCCGGTGCACCATCACTGCGACGCAGCGTGCCTTGAATCTCCTGCGCGGACAGCGTCGTCGAGCAAAGCGCAGCGCTGAGAACCGAATACACAGCAGCACGAATACGCATCATCGCACCTCGATCAGCCCGGTTTCACCACCATCACCCACACCGCCGCGATCAGCGGTATCGTGGCCACAATACCCCAGAACAACCACCGACGTGCGTCGCGGCGATACGACGCCGGAATCTCACCGCCGTTCGCAAACGCGCGAGCCTCTCGCGCCTGACGGATCTGTGCGGGCAGCAGCACACACATCCAGAGAAGCGCCGAAAACACGAACAGCGCCTGCCCCCAAACAAGCCACCGCGGACCGAAAAGTGGAAGCCCGCCAACATACGCGGCACCGTACCCACCAATCACAATCAACGCGATTCCGCCCGCCGTTAGCCACCAGTCCGTCAGTGTGACCAGTCGCTGCGCAAACGCAATCACGCCTCGGTCGCCCGTCCGATCTGCTGCCACTTTCCACAGCGCCGTCGCGATGGCGTTGCCAAGCAGCAAGACAACACCTAGTACATGCACTGCCTTCAGCGAGGAGTAGAGATTCAGATCCATGTTCGTATCGTGACACTGTGAACGAAGGAATGCACGCGTATGGACACGAAGAAGCTGCATGCCAGCGCGCGCGTCAGTTCCTGTTCTCTGCTGTATTCACGGGACCGCGACGCCGACGCCGTACAAACAATCCGCTCCCCTCTGGCGCCTGCAGCCCACCGTACCCAAATTCGCCCGGATGACCCTCGCCGCGCGTCGGCGCCCGGCCGTTCGGGGAGTGGTGCTCGATCGCTCTCTGGAGGCCCTGCCGCTATTCCGGCTGAGTGACTCAGCCGACGACTCGCCCGTTGCCTTTACCGCCGACAACGGTGGCCGGTGGCGTGTAATCGCGGCCCCCGATGATCGCCTGCCCGGAACGTTCGACCAGGACGTCTACGTGGAAATCCTGCATCGTTGGCAGGAAGCCGGCACCCCGGCTGACGGCGCCGTCTCCTTCACGCTGCACGCCTTCCTGCGCTCCATGGGTCGGCGCGCCGATGGACGCACCTACGAGCAGCTCCGCGGTGCCCTCTCTCGGCTCGAACGCACCACGCTCGAGTCCAACGGCGCCTACTGGACGGCCGCGTCGGGCGACAGCCCGGAGATGTCGTTCACTCTGCTCTCCAGCGTGGCCGTACAGCGCCGCCGAGCCGCTGAACGGGAGCAAATGAACCTCTTCGCCAATCTGGCCACCGGCGAGCCGGGAGACGCGCGCGTGGTGCTCTCCCCCACGCTGCGCGCGAATCTGTTCTCTCGGCACGTGGTCGCACTGTCGCTCTCGCGATACCACGCGCTGTCGTCCCCCGTGGCGCGTCGGCTCTATCGCCTGCTGGAGGTGGCCCGCGCCGAGGGGCGCCTGTCGTGGCGCGTTCCTCTCGAACGCCTGGCGGAGCAGCTCCCGCTCTCCCAGCGCTACCCGTCGCACCTGCAACGCGTGTTGCAGCCGGCCCACGAAATGCTGCTTTCCGCCGGCCTCGTGCGCGACGTGACCATTCGGCAGTACGACCGCAGCTGGTTTGTGGACTACGTGCTCTCGATCCGTCCACGCGAGGACGTCGAGTAACCGAGCCCTGGTCCGCATGGGTTTGATACGCGCAGCAGGGAAATGGTGACGGGCCTGAGCGCACGCGAGGCCATCATATTCACAGCGCACTTCAACCACACCAACACCTCCTCACCGCGACGTTGACATGTGGAAAACATGCACGCATGTTTATCACATGCCAAAAATGATCCAGATCCGACACGTATCCGACACGCTCCACCGCACGCTCAAAGTGCGCGCCACTGAGGCCGACATGACCCTCTCCGACTACATCAAAGCCGAGCTCGAACGTATGGCGGCTCGCCCCACGCTCGACCAGATCGCCGCCCGCCTGAGCGCCCTCGAACCCGTCGAGCCGCGCGAGTCCGTCGTGGACATGCTGCACGAGGCGCGGGACGCGAGGTGATCGCCACGGCGGTCGCATTGCCGCGCAACTCGGCCATTGTGCTCGATGCGTCAGTGGTGGTGGAGACGCTCCTCAACTCGAACGCCGGAAAACACGTCATGGCGCGCCTGATTGCTGCTGACGCCGAGCTCCACGCGCCCGAGTTGCTCGACATCGAAGTCTTGCACGTACTACGACGTCTCGTGCGTCAGGGTGCGATGACTGAACGTCGCGCCCAAGAGGCGCTGGTCCTGCTTGATGCGCTGCCCCTCACGAGACATCGGCACGCCGCACTCACGCATCGGTGCTGGCAACTGCGCGCCAACCTCTCGGCGTACGACGCCACCTACGTAGCGTTGGCTGAAGGACTGGGGGCATCACTACTCACACGTGACGCGCGTCTCGCGCGCGCCCCAGGAGTGGCCGCTCTCATCGAAGTCATGTAGCCGCGCTCGGACTGCGACCGGCCGCACCAATGCACGTGAAACAGCGGAGCATGGGACCAAACCCCGGAACCGGCAACATTCGAGGGGGTCAGAACGTCTAATCCCGGAGACCTTGTGCTTTAGCGCAGACCTCCGCAGGATGCACGGTGGTACCCGCGCGAGAGTTCGCGATTTCCCTTCTGTTTGAGGCGCCGCATGACCCGCTTCCGCAAAACCGCCCTCGTGGCTGGTTTCCTCGTGGTCCCAGTGCTCGCTGGCGGCTTCGCGCTGCAGGCGCGCGATGTGCGCGGTGGGGCGCAGCTCCTCGACCAGGTGCTCACCTTCGTACACATGCGCTACGTCGACACACTCGACGCGAATGCACTTTACGAAAAGGCCGCGCGCGGTCTGGTGAAAGAACTCGGCGATCCGTACACCGAGCTCTTCTCGCCCAAGCAGATGGAAGAATTCACCCGCAATACGAACGGCCGCTACGCCGGCCTCGGCATGGAAATCACGCCGATCGGAAACTACGTGACCGTGGGCAAAGTCTTTCCAGACACGCCGGCGGAGCGCGGTGGTGTCATGGAAGGCGACGCGATCGTACAGATCGACACCTTCCCGGCCCGAGGTTGGACCACGCAGCAGGTACAGAACAAGCTGCTCGGCGTGCCGGGAACGCAGGTTCGCGTGACCTTCGGCCGCCCAGGCGTGCCGGAGCCGATCACCATGAACTTCCGCCGCGCCGAGGTAAAGGTGCCGGCCGTGCGGTACACGCTCATGCTCGACGAACGTACCGGTTACATCCCGATTGAACGTTTCAGCGAAAACACCACGAGCGATGTGGCCAAGGCGGTTGAGTCGCTCAAGGCGCGCGGCGCCAAGGGAATTGTGCTCGACGTGCGCGGCAACCCGGGCGGCATTCTCGACCAGGCCATCTCCACCACCAACCTCTTCCTGCCTGCGGGCAAGGAAGTGGCCAGCGTGCGTGGTCGGGGCGACGTGCAGAACTTTGTCTCCGAGAATCAGCCCATTGCCGCGGACATTCCCCTGGTCGTGCTGACCGACGGCGGCTCGGCGTCAGCCTCGGAAATCGTGGCGGGCGCGCTGCAGGATTATGATCGCGCCCTCGTGATCGGGACCACGTCGTTCGGCAAGGGACTCGTGCAGTCACTGTATCCGCTCGACGGGGGGTATGCGCTCAAGATCACCACGGGCAAGTGGTACACACCCAGCGGCCGCAGCATTCAGAAAGATCGCAAGCAGGGGGACGCGTTTGTACTTGATGCGATTGCCGACACGGTGGTTACGGACACCTCCCGCAACGATCGCCCGGTATACAAGTCGAGCAGCGGCCGCGTGGTGTATGGTGGCGGCGGCATCACGCCCGATGTCATGATCGTGCCGGACACGATCAGCTCCGCCGAACAGGCTGTGCGTCGCATTCTCCTGCCCAAAATGGGCGCGGTGTTCAGCATCGTGGGCGAAATTGCCTTGGAGCTCAAGGGCAAGGTGTCGCCGGACTTTACGCTGCAGCCTGAGTGGATCAACACGTTCTACACGCGCCTCGATACGGCCGGCGTGAAGATCGACCGCCCAGCGTGGGAAGCCGGTCGCCGCGAGGCGGAGCGGTATCTCGAGCGGCAAATCGCCCGCACCGCGTTCGGCGATACGCTCACCAAGCGTCGCGAGATCAAGGACGACAACCAGCTCAGCAAGGCCATGGAACTGCTTCGCAAGGGCAATACGCAGAGCGAGTTGTTCGTGGCGGCCAAGGCGGATGCCGCCAAGCCGGTCGCTCGCACGGGCGCAAACCGAGGCGGCGCGCAGTAACTCCGTGATCCTACGGATTGTCAGGCGCGCGGGAGGCTTTTACGCTCCCGCATGCCTGTCAATCCGATAGTTTCCTCGCGCGCTGCGGCGCGCGCCCTGAGTGCGGCCGCTCTCGCGCTCCTGTTCACCGCCTGTGGCGAAAAGCCCGAGGCCGAAGCTCCCCTTACCGCCGAAGCGCAGGCCGGCAGCTCGCCGGCCGTGATGATCGAGCCGGAAGAGGCGGAGCGCGCGTTCATTGCCAACGTTCGCCAGCTCACCTTTGGCGGCGAGAACGCCGAGGCGTACTGGAGCGCCAATGGCGAGTACATCACGATGCAGAGCACCCGTGATGGCGCCGCCTGCGACCAGCAATACGTGATGCGCGCCGACGGATCGGACGTGAAGAAGATCTCGGTGGGTGGTAAGACCACCTGCGGATTCTTCTACGACAACGACAGTCGCGTGTTTTTTGCCGCGACGCATCACGCGGATACCGCCTGCCCGGTGAAGCCGGATCCGTCGCAGGGGTACGTGTGGCCGCTCGACAAGTTCGACTTCTACACGTCGAAGCCTGACGGCAGCGATCTGCAGCGTCTCACCAACTACGGCGTGTACACGGCGGAGGGCATTCTCTCGCCCGATGGCAAAACGATCGTGTTCACATCCACGAAAGACGGCGACCTCGACATTTATACCATGAATGTCGATGGCACGAACGTAAAGCGTCTCACCAACACGCCAGGCTACGACGGCGGCCCGTGGTGGTCGCCCGATGGCACGAAGATCGTGTACCGCGCGCATCATCCGAAAGATTCAGCGGAGCTCGCCCAGTACAACGCGCTGCTCGCGAACAACATGATCCGTCCAAGCAAGGTTGAGCTGTTCGTGATGAACGCCGACGGCAGCAATCAGACGCAGATCACGAACTTGGGCGGCGCGAACTTTGGTCCGTCATGGACACCAGACGGTCAGCGCATTCTGTTTTCGTCAAACCATTCGAATCCGCGCAGCCGTGATTTCAACCTGTACATCGTGAATCTCGACGGCACTGGGCTGACGCAGGTCACGTCGCATCCCGAGTTTGACGGCTTCCCGATGTTTAGCCCGGACGGCACCAAGATTGTCTGGGCGTCAAACCGGAACGCCAAGTCGGAAGGCGAAACGAACGTGTTTGTTGCGGATTGGGTCGGCAAGTAACGGACCGCTCGCGCACCGTTCGTAGGCTGGGGATCCTGAGGAACACGGCAGGCCGTTAGTTTGATAGGAGGGGCGCGTATGCGCGCCCTCCTGTCACCCGCTGCCTGGGAGCATCTACCGTGCTTGTGCTCGCTATCCTTGGTCTTATTGCTCTCGCCGTGGTCATGTCGTCGGTGAAAATCATCGGCCAGGCTGAAGTCATGGTGGTTGAGCGGCTTGGCCGCTTTGATCGCGTGGCCCGTTCGGGATTGAACATTCTGATCCCGTTTATTGAGCGGCCGCGATCCATCGAAGTGCGATTCTTCGATTCAGATCCCGGTGGACTCAAGCGCGTGGTGCAGTCGGTCACCGCGCGCATTGATCTGCGCGAGCAAGTGCTGAACTTTCCGAGCCAGCCCGTGATCACCAAAGACAATGTCACGATCGACATTGATGCGGTGCTCTACTATCGCGTCGCCGATCCGCAAAAGGCTACGTATTCCGTCGCGAACTTGCCGTACGCGCTCGAAACGCTCACGCGTACCACGCTGCGTAATATCGTAGGCGAAATGGAACTCGACTCCACGCTCTCGAGCCGCGACGTGATCAACACGCGCATGCGCGAAGTGATTGAAGAAGCCTCCATCGGTTGGGGCGTCGACGTGACGCGTGTCGAACTGCAGAGCATTGAACCCCCGCGCGATATCCAGCAAAGCATGGAACTGCAAATGCGCGCGGAGCGTGAGCGTCGTGCGGCAGTTACGAATGCGGAAGCGAGCAAGCGTGCCGCGGTGCTCGAAGCGGAAGGCTTGCGTGAATCGCAGGTGCGAAAGGCGGAAGGCGAACGCGAAGCGTCGATCTTGCGCGCGCAGGGTTTGGCCGAAGCACGCCTGGCAATGGCCGACGCAGAAGCGGCCGCCATTACGCGCATTGCGGGTGCACTGCCCGATGGCCAGGCGTCGACATATCTGCTTGGACTCAAGTATCTGGAAGCCTTGCCGCAACTGGCCGCCGGCAAGGGCTCCACGGTGTTCTTGCCCGTTGAAGCGTCTGGCGTGATGGGCGCGCTCGGTGGATTGCGCGAGTTGTTGCGCGCGCGTGAAGCAGATGACACATCGCCCGGCAGTGCACCACTGCGCCGGCCCGCGCCTTCGGCATCGCTCGGCTTCCCGGATCCGATGCGCGGCATGCTTGGCACCGGCCGCGACGCGCATCGCGACGCGCCGCATCGCGACGACGAAAGCAAGGGCTGATGAGCATTACGCAGGAACGTGCCGAACGTATTGCTCGCGCTCACGCGTGCTCCGGTTGCAAGGAGTACACGTGGCGCAAGGTCAGCGTGAAGCCGAGCAGCACTGCGCTGCGCGAGTCATTGCTCGTGGTGTGGAGTGCGTCGATGAAGTGTGGGATTTGCGGAAACGAGCAAGAGCTCGGTATCGACGACGACGGAGATATTGTATTTGAGGGGTGACGTGGCAGCACGCTGTTCCTCGCCCCTACAGCAAGCGGGCGCTCTCACCAGATGGTAAGAGCGCCCGTTTTTTTGCCTGCAGTTAGTACAGCGCGACAGCGCGTGTAGACCACGCCACGCTGCGTATTACGCCGCCACCGCTTCCGGCGCCGCCTGCACCTCGAGTTCAAGCGTCACGTTATCAGAGACCAGCACGCCACCCGCCTCGAGCGCGGCGTTCCAGGTCAGGCCCCACTCCTTGCGCGAGATCTTGGTGGAGAGCGTGGCGCTGACCTTCGTGTTGCCCCACGGATCCTTGGCTGGACCACCAACTTCGCCCGTCAGCGCGACCGGCTTGGTCACGCCACGGAGCGTCAGTTCACCGTGCGCCTTGAGCGTCTCGCCAGTGCGTTCCGTGTTCAGTAGACGGAACGAAGCCGTGGGATACGTGGCCACATCAAAGAAGTCGGCCGAACGCAGGTGATCGTCGCGCTGTGTGGCGCCGGTGCTCAATGAGGCCACGTCGATCGAGACATCCGCCCCGCTGATCGTGCCGTCGTTCTCGTCGATCGTGCCGCTGATCGTATCAAACGTGCCGCGAACGGTTGAGATACCCATGTGTCTGACCGAAAACGTGATCTGGCTGTGTGCTGGATCGATTGCCCACTTCATGGCGGAGTTCCTCGGGATGTCGTAAGGGTGAAGCAACTGAGATTCAATTGCTCATATATGATATTCTCAGTACTAAGATATATCGACCCTCGATGCGGCGCAAGAGGTCAATGGGTTGTCTGAACTATTCGCCGCGCGCCGAGGAAAACTCGGCCGCCGCCGCGCCGTGTCCCAGCCGCTTGAGCAGAGAAGCCGCCGCCGCCTGCTCTTCCGGGCTTAGCGCCCCGACCACACGCTCGATCATCGCCGCGTGCTGCGGGAAGATGCGGGCGATCAGCGCCTCGCCCTCGGCCGTGAGCGCGGCGTAGCGCGCTCGGCGATCCGACGGGCACTCCTGACGCTCCACAAGCCCCTTGGCTACCAGTCGGTCGACCAGGAAGGTGATACCACCGCTGGAGACCAGAATGCGGCGCTGCACTTCGCCCAGGAGCATCGCCCCGCGGTGATACAGCGCCTCCAGAATTGCGAACTCAGTGAGCGTCAGCCCATGGCGAGCCACATCGTCGGCCACATGCGCACTCACGGCGACCTGCGCACGCGAGAGCACCACCCACAACTTGAGTGCCGCAGCGGTATCATCGCTGACATCGAGTGGGTGCGCCGTTCCGGCCACAATGCCGTGCGAATCTGCGGGCTCCCGCAGGACGACAGTGTCGGTTTCAGACTTTTCGTGAACTGGCATAGGTAACTCAAGCCTCAGCTTTGACGCACCGTTACGCAAGTGCGGTGGGTCAGGACTCGCGGTTCGGACTGGAAGGACCGAACAACAACCGACAATCACTGTTTTGACGGTTATTCTCTCATGGCTCAGTAGAGAGATGGACCCGGAATCATTATTATGCGGATGACGCGCTGGTGCGACGGTCGCACCACGCTTCGCACACCCGAAGAGGGGGGGTAATGCGGAAGCCGAGGCCGAACACCTACAACCCTGCACAGGCGCTGCACCTGATTGCGAGTGATCGCAGTGCCCTGCCACTGAGCTGTCCGTCTTGTTCCGGTGAGATCACGCGGGAGCCCGCGCTGTATCCACCGCCGACTAACTCACACGTCACGCTCAAATGCGCGGTGTGTGGTCGCTTCGCTCGCTACATCGCCGGCAACGGCTGAGCGTCTCCACCCAATCACGCAGTTACAACAGGAACGCCCCGGCCACATTGGTGACCGGGGCGTTGTTGTATCGCCCACGAATTGCCTGGCACACGCTTCGCACACATACGTCGCGCCCGAAACTTCGTTCAAGCGTGCACGAATGTGTCGGTGCGCTACCAGTTGATCGTGCCTTGTTTCGTTGTGTCTACGTTTTCCGCATCACCCGACTTGAACAGAAACCGATCACGATTGCGACTCAGGAACGTGCGCGCTTGCGCGTCCATGAGATTGAGGCCGTAGTGATTGATCAGCATGGTTTGCTGCTTGAGCCAATCTGCCCAACACGTTTGGCATACTTCGGCAACCAGACGTTCAGCGGTGGCACCAACCACACCAATCGGCGCCTTCTCAAAACCGGCGCGCGTTTCTCCGCAGCGCTTGCACGTGATATCGGGCATATGTACTCACTCCGTGGCAACGATCAGAACCAGAACAGCGGTTGCCACAATCTAGCACGCGGGCGATCGAGTCTAGAGCAGCGACGCGGGTTCAAGTCGTAGAGTTGACGCAGGCGGAGGCGGCGTGTTGACGTCTGGTGCGATCCAGATGACCTCCACCGCGTACTGTCCGGCGGACTGTGGCGCCGACAGCACCACGCGGTCGGCGTTCCACGACACCAGCTGTCCGCTCGCGTCAAGCACCTGCCAGTTTGGTCCGGGGGCGCCAGCCTCAATCACCAGTCGACCTGACACATTACTGCTCACGTCCACTTTTGCGACCCAGGCGCGCTGCGCCAGCTGGGGCGTGGCTGCGTCACCTAACCGGGCACGCATCAGTGAGACGCCGGGCCGCGAATGTGATGAAATTGCCGTACGCGTGACAATCGGCACCTCGCCCACCAGCGTGTGGCGCACCGTGTGTAGCGGTGTTCCTGCAGCTTGTGCGCCGCTCGCCCGTGGCGCCAACGCCACGATTGCCATCAATAGCAACGCGCTCGCCCGGCCAACGAGAGGGCTCGAGACAAGGGCGCGTAGGACTGGGCGGGAGGAACACACAGAGCTCATGCCGATGCGTATCGGCACAGCGCGTGCCGAAGTTAAGCGTCGGCGGGCGGGATTCGCTGCGAAATTCCCGCGGTGTAACGGTGGCGCGCGCTACGGTGGTGCGCGCTACGGTGCCGTCACGTTGATCGTGAGCGGCAGGCTGTACGTGCCCGGTGGATTGCTCGCAAAAATCCAGCGTACGCGAAAACAGAGCTGACGCATGACCCCATTCATGCCCGCGTTTGACCGAATGAGCACGCGCGGCGCGTTGCGCTGAACTGCAATCGGGCTCGCGCTCAGGGGTGTCATCAAGACACCCGTGCACATGTTCTCCATTGTGGACAAACCGAGATCAACATCTGCAGCCGATTTCAGCGCCGGTCCGCTGAACACCGGTTCGTTTACCAGCGTCACGCTGATTCCGAAGTTCGACTGCGCGCGCAACGTCGGGCCCACAATCACAATGCCGGTATCGGCCGCGATGCTGAATCCGCCATTCGCAGCAGCGGCAACACCGCCGGCAAGATCGGTGGTGGTGCGGTTGAGCTGCACGAGCGATTGCACCGGCAGTTGCACCGACGCCGTCAGATTGACGGTGCACGTTCGCGTTTGTCGTCGTCCGGGCTGCTGAACCGTGCAACTCGATTGCGCAGACACCGCTGTGCTCAGCAGCAGCAACGCGGGCACGACATAACGCGCGAATCGTGCCGAGGTGGTGAAACTCGCGCGGAGAGTTTGCGCCACGGTCGCACTCATCGCTGCCGCACCAGAACAAACGCGCCCGATGTAAAAGACGCGTCGAGTCCGCTGTCGTTGAACCAGGTGCCGGAAATGCTGTCACCCGAGACACGCCCGATATGCCGCACCACGGAGCCATCAAGCGTTGCTTCAAACTCCATCGCGTCATTGCTGCGTCGACCGATCACCAGCCCTGCCACACGCTGCACCTGACCCACCGGATCGGTACGCCGGAGATCGAGCAGGCCTTCAAAGCGAGCGCTGCTCACCGGGGTCAGCTGCAAGCCTCCCTCAAGGCGAAGCGCTACCGGAAGCCGCTGCTCTCCCGCGTAGCGCCACTGTTCTGTGCTCGCATGCGGCTCCAGCGAAGCATTCACGCACGCAGATGCCGCCAACAACCACAGGCTCAGGAACACGCGTGATGTGCGCATCATGGCCGACCCGTTGCAGCCGGGCGTTCAACCGGTGGTGCACGAAACACACGCACACGACGTGGTCCCACCAGCACACGCACAGTCTGTCGTGCGCGCTGTCCATCAAGCCGCACGGTGGGTGACACGCCCTGTACGCTGAGCGGTTCCCGTGCAGCTGACCCATCAACGTCAATGCGGTACACGCCGGGAGGCAACGCGTCGAATACGGCGCGTCCGTCGGGCAGCAACGTCGCGAGGTGACGACGTCCCGCCTCGTCAATCGCCGCGACCGTCACGCCCGCTAGCGAGAGCGCCGTGCCGTCCACCATCGAGTCATGCACGATCTCAAGCCTCACTTCAACGGCTCCAACCGGCACGACCGGAATGTCGAGGGATCCGTCGCGCAGTGCGCCTGCGGTGGCGCGACTCACCTGCGGCGCCAGCATCAACCCAAACGGCAACGAGCGTTCATCCAATTCGGGAATGCCTGCCCCGACACGCGTCAGGCGATAGCTGCCATCGCGATCCGTCACCAATACTTCACCGCCAATCCGCACCAGCACACTCGCCAGACCTCGTTCACCTTGATCGCGCACGCCATTGCCATTGAGATCTTCGAAGACCACACCCATGCCGCGTCCGCCGCGCAGAAACGCTGGTGCACCAAAGTTGCGCTCAACGCGTAGTGCGGTGGTCCAGCCACGGGCGCCGTTGAGCGCAAACGCCGGATTGCGCTCAAAATCAACGCGAATGTACGTCTGAAACGGCAACACCGACGCCAGACCCACGCGCTGCGTCAACACTTCCGATCCAGTGCCCAAACTGACAGTGCGACCAACGGCCGCATTGACATACAGTCGCTTGTCCATGAATGGCACGGCAATCTGCTCCGCGCGCAACGCCATATCGTGCTGACCATCGCCAAGCACTGCCGCGCCGGAACGACGTTGCACGGCCGAGTACAGATCAAATGTGCCAATGGCGGTAGGCCACAGCAGCTGCGTTGACCAGAACAGCTGATCCTCACGCTCACGCGGCAGACGCGAATCAAAGTACGCGAAGTCTCGCTGCAACTGTGTGTACGTTGCGCTCGCCGATGCGGTCAACACACCAACTCGCGTTGAACCAAACAGACCGGCGATCTGTGAAAGCGTCGAAAGCTGGACCGACGCGTCACCGCTGCGCGAGCTGCCAACGCGCGCTTCAAATCCAAGGCTGCTCGACTGTCCAAGGCGAAACTGCGGCATTACGCCGACGCCGCTCGTCTGCTGCACAACGCCACGTTCGCCTTCGTCACTCGCGTACCACCCAAGATAGCCGAACCGCAACACGCCGAGCCCCTGTCCACCAGTCATGGTGATGTCTGTTTGCGCGCGCGCGAATGCGCGACTGCCGCCGGGCGCATGCGTTGCGCGCAAACGCCAATCACTGCGTGTGGTACGATTGCCAAACTCGGCCGCGGCACCAACGCCGCTTCCATTATTCCATCGGCGATACGCCAGTTCGCCACGCGCGTCCACACCAGCGTCGGCGACACGCTCCGCGCCCAATGCAAACGCGTCAAGTTCCGCGCGTGTAATCAGTGGATCACGCAAGTGACTCGCCGACGCCGTGTACGCAATGCCGCCACGAATCGCGCGGGCACGCAAACCCGCCAGCACACCGCCGTATTGCACAATCAACGAACGATTGAACCCCTGCGTCTCGTTGCTCGATGGCGCGATGCCGAGCGTAAATGGCCGCGCTGCGAGCGCGGAGAGCTGCCACATGGTGTCGCCCATTGTGGCGGACACACCGCGACCGTCGCGTGTGAGCCCCGCCATGTCGCCGAAATCAACCGCGGCGTTACCTGCGTCCACTCGCCAGTTGGGATGAATAAACGCGATGGTGGGAAACGCCTGTCCACCGCCAATGCGCGAGAGACCGGGCGCACCGCCAACGGCGCGCTGTGTCCACGCAGCGCTCACGTTTACGCGCGAACTGATCGGTCCGGTGAGCGTGAACCCCCAGCTATCGAGATACGCCTGCCCTGGCTGCTGCACAGCGTTGTAGCTCAGTCCCAGCACGGGCCCAAAGGCTCCGCCGCGACTGGCCGACAGCACCTCTACAGGCAGTGAGAGTGTGCGCGGGGCGGCATCGCTGGATGTGGCGTCGTCCTTCAATCGGGCGGCGTACAGTTGCATGCTTGACGCGCCAGCCTGATGATCCCGCGGCACCGTCACTTCAATATCGCGCGTCACTGTTTCGCCGGGAGCCAGCACAATGCGCGCGGACTGCTGCACACGCCCCCGCCAATCAACCGGCAAGGTGAGCGAGAGACTTACCGTGTCTTCAACGTTACCACCGTTCGCGATCACAACCCGCACGGCCGTGCGTTTACCCGGCATGGCATGCATCGTGGGTGCGGCTGGCGTCACACTGATCGCACGAACGGGTGCGACCATGACGTCCACCGGCGCGACCACTGTTTCGGCGCGTAACGTTTCTGAATTTGCAGGCAGATGAAATCGCACTTCGGCCAGTCGTAGCGCACCCGCGAGCGCTTTGCTCGGCACCGACACACTCAGGGTCACACGCGAGTCGTTGCCAACAAGCACACCGGCCGAGGCACCGCCGACCACAGCGCCCGGCGCGCGGTGCACGGTGTACGCAATCGAGTCATGCGCTCCCAGTGTGACGGGTGCCGCGATGCGCACGAGATGAATGCTGCGCGGCGCGGCCTCGATCAACGTGGCGGGCACGACGCGCACCGTGCCCGTCGCGGCGTTCGCAGTGCTCTCCACGTTTGGCGTCAGCGCTGCATCGCGAAGGTCTGCGCTGGCAGTCACGGTGAGCTCGATCGGCACAATCACACGGTCACCAGTGCCGTCGGCAGACCAGAAGCGCACGTCAGCCAGACGGTGCACTCCCGGAGCGGCGGACATGGGTGCACGCACGAGCAGTGGCACGGTCGCGTCGGCACTCATGAACGTACCGTCACCCGCACCGCCCACCGCGCCGGCGAGCGTGCGATTGACATGAAAGCTGATCGAATCGCTGGAGCGCAACAGCACGGGAACTGGCACACTGAGCGTTGTGCTCGTGCCCGACTCAAGGGTTATTCGGATTGTTGGCGCAACGCGAATATTCGGCGGCGCCGCGTTTATGGAATGCGCAAACGCAAACGTGAGCGCCACGGCAAGACGCGCAATCACGGGCGAAACACCGAGAGCGTGAGTGCGATGTTGCTGGCAACGGTAGACGGCGCAGGATCTGCCCACGCAATGCGCACACGCAACCAGAGGGTGCCCGACCACGGATCGTTCAACCCATTGGGTATCACCGTACGCGACTCAACACTATTGTCGAGCAACGTCAACGCGCGCCACGGACCCACTGGCCCGTTCCGCCACTCCACATCCGTGCACTGTTTCGGGCCGGTGACCGTGACGCAGCGAATGAGCACGTCGGTAATGCGCGTGCTGTTCTGATTGAGCACACTGACGGTAAAGGGTACCGCCACCGAATCGGTGACAGGCCCGGTGGCGCTCGCTGGCCACGCGGTATAGTTCGCCATGCGAGGCGTCGGGATGGTGACGGCGCCGGTGGAGAGCGCGAACCCGGTACTCTGGCCTGGCATCGCACGCCACGGCGAGAGGCTGCCGATGAGCAGCGTCACGGTGCAAAACAATCGCGTGAGGGAGAAAGCCATGCGCGCCGTTCGCACTTACCGAACCTCGTACTCCAGCTGACCCGCGACAAGTTCGCTGCCACCAAAGTCGAGCAGCGCAAGCATCACATAGCGACCAGCGGGCAGTTCGGGCAGCAGCTGTTGCAGCATGCGGCGTGAACCCGGCAGCACGGGAAACGTGGCCACGTCAACACGATGCGCAACGGAGTTGTCGGCGCGACGCACTTCGATGGAACCCTTCACAAGCAACTGCACGTCGCCAACGTTACGAAAGCCAACCGAGAGGGTGGGCGGCGCAAACGTACGCGTGGTATTGTGGGCCGGCGCGGAGTGGGATTCCATGGGCGGCGCGTCCTGGGTCGGCGTATCGTTGAGCGTCATGGCATCGATCAATCCATCACGCACCGCGCTTGTCGACTCACCGTACACTTTGATGCCCGTGCGCACGTTGTAGCTCAGCTGCCGCGCGCCCTCCACCGCCGTGGCGCGGTTTTCAAAGAAGACAATCGACCAGCAGTTCGACGGCACCTTGTCAGACGCCGTGAGCGAGATGCGCACATTGGCACTCTGCCCCGGCTCGAGCACGATCGACTTGGGGAACACCTCAAGTCCGGCCGCGCAACTGTTCTTCATTGTGTGCGCCGCGTAGAAGCGATTGGTGCCGGCTTCATCGCGATCCCAATCCTCGATCGTCACCACAGCCTGCACGGCCTTGGCTGTTTCATTACGTACGGCCACGATGCGCACCGTTGGTGTGGTCGATGGTGTGACAAACAGCTCGAGCTCATCAACGGTGAGCTGCGCTTCAACGGCCGCGGGCAGCAACAGACAGCACACGGCGAGCAGGACGCGACGCCAATCGCTGGTGCGCTCGGGGCGATCGGGGCGTGGTTCCTGAATGGTGAGAACGGGCGGGCGGGCAGTCATGCGAGGCAGGATGAAAACGGTGGGGGCGCGAATCGCTAAAGTTCGGCGCGCTGGTGCCGAGACTCGAAACCGAGGTGTCGCGGGCATGCAGCAACTAGACGCGTCTGTGCCAGCGCGGTAACGCCGCGCGTCGGTAGGCCGCAGTTTGTGAGACAGGGGGCCGTGGCTGTAATGCCAAAGCGGCCAGACCGTCTGTCGGACACAGCGAAAAGGGGAGCCTGCACCTGTGCAGACTCCCCTCCGTTCCGTCGCGGTAGCAGCTCGCCGAGCGTGAGAGCGTCCCGATTACGGTGCGCTGACGCTGACGTTCAGGGGCAGTTCGTATGAGCCCGGCGTGTCCGAGGCATAGTTCCACACGATGTCGAAGCACAGCTGCTGACGCGGCGAGGTGCCAGCGGTACCAGAGTAGATGAGTGCGGCCGTGGTGCTGACGGCCGTGTACGACGTCGCAGAGCTGCAACCGGCAGCAGCTGTCACGCGAGCCCACCGTGCGTCACCGGCAGACTTCGCGGCGTTCGCGCCAGTGCCGGCGGTGAAGTTCGCGTTGGTTGACGCGACAGACACCGAGTAGGTGCGATTGGCACGCGCTTCGAAGAGCGGGCCGTTGATCTGCTGACCGCTGTTGTAATGCGCGGCCGTGATGGTGCCAAGATTGGTGATGGCATTCTCGAGCGTGAGCGTCACGAGCGTTGGTACGTTCGCGTTCAGCGTGTGTGCACACGCTGCGCCACCGACGGAGCACGAGGGGCCCGAGAGCGGCTGCGCACCAGCTTCGGCCGAGAGAACAAGGCCGAGCGTAAACACGCCGGCTACAACTGAAAGGCGACGGAACATGCGATGCATCTCCAAGGAGGTTTCACGGAATCAAGGGCGGGATCAAGAAGTTTTCTGCGAAACGCTCAAGTTCTTGAGCGATGCTGCCGAAACCCTTCAAGGAAGATCTTCCGTGTGTGCCCTGAAGACGAGAGCGCCGCGCTCGTCGTAACGGGCGCGGCGCAATTGTGCCGGACAGTGAACAGGCGTGCCAGCCCTGTGATGTTTTTCCCGTCAGCCGTGACGGCAGTTGCCGTTTGTGTGACAGTGCGTGGCACGCCGTGGCACAACGCCTACAGCGATTTGACCTCGGACACGAGCTTCGTCAGCGACGTTTTTGCATCGCCGAAGAGCATGTTCGTCTTTTCGTCGAAGAACAGCTCGTTCTCAATGCCGGCGAATCCGGGATTCATGCCGCGCTTGAGCACGATGATATTGCGCGCCTCACTCACATTGAGAATGGGCATGCCATAAATCGGCGATGACTTGTCAGTTTTTGCGGCCGGATTCACGACGTCGTTCGCGCCAATGACCACGACAACATCCGTCTCGTGAAAGCTGTCATTGATCTCTTCCATATCGTACATCTTGTCGTATGGCACGTTCGCTTCGGCGAGCAGCACGTTCATATGCCCAGGCATGCGACCGGCGACGGGATGGATCGCGTACTTCACTTCACCGCCGTTCTTCTCAATCAGTTCGGCGAGTTCGCGCACCTGGTGCTGCGCCTGCGCCACGGCCATGCCGTAGCCCGGCACGAACACCACGCGTCCGGCATACGCCAGCTGCACCGCCGCGTCTTCGGCACTGATGCTCTTGGCGACCAGCCCTTCCGACGTTTTTCCGCTTGACGTAACCACGCTGCCGAACGCGCCAAAGAGCACGTTGCCAAACGACCGGTTCATGGCCTTGGACATGATGATCGACAGAATAAAGCCGGATGCACCATCGAGTGCACCGGCAATGATCAGCACGTTGTTATCAATCGCGAAGCCGGTAGCCGACGCGGCGAGACCGGCGTACGAGTTGAGCAGCGACACCACCACCGGCATATCGGCACCGCCGATCGGCAGCACCATGAGCACGCCAATCGCAAACCCAGCCGCGAGCATCACGTAAAACACGCGCACGTCGAATGGATTGAAGATCATCCAGACAAAACAACCAATCGCGGCGGTGAAGAGCAGGAGATTAAAAAAGTTTTGCCCCTTGAACGTGATCGGACGGCCCGTGATGAACTCCTGCAGTTTGCCGAACGCCATGAAGCTGCCGGTCACAGTCAGTGATCCAAACAACACTTCAAATCCAATCGCGGCCATCTTGAAGCGTTCAATGCCCGCAGCGCCTTCGATCTGAATAGAGTGGTAGTACTCACCCACACCAACGAGCGTGGCCGCCAGCGCACCGAACATGTGCGAGAACGCAATGCGCTGCGGCATTGCGGTCATTGGCACAAACTTGCCGAGCGGATAACCCAGCACCGCGCCGAGAATCAAACCACCAATGATCCACGAATACGTGAGAATACCGCTGTTCAGCAGCGTCCCCACAATCGCGAACGCCATGCCGAGCGCGGCGAGCTGCATGCCTCGGCGCGCCTGATCCGGTTTGGTGAGCGAACGCAAACCGAGAATGAACAGCACCGACGACGCGAGATACGTGAGTTGTACCATCAACTCACGGCCACCGAGTGCATCCATCGATGCGCCGGTCGGACTCGACATCAGCAAATAGGCGGCCGCGGCCGCCGTGGGCAGCCCAGCCAGAAACAGAAGCAGACTCACGAGGCCCCGCCTGTGGTATCCTGCGGCGCCGTGGGTTTGGAATCCGCACGCTTGAACATGCTCAGCATGCGATCCGTGATAATGAAACCACCCACCACGTTGGTCATCGCGCACACCACCGCGATGAAGCCAAGAACCGTAGCGACGGTGCCGTACTGGCCGCCCGCGAGCACGATACTGCCCACGAGTGAGATGCCGCTGATCGCGTTCGTCGCGGCCATGAGCGGTGTATGCAACAGCGGCGGTACTTTGGTGATCACCAAGTAGCCGACAAAGCCGGCGAGGATGAACACGTAGAGCTGAATGATTTGTGTAACGGTCATGGAAGCAGTCCGGAGAAGCGGTCGGGAATCACGTACTAGCGGCGCACAACACCCGCGTGCGCGACAGCCATCGCACCAGTGATTTCATCATCAAGATCCACGTGCAGCGCACCCTCCTTATCAAGGTGCTGCAACAACGTGAGCATATTGCGACTGTACATCTGGCTCGCGTGCAGCGGCTGCGTGGCCGGCAGGTTGCGAGCGCCAATGATCGACACGTCGCCCTCCATCACGGTCTCACCAAGTACGGTGAGTTCGCAGTTGCCGCCTGTCTCTGCCGCGAGGTCAACGATCACGGAACCCGGCTTCATGCTCCGCACCATCTCGGCGGTCACCAATCGAGGCGCCGCGCGACCAGGAATCTGCGCCGTGGTGATTACCAGATCCTGGTCAGGGATATGCCGCGCAATGGCGGCCAGCGTGCGCGTCTGCTCGTCGTCACTCTGCGCTTTTGCGTAGCCGCCTTTGTCCTCCGCGCCCGCACTGACCAGATCGGTGGCCACGAACTTCGCGCCCAGCGATTGCACCTGCTCGCGCGCGGCGGCACGAACATCAAACGCACTGACCTGCGCACCAAGTCGACGTGCCGTTGCGATCGCCTGCAAACCAGCAACACCAGCGCCAATCACAAACGCCTTGGCTGGTTGAATTGAACCGGCGGCCGTCGTGAGCGACGGCAGAAAACGCGGCAGCGCGGCGGCGGCGATCAGCACGGCCTTGTAGCCCGCGACCGTGGCCTGCGACGAAAGCACATCCATGCTTTGCGCTCGGGTAATGCGCGGTACCAGCTCCATGGCCAGCACCGTGACCCGCCGCGCGTTAAGCGCCGTCACCAGGGCCTGTGCGCTCGACGGCTGCAGGAGGCAGGCCACCGCGGTGCCTTCCGGCAGGGCCGCCACTTCGGCCTCGGACGGTCGCTGTACCTTGGCCACCAGCGCCGCGCCGTCGACGGTCGCCGCAAAGCCGCTGGCCAATCGAGCACCAGCCTTTTCGTACTGCTCATCCGGAAAGTAGGCCATCGCGCCCGCCCCACGCTCGACAACGACTTCATGTCCCGCCTTGATCAGCTTGACCACGCTGTCTGGGACAAGAGCCACGCGGCGCTCAAACTCTTCTGTCTCCCGAGGAACACCAATGCGCATAACAGCAAGTGCAATGAGGAAGCGCCCGCAACCGCGGTAGCAGAGCGCAACGATTGTGTGGGAATGTGATCTGGTCCAGGCCGCTCACCGTCAAGCGCACCAATGCCGAGCGAAGCTACGCGCTGCCGACCGGAGCGTAAACCCGTCCCAGCCCAACTCCGAGGCAAGGAACCGGGTTCCGAAGGTGCTAGATCGGCGCCTTGAACCGGTTCAACCAGCTCACCACCTCGTGAAAAACGGTCTGTTTTTCGTAGTCAACGGTAATCACGTGACCGGACTCGTCCAGCCAGACAAAACGGCGCACCGGTGACGTGATGCGTGTCCAGTTCCGCAATGCGTCAAACGCCGGCACACGGTTATCCTGCCGCGAGGCGATGTACAGGAGCGGCGTGTCGATTTCCGGCAGCGCCTCCTGTGCGATCTGCGTGACTTCCTGGAGCTCTCCAATGAGCCGACCCGAGATCACGCCCATGCCGCGACTGGCCGGCCACGCCTCGGGATTATGAATGGAGCTGCGTTTGCCCGTGCTGCGCCTGAACGGGGCCAGCGGGCCCGCGATCCGCAGCAATGGGGCGAGGCGGCGTACCCGTGGTGGCATGCTCAGATACGGCGACAGCAACACGACCGCGTCAAGATCGTTGTGCTCCGCCGCAACAATCGCACACAGCGCTGCGCCCATGGAGAGTCCAACCAGTGAGACGTGCGGATAAATACGCCGCAGACGTGCGACCTGATCACGGATGTATCCCACCCAATCGTGCACGCGCGCCGCTCCAAACTCCGTGAGCGTGCGCCCGTGGCCGGGAAGCAGTGGCACCTCCACCGTGTAGCCCTCGCGGTGCAACACGTGCGCCAGTTCGCGCACCGACTGTGGCGTATCGCCAAAACCGTGCACCACCAGCACCGCATGCGTCGCGCTGCCAATCAACGACTCCGGCTCAGCACCGTCGACGATGCCGTTGGCTCCGAGACGCAAGCGATTGGCCACTTCCGCTTCAAGGCGACGAGCCCGCACGCGATCTCGTAGCAACAAGGCCGCTATGCCAAACGCCGTCACGCCCGCGATCAGCGGGACGAGATTTTTCTTAGTAGCGCGGTAACGACGCATCGACCTCAAGACTCCAGGCGTCGATGCCGCCGTCGAGGTTGGCAACCTTTGCGAAACCCTGACTGCGCAACCACTGCACCGCCATCGCACTGCGACCGCCGTGGTGGCAATACACCACGTACTCGGCATGACGATCGAGCGTGGGCGACACAGCTTGCAGCGTCCCCAGCGGAATCAGTCTCGCGTCCGGCAACGCGGCAATCTTGTGCTCCCACGCTTCGCGGACATCGATTAGCACCGGCTGATCACCCGCGGCCAGGCGTGCAGACAGTTCGGTGACGTTTAGATCCTGCGACATTAGTTGGCTCTCATGATGGCCGATCGTGCGTCAACAAGCGCCTTGGTCGCCGCCGCAAACGCTTTCGCAAGATCGTCGATTTCTGATTGTGCACGCGCGGCATCGCGCGCTCGGACCGCTTCGTTGACACCCGGAAAACTCATCGTGGCGTAGCCGTTGTCGACATCGGCGGCGTAAATAAGCGAACGCCACCACGGCCGTCCCAGCAACCCTTGTGGACGAGTGAGCGAACGCTCAACGCTGCGCAGCGCTGCATTCGTCTGCTCGCGCACTGCTTTAGGCAGCATCACCGCGAGTTGTGCATCGCGCGACACGGCAAAACGTTCAGCGGCGGCTTGCATGCTATCGATCGCATGGGCCAACGGCTGCACCAGGGCACTGTCCCACCCGTTGCGCGCGAGTCCCCGCGAGACGAGGGGCACGTAGCCCTTCATCGTGCGCGCAAACTCCACGTAGTCATACGGGTGCACATCAGCGTTCGCGAGACGCAGCGCCATGGCCGCACCAATGCGCGCCGCGGTCGCATGAAAGAGAAATCCGGGATCGCCCCAGGTGCGCATCCATTCAAAGGTGTCGTACGCCGAGTGGTAGACACCGGCCGGTCCGGAAAAACCCCAGTCGGCATGCGGAATGCCGAGGTGATTGTAGAAGCCGGCAAAATCCGAACCGCCACCAGGATCTCCCATCGCGGGCTCCGCGTCGGCGCGAGTCGTGCCGGTGTTCAATCGCCACACATCGTACACCATGCCGCGACCGCGCGGATCTGGTATCTGACTCACGACGGAGCGCAGGGTTGAACGCAGCGACGGACTGCCGCCTGCACCAAACGACGGCCCCTGCGCCGCTACGTCCTGGTTGAGATACGCCACGCCACCGCGCAGCAGCTTCAGGGAATCGTCTTCGACATACTCCGTGGATCCGACCAGGCCCCACTCTTCGGCATCCCAGGTGGCAAAGACAATACTGCGCCGCGGGCGTTCGCCGCGCTTGGCCAGCTCACTCAGTGCCTGCGCGGCTTCGAGCACACTTACCGTGCCGCTCACGTTGTCTGCCGCACCTGCACCCCAGCCATCACGGTGCGAACCGATGTAGATGTACTCGTCGGGAAACTCACTGCCCGGCAAGATGCCCAGCGTGTTCCAGATCGTTTTCACGCCGTGTGTATCGGCATCGGTTTCGACGGTGAGTTTCACGCGCACCGGACCGGCGCCAATGTGATAACGCAGCGGCAAACCGCCTTGCCAGCCAGCGGGAATGTCCGTGCCGCGCAAATCACGCATAAGCAGTTCAGCGTTCTGCGCACTCAGTGGCACCACGGGAATCCGCGGAACCGCCGTTTGCTCGAGCGGTACGCGTACGGCGGTTTTGGTGCTCGCGTATCCCGGCGTAGTGGGATCACCTTGTCCGTTAAACACACTGCCACGTTGCACGCCGGTGATGGGACGCATCGGCCCCTCAGGATAGACATCACCGCGCGCGAATCCGTCGTCGAGCGGATCGGTGTAAATGAACAGACCCAGCGCGCCGCGCTTTTCCGCTTCTCGCGCCTTGATGCCTCGGAAGCTGCGACCGTAACGCGCCAACACCACCTTGCCCTTCACCGATACGCCCAACGAATCAAGCACGGCGTAGTCTTCGATCAAGCCAAAATTGACGAAGACGAGTTCGCCCTCGGCGGTACCCGCGGCACTGTACCCATTCACCGTGGGGTACTGTGGCATGGCCGTGGTCTCGTCACCGGGAATCGGTGGCTCCTGCAGCGCGAGTTCGAGCGTGTCACGCCCAAACCGCCAGGCGCGCACGGACGTCGCGTGCGGCAACCACACATCGTACGCACGCACCTCCGTGCGCAGGCCCATGCGCTTCATCTCGTTGATCACGTAGTCGCGCGTGCGTGCCTGCGCCTCGGTGCCGGCTACGTGCGGTTCCGCAGAGAGCGCCTTTGCATGTGCTTGCGCTCGGACCGAGTTGGGCGTGCCAATCGCTTCGCGTTCGAGCCGCTGTTGCTGTGTGCTGTTGGCGGGAGAAAAACCCGGCAAGCGATCCAGTGGACGGGGCGCTGACTGTGCGGACAGCAGCGGTGCAGCGGCGATCAGCAGCACGCCTGCAAGCGGCACGGAGAATTTCGGCAAAAGTGTCATACCGCAGCTTCGCGCTCCCCTCGCTCCCGAGCAAGAGGGTGACGCCCGACGACTAGTCCGCGTCGTGATCTTCAAGCGCGCGCACGAGGGCCTGCTGCAAACGTGCTTCTGCATCTTCCGATTGACCGAGCGCTGGTGACAGCGCCGCGTATTGTCGCAACATTTCGTCGCCGACCACGGCGTCACTGGGCGTCCGGACGCCGAGGGCCTGCAGCTGTTGCAAGGCGAGCTCGTGCAACAGCGCAATGGTATCGGCCTCGAGCGCGGCCAGCTGCGGCACCGACGGCCGAGCGGTGGGTTGCGTATTGCGTCGACGCTTCGGCGCCTCGAACAGTGCACGTACCGGGGCCGGCACGATCACGAACGAGCCGGCCGTGTGCTCCTGCCATTCCTTGATCACATTGCGGCGCCTGAGCGCGGGCATCAGCGCCAGCACGGCTTCGCGCACTGGGCTCACGCCGCCAAAGCTGCGCATACCGCGACCGGTGATGACCAGCACTTCCGTTGCGCCTTCCACCTGCTGCTGGCGCAGCCAGCGCTCACAGCGGGCGACCGCCTCAGCGACGGTCGGTTGCTGTGCGCGCAGGTTCAACGTGCGCCGCGGTCCAAAGCGCACCTCGTCGAACGCCTGCTGCAGCGGAACCGGTGACCGAGGCGACTGAGACATGTGGAAGAGGGAGACATGCGATGCGACAAGCGCGACATGAGCCGAGACCTTGGCCATCGTATCGCGGACACGCCGTACGCTACCGCCGCCGTGCTGGACTTAATGTACCGCCGCGCGGATCTCCGCCCAACGCTTCCTGTAGCACCTGTCCGTCAATCGGCTCAAGCGGAACAATGCCAAGCACAGCCGCCAGTGTGGCCGCCACATCCACCGTTCGGGCAGGCGCGTCGTAGAAGCCGGCACGAAACGGAGACCCGAGAAACGCGATCGGTACGCGGGCATCAATGTCATGAGGCATGCCGTGCGTCGCGTACGTCGTGGTGAACCAGTAATGATCCGGTTCCAGCGTGATGGTCAGCAACGCATTCAGGTCGGGCGGAATGGCGTTGTACCAGCGACGTGCAAACGTATCGTTACGCGCCATCAACGCGGGCAGTTCGGACACGGCGTCCACGCGCATGACACCCGGTAGCGCACGAAACTCAGTCCGTAGTGCCGCCACGACCGAATCAACCGGTACGTTCTTCCGACGAAGGCGCGCCGTATCGAGCACGACGATCCCCGATTCCATCTGCAGCGCGTCTCCTTCTACCCCGAACGCGGCCAATGCGCTGCGACCGCGCGCCATGGTGGGGCGAATATCCACGCGACCGCGCGCCGAGTCGGTGCCGACAAACGTGAGTTCCGGATACGGCGCCACGCCATGATCGGAACTGATCGCGAAGAGAATGCGTGATGAGTCGCGCGTGCGGAAAAGTGAATCGATAAACTGCCCCAGATAGTGGTCCACGCTCAGGAGCTGATCATGCACTTCGCGGGAATCGGGGCCGTAGCGATGACCAATCGCGTCCGTGGTCGACAACGACAGGCCGATAAAGTCGGTGCTGCTACCAGCGCCCAGCTTCATGGCGTCAATGCCAGCGAGCGCGAGCTGCACGGTCAGTGAGTCCATCACCGGATATTCGGTCAGCATCAAGGCGCGACGCGCGGCCGAATCGGGGAGGAGGTGGGGGAATACAAAATCGCGTCCGCTATTCTCACGGCGCACCGAATCCGGTTCCGGATACGCGCTCGCGGGCTTTCGGGTCGTCCATCGAGCACCCTGCAGGGCGCCGATGAAATCACGTTCGTTAAACGCGCGCACCCAGCTCGGCAGGGTATCGGCGTAGTAGCGACTGGTGACGAAGCGGCCGTCCGTGGAATACCAAAACGCCGACTGTTTGGCACGACCAATCGGCAGAATTGCCCCACGGTCCTTGCGAGAGACGGACAGCGCGCGCGCCCATTGATCGTTGCTGCGCATCCAGTCGAACAACGACGTGCCGCGGAAGCGGTCGGGAGACGCACCGCCGCCACGTCCACCATCAATGAGCGGCGCTTGTGGATCGCTCACGCCCGCATCATTGCGCACAATGCCGGTGCTGCGCGGATGCCGACCGCTGCCAAGCGAGGCGTGTCCGGGTGCGGTTTCCGTGACCGCGTGGTCGTGCGACGCGTTCGTGAAAAACGCGCCCTGTTTCATGAAGCGCGCCAGTCCGCCGGTGAACTCACTACGCCATCTGGTGAGATAGTCAGGGCGCAGTTGATCCACCGTGATCAGCACCACGAGTTGCGGACGCGAAGGATCGGCGGCGGGTTGGGCCGGCGCGTGCGACGCCGTCAGCGCGATCGTGATCGCTGCGAAAGCACAGTGTCGCACCGTTCTGGTGCGAGGCGCGGCATTGGTGCTGGCGCGCGCAGATCGAGAGAAGAGAGAGAGACGCATGCCTCACAATTTATCCCGTGAGGCCGCATGCAGTGCGATTGTTGTACGACTGTGACGCAGCGCGTGTCGCGACCGCGTACACCGTGCAGACCCAAGGTTCGGCCGGCGGTTCCCGCTCGAGCCTCGGACGCGCCGCCGGATCGGCGCATTCGAACGGGAACCACCCCGCCGGCGAACACTCAGGTCATCTGATGCGCGCACCGTCGGTGCATCGCACGCGCTTCTGCGAGGCGCAAGAAGCTGCGACAATATGTGACACCTCGGCGCAATGCGCCAGCGTGCGCGGCAACTAGTTGTCGAGCAACGCCGATTCAAGCAGGGCGATTGCTTCGCTCAGTTCATCGCGTGTCATGACAAGCGGTGGCAACAATCGCAGCGTGTGCTCGCCGGCACCAACAAGCAACAGCCCACGATCATACGCGCGTCCGACAATCGCCGCCGCGGGTTCGTGCGTGTCGAGCCCCCACATGAAGCCCATTCCACGAATCGCACGGATCTTTCCCGTGCGCTTCATCAGGGCGTTCAGTTCGGCGCTCAACCAGCAACCGGTTTCGAGCACGTGTTCCAGCAAGACCGGATCGGCGAGACGTTGCACGACATGCTCCGCCACTGCCGCGACAAGCGGCCCGCCACCAAACGTGGTGCCGTGATCACCTGGCTGCATGGCGCCCGCCACTGGTTCATTGACCAGCACCGCACCAATCGGCAAACCGTTTGCCATCGGCTTGGCAAGTGTGACCATGTCTGGCACCACACCTAATCCTTCGTACGCGAAGAGGTGCCCCGTGCGTCCGAGTCCACACTGAATCTCGTCGAGAATCAGCAACACATTGCGCTCTCGAGTGAGCGTGCGCACCTCGCGCACAAAATCGGGATCGAGCACGCGCACGCCACCTTCTCCCTGAATGGGCTCCAGAATCAGCGCTGCGGTTGTATCCGGATCGAGCACCGCACGCAGCTCTTCAAGATCACGCTCCACGATCTGCACACCGCCCATCAGCGGAAGAAACGGCTGCCGATAGCTGGCGCGATCCGTCGCCGCGAGGGTGCCCGGCAGACGTCCGTGAAATGCACCGCGCAGACTCACAATGCCAAACTTGTTGTCATTGCCCTGCGCGCGCCCCCAACGCCGCGCAAACTTGAACGCCGCCTCGTTGGCTTCAGCGCCCGAGTTGCAGAAGAACACCTGACTCGCAAACGAGTGCTGCACAAACCACGCGGCCAGACGCTCTCCGGCCGCCGTGCGGTAGAGGTTGGACGTATGAATCAAACCGGAGGTGAGTGTCTCCTGGATGACGCGCGCCACGCCTGCATCTCCGTGACCGAGTGACACCACCGCAATGCCCGCCACCATATCCAGATACGACTTGCCACTATCGTCGAACAGTCGCACGCCTTCTCCTCGCACGAACAGCGCAGGCTGGCGCTTGTACGTGCCGAGAATGGCGTTGCTGGCACTCGCCGGAGCGGTGACAGAGTCAGGAAGCGCGGTAGCGGTAGACATGGCAATAGGAGTCGATGGTCAGACAACACAGAACATGAAAGACGTACACTTCAGCGGGAATACCAGCTCAACCGCTCACTATCGTGGTGCCGGCGCTTCGTTGCAGCAGGGCCGCGAGATCACCAATACGCACCTGGCGCACCCCATCGTTCAACGCACGCAATCCCGCTTCGAGCTTCGCGGCCATACCGCCCTCAGCGGTGCCGTTGGCGATCAGCTCCGCGGCATCGTGCGGCGTGACCACACCGATCGGGGTGCGCTCGCGATCCAGCACGGCCGGCACGTCGGCCATGAAAAACAGTTCGTCTGCCCCAAGCGCGCCGGCGATGGCCGCGGCCGCGTCGTCACCGTTCACGTTCATGGCCTGCGCGCGATGTGCGTCCTCATGTGCCGCGACTGGCGACAGCACCGGGAAAAATCCGCGCTCGAGCAACAACTGTGGCAATCGGGCGTCGACGCTGACCGGCGTGCCGGCAAATCCAAACGTGGCGACATCAATCGGTGTCGCCCGTAAAAATCCCGCGTCCTCACCACTGAAACCAACCGCCGGAACACCAACGGCCACGAGCGCCGACACCAACTGTTTGTTGGCAAGACCCGAGAGTGCCATGCGCACGACATCCAGGTCGCCCTCAGTGGTGACGCGGCGTCCACCCACAAAACGTGGCGTGTCGCCACGCTGCTTTTGCAGCACCGAGATTTGATCACCACCGCCGTGCACAATCACGACGCGACCTTCGCGCGCACGCCAGAGCTCCGAGAGCGCGCCCGGCAACGCGGGATCCGCCTGCGTACGTCCGCCGAGCTTGACGACGATGAGTGATGACACCGCCGACGTGTTCGCCGGCGGTGCAGTCTGCGCATTCGCTGTCATCGCGGGAGTCCGGCGGCTTCGTCCAGGCCGAGCATGATGTTGGCATTCTGCACCGCCTGACCGGCGGCACCCTTCACAAGATTGTCGATCGCTGCGAAGAGCAGCAGCGTAGGCGTGCGCACATGCTGCACCGTGACCGCACTGACGCGCACCACATTGCGATGCACCACATCAGCGAGCGCCGGCAACTCGGCGCTCACTTCGACGAACGGTTCATTGTCGTATGCCGCACGCAGGACACTCAGTGGATCGGCGATCGGCGCCGTCAGCGGTACGGTGATGGTGCTGAGAATGCCGCGGTCCACCGGGAGCAGATGCGGAGTGAACAACAGATCAAAATCGCCACCAAGCCGTGCCACACTGTCTGTCATTTCCGGCAAATGGCGATGCACGTTGCCGGCCGAGTAGGCTCTGAAGTTTTCCGTCACCTCGGCGAACAGCAGCTCAGCTTTGGGCGATGCACCGGCGCCACTCACACCGCTGGCGGCGGCCACCGACACGAGCGCACCCGGAGCGACCAGTCCCGCGCGCACAAACGGTGCGAGCGCGACAAGAATGCTCGTGGGATAACAACCGGGGTTTGCGACCACGCGCGCGCCGGCTATGTCCGCACGAAAAAGCTCAGGTAATCCGTACGGCACATTCGCCGGCACACTGGCCGGAATCGGATGCGTGCTACCACCACGACCGGGACGCAAATCGCTTGAAAGGTCGACAACGCGAATACCGGCGTCGAGCACACGGCCCACCCAGTCCACACTGGCACCATGCGGGAGCGCGCTGAAAACGAGCTCGACCTCATTGAGGTTTGCGTCGTCTGGCGCGATCATGGGCACATCGATCAGGGCGCCGTGGCCGGAGCGCACGCGCAACGTTTGCCCCCGGCGCTCGTTGGCGGTGGCAAAACGCAGATTGCAGGAGGGGTGGGACGCAATGAGTCCACACAACTCGCGTCCAGCGTAGCCGCTGGCGCCGAGGACCCCGATCGGAATACTATGCACAGTGAATGCATATTCTTGCATGGCCGCGCTGTCAATCGTCGCGGGTGAACCTTCTGGCAGGAGTTTGGGGTGAGCGACAAAAGCACGCGGCATACGGCTATTCGGGAACTGGTCTCCGAACGGGCCGTGGGCAGTCAGGAGGAGCTGCGAAAGCTGTTGCATCAGCGTGGCTGGGATGTGACGCAGTCCACGCTCTCGCGCGACTTGCGGGAGCTTCGGCTGGCGCGTATTCCGGACGGACATGGCAGCGCGCGCTACGCATTTCCTGAGGGGGCCCCTGACGAGTCGGGCCCGAGCCTCGAGCAGCTGTTGCCGCAGCTGCTGATTGCCGTAGAAGCCGTGCAGGTGTTGGTCGTGGCCCGCACGGTGCCCTCAGGTGCGCAACCGGTCGCGGCTGCGCTCGACAGCGCGGCCTGGGGCGATGTCCTGGGCACGATCGCCGGCGACGATACGGTGCTGATCATCTGTCGTTCGCCGCAAGGACGCGAGCGTGTGGTGCGGCGCCTGAAACCGCTCACACGCCCGTGACCGCAGTAAGGGTCTAGATTCCCTCGAAACGACGCCGCGGAGGCGCCCGTTCGAATCATTATGCATATACTATGCATAAGTTCTCAACCGCCCTGAACGTTCGCCACTGCAATTATGAATTCGCCTGCTTCGTCTGAATCGTCCGCCACACCCTCAGAAGGCACTCACAAACTGTGGGGCGGCCGATTCGCCAGCGGGCCGCATCCGCTGCTCACCGCGGTCAACCGTTCCATCGGCACGGACTTCCGGCTCTGGCCGCACGATGTGCGTTTGTCGCGCGCCTGGGCGCTCGCCCTGCGCGATGCCGGTGTGTTCTCGGCCGAGGAGTGCGACGCCGTCCGCGCGGGACTGGATCGCGTGGGCGAGCGACTGGCCGCTGGTGAAACGCCGGTCGACACGGATGAAGACATCCATACCATGATCGATCGGTTGTTGCACGAGGAAGCGGGAGCGCCCGCCTCGCGCTTGCACACGGGTCGCTCACGCAATGATCAGGTGGCCACCGCGACACGCTTGTGGACGATGCAGGCGTGCACAATGCTCGACGCAGCGATCGGTGAGCTGCAGCAGTCGCTGTATGCGCAGGCCGAGCAGTTACAGGACGCCGTGCTTCCCGCGTACACACATTTGCAGCGCGCACAGCCGGTGAGCGGCGCGCATTGGTTGCTGTCGCACTTCTGGGCGCTCGATCGGGATCGCGGGCGCCTCGCGGCCGCCTCTCTCGGTGCAGGCGTGATGCCACTGGGCTCCGGCGCGATTGCCGGGAGTGCGTTTCCTGTGTCGCGCGAACTCCTGCGTAGCGAGCTCGGCTTTCACACGATTTCACAGAACAGCATTGATGCGACCGGCGATCGCGACTTTGTGGCGGAGACGCTGTTCACGTGCGCACTCACCGCCGCGCATTGCTCGCGTCTGGCCGAGGATTTGATCGTGTACGGGTCGAGCGAGTTTGGTTTTGTGAAGTTCGGTGATCGCTTCAGTACCGGCTCCAGCATGATGCCGCAAAAGCGGAACCCTGATGTGTTTGAACTCGCGCGCGGGTCTGGTGGACGACTGTTAGGCGACCTCGTCAGTATGCTGGCGACGCTCAAGGGATTGCCGAGCGGCTATAGCAAAGATTTGCAGGACGACAAACGCGCGCTGTTCAATGCCGTGGATATGCTCTTGCTTGTGCTGCCCGCGATGGCGGGCGCCATTGCCGAACTGCAGTTCAATCGCGAGCGCATGCGAGCCGCGGTGACGGGAGCCATGATGGCCACTGACCTTGCGGACTACCTCGTGCGCAAAGGCGCCTCATTTCGCGAGGCGCACGGCGCGGTGGGACGGTTGGTTCGTGAGTCAGAAGACGCGAATGTTGAACTGAACGAGCTGCCTCTGTCACAGGTGCGAGCCGCACACCCGTTGTTCGGGGAAGACGTCATGGACGCGCTAAGCATTGAAGCGTCGCTCGCGGTACGAAACGTTGAGGGTGGGACGGGACGCGATGCGGTCACTCAACAGTTGCAGCACGCACAGAATCGCATGCACCGCAGTGCGCAATAGGTCACAGAACTCTTGACCGAAGTGGACTTTGGTCGCTTATTGGTGACACTGTAACAGATCAACCACGTTTCTCCCCAAGCCACAAGGATACTCATGCTAAAATCACTCCGACCGTTTGCCTTCGCGCTCGCCGCGGCAGTTTCGCTTCCCGCCAGCGCCGCCATGGCGCAGGGTGAGTTCACTCCCGGTACCAAGATTCTGAGCCTTGGTGTCCTGAGTGACAACGGAACGGGATTCGGCGGCGCGTTTGAGTACAGCTTGCTCGAACTGGCCCCGAACCTTCGTCTCGGTGTGGGCGGCTCGCTTGGTTACTTCAGTGAAGATGTCGCTGGCTTCAGCTTCTCGTCGATGCCGATTCTGGCCAACGGCAATGTGCATCTTGCACTGCCCGATGTGCCGGCGCTCGACCTCTTCGCTGGCGCGTCCTTCGGTATCGTGCGCTTCTCGTACGACGACAACTTCCCGGGCACGGACAACTCGGATTCCGACACGGTGTTTGGCGTGAACCTTGGCGCGCGCTACTACTTCACGCCGCGCGTTGGCGCGGTCGCGCAGTTCGGCATTGGTGACGTGCCGGAGCTCTTCTTCGGCGTCACGTTCAAGTTCTAAACGGCGCGCTGTTGAGAAAAAAACGGGCGTCCGGCGTTCTGCCGGACGCCCGTTTTTTCTCAATCGTGCTCGGCGATCGTTACGCGCGCTGGCCTGCGAGAATCGCCTGCGCCGCCATCTGGCCTCCCCGCGCCGCACCTTCGAGCGAACTTGAGTGCAACGTCTCACTCGCTCGCCACAGTCCCCGCAATGTCGTGCGAGCCGTCGGCCGCACCGACGCATCTGCAAGAACCGGCTGAGCATACTGCGCGAGCGGCACACGCCACGTCGCAATCCGTGTGAGTGATGCTGGCGCAGCCGACGGTGACATGCGGACGAGATCCGTGCGCACGGACGCATCAAGTTCGTCATCAGCACGCACGGCATGTTCACCAAGCACCGTCGCCGCCAACAGATGCGTGCCCCGTGGCGCGTATTCCGGCGCCACATCAGATATGGTGATGGCATGGCTGACCACGGCATCGGCCCGCGCATTCAACCACAACGCCTTGCCGGCTAACAACGGAGCGCTGGACTGATAGTAGAGCGTGGTGCACCCGAGCACTGCTCGTGGTTCACCGAGCGCTACGCCGGCCGTGCTAGCCAGCGCGTGCGCTGCAATCAGGTCGGTCGCGAGCACGATGTCATTGGCCAGCACGGTGCTGCCGTCGTCCAACACGACACCTCGCGCCGCACCATCCACGAAGTGCAACGCACGCACGCGCGTGTTGCAGCGAACGCTGTCGGCGGGTAGCTGCGCCGCAAGTTGGCGCGGTACTGCCCCCATGCCGGCGGCCGGCACAGCCGTTTTTCCTTCTGACAACATCTTGAACGTAAAGAGCAGCACACTCGCCCGGGTTGTGAGCGATCGATCGAGCAGAATCCCGCCATAAAACGGCGCAAAGAATCCGTGAATCGTTCGCTCGGAAAAACCGCGGGACGCGAGGAACGCACGCGTGGACACGGCGGCGTATTTCGCGTGGAAACAGTCATCAACGCTCAGCGACATGGCAAATTGGCGTAGTCGCAGCATGCGCCAGAGATCGGTCACAGGCAGCGCGCCGCCCGTGAGTGAAGGCAGGAACAGCGTGGGATCATTGAACGCATCACCAACAAGCGCAGGCGGTCCTGATTCGCGCGTGATGCGGGCCGCCGGCAAAAACGGGCGCAACTGTAGCGAGGCGTGATCGAGGTAGCGATTGAGCACCGGATACGCGGTGAACAACACCTGAAAGCCATGATCCAGCTGAAACCCATCGCGCTCCGTGGTACGCACGCGTCCGCCAACTTCGGGCGAGGCTTCAAGCACCTGTACCGCGCGACCGGCGCGATGCAGCTCGATGGCCGCAACGAGTCCTGCAACGCCGGCGCCGACGATCACCACTGGAGATTCAGTATTCGTAGTCACCACGGAAAAATAACGGGGGCTCCCGAACATGTCGGAAGCCCCCGATGTGCTGCACCGCCGAAGCGGATCAGACTAGAAACGAATGCCGAACGTGATCGGGATCCAGCGCGACGAGCTCTGCTCACCGTCGCCGAACACATTCACAAAACGAGCTTCGGCAAACGTGGAGAAACCGGCCAGCTTGAACTCAAAACCACCGCCAACGCCAATGCCGAGATCGTTGGATGATTCCGACTCCTGGCCAGACGCCGTACCCGTGCCTTCAAACTTCGTGCGATAGAGACCACCACCGCCGATCAAGTACGGGCGGATGCTGCCTTCAGCCGTGGTCGAGGACAACGGGAAAAGAATATTGCCCGTGACCGACAGCACGTTGAGGTCAAAGCCGACGACGCTGTTGCTGGCCTTGCCACCAAAGCTCTCGTATCCAACGTCACCACGGAAGCTGAAGCGTGATGCAGCAGGCTTCAAATAAATGTTGCCGGTGATGTTGTAACCGCTTTCAACTCCGTCGGCGAGATCACCCATCGGCAACGACAGACCACCCATGACGCCAACGGAAATCGGCTTGGAATCCTGAGCACCAGCAACCGCCGGCAGGAGCGCGAAGGTGCCGACGGCACAGAGAGCACGAAGAGCGCGAAGCGACATACAAAACTCCTTTGGTAGGAATAAACTGAATGATGTGCAGTGTGACCCAACCGAGTCGATCGACCCGTTACTCGGCGTACCACCTCGTACACCGAACACTTCACAGTTGCTCATACCCTAGAGGGTCCGCGAAAGTCCAACAACGTTTCCGTGTGACCTGCATCACGCATTGCCGTTAATTTCGGCTTCGGTAACATCGCGGGCAGGTCAACAACCCAACGGCCAAAGCAACTGCGCCCTTTACTGTGGTTCCGGTGCGTTCCCCACGACACGAACGCCGGTCACGAAGTAGTTCGTCTCGCCAAAGCAACTCGTGGGAACCCACGGCTTTTCATCGTACGTAAGCACAATGCGCTTGCCGTTGGTGGCCTCAATGGCGTGCGCGACCGAATCGCTGCGGACACTGAACGTCCAGAGCTGAGGCATGCTACCGGGAATGGTAGAAATGGCCATTTCGCCTTCCCAGGTTTTGCAGAGCCAACCCTTCTCCGAGATTTTCTGCACGAATCCCGCGCGCTCTCCCGAGGAGTACACAAAGTTCAGCCCAACTGCGGCCCAGATGCCAAACGCCAGGGTAGGCGCGCCAACCAGTGCCAGCACCGTGAGCTTGCCCCAATGCCGCCGGGCAAACGACCCCTGCTTCGCCCTCGACGTGGAGGAACTCGGGGCGGTATCGGCGGGCGTGGCCGCGCCGTCGGTGCGGTCGGGCGCCGGCTCAGAGGCATTCGGATCGTATGGACCTGTCATACCACAAAGCTCATGCCGAAGGTGGCACGGCGGAAGGGTGGGACGCGCAGTACGCCGCGGCTATTTTGCATAGGTCTTCTTCATCCCCGTTCTCCGAGAATCGCGTGACGTTTCGAGCCCGACGACAGACAGCCACCGTGCACGTGCGCGGCACACCCGTTGGTGGATCCCATCCGATTGTGGTGCAATCCATGACCAACACCGATACGGCCGACGCCGCCGGTACCGCCGAGCAGGTTGCACAACTCTACGAGGCGGGCTCGCAAAAGGTTCGCATTACGGTCAACAATGACGAAGCCGCGCAGGCCGTACCGGAAATCCGCCAACGGCTGGCTGACCGCGGTCTCGATGTCCCACTGATTGGTGATTTTCATTACAATGGACACTTGCTGCTCACCAAGTATCCAGCGTGCGCCGCGGCACTCGACAAGTATCGCATCAATCCGGGCAACACCGGCACCAAACATCGCGACACCAACTTCACCACGATCGTGCAAGCGGCCATTGATCACGGCAAGCCAGTGCGCATTGGCGTGAACTGGGGCTCGCTCGATCAGACGCTGCTCACCGATATGATGGACGCGAATGCACGCTCGGCCGAGCCGCGTGATGCGAAAGACGTCTACATGGATGCGATGCTCGAGAGTGCGCTACGTTCGGCCGCCCTCGCAGAGGAAGTGGGATTGCCGCACGACCGCATTATTGTGAGCGCGAAGATTTCCGTTGTGCAGGATCTTGTGGAGTGTTATCGCCGACTCGCTGCGCGCTGTGACTATCCGCTGCACCTCGGCCTGACTGAGGCGGGCATGGGCAACAAGGGCGTCATCGCCAGCACCGCTGCGCTCAGCATTCTGCTTGGCGAAGGGATCGGTGACACGATCCGAGTGTCGCTCACACCAAAGCCGAACGGTGACCGCCGCGAAGAAGTGTTTGTGGCGCAGCAGATCCTGCAGTCGCTCGGTTTGCGTTCGTTCGCACCGCAGGTCACCGCATGTCCTGGGTGCGGTCGCACCACAAGCACCTTCTTCCAGCATATGGCGGAAGACATTCAGGGATATTTGCGTGAACAAATGCCGGTATGGCGCGAGTCACGTCCGGGCGTTGTCGATATGAAGGTCGCCGTGATGGGCTGCGTGGTAAACGGACCAGGCGAATCAAAGCACGCCAACATCGGCATTTCGCTGCCAGGTACATTCGAGGAGCCTAAAGCGCCCGTGTACGTGGATGGCAAGTTGTTCACCACACTCAAGGGTGACCGGATTGTCGCCGAGTTTCTGGAGATTCTCGAGAACTACGTGACGACAACGTATGCGTAGCCGCGTTCGCTGATTACGGCGCCGCTCCCTCAAGAGCGGCGGTGGCGGCTTCGAGTTCCGCAACGATGGGCGCGGAGAACCCGACGTCGCGTAAACGATCGCACACCGCGCGATACCAGCGCACCGTGCCTTCGCGCCCCGCGCTGAAACGCCCCCACACGGTTTCGGGAAACGACGTGCGGGCCAGATCGTACACAATTGTGTTTGCGTTGTGCAGCGTGTCGGCGGTACACACCCAGCGCGCGGCATCCGAGGCCACGGAGAGGCGCGTCAGAATGTCCGCTTTACGATCGTCAACGGACAGCTCGACACCGTCGTCGTCAACACGACGTTCAATCACCGCGAGCACCGTCTCCAGCGCATCCATGCCAAACTTGCGTCCAATACGCTCTTCGAGCGTGGATCGATTCCATCCATCGCGGACGGCGTCTTCGATGGTATCGTGCAGAATTCCCGCGACCACGGTGGATTCATCCTGTCCATACCGCGTGAGAATCACCGCCACATTCGCGGGTTGTGTCAGGTACGGCAGCCGTGTGCCGCTGCGCACCTGCTGATCGTGGTGCTTGGCCGCAAATGCGAACGCGTGATTGATGCGATCGGAGTAACCGGTCACCGTCATGAAAGCCTCGGCGTGAATCCGCAAACTGCGCGGTCATAACAACGCACAGGAAAGTGCGCCGGAAAATGCGTCCCGTTATCCACGATCACAATGTACCTCATCACGCGGTCGCCACGCGAAACCAGCGCATCAACGCTTCAAGTCCTTGTGCGTCCTGCTCATCAAACATGGCCGGTTCGCCACTATCAATATCCAGCACCGCAATGAGCGAGTCATCGGCGGCGAAAACCGGCACGACAATTTCACTTTGAGAGCGTGGGTCACATGTGATGTGACCGGGGAATGCATGCACATCGGGCACCACCACGGTGCGTCGTTCCGCCGCCGCGGTTCCGCACACACCTCGACCGAAGGTGATGTCGAGACAGCCGAGCGATCCTTGATACGGCCCGACGCGAAGCATCGTTCCGGGTTCCACCACACGATAGAATCCGGTCCACAAATGCGAGAACGCGTGATGCAACAGCGCACTCGTTGTCGCCATCCCGGCGATCACGTCGTTGCTGCCGTCGAGCAACAACGATTGCATCTGGAGCAGCTGTTCGTAGGCTTCGACGCGCGGCGCGGCGCGCAGGTCGGGAATTGCCGGTTCCATGTGTTCAGTCGGTTCGAAAAAGTCTGATGCGCTGCGAGTTTACGCAGCGCGTGCCGCGGCAATTTGGGCCAGCAGCACGAGATCCAGCAGCGCGAGCGCGAGCCCCTGAACAATGATGCCCATGCCGGCGCCCACGCCACCAAGCTTTTTTCCCAGACGCCAGCTGCACAGCGCAATCGTGAGACCCACGCCAGCATAGCCAGCATCAAGTCCCACGTTCAACCACAAAAAGTTGATCAGCGACGTTGCGCCATCCAGATCACGCAGCGCGAGCGTTCGCGCCGCCCAGGCGCAAATCGCCAGATCCACAGCGCCCCAGGCAGCGGTTTGAATTGCAAAGTGTCGCAGCAATGGCGAGCTCGAGCCGCGCATGGCCAGCCAGGCGAGCGTGAAAGTACCAAGCAGCACGCTACCGCCGCCCCAGATCGCCAGCCGGAGCAGGTGCGCGCGTTCGAGCGAGAGAAGCGCATCGGCCCACATGCAGTAGGAGGCTAGCGGGCGGTCGCGTGGCGGAGAAGGGGGAGCCGTGCGCGCGCGCGTGTGGTAGTTTGTTTCGCATGCGAGTCGACTTCGCCCAATGAGCAACGACGCTCAACCAGAGCGCAGCCCATCCGCGGCCCCCTCGGCCACGGATCGAGAGGCGGTAATGTCCGCGCTTGGCGACGCCTACGCTGCGGACCAACTGGAGCTCGATGAGCTGGAGCGGCGCATGGCGCGGGTCTATCGCGCCACATCGCACGATGCGCTGGCTGAAGTACTCACCGGGTTGGGATCGCGAGGTTCGCTCGCCCGCGCGCCGATGAGCGCACCGGCGGCCGCGGCCGCGCAGCGCGTACAGACCGACCTGTCGATCCGTGCATATGACTATGGCGTCGCCACGATTGCGCGACCCGAGATCGTACCAGAGCGCGCCGTTCTCATGGGGGTAATGGGCGCGGCGGAGCGCAAAGGGGCATGGGTTGTCCCGCGGCAGCTCAAGGTGTTCGCGGCCATGGGTGGTGTAGATCTCGACCTTCGCGAAGCGCAGTTTGCCAGCGGCGTTACGGAGATCGAGATTTTCGCCATTTGGGGCGGCGTGGATATCAAGGTACCCACCGGCGTTCGCGTCGAGTCCACCGGCGTGGGCATCATGGGCGGATTCAGCGTCAGTGGCGCGGATGCGGACCCTGGCCCTGACGCGCCCGTGTTGCGCATCAATGGCGTGGCCATCATGGGTGGCGTGGAAGCCAAAATGAAAAAAATCAAACGCCCGAAGTAGACGCGGACACACAAAAAAATGGGGGCCGACGATTTCTCGTCGGCCCCCATTCGTTTTCCCGCGTTACAGCCAGATTACGGCGTAACGGTGACTTTGCCCTTCATGCCCATCGCAAGGTGCGGCGTGCAGAAGTACTCGTACGTGCCAGGCGCGACGCCAGCGAAGGAGAGCGTGTACTCTTCGTTCGCGTTCATCATCATCGGGCTGCTCAGCTCGCTCATCTGGTTCGGCATGTTGGCCATGAGCTGCGCCTTCACGTCGGCCGGAAGAAGCGTTGCGTCGAACGCCACATTGTGCGGCGCGCCGCTGACCATGATGAACTTGATGCCGTCGCCGGCCTTGATCGTGATTTCAGCCGGCTCGTAACGGAACGTCGCGTCACCAACCATCTTCACTTCGTGAATCGTGCCAGTGATTGCCTGCGCGGCACCAGCAGCCGGAGCGGCCGGAGCATCCATCGCGGGTGCTTCAACGGCCGGTGTGTCCGTCGTTTCCGCCGCCTTGTCACCACCACCGCACGCGCCGAGCAGCATCGCTGCGCTTACTACTGCAAATCCAAGAAACCGCATTTCGAAAGGCCTCCAAAGCCAGATCGACGGAATGGACACATGTCCACGAGAAACAACGAACACCCGCAGCACTCCTGCGAGCCTTGTGAATATATTCACAAATACGTCGCAACGTAAGGGCTCCAACTTCGCGGGGCTTGACCGCGCTGCCCGGCTCCCACTAGCATTGCCGCATGCGCTCAACGCTCCAGCATCACCATCACGTGCACCACGGTCACGGCCCGACGGGTCGCGGACTCGCGTACGTGCTGGCTGGAGCCTGATCGCGCTCTATCGTTAGCTCTGCCCGAATTGCCGCTGGCCCGTCCTCCCGAGGATGGGCCTTTTTTCTTGCCCAGCTTTTCATTCTCGGGATTTGTTCGGTTTTTCCGGCTCAACTTTCCCGCTTTCGACCTTTTGAGATCGCCATGCTTAGAATCGCGCTGCCAAACAAAGGGCGGCTCAGTGAAGAAACCCGCACGTTATTCAACGACGCTGGCCTGGAAGTACGGGCCGCCGGTGAACGCGCCCTGACCGCATCACTCGGCGGGGAGTTCGAGGCGATCTTTGTGCGCGCTCAGGACATTCCTGAGTTCGTCGCGGACGGAGCCGCTGACGCCGGTGTGACCGGATGGGACCTCGTCAACGAGTCCGGTCGCGCGCTCACGGAGCACCTGGACCTGGGTTTCGGACGCTGCCGGCTTGTCGTGGCCGCCAAAGATGACTCCGGTATCACCAGCGTCAGCCAGATTGGTGAAAATGGTCAGCCTGTGCGCGTTGCATCGGTGTTTCCCCGCATCACGGCACGCTTCTTTGCCGAACGCGGTCGACCGGTTGAAGTCGTGCCGGTATCAGGCGCTGCGGAAATCGCGCCGCACCTCGGCATCGCCGACATCGTGGTGGATCTCACGTCCACTGGCTCCACGCTCAAAATGAACGGGCTCCACGAAGTAGAAACGGTGCTCGAAAGTTCAGCGCGCCTGGTGACTGCAGCGGGAGGGCCTCGTAGTGGCAATGCGGAGGCCGCCGCGCAGCTCGAAGAGCTCGTGACCGCACTTGGCTCCGTGATTCGTGCGCGCGGTCAGCGCTATCTCATGGCCAATGTGCCGCGCAGCGTGCTTGAACAAGTAAAGAGAGTATTGCCGGGACTCAACGGACCAACCGTTGTCGACATCATGAACGGTGGCACGTATGTCGCGGTGCACGCCGTCGTGCCCGCGAAAATGGTGTATCGCGTGATCTCGCAGTTGCGCGCTCTCGGCGCCGAGGGCCTGTTGGTCACTCGCATTGAGAGGCTGGTGCCGTGAGCGAAGCCTCGGGTATTGTCTTGCGCGCACGTGGCGCGTTCAACGCGCTTGATGCGGCAACACGTCGCGACCTGATGGCGCGCGACGCCGGCGGCGGTGATGTCACGGTGCGTACACGCGTAAGCGCGATGATCGACGACGTACGCGTGCGTGGTGACCTGGCCCTGCGCGATTTTGCACAGCAGTTTGACAACGTGTCGCTTGATGCATTCGAAGTACCGCGCACAGAATGGGTTCGCGCGCTCAACGCGCTTGACGCACCACTTCGCCGTGCCATCGAACGTGCGGCAAAAAATATCCGCACGGTGCATTCCGCTTTTCTCCCGCAAGCGACGGAAGTATCACCGGAGCCCGGCATCATTGTTGGCCGGCGTCCCGATCCGCTTTCACGCGTGGGCGTGTACGCGCCCGGTGGACGCGCGGCGTATCCGAGTTCGCTGCTCATGGGGGCTGTGCCAGCACGCGTGGCGGGCGTGGGTGAAGTGATTGTGTGTTCGCCGCCGGGACCGTCAGGGCAACCGAGCGATGTCGTATTGGCCGCGGCCGAGCTCGCGGGAGTGGATCGCGTCTTTGCGCTGGGCGGTGCGGGTGCGATTGCGGCGATGGCGCTTGGCACCGAGACAGTGCCGCGCGTAGACCGGATTGTTGGACCGGGCAATGCATACGTCGCTGAAGCCAAGTTGCAACTCGTATCCAACGTCACGATCGACTCACCAGCGGGTCCCAGCGAGCTGCTCGTACTCGCTGACGGTACATCCAATGCCGACGTCGTCGCGCGCGAAATGATCGCGCAGGCTGAACACGATCCTGACGCGGCCGTGATTGCGATTATTGCCGGTGCCGAAACGCTGGCAGTGGAGATTGAACGTGCCGTGGCCGCACAACTGCGCGAATCACCACGCGCGCACATTGTGGCCGCCGCGCTTGCCGCGCGGGGCGCGGTGATAACGACAGAAACGCTCGCGGAAGCGGTAACCTTCGCGAACGAATGGGCGGCTGAACATTTGCTGCTTGTGGTGAACGACGCACTGATCGGTGATACGCTCGCTTCGCTGCGTCATGCTGGTACGATTTTCGTTGGCGAGAGTGCATCGGTGGCATTTGGCGACTACATGACGGGGGCAAATCATGTGTTGCCAACAGCGGGACTGGCACGTTGTTACTCGGGGTTGTCCACGCTCGATTTTGTGCGATGGACCACATGGCAGTTGGTCACGCCATCGGCGGCCGCCTCCATGTCGGAAGACGTGGGCGTGTTCGCGGACGCCGAGGGGTTACCCGGGCACGCAGCCGCCGCGCGCGCGTGGGGGATTCGTTCGTGAGCCAGCGCTCAACAGACCGATTGTCCATTGCGCGCGCCGCGTATCAGGATGTGCCGCTGTATGATCCCAAGCGCTCGCCCGTTGAAATCGACCTCACGGACAACACAAATCTCTGGGGCATTCCGCCCCGCGCGGAACAGGTCCTGCGTGAATCACTGGCGTCGGTGATCACACGATACCCCTCGCTGTATGCGGGCGAGTTGAAATCGGCGCTCGCGCAATACGCGGGCGTGTCGGCCGACATGATTGTGACGGGCTGCGGTTCCGACGATGTGCTGGATTCTGCCATGCGCGCGTTCGCCGCGCCCGGCGAGCACGTTGTGTCATCGCTGCCATCGTTCGCCATGGTGCCGATCTTCGCGCGCATGAACGATCTCGAGTGGACGGGCGTGACCGAAACCCCCGATCACGCGATCAACGTTGAAGCGATGCTCGCCGAGCCTTCGAAGGTGCTGTACGTATGCACGCCGAACAATCCAACGGGTGCGGTGACACCGCTGCGCACACTTCGCGAACTGGCGTCTCGTTGTGCCGGTGTGCTGGTAATTGACGAAGCGTACATCGAGTTTGGCGGCGAGGCGGCCACCGAACTCGTGCACGAGTTTGACCGCGTGTTGCTCGTGCGCACCATGTCGAAGGCGTTCGGGCTGGCCGGACTGCGTGTTGGCTACGCGATCGGACAGCCGGCGCTTGTGCTCGAAGTCGAAAAATCGCGCGGACCGTACAAGGTGAACGCACTCGCAGAGCGTGTCGCCACCGCCGCACTCACGCACGATATGGCGTGGGTGCAGGAGCATGTGGCCCTGGCGATTGAGCTGCGGGAGCGACTCAGCGCCGAACTGCGCGCGCGAGGACTGAATCCCATTCCGTCGGGCGGGAACTTTGTGTGTGCGGCTGTCCCGCACTGCGTGGCGGTAGGACAGGCAATGCGCGCCCGTGGCGTTGCCGTGCGGCCATTCCCGGATTTGCCGCACATCGGCGATGCGCTGCGCTTTTCAGTGGGTCCGTGGCCGTTGCTCGAACGCTGCTTGACAGCGTTCGACGAAGCGCGCGCTGAAGTGGGGGCGCCGTGAGTTCGTCGCCACTTCGCGTGACGGTCTTCGATTACGAGGCCGGTAATTTGCACTCGCTCGTCAAATCACTGGAGACGGACTTCACGGAGGTTCGCGTAGAAACGGACCCCGCCGCCGCGGTACGCGACACAGACGCGTTGGTGCTGCCGGGCGTTGGTGCCTTTTCGCCTGCCGCTGTCAAGCTGGCCTCCGGTCGTGACGCCATGCGTGACGCACTGCTTGGCGGACTCCCTTGTCTTGGGATTTGTCTCGGCATGCAGCTGCTGTTCGACGGCAGTGAAGAAGGCCCGGGAACGGGTCTGGGCGTATTATCTGGACAGGTCACCCGTCTGGCTGCTGAACGTGTGCCGCAGATCGGCTGGAATACACTGGAAGACACCACACCGCGTGATACGTTGCTTGTCGAGTCGGATTTGCAGACGGCGTACTACGCGAACAGCTTTGTGTGCAGACCGACCGGCGAGTCCGCGCGTCATGTGATTGCGTACACCACGCACGAGCGCGATCGTTTTCCCGCCGCGGTTCGCGTGGGCAACGTCGTTGGCACACAGTTTCATCCGGAAAAATCGAGCGCGGCCGGTGTGCGCTTTGTACGCGCTTTCCTCAGGGAAGCCGCATCTCACGTGACTCGAGGAGTTGGGCTGTGATTGTCATTCCTGCGGTAGACCTGCGCGACGGGCGCTGTGTGCAGCTGGTCGGCGGCGAGTACGACAAGGAATCCGTGCGACTTGAGAATCCGCCCGAAGTCGCGCGAGAATGGGTGCGCGAAGGATTTTCACGCTTGCACGTGGTTGATCTTGATGCCGCCACGGGACGCGGCCGCAACGACGACATCATTCGCGACATTATTCGTGACTCGGGCGTACCGGTACAGGTTGGCGGCGGCGTGCGCGACGAAGCGCGAATCGAAGAGCTGTTGCTCGATGGCGCTTCCTGGGTGGTAGTTGGGACGCGCGCCGTGGAAGACGCCAGCTGGCTGAGCGAGATGGCGTATCAGTTTCCGGGGCAGTTGATCGTAGCTGCCGATGTGCGTGAGCGAAAGGTTGTGACTCGCGGTTGGACGGAAACACTGCCGCTGGATGTGGTCTCGTTTGTGGAAGATCTCGGTGCCCTGCCACTCGCTGGTGTACTCGTCACTGCCGTGCACATGGAAGGTCAGATGCAGGGCACCGATCTTTCACTCATGGAAGACGTGGCCGACGCCTCGGCGTGGCCGGTGTTTGCCAGTGGCGGTGTGACCACGATCGAAGATTTGCGCGCGCTTGAGCACCGTGGTGTGCACGGCGCCGTTCTCGGCATGGCCCTTTACACGGGCGCGATTGAACCGCGCCGTCTCCTCGAGGAATTTGGCGCATGACCACGGTAATTCGTGAAAGCAAGGAAACGCAGATTCGCCTGACGCTCACCGCCGGAACTGGCATTGCCACCGTGAGCACCAGCGAGCCGTTTCTTGATCATATGCTCGTGGCCTTGGCTCGTTACAGCGGTATCGACATCACGCTCACCGCGTCGGGTGATTTGCCGCACCACCTGATTGAAGACGTGGCGATCGCGCTCGGACAGGGCATGGCCACCTTCGCGCCCGCAACATGTGCCCGCTACGGCGATCGAACAGTGCCAATGGACGACGCGCTCGTGCACGTCTCGATCGATCTGGGAGGCCGCCCGTATTACAAGGGTCCTTTGCCGAGCAACCTGTACGATCACTTTTTGCGCTCATTCGCAGACAATGCGAAAGCCACGCTGCATGTGCGGGTGCTGCGCGGACACGATCGTCACCACGTCATTGAAGCCGCATTCAAAGCGCTCGGTCTCGCGTTGCGCGAGGCGCTGGTGGAATCCGGCGCAGTCTTCAGCACCAAGGGTTCGGTGCGTCTTGAAATTTCGGAGTAGGCAGTGCTGACACGACGATTGATTGTCTGCCTGGACGTCAAAGGCGCACGTGTGGTGAAGGGTGTGCAGTTCGTTGGGCTGCGCGACGTTGGTGATCCGGTTGCACTCGCCACGCGCTACGAAAGCGAGGGTGCGGACGAAATCACATTCCTCGACATCTCGGCCAGCGCTGAAGAACGCAGCACCCTGCTCGATGTCGCGCGCCGTACCGCGGAACAGTTATTCATTCCGCTCACAATTGGTGGCGGCATTCGAACAGCCGATGACGTCGCGCGTGCGCTGCGCGCCGGTGCAGACAAGGTGAGCGTAAATTCGGCGGCGGTGACGCGTCCGGAAGTACTGACCGAATCTGCCGACCGGTTTGGGGCGCAATGCGTGGTGGCGAGCATCGATGCCAAGCGCGACGAGCAGGGCGTGTGGCGCGTGTGGGTAAAGGGCGGGCGTGAACAGACGCCGCTGGAAGCGGTGGCCTGGGCGCAGGAATGTGTATCGCGCGGCGCCGGCGAGGTGCTGCTCACCAGTATTGACCGTGATGGCGCGCGCATAGGCTACGACACCGACCTGACGCGCGCCGTGTCGAACGCGGTGCACGTGCCGGTAATTGCCAGCGGAGGCGCGGGTCGCGCCGAGCATCTGGTCGAGGCGATCGAAACGGGGCATGCCGACGCGGTGCTGGTGGCCGGCATTCTGCACGATGGCGTCACGACGGTGCGCGCACTGAAAGACGTGATGCGGAGCGCCGGCATTCCGGTGCGTGACATTCCCGTGGAAGTGGCCGCATGAGTACCAACACGCAGGAATCCGTGCACACGTTGTTGCAAGCGGTCACCGAGTTGTCACAGGGTTCTGCCGCCACCGCGATGCGCTGGTTTGGTCAGTCGTTTGATATCGACACCAAGGGCGACGGATCGCCGGTCACCATTGCTGATCGTTCGGCTGAGGAGTTCGCACGCGAGTGGATCACGGCGCGCTTTCCGAATGATGGTGTGATTGGCGAAGAGTTTCCCCCGTTGCGGCCAGACGCGGTGCGCCAGTGGATTATTGATCCCATCGACGGCACCAAAGCGTTTGTTCGCGGTGTGCCGCTGTGGGGAACACTGGTGGCGGTGTGTGAAGGAGAGAATGTGCTGGCGGGCGCGGCGTGTTTTCCGGCAGTGAACGAAGTGGTGAGTGCGGCGCCCGGCGAAGGCTGTTGGTGGAATGGCGCGCGTGCATCGGTCAGCACCGTCGATTCACTGGCGCACGCAACGGTATTGGTCACGGACGACCGTTTTCCCGAACACCCGCATCGCGGCGTGAAGTGGCGTGCACTGGCCGCCGACAGTGGCGTAGTGCGCACCTGGGGCGATTGTTATGGCTACCTGCTCGTGGCGACAGGGCGCGCTGAGGCGATGATGGATGACATTGTGAATCCATGGGACGCGGCGGCGCTGAAGCCGATTATTGAAGAAGCGGGCGGCGTATTCACCGACTGGCGCGGCCATCACACCGCATTCGGCGGTGATCTGATGGCGACGAACGCCGCACTTTCGGCCACGATCCGTACGCGACTGCTGGACTCGAAATAGTGCGCGCGATCAATCGGCTTTGTGGTCGTCTACTCCTTGTACCTGTTCTGGACACGCACGCATGAACGATTCAAACACGACCGTTGGCGGACTTGCCGTGCGTTCGAGCGCTGACATCGAGCGCCTCAACTTTGCCAAAGGCAACGGTCTGCTCACCGTGGTCGCACAGGATGCGGTGAGCGGTGCCGTGCTCATGGTGGCGCACGCGGATCGCAGTGCGGTTGAGCGAACGCTCGCGACCGGTGAAATGCACTACACCTCGCGCACCAGAGGGTCGTGGCACAAGGGGGAAACCAGCGGCAATGTGCAGGCGGTGGTATCCCTGACCGCCGACTGCGACGGTGACGCGCTGCTCGCACGCGTGCTGCCGGCCGGACCGGCGTGCCACGAAGGCACAACCAGTTGTTTCCGCGAGGTCGCGCTGGCGGCGGACGAACTTGGCGCGCTCGATCAGACCATTGCCGCACGCGCCAACGCGCTGGCGTCGTCCGCGCCCACAACAGCGGATCGTCCGAGCTGGACGCAGCGTTTGCTTGGCGACGCCAATCTCAGGCACAAGAAGCTTGGCGAAGAAGCCGTGGAGCTTACTATGGCGTGCATGGAAAACGATCAGGCCCGCGCTGCTGAAGAAGGCGCAGACCTGATCTATCACACGCTGGTAGCGCTTCGGGCCGTGGGCGTTTCCCTTGCAGATGTGCGCCGGGTCTTGCACACGAGAGCCAGGTAAAACTCGGGCCGCACGCGCCCCAACATTCTTCCCGTGTACGTCTAGAATCGCTCGAACAAACGTCTGTCCACGCGCAGCGCGTCACCAATAAACGCCCAGCGCACGTTGCGAAAATACCGTACGGCCGCCTGACGAATGTCTTCCGGCGTAACGGCACGTAAGTCATCAACAAAGTTCGCGGCGACCCGGTAATCGCCCTGATACAACGACGCCCGCGCCAGCATATCGGCCTGATCGGCGTTGGTCTCGTTGTCGAGAAAGTAGTTCACAATGAACTGCTGCACGAGCCGGTCGAGTCCTTCTTGTGAAATCGTGCCCTGCTGCAGCGCCCGCATCTCGCGTTGCATGATGTTGAGCACCGCGTCGGGTTGCGTGGTGGTCACGTAGAGGCCGCCCACGGCGAACGCCCGTTCGCGAAACGGCGCATCGACGGCGTAGGTGAGATTGTACTTCTCACGTACTTCCGAGAAAAGCCGGCCCGAGAGCACAGCACTCGCAAGGCGCAGCGCCGCGTACTCCGGTGATGTCGCGAGTGGACCCACGAAGTAACCCTGCAAGTAGTTCGTGGGGAGTCGGCGATTTACAAAAGTTGCGCCCGACACACGCGCTGTTGGCGGTTCTGGAAGAGTCCACGCGTAGTTACCCGCCGGGAGCGTAGCCAAAGTGCTGCGCACAAGGCGCTCCACGCGTTCGCGGGTCACGTTGCCCACAATCACCACACGCATGCGTGAGCGTACAATGTGATCGGCTTTGTACTGCACAAGTTGCGCGCGCGTAATCGCCTGAATCGAGGCTTCGGTACCAACCGGTGAGAGTGCGTAGGGATGCCCCGCAAAGGCCGACGAATCAGCGAGATATTCGAGCAACGCATCGGGACTCTCGGCACGCTGTTTCACCGCCGACAGAATTTGCGAACGTACACGCTCCACGCCAGACGAATCCAGACGTGGTGCGACGAGCCGGTCAGCCAGAATCGCCCACGAAGAATCGAAGTTGGCAACGGTAGATCGCAAACTGATGGTGCTCCAATCCACATCAGGACTCACCCCGATCGCACTACCCAGTCGCGCCATTTTCTGCCGCAACGCTTCGCGTGGATAGCGCGCCGTGCCCTGTTCTGTTGCTTCAAGCAGCAGCAACTCCAAGCCTTGTGTTTCCGGCGTGAGCTGCCGCACACCGCCAAGCAGATACACGTTCGCCGCAACGACACTGTTTGCGGTGACGCGCCGGAGAATGACCGACACGCCGTCCACATTGAAACTGGTGGTGAGCGTGTCCGGATTCGCCGAGGCCGTCGGTCGAGCAGGCGCCGGACGTGGCGTCGTTGGTGGTGTGAACTGAGCCTGTACCGCGATTGGCACGCACAAGAGCATGGCAAACATCGCACGACGCGTGCCGATCATGGCTGCACTCCGGCACGCACGCCCGCTCGCAGTTCGTTTTCGGTGAGGTTGAGCGACTGACGAGCCGCCGGTGAGAGCAGCACGCCCGTTAACCGCGGCCGAGCAACGATGTACGTGTTCACGTAGCGCTGCAGATCTTTGGCGGTTTGCGCTGCCATCGCGTCGTTGTATCGCAGGAAATAGTCGAGCCCCACAACGCTCCACCAGAATCCGATCGTGTGCGCAATGCCGCTGGCTTTCTCAATACCAAAGGCACTTGAGGTAACACGCTGTGCTTTAACGTTCTCAAGCTCGGTTGGTGTCACGTAGCCCGATTCACCAAAGCGAGCGACTTCACGATCGAGGGCGGCCATGGCGTCGCGTAACTTTTCTGGTGACGTCTGACCACTGATGGTGATAGGTCCGACGTGATTTAATGTGTAGTAGTTCACCACGATGTCTTCCCAGAGTCCGCTATCAACGAGACGCGTGCGGAATCCTGAACCCGGCGTGTTCAGTGCGTCACTGAAGACGTCGGCCGCAAACGTGGCGTCAGGATCCTTGCTGGCGCTTGGTCCTTGCCACTGCACCAGCACACTGACCGCACTCACCGCCGCTTCGTGAATCGCGGCTTCGTTTTTTGTCAGCGCCGGAATCGCCGGGATGGGTGCAGTCACAAATGGATCGGCGCCGCGTGGCCAGTCACCAAACACGCGTTCGGCCAGCGCGAACACGCGTTCGGGATCCACATCACCGGTCACGATCAGCGCGCAGTTGTTCGGCACATAGTACAGGGCTTGAATCGTGCGCATCTGTGCGGGCGTCACGTTGCGGAGCACGGAGCGATCACCGAGCGCATCTTTGCGACTGGCGTTACCCGGATACAACAGCGCCGTCATGCGTTGGTCGAGGGCGAAGAAGGGGCTGGATTCGGCGCGATCGTATTCGCCCAGCACCACTTCCTTCTCGCTGGCCAGATCTTCTTCGCGAAACAGCGGCTCACGCAGCGAGGCGGCGAGAAAACGCAAACCGCCTTCGAGTGAATCCGCAGGGAGCGTGAGATAGTAGTTCACCCGCTCCTCCTGCGTGGTGCCGTTGTAGATCGCTCCCAGCTCCGAGGCGCGTCGCGCAAACGCGTCAGGACTGGGATAGGTGCGATTGGCTTTGAAGAACATGTGCTCATACATGTGCGCCAGCCCGGCGTACTCGGGCGGTTGCGTAAAGGCACCGTTCTTTACGTCGATCTCAAGCGTGGCAATGGGTACGCCGTGATTTTCCACCACAATCACCTCGAGCCCGTTCGCCAACACGCGTCGCTGCACGATGCGCTCCAGCTCGGCCCGCGTTTGCGCCGTGAGCAGCGCCACGGGCAGCAGCGTGACGCCCAAGGCGAGCGCACACGAAAAACCAATCCGACCGATCCATGATCGGAAACAGGAACGAGACGCTGGCATTGTGGCGAGGGAAGCAAGATGTTTCGGTCATGACGGATTCCATCATCACGACCAACTCGGCGAGTGCACTCGAAGCCCTCGCGCAACGACTGGACCCCAAACAGCTGCTCCGCGCGGAGCCATTAGCTCCGTACACTACCTTCAAGATCGGAGGTCCCGCTGACCTGCTGTACTATGCCACGTCGGCCGACGCCCTCGCTACCGCCGTGAGCGCGGCTCGCGAACTGGGGGTGCCGTGGTTCGTACTGGGTCTGGGCGCGAACATCCTGGTGGGAGACAAGGGATTTCGAGGGCTCGTGATCCGCAATCGTGCGAGCGCCCACGCGATCGCACCCGATGGCCGACTGGTCGCGGAGAGCGGGGCCATCGTGCGCGATCTGGTGCTCGACAGTGTGCGGCAGGGATGGTCAGGCCTTGAGCACTACGTGGGAATTCCGAGTACGGTGGGTGGCGCGCTCTGGCAGAATCTTCACTTCCTGTCGCCAGCACCGGAGCGTGAACGCACCATGTTCATCGCCGAAGTGTTCGAGTCGTGCGAGATTCTCAGCGAAGAAGGCGAACGCCGCACCGTGGATGCGGACTACGTGCAGTTTGGATACGACGACACTGTGTTTCACCATCGGCGCGACGTGATTCTCTCCGCCACGTTCCAGCTGCAGCGTGCAGATTCTGTCGCGCTGCAGCGCATTCTGCAGGAAAACCTTTCGTGGCGCGGCGCACGTCATCCGTGGCTTGAGATTCATCCGAGTGCCGGATCAATCTTCAAGAAGATTGCCGATGTAGGTGCAGGCCGACTCGTTGATCAGTGTGGGCTCAAAGGCTTTCGCGTGGGCGACGCCTCAATTTCGCACATGCATGCGAACATCATGGTGAATCTCGGGCGCGCGACGGCGTCCGATGTGCGTGCACTCATTGCTCACGCTCAGCAGGCCGTGCTCGAACGCTTTGGTCATGCGCTCGAGCCAGAAATTGCCTTTGTCGGCGAGTTCTAACCGCGCGTTACCGCGAGCACCGCACCTGTCCTAGAGCTGCTGACTGAGCGTCACAAGCCAGCGCCACTTCTCGCCACGTTCAAGCGGTTGCGCACCGCCAATGAACATGGAGCCCGAGAACAATCGCAAGCCGGCGCTCACACTCGATCGCCAGCGGTCGGACGCAACCGAAACCGGAACCAGCGTGCCCGTTGAGTCAGCAACGGCCCCAAGCCGCGCCACACTCGCACGAGCGGACGCAGTGGGCGCACCCGTCCAGCCACTTTGCGCACCCACGCTGAATCCGGGTGCAAGCGCCGGGAGAAACAGATTGCGCCCCACCACAATGGGCTGTCGAAGCCACGGACCGGTGTACAGCAACAACGCGCGCACGGCACTCGACTGCGTGCCCGCAAACGCCTTGTACTCGTAGCCCGGCAGTCCCTGACTGCGACCAAGTTCGAACAACTGCTGTGTTGGCAACGATGAACCCAGCAGGATGCCGGCATCGGCTCGTACCGCAGCCGTAAACGGACCAAGCGCACGTCGCGTTGTGAGGCGGGCTTCAAGCCGGGTGTAGTCGAGATCACCAACACCATTTTCGGCGTACAAGCGCGCACTCCAACCGGGGCGCATGAATTCGGCACTGCCATCCGGCCGCCAGGCCAGCGTAAAGGCGTTGCGCCAATACGTGCCCGCATCCACGGCACGGTTTTCTCGCAGACTCAGACCGCCCAACGGTGCTGCGGTGAACGCCGACGGTGTCGTGGCGTCGCGTGCCACGCCCGTTTCCAGACGCCACTGCCACGCACGCGCGCCAATCGTGCGCACAACCTGCGCGCCCGCAAAGGTGCGGTCCACGTAGTCGTACTCGTCCTGTGCGGCGAGCGCCGCAAAACTGCTGCCTGAGTCGAGCGGATTCCGAAAATCGTTGGTGATGTCGAGCGACCGTCCTGCACGCAGCATTACGCGCCACGGCCCACGATCCCGCTGCGCTTCCACGCGCCCGCGCACCGTGCCTTCACTCCACGCATACCCTGCGGTTGCTCGCAGGATGGTGCCCGGCATGACGTCCCGCAGCGCGAGCCGCGCACCAAAACCCGTGAACGCGCCTTCGACCCGATTGAATCGAAACAGATCACTGCCCTGTGGCACGCCCCAATCAAAACGCGGTGTACCGGTAGGACGCCAACGGTCCGGACCAAACGCATCGAAATCATCGGAGTGCAGTCCTTCAGACATACCGCCGAGCGTTGCCTGCCAGCGCGCAAACGCCGAAAGCGAATCGGGCGGCGCGTACGTAAGTCGACGGCGGGTGCGCGGCGGTTCCGAGTCAGCAGACGCCAACAGCCGCGCGGCATCGAGCACGGTGTCATTCACTGCCATGTCGCGGAAGCGGGAGACCACACGCACCACGGCGCGCCCGTCACTCGCCATTGGCGCCGCCGCCTGCAACTCAATGCGTTGTACCGTTGGCAACCAATACGCTTGATCGCGCTCCGCATTTTCGTAGTCAATAAAAGCGACCGCATCGACGAGCGAACCGGTGAGACGTGCAATCGGGCCACCAGGTTGCGGCCAATGGCCCACGCGAACAAACGCGCCGCGCATGCGCACCAGTGTACCGCGTGACGCATCGAGATCCAGCTCGCCACGAAACAGGGTGGCACGTTCCGTCAGATCCTCGCGTGGCGCTACCGATACCCGCACAATCGGAATGCGCCGTTCGCCCACCTGCAGTGTGACCAGCGTATCGCCGCCCGTGTACCGGTACCACGGGTCTCGGTCGGCCGCGAGCGGGTGCACAATGGCCGCCGTATCCGATGGATCACTGTCCCGCGTGGTACGGCGCGACGAGCGAGTGGAGTCGGTGGAGTCGGTCGCCGCCGTGTTCTGCCGAGCACGCAATCGATTGCCGTACAACGTGGGATTGAGCCATCCGGTGCGAAACAAGCTGAGCATGGAAATGCCCAAACCCGTTTGCTGTGCACGATGCCCTTGCACGCGCTGCTCGTACAAGCCAATGCGTCCCCATCGCAAGGTGCTGGCGATCTGTTCCACACTGCCGACGACTTCAGTGCCGTCAGCGCGACGAATTATGAGCGCGATCTCCGTTTCCACATTCGCCGAGTACGATTCCAGCGATGCCGGTGTGCGATTGCGAAGTGCCGCATTGTCAACGATGCTGCGAAGCGCCGGACTCGCGTACATGGCAGCTTCTGACGGTGTCATACCTTGCGTTTGAGCTTGCAGGGCGTGTGAACAGACCGTCAGCACGCATAATACGGCAGCCGTCGCCGCGTACACGACGCGCGATTGAATGGGCAGAGCTGAGACCAAGGCAAAGCAACCGGTTAGAAGGTAAGCGCCGTCAGCAAGACCTACGCGCAACCCGGAGAACAGTTTCCCGCCAGCCCCCAACCAGCGTCACGATCGTCACAAGGCGCCGAGCGCGTCCGCGGTTTCCGACGCCTCAGTCCAGCGGGCCTCTGCTTTGGCCAACGCCGCACGAGCCGCGGCCATCTCGGAACCCAGCTTCTTGGCCTTCGATGCCGAGTCCGAGGATCCGTCGTACAACTCGGGTGCCTCAAGCGCGGCCGCGAGCCGGCCCACCGTTGCCTCGGCGGCAATGACTGCGCGCTCCGCTTCTTCCACCGCTTTCGCGGCGTCGCGCTGGGCACGGCGATCTCCGCGTGATTTTTCCTTTCGTACGTCGTGCGACGACGGCGGCGCTGAGGCAGCCTTGCCAATGCGCACTTGTCGCGCGGCGCCTGCTTCATCTGCCCGGCGTTGCGCCGTGAGTTCTTCCCACTCGGTGAAAGGCCCCGCGAAGTCGTGCAACTCGCCATCGCGAATCTCCCACACGCGCGTCGCGAGTCCGCGCAGCACCGCACGATCGTGTGAGACGATCGGTTCCGTGCCATCGTATCCGTCAATCGCGTCCTCGATCGCCTCGATGCTTTCGACATCCAGGTGATTGGTGGGCTCGTCGAGTACCAGCAGATTCGCCCGCGACAGTGTGAGCAGCGCGAGTGCGACGCGCGCGCGTTCGCCACCCGAGAGCGAGCCAATCACACGCTGTGATTCTTCGCCACCAAATCCGAAGCGGCCAAGATGCCCGTGCACTTCGCGACGCTCCCAGAAGGGGCGCAGCGATGTGATCGCATCGTGAATTGTGGAATCGAGTGCGAGATGCCCGAGGTCCTGCCGGTAGTACGCGACCGTCGTTGACAAACCAATCTTGCAGGTACCACCATCGGGTTCGCGTTCGCCGAGCACGGTTTTGATAAAGGTGCTTTTACCGGCACCATTCGGTCCAACCAGCGCGATCACTTCTGTTCGCGGCATTACCAGCGTGACGTCTTCGAGCAGCGTGCGATCCTGCACACGCAGCGTCAACTTGCTGGTTTCGAGTACTCGATCACCACTGCGATCGCCGGCCTCAAGACGCAGCGCCATGATGCCCTCGCCACCAATGGGCGATGACAACCGTGGCATGCGCTCGAGACGCTTTCGACGGCCTTTCGCCTGTGAACTGTTCTGCCCGGCCAGATTGCGCGCAATGTAATCCTGCTCGGCGGCGATCTTCTTGCGTTGCTGATCGAACTGACGCGCCTGCGTGAGTCGGCGTTCTTCGCGCTGCTGAACAAACGCTTTGTAGCCGCCCACGTACGAGAAGCCTGTGCCGCCTTCAAGATGCAGCACATGATCCGCGACATTCTCCAGAAAGGCGCGATCGTGACTGACCAGCAACAGCGTGCGATCACTTTCGCGCAGGTACTGCTCGAGCCAGCGTGTGGTATCAAGGTCCAGATGATTCGTGGGTTCGTCGAGCACAAGCAGATCGGCGGGCTGCACAATCTGTCGCGCCAACGCCACGCGACCTCGCTCGCCGCCGCTCAGCACGGCGGTGAGTGTCGAACGGGCCCAGTCTGGGTCGAATCCGAGTCCTTGCAGCACCTGATCCACGCGGGTGGCCATTTGATAGCCGCCTTCGTGTTCAAAGCGCTCAAGGTCATGACCGTACGCCGTGAGGAACTCTTCGCTGTGATCCGTTTCCATGCGCATCACTTGTTCAGCCAGCGACCGCTCGAGCGCGCGAAGCTCCACGAAAGAGTCTGCCACCGTGTCCCACACTGAAGCCGTGGGATCGAAGCTGCGATGCTGTTCGAGCATCGCGATGCGCATGCCTGGACGACGCGCCACCGAGCCGATGGTAGGCGCTAGCTCGCCAATCAACACTTTGATCAGCGTTGTCTTGCCCGCACCATTGCGCCCGATCAGCGCCCATCGGTCGCGGTCTCCAATCGTGACGCTCACGTCACGAAAGATTTCTGTGGCCCCAAACGATACGGAGGCGTTTCCAATACTGAGCAGCGTCATATCAACTAATCAAATGGGTTGGGCGACGTTGTGCGCAGGGGCATCCGCCGATGGGTTCGCCTGATCATGGCCGCTGGCGGCTGGCGTAACCGCCGCCTGCGCGGCTTTCGTGAGTCGCTCGCTCAGGTTGGGCAGCGCGGATCGCAGCCGTGCCACGAGCATTCCGTCGTGCCACCAGTCAAGGCCCCGCATGGCCGCATCGCCGAGCCGTGGCGCTGCCATCAACACAACCAATCCAGCCGCTGCCGAGAGCAATCCACCGAGGCCTCGCCACCATGCGACGACCGCCACGGCGCTGGCCACCAGCACGTACCACGCGACCATTATGTAGAGCCCCGGCACAATAAGGCGCGGCATCAGTTCAGCAACTTTTGATACCGAGCGGCGCGCCCGAGCGTGGATGAACTGCCACGCCGGCATGTGAATCGCTCCACCAAGCATTGCCAATGGAGCGCTGAACAACTGCGCCGCACGTGCAGACGGTGTGTTGCGGCGCTCGCTTGCGTGCCACGCAATCAGCGCGCGCTCGGCACTGACCGCAGGCAGCGCCCGCTCAATCTCCCTGAACAGCTCCAACGACGCTTTCACGCGCGCACTTTCCTGCACCGGTTCGGCGATGCCAGGACCGTACGTTTCCGCCGCAATATGCTGCCATGCGTTCGTTGCAACGCGCATCGGATTGACGTCCCGCTGAGCGGTAGCCGCGACTATGGACGTCACCGCTCGCATCGCTTCCACCGCGAGCTCATCGGGCGCGTTGCGTGTGATGGTACGCAAATGCGACGCGATGATCGCCGTGAGCTGAGGCGCCGCAGCTCGCGATTCAGGCGCCTGCCACGCATCCATTGCAATTGGATCGCCAAACTCAACCACAACGCGCGTGCGTTTCTCGTAGCGCGATTCGTAGATCAGGCCAACCGGCACAATACGCACGTTGCGGATTGCCTCGTCATCACGCGCTTCCAGTGCCATGCGCGCGAGTCCATTGCGGAGTGCGCCGAGGTGCGACCCCCCATTTACGCCACCCTCTGGAAATACGCACACGCAGCCACCACCACGCAGCACATCGCGCACGCGCGTAAAGGCCAGCACGTTGGCCTGCGCGCTGTCTTCACCCCGCGCTTTTGCTTTGCGCGCATCACGTACGCGGTGCACGGGCACGACACCCATCTGCCCGTATGCCCACGCGACAATGCGTTGTTCTGTGGCCGACACATTCGCCACAAAGTTCACACGACGAGGTACATGCGCGAGCACCGCACAAATGTCGGCGAGGTCGTTGGGGTGGTTTACCGCGAGCAGCAGTGGACCCGTCGCGGGCAGTTCGCCCACGACGTGCACATCGCGGTAACACCAACGCAGCGCGTGTCGTGAGCTCAGTGCGAGCAGTGAATAAAGCATGATCTGTAAAGAAAGCGGGACGAGTCGCACGACGGAATGGCACACACTCTGGCGCCACCAACGGCGTCCGCTGCACTTTACCCGTCTCCCCGGTCTCACAGCTCACACGCGGACTGCTTCCATGCTCAAGAAGGTTTTGCTCGGACTTGTCCTGTTGATCGTTGTGCTCGTCGGCGTGGCGTACCTGCTCCCGCGCAACATCACGGTCACACGTACGGCGCAACTCGCGTCGTCCCCCGATATCATCTTCCCGCTGCTCGAAACACCCTCCGAGTGGCCGCAGTGGTCGCCGTGGAACAAGCGCGATCCAAACATGAAGATCACGTACTCGGGTCCGCCCAGCGGTCAGGGCGCAAAATGGGCGTGGACAAGCGAGTCCGAGGGCGACGGCGAAATGGTGATCACCGAGTCTGTGCCGTCGGTCGTCGTGAACTTTGAACTCACCATCGTGGGCATGGGGCCACCATCGCGCGGTGGCTTCCGCCTCGCTCCCAATGCCAACGGCACGGTGGTGGAATGGAGCATGACGGCCGATATGGGCAACTCACCAATGGGTCGCTGGATCGGCCTCATGATGCCGGGCTGGCTCGCCAAGGACTTTGACGACGGACTCGCTGCGCTCGACGCGTATGCGAAAACGCGTCCGCCAGGCGAGCACATCATGGGCGTTGAACTACCGGGCGCTGCACTCGTCGCGCCAACCACATCACCACCGTGATTGCCAGCACAACGATGCGCAGTGGAGCTGGGTTACCACTGCACATCGCCACGATCGACCGCGCGCCTGAGACCCCACACCACGCTGCCGAGTACGCCCAGATCGCCAATCAACAGCCCCGAGTAGAGCCAGCCGCGCCCAAGATTTTCATCTGACACATGCGCGGACATCGCCATCATGGGAATCGCGATCAGCAGCGACACTACAATACCGGCCGCCATGCGCATGTTGTCGCGTTTTCTCGCGCGGGCCATCCACTCCAGCTCGGCCGCAAGCTGCGCGCGACGTTTCTCGTGCTCGGCCTCCCGAGTCACCGTCCGACCCACTCCTTCCACGTGGCTTCGGCGAGTCCGACAGTGACCTTCTGCTGAAAGCGCACCAGTGGTTGCACGAGCAGCAACGGTTCTTCGCTGAGCAGCGTGAGCCACTTTTCTTCTCCGTAGCGCGACGGCCCCAGCCCCATTTCCGCAAATCGTTTGCCTTCGCGGTCGATCAGCTTCTCCACGCCATACTTCTGCGAGAAGCGACGAAGTTCACCGAGCGAAGGGGCGCGGATTGCAAAGTCCATAAAGTGCACTTTGATACGCCGCTCCTTGAAGAAGCGTTCCGCCTTCCGGGTATCGCTGTGCTTTTTGGTGCCGAGAATTTGCACCTCGATCTGGCCGGGAAGCGATGACATCAGACGCGCCCCTCCGCTTCGCAGGCCAGTCGCTTGCTGTCATCAAACTCGCCTTCACTGCGCGCCACCACGAGCGTGGCCACGCCGTTGCCAATGAAGTTGGTGATCGCCCGTGCTTCCGACATGAACCGGTCGACACCAAGCAGGATCGCCAGCCCCTCAATGGGCACCGTTTTGGTGGCCGCCAACGTGCTGGCCAGCACCACGAATCCCGATCCTGTCACACCGGCTGCGCCTTTTGAAGTGACCATCAAAATGCCCAGCAACGTGAGCTGTTCGCCGATATTCATGTCCACGTTGTACACCTGCGCCAGAAACATCGCGGCCATGACCAGATAGATCGCCGTCCCGTCAAGATTGAACGAGTAGCCCGCGGGCACAACAAGACCGGTCACCGGGCGCGACGCACCGTAGCGCTCCAGCTTTTCCAACAGTCGCGGAAATGCAGATTCGGAACTCGACGTGCCGAGCACGAGCAGGATTTCCTGGCGAATGAAGACGAGAAATCGCCAGAGTGAAAATCCATACTGTCGCATGATCAGGCCGAGCACCACGAAGATGAACAGCGCCATCGTGATGTACACCGCCAGCATCAGCTTGCCGAGCGGCAACAACGTGCGAACACCAAACGTGCCCACGGTGTACGCCATCGCGCCAAACGCACCGATCGGTGCGACCTTCATGATGATCGATACAATCTTGAAGAACACTTCGCTGAGACGCTCGAACACGTCGCTCACCAACTGCGCACGCTCCCCGAGCATGGCCATCGCGATACCGAACAGCACCGCGAAGAACACCACCTGCAGCAGTTCACCTTTCGCAAAGGCTTCAACAACGCTCGACGGCACGATGTTCGAGAGAAACCCGATCACACCAAGGGGCTCTGTGCCAGCACCGGGAAGCGTTGCATTCGCCAGATCATCAGGCCGGATGAATCCGGCACCGGGCTTGAGCACATTCACCACGATCAAGCCGATCACCAGCGAGAGCAGCGACGTGAGTGTGAAGTACACAAACGCCTTGCCGCCAACGCGCCCAAGTCGTCGCAGATCCTGCATCGACGAAATGCCCGTCACAATCGTAAGAAATACGATTGGGGCGACAATCATCTTGATGAGATTGATGAACGTGTCGCCAAGCGGCTTCATCGTTCGCGCAACGTCGGGCGAGACAATGCCGAGGGTTACCCCAACGGCCACTGCGAACAGTACTTGTACGGTGAGATTGCCAGCGAGCTTTCGCATGCGGGTGCGTGGAGGTGAGTGAGTCGCCCGCGGCAGGGTAACGCCGCGCGCCTTAAGGGAACAGGGCTTCGGGCCGACGCGTGCGGCGGTTGGCACGCACATGCGTAGATTTCCCCGCGCCACCGACCTCCGCCCTTACTGCGCCGCATGCAGCATACCGTTGTTTCTCTCGTTACGATTGCGGCCGTTGCTGCCGTTGGCAGTGCCGCGAACGCCGTGGCCGGCGGCGGTACGTTGCTCACCTTCCCCGCGCTGATCGCCCTCGGGGTACCTCCGGTGGCCGCCAATGCGACCAGCACGGTGGCGCTCTGGCCTGGCACCATCAGCAGCATGCTTGGCTATCGACGCGAGCTGGCGGGTGCCCGCAGCTGGGCGACCCGGTTTGCCGTTCCCAGTGTGCTGGGCGGCATTGTAGGCGCAGCGCTATTGCTCGTGACCAGCGAGAAGCGCTTTGCGTTGCTCATCCCGTGGCTGGTGTTTGGCGCCACGTTGTTGTTCGCGCTTCAGAAGCCGGTGGTGCGCTGGCTGCTTGCACGCGGCAGCGTCAGGAATCCGCTCACCGCTGAAGCGCAGCTCGCACCACCCAGTACCGGGTTGTTGTTTGCGCAGTTCGCAGTAGCGATTTACGGCGGCTACTTTGGCGCGGGTGCCGGCATCGTCATGCTCGCAGCGCTAGGCCTGATGGGGCTGACCAACATCCACCAGATGAACGGCCTGAAAAACTGGGGCGCGGTGTGTTTTAACGGGGTGGCGGCGCTGATCTTCGTGGTGATGGGGCTGGTCAACTGGCCCATCGCACTGGCCATGGCAGCGGGCTCGATCGTGGGCGGCTACGCCACGGCCGGCATTGCACGTCGGGCCCCTCAAGCCGTGGTGCGAGGCATTGTGACCGCGATCGGGCTTGGCTCAACCGTCTGGCTGTATGCGCGCATGACGTGATTCGCAGCGGGCGCGCAGCGGGCGCGCGTTCTGCAGCCCAAGCGCTACCGCTTCGTGAAGGTTGATCCATCAAAGAGCAGCTTTCCGTTCGCGAACTTCACGTCCACCGTGAGGCGCCCCTCAGACGACGCCAGAACGACAGCTCCACCCGTGGCGTACCAGCGTCCATTCTCGTCACGCTCCTCGGGTGTAATTGACGCACCGGGAACGTTCACCGAAAATCGTTTGCGATACGTGAACGTGCCGTCCGCCGCAAAGGCCCACGACTCTTCGTTGGTGTACGTGCCCGCGCCGGCATGCGAATTGGCGACCGGTTCAACGTGCCACAAACCGGTCAACTGCGATTGCAGCTGCAGATCGGGTGTTGCGGCGCGCGACTCTGCGGCGGTCAACAGCTGCGCGACACTCGCCACTGCCAACGCCAATGTGCTATCAGACGCGCTGGCTTCCAGAACGGCCACCGCACCGATCATGGTGGAATCGTTGATGCGTGCCACGGCCACGTGCGCCACAACGGGCTTGTTGCCCTTCACACGCAGCGATCCCGCGAGGCCGCTGTGCGCACCAAACGCCCTCGGGGCCAGTGGTGCGATGACCTGCGTGTCTTCGTCGCGTGGCACACCGAGCACGCGTTGGGCATCACCGAGTGCCAGTTCAGGCGACGAGAAGTGTCCGGCATACAATACAAGCGCGATGGTCTGGGCGTCGTTCGCCAGCGCGTGGATGCGTCCGTCTTTACCCGAGAGAGAAAAACCCGACGGGGCGGTGTACGACACACCAAAGCCTGCGATCAGCGCAGGCGCCGTTCGTAACGCGGCTGTGTTTGCCTGGGATTGCGCCGACAGGGGCTTGTCCGGGGTGCACCATAGCAGCGCAGCAGCGGCCAAGCCGCCCGCTAACCGTCTCGAGCGATAACTCCACGTACGTCGCATCATCTCTCCAAGCTGAACCGGTGCAGTTATTGCAGCTACGTGTGACTCCGGCATCACGACGCACAAGACCGGATGCAGGGCACAGTGATCTACAGCATAGACATTGTATAACGCTCTGATCAGATTCGAATCATGTCCACTCCCACGAACACCCCAGATTCCGCCCAGACTCCGCGTCGCCGAATGGTGCTCGCCGCGATTGCTCTGGTTTCTACGTCGCACCCAACCGGGCCCACCAAAGGTCGAGCCACTCGGGCTACGGCGCTGGGAGCAGAAGCCGTCGGTATTCGCGCCGTGGCCGAAGCGGTTGGTGTCACCCACGCGGCGCCGCTGCATCACTTTCCCGATCGCGTGTCGCTGCTCGCAGCAATGGCCGCCGAGGGCAATCGACAGCTTGCGCAAGAGCTCACCACCTCCGCCGCGGCGTACGCGCACTCCACGGCTCGCCAGCAACTCGGCTCCGTGGTCCGCGCGCAGGCCCTGTGGGCGGCGCATCATCCGGGATTGTGGGACGTCATGTGCAATCCGCACCTCACCGCCGATGTCGGCGCCGTATGGCGCGGTCGACAATCCGGGCGCACGGCCGTGGACGTGCTTGCAACCGCCGATGTGGCCAGCATGAAGCCGACCGACTCACGCGCGCTTGCGCGACGCGCCGAAGCGTTTGACGAATTGGTCGATGCCAAGCTGCTCGTGCTACAGGCGTATTCCGATGTAGTCGCGGCCTGCAATGCCACGGAACTCGACGAGACGCGACTGGTTCGAGGCGATCGCCGTCCACTGGTGAACGCGCTCACCACGATTGCCGATGGTCTCGCCTTGCAGTTTGTGGCGGAACGCGACACGCCGGACTCGGCGCTGGCAGCACACGTGGACAACACGCTCGACCTGTTGCTGGCGGGCGTACTCACGCGATAAAAACACGCCGGCGCGTCGAATGTGACGCGCCGGCGTGCATAACACCTACCGAACGATGCGCATTGTTGCGTGCTACGACCAACTCAGATCGTGGTTTGACAGCGGCAGTGATCGCACACGCTTTCCGGTCGCGGCAAAGATCGCGTTGGTCACAGCCGGCACTACGGGGGGCAACGCCGGCTCGCCGATACCCGTGGGTGAGTTATCCGTCAGATTCCAGAACACTTCCACTGGTGGCGCTTGCGTCAGCCGCAGCAGGGGAAAGTCGTGGAAGTTGCTCTGCATCGCGCGTCCACCCGAGATGGTGATTTCCTGTGCCAGAACCTGACCAATACCATCAAGCACCGCGCCCTGCGTCTGCTGTTCGGCGCCGCTCGGGTTGATGATCTGGCTGCCGACATCGCCCGCTGCCCACACTTTGTCCACCTTCACGTCACCGCTCTTGCTCACCGTAACCTGCGCTACTTCTGCGAAGTAGCCGCGGTGACTGAAGTAAAACGCCACGCCCAGGCCCGTGCCTTTGGGCAACGAAGCGCGACGGGCCCAGCCTGATTTTTCGGCGACCAGATCCAGTACACCGCGCATACGCATCGCATCGAGCCCCTGCGGCTGCGGACGTCCTTCAACCGGCGCGGGCGCGGGTTGCAGATTAGTCAGCACGCCACGCAGAAACTCCACTGTGTCTTTGCCGGCCGCGTGTGCGCACTCGTCGAGAAAGCCCATGAAGGCAAACGACAGCGCATTACTGCGCGGCGCTCGCAGTGCGCCGGTGGGTACACCAAGCGGCATCACCGACGTCGCGATCTGCAAGTTCGGCACGAAACGCGCCGGGAACTCGGTGGGGCCAATGTCCGCACTCGCCGCAAATCGTTCACCTTCGCCATACGTGGCAAAGTGGTTGGCGAACGCAGTCATTGCACCGTTGGCATCAAAACCAGCGCGGAACTTGTGGAAGCCACCCGGGCGATAAAAGTCGTGCTGCATGTCATCTTCGCGCGTCCACAACAGCTTCACGGGCACACCCGTTTCGCGCGCAATCCACGCCGCCTCTACCATGAAGTCGTTGTACAAACGTCGACCGAATCCACCACCAGAACGGATGATGTGCACCGTGATGTCATCGGGTGCGAGTCCAAGCGTGCGCGCGACCAGTTGACGACCGCTGTCCGGCAACTGCGCCGGCGCCCAGATCTCCATCTTTCCATTCACAAAATGCGCCGTGCAGTTCTGCGGCTCGAGCGGGGCGTGCGCGATAAACGGATAGCTGTACTCTGCTTCCACGGTTTTCGCCGCGGCGCGCATGGCGGCCTCCACATCTCCGTCGTTGCGAATCGTGCGCTGCGGAGCGGTGGCAAACAACGCCTTCGCCTGCGCGGCAAAACCGTCACTGCTCTGCGATGCTGTGGCGCCTTCGTTCCACTGCACCTGGAGCGCCTTGCGCGCCGTTTGCACTTTCCACCAGCTGTCGCCAACAATCGCGACACCACCAACGAGTGCGCCAAGATTGTCACCGCCTTCCACCACAAACGCGTGCGTGATGCCTGGCATTTTCGCCAACGCGGCAGTGTTCGCACTCGTAACTTTGCCGCCAAATACCGGGCACTTCACGAACGTGGCGTACTTCATCCCCGGTCGCGTGATATCAATGCCGAAGAGTGGCTTGCCCGTCACAATGGCGTGGTTGTCCACACCACGTACACGCTGCCCGATGATCTTGAAATTTTTCGGATCTTTCAGCGGCACCGTGGCCAGATCGGGCGGTGCGATGGTCACGGCAGCGCTCGCGAGCGCACCATACGTCAGAGAGCGATTGCTTGACCGGTGATGTACAACACCGGCTTCGGTTGTGCATTCACCCGCCGGTACATTCCACTGCTGCGCCGCGGCACCAACAAGCATCGCGCGCGCCGCCGCGCCAACACGGCGCATTGGCAACCAGTTGTTTGGTGTGGCGGTACTGCCACCCGCCGTCTGCCCCTGAAAGTTTTTCGTATCAAGGCTCGCCTGCTGCACGCGCACCTGCGTCCACGCCACATCGAGTTCTTCGGCGATCAGCATGGGCAACATCGTCTTCACGCCCTGACCGATTTCCGGATTCTTGGCCATGATCGTCACCACACCATCCGGTGTGAGTGAGATATAGGCGCTCAGGCGTGGATCGTCTGCCGGCGGAACGGCGCCGTTGATGCGAGGCGACGTCAGCGCTTCCACCGCATCAAGCGGCTCGAACACACTGGCGAACAACAGTCCACCACCCGCGATGGCCGAGACACGCAGGAATGCGCGACGGGTAACGGGCGCCGTTGGCGTAGTCATTCCGGTGTCCCCCGACTCGACGTGCCGTTACGCGGCGCACCCGACGGCGTTGGCGCCGCAAGCATTTCGGCCGCACGATGAATTCCCTGACGAATGCGAAGATACGTCGCGCAACGACAGAGGTTGCCGTTCATCGCCGCATCGATATCCGCGTCGGTCGGCTTGGGATTTTTTGCCAGCAGCGCGGAGGCGGACATCAGTTGTCCGGCCTGACAATACCCGCACTGCGGGACGTCGAGTTCGTCCCACGCACGCTGCAGCGCGTGCGTGCCGTCGGGCGAGAGCCCTTCAATCGTCGTGATCTCCGCTCCCTGCACCGCAGTGGCGGGCAGCACGCAGGATCGTGTGGGCGCGCCGTTCACGTGCACGGTACACGCACCGCATTGAGCCGCACCGCAACCGAACTTGGTGCCCTTCATGTCAAGTTCGTCGCGCAAAACCCAGAGGAGCGGCATATCCGACGGCACATCGACCGTGCGGGACTGCCCGTTTACCTTGAGGGTGATATTCATATTCGAGGCGGGCCGGGAGGAAGGAGAGATCGTTGTAATGTCCACTCGGACAACCTGAGAGTCCAGTGCGGTTGCCCGCCCGCTGGTCAGATCCTCCAGATACTGACATTGTCCATTATGGATTCGTTACACACGCTCGACGATCGGTTTTTCGAGATTGCGATCGACCTGCTCTGCAAACTCGATTTCAACGGACATTTCGCGCGTCTCAGCCCATCGTGGGAAACCACGCTCGGTTTTACGCGGGCCGAACTCATGTCCAAGCCATTTATCGAGTTTGTGCACCCCGACGATCGGGAGCGTACCCTGGAGCAAAATCGGCGGGTGCGGTCAGGCGAGCGAGCGCTGGCCTTTGAGAACCGTTACGTCTGCAAGGACGGGTCGTTTCGCTGGTTGCACTGGAACGCGGCGCCCGCTGGCGATGAACGCGTGATTTATTCCGTGGCGCGCGACGTCACCGCGCGCAAGCAGGCTGAAGATGAACGCGAGCGGCTGGTGCTCCAACTACAGGCTGCATTGCGCGAGGTGCGCGAGTTGCGATCCATCATCCCGATCTGTTCGTACTGCAAGAGCATTCGCGATGACGCGGACTACTGGCGAAGCGTCGAGAGTTATTTCGCGGAGCACTCCAAGGCGCGCTTCAGTCACGGCATCTGCCCCACGTGCATGGAGAGCGAGGTGGAACCGCAACTCCCCCCCCGCAAACCGGCCTGAACGCTGCCTGTGTGTCGTCAGGCGCCGTTCATGGATTTGATCACTGTGCTGCTACCGTTGGTTTTCACGGATTCAATGCCGTTATCGCGGCTCGCCGCGGCCTGATACATCTGACTTGTGCCAATAATCTGATGGTTCCCGGCTTTCAGATTGAAATAGGTACGCCCGTCGGACGCATCCTTGCGATCGTAGCGCTCGTCCAGCGGACTATTCGTCTGCACCGAAGCAATGCCGTTTTCAGCAGCGGCCTTGGACTCGTACTGCTCGCTGCGCAGAATCGTTTCTGCGTTGCCCGCTTTGAGCACGAAGTTGTGCTGCCCTTTGTCGGTCTTGCTGAGTTCGTACCATCCTGCCATGTCGTCTCCTGCGTTCACGTGAAAGAAAGCACTGGTCACTGGGGTGGCGACCGTTCGAACGCCGTCACCCAGCTGGTGCCACGGAAAAGCGTTCCCATCATTGCGCCGTATATGCCGCCAAACACGCCGTAGGAAACCGGCGCAATAATGAACGCGCCACCGCCATACCCTTCGTTGGGTTCGCTCAAAGCAACCGCTACGCCGAACAACGCGCCCAACACGCTGCCGCGCACTGTTCCGTCGCCAGCACCAGCCATGGCCGATCGGCGTGCAACCTGAAGACAAACCACATCGCGCATCGCGATCGTTGCCGTATCGGCGTCGGCGCGCACAACTCGCACCGCCGAGCTGTCAAGAGAAACAAACGCACCTTGCACGAATCGCACGGGCTCGCCCTGCGCCTTCGTACTCACCCGCACTCTCACGCCTGCTGCAGGCAGCGGAGTGCTTTTTCGTTGTGCCGTGAATATAAAAGGCGCCGCCGGCCATATCACAACCGCGGACACAATACGCCGAGCTCGTTCCCAACCCGTGCGCGGACAATCTGCGCGCAACATCGAGGCACTGAGCGCGACCAATGCAACGGCCCGTAGCGACAAACCGAGGCAAGCACGAGGCAGCGCGGGCGTGAACAACGCGCTTCGCCACTGAGACCGCGTTTCGGCGCACATGATCCGCTCCTCGTAGATGGTCCCGAATCGTCACACATCGCTAATATTCAGTCGTGATCTCGTTCTCGATAGTCCTCGCGTCGCTCGTTCAATCCGCACCGGTGCGCCCGTACTCCGGCGCGGGCCCCGCCAAGGCGATCGTCATGCTGAGCCTGGTGGCCGTGCTGTACTTTGTGCCGACGGTGTTCGCGTTTTTGCGCGACCGCCGCCGCAAGTGGCGCATCGCGGCCATCAACCTGTTTCTCGGTTGGACATTCATTGGCTGGATTGTGTCCATGCTGATGAACTACGCGTACGAAGCGCCGCCAGACGGCGCGCCCGAAGACACCGATCGCCTGCCCGGGACACCGCGCGAGTAGCGCGCGCACGTATATGGCCGACCCGCATCGCGCGCCCTAGCTTCTCTGTCATGGCCATTCATCCAACTGCCGGCACGCGCCCCTCGCCGCACGAACTCATCGATCTTTCGGCGCTGAACGCCGCCTACTTCGCACAGCGTCCCGATCCGGCGAATGCGCGCGAACGCGTTGCCTTCGGCACATCAGGACACCGTGGCTCGGCCCTGCTCACGTCATTTAACGAGGCCCACATTCTCGCCATCACGCAGGCGATCTGTGAGTATCGCATGGCGCAGGGCATTCACGGGCCATTGTTCCTCGGCGCCGACACGCACGCGCTTTCAGCACCAGCACACGAGACCGCACTCGAAGTCCTCGCAGCGAACAACGTGCGTGTCATGATGGCACCACCAGGTGATTACGTGCCAACGCCGGCTGTCTCGCACGCCATCCTTTCGTGGAACCGCGAACGCACGCATGATCTGGCCGACGGCATTGTGATCACACCGTCGCACAATCCTCCGGCAGACGGTGGATTCAAATACAATCCGCCGCATGGCGGACCGGCCGACAGTGACGCCACGCGCACTATCGAAACACGAGCCAACGCACTGCTCTCGGACAGTTTGCGCGGCGTCAAGAGAGTTTCGATTGCCGCAGCACGCTCGGCAGAGACCACGCGCGTACACGACTACCGCCGTGCATACGTTGACGATCTTGTGTCAGTGCTGGATCTGGATGTCATTCGCGACGCGCCAATCACGATTGCCGCGCACCCGCTGGGTGGCGCTGGTGTGTACTACTGGCAGGACATCGCCGAGCGCTACCGGCTGCCACTCACCGTGCTCGATACCCGGGTGGACGCCACCTTTGGCTTCATGACGCGCGACTGGGACGGCAAAATCCGCATGGACCCGTCGTCACCGTATGCCATGGCCGGCGTGCTCGAACACCGCGTCGATTTTGACATTACGGTTGCGGCTGACACGGATCATGATCGCCATGGCATCGTGGCGCGCAGTAACGGACTGCTGGCGCCCAACCACTATCTCGCAGTGTGCATTGATTATCTACTGGCGCACCGGCCGCAGTGGGGCGCACAGACGGCGATCGGAAAAACAGTGGTGAGCAGCAGTCTGATCGACCGCGTCTGCGCGGCGCACACACGCGCCGTGTACGAGGTGCCCGTTGGTTTCAAGTGGTTCGTGGATGGACTCGTGAATGGCACACTCGGTTTTGTTGGCGAGGAAAGCGCCGGCGCAACCTTTCTGCGTCATGACGGCACCGTATGGACGACCGATAAAGACGGTATGATCGCCTGTTTGCTCGCCGCCGAAATCACCGCGCGGACCGGCCGAGATCCCGGTGAACGCTACGCGGCTCTCGCGGCACAGCTTGGTGAACCCGTGTATGCCCGTATTGATGCGGCGGCCAACAGTGCGCAGAAACGAGCGCTCGGCACACTCACCGCCAACGACATTGTCGCCACACAGCTCGCGGGCGATCCCATCACATCAATCCTCACGCACGCCCCCGGCAACAACGCCGCCATTGGCGGTGTGAAGGTCAACACGGCACACGGCTGGTTCGCCGCGCGCCCGTCCGGCACCGAAGACGTGTACAAGATCTACGCCGAAAGCTTCCGCAGCGCGGAACATCTCACACGAATCCAGCAAGAAGCGCAGTCGCTTGTGGACAGCGTGATCTCATAGCGACTTAGCCCCTATCATCGGTCGCGATAGAGCGTTTGTGAATCGGCCGTTGAGAGTTGAATACAGTGTTCGGCGATGCGGCGCACTGCCTGGGCAATAAAGCGCTCGCCTTTCTCTGCGGTGGCGGCACGTGGATCCCCGACGCCGGTGTCGGCGCTCACTTGCGACCAGCGCCGCGGCATCCAGGCCCAGCCCTCGCGCACGCCGTCAAAAACGCTCTCGCGCGTGGCGCCATCGCCCCATGTACCGATAGGCGCAACGAGCTCCGGCGCAACATGCAACATGGCGGCGGTTTCCAACTCGCCCGCATGATCGCCAGCGTTGTCAAAAATTCCGTGATCTCCCGCTTGCCACCAATTCACAATTGAGAGCAGCATGGGCGCCGAGGGATGCAGCTCCCGCACCAATGCGCGCAGCTCGTTGCCGCCGTGCGCATTCAATAGCACCAGCGCACGCACCTTGTGATGCGCCAGACTGTGCACGATATCGCGCAACACCAGCAGCTGCGCGCTCGGCATGACACTCAACGTCATGGGAACGTCGAGTTGCGTGGTGTTGACGCCAAATGGCATGGCCGGCAACGCCAACACATTCACATGGCGCGCTGCGCAGGCGGTCGCAACGCGCGCCGCAACTTCTCGGCCGAGCATGGTGTCCGTGCCGTACGGCAAATGGGTATTGTGCGCTTCCGTTGCGCCCCACGGCATGAGCGCCACCGGCCAGATGTCATCACGCAGTTCCGGCCAGCGCATTCGCTCTAACTCCCGAGTCATCGCAGGCACTCCATGGCGCGCGTCGAGGTCACTGGCGAGTTGCTACGGGTACGGCCGGCGCCGCCGACCGCGCAAGCCGGGCCGTGTCGGCCCATCCGGTCCAGCCGGGTCCACGCACGACCTGGCCCGGCTTCGCACCCGTGTGCACACCATCGCGCACCACCGCCACGCCATTTACAAACACGTGTTGCATCCCCACCGCCAGTTGATGTGGCTGTTCGAACGTGGCGAGATCACGCACCGAATCTGCGTTAAACACGGCAATATCTGCGTGATATCCGGCCGCCAGCTTTCCGCGTCGACGCAACCCGAGATGCTCGGCCGGCATTGCACTCAGGCGGCGCACCGCATCTTGGAGCGTGATCAACTTTTCGTCGCGCACATACGTGCCAAGCACGCGCGCGAAGTTGCCGTAAGCTCTCGGATGCGGATTGGACTTGAGGAAGGGTCCTTCGGGTGCCAGCGCACCGCCATCACTGCCGAAACTCATGTACGGCAGCTGCACCTGTTTGCGCACATTGTCTTCGTTCATGAGAAAGTACACCGTGCCAACGCGCGACCCATCGCGAATCACCAGCTCCATGGCGGCTTCTTCGGGCGACAGGTTCATCTCCGTTGCAACAGCGGCCAGCGTCTTTCCAGTGTGTCGCTTCAGTGAGTCCGCTTTGAAGCCGACCAGGATGGCGCGCTCGGGGGATCCGGCGAGCAGCAGCAGATTCTCCCACGCATTGGTTGATGTGCGCATTTCCTGCATCACTTTGCGGCGCACGGCGGGATCACGCATTCGTGCGGCCCAGGCCTCATAGCCACCTTCCTGCACCCACGGGGGCATGGCGGCATCCAGACCGGTCGCACCGGCGGTGTAGGTGTACATATCGGTGGTAATTCGAATGCCTTCGGCGCGGGCCGCTTCAATGCGGGCAATTACCGCATCAAGCTTGCTCCAGTTCTCAGCCCCGGCCTGTTTGAGATGATAGATCTCCGCCGGTGCACCAGACTCACGCGCAATGCGAATCAGTTCGTCTACCGCTTCGAGCAGTTGATTCGCTTCGCTGCGCAGGTGACTGATGTACATGCCATTGTATTCAGCGGCGGCTTTCATCAGTGCGATCAGCTCTTCCGTTTTGGCGTAGAACGCCGGCGCGTAGATAAGCGACGAGCCTACGCCCAGCGCGCCCTCGCGCATGGCGGACCGCACCAGCTCCTGCATGCGCACCAGCTCCTCTGCAGTGGGCGCACGATTGTCGTAGCCAAGTTCGTGCACGCGTACCGTGGTGGCGCCAATGAAAGACGCCACGTTCACGCTCACGCCCTTTCGCACCATGTGTTCGAGATACTGCGCGAGTGTGGTCCACTGCACATCGAAACGCAGATCACCCTGTTCCGCGATCATCTCCTTGCGCATCGTGTCGTTGATGGGGCCCATGGACGATCCCTCGCCGAACACTTCAAGCGTCACGCCCTGCATTACGTCACTCAACCCGCGCCCATCATACAGCAGGCTTTCCGTACCCCAGGACAACATGTTCACGAAGCCCGGTGCAACGGCCAGGCCCGTCACGTTGACTTCAGTCGTGCCGCGGCGATTACCGATATCACCCACGGCAACGATGGAATCGCCTACAATCGCGACATCTCCAACGACCGGCGCATTGCCACTGCCGTCATAGATGGTGCCACCGCGCAGCACCAGATCCACTGGCTCGTCACGCGCACAGGACGTTAGTGCGGCGACTGCGCCAGCAATCACAACGATTCGAGCCAGACTTTTTTGCATGCGACCAGGGGCTACGGGGAGTGTGCGAGTTCCGCACCACACGCAGTGAACGACTGCAGCGCGGTTACGGCAAAGACGTACCACGTTCAATCGCGAGTCGCTGCCGACGTGCAGCCGCGGCGCCGACCTGATCACCCAACTGCGTGGCCAGTCGCTCTTCCGACTGCAGCGCACTGCGAAGATAGACCGTTCCGGCGCCGTGCAGCGGTCGACGCCGCACTGCGGCCAGCGCGCTTGCCGGTTCCAGTGCGCGTTCGTGCAAACGCGCGGCGAGCAGGTTTCCCATCATGAAAGTGCGAAAGAGTCGACTGCGCGACGTTTCCATGGGTCGGGGTCCAGTCTGCAGCACGCTATCGAGCTGCGCCAGCTGCATCGGATCGATGATCGCCTCCAGCGCCAACGCGCACCACGAGTTTTGCGCGGCGGTTTCCACGCCATCCTCCTCCGACGTGCCTGCACGCAATAGTGCGATCGCGCGGCGCACTCCAGCGTTCACGGCTGCATCGCTCGCTGCGTTCGCGTGCTGCAAACGCCATTGCCATACCGTGCACATATCAGCGTACTGTTCGGCGCGTTCTTCTCCGTCCTTCGCCAACGACGCATCGGAGAACGCCATCAGCGCGTTTGCCGATCGCACGCCGGCCGCGGAATCGCCACGACCGTACAACGCATCTTCTACCTGCAGCCGTTGCCAGGCGCGCGAGCCATTGCGAAGACGACGCATGGAATCGGTGAGCGCCAATGCACCCGCCGCATCTCCGCGATTGAGTAGCAGATCGTGCACGCGAAGCAACGCAAACCAGCGCAGTTCCGGAGCCCGATGCGCTGCCAGCCAACCAGCGGCGGCGGAATCCGCGTCGCTTCCCGAGACCCCATCAAGTTGCGCTGCGACCACAATTCGGCGCAGGGATTCCGGACTCATCCGTTGCATTCGCGCCCGAAGCGTGCGCAGTGAGGCGGAGTCGCCAAGCGCGCTCGCCATGCGCCAGCGGAGAAAATCGAGCGTTTCGGCGGAGAGGTTCGTGGCGGTGTACAGCGCACTCATGCGCTCGAGCTGTTCACGATTGCCGTTGCGTGCCGCTATCTCTACCATGTGAAACAGCGCGGGAGCAAAAGCCGAATCCAGCGCGAGTGAGCGATTGAATGCGGTGGCCGCACGTTCCTGTGCATCACGCATGCCCATCATGGCACCGGCGTGATACAACTGGTCGCCGTATTCGTACCACGCCTCGGGGAGATCCGGCGCTACACCAACCGCTCGCTCCCACGCCGACAGCACTTCAAGTTCAGATGAGTATCCGGGATAACGCGGACCGACGAGGCCAGCCAGCAACGCACGGTCCCGCGCGGGTAATCGCGTCTGCAGCTCCCACGCGCGGTGGCCGGCGTACGCAATATCAGGACTGCCGATCCATCCGGCGGCGAGACGGAGTCCAAGCGCCGCGAGCGCAAAACTGCTGTCGGCGGCCAACGCACTTTTGAAATGCTCCACAGATTCCTGGTAGCGTGCTTCGCGGTAGGATGCACGCCCCGCAAGGTACGCGCGCAGCGCGACAAACGACGTGCTTGTCACCGCTTCGAGCCGCTGCACACCTTCGCCAGCGCCCAACGCGAGGAGCTGCGCCGCGAGCTGATCCACCAGATGCGGCAGCGAATCGGCTGGACCCACCACCGAGACTCGCGACGATGTGAGCACGCCATCGGTGGACTCGAGTGATGCACTCAGCACAAGTCGCGATGGCGTGCCGACCACGCTGCCAAGGAGCAAACGACCAGCGCCAAGACCACGCGCCATGTCGCGCGCCGCCTCGGGTTGCAGATCCTGTGTTTCATCGCCAGCGACGCGGCGAAATGCGCTCATTACCGCACGCGGATCAATCGACGCGGGAAATCCTTCACCTGACATTTTTGCCGCGAGCAAGTCGAGCATCCCTTCGCGCAAATACGAGAGCGACGCGTCCGCGCCGTTCACGCGAAACGGCAATACGACGATGGCCCGCGCATCAAGGGCCGTCGCCTTTTGCGAGCGCCAGACCAAGCCGAGTACCCCGACTGTCGCCAGCAAGGCGGCGCCGATCCACAGCCGGCGCACCCGTGTGCTCCTCGTCCCGACTGGCTGCGCGCCAGTACGCCACGCGGTAAGTCGGGAAGACGTAGAGGTGGTGTATTCGCCCGATGCCACTTCGAACGGAGCGAGGGCGGCCGCAAACTCGCCGGCAGACTGGAAACGATTGGCCGGATTCTTCTCCAGTGCGTGGTGCACGACATCATCGAGCGCTTCGGGAATACCCTGACGCAGCGCTGCCAGTGATCGGACCGGACTGCTCGCGTGCGCTGACAACACTTCGACGAACGACCGACCAGGAAACACGGGCTCGCCAACCAACAGTTCGAAGAGCAGACAGGCCAGACTGTACACATCGGAGCGGCCGTCGAGCTCAGTCAGGCCGCCGGCCTGCTCGGGACTCATGTACTGCACCGTGCCCACCGTGAGTCCGACCTGCGTAATGCGCGTATCAAGTGACGAGGCGGACGACACCGCGCGTGCAATGCCAAAGTCTGCGACGAGCGCGTCGTTTCCTGCGAGCAGAATGTTTTCGGGTTTGATGTCGCGGTGTACGACACCGCGTGAGTGCGCGTAGTGCAATGCCTCCGCCACCTGGCGCGCCAGCCGCACCGCTTCGCCCACCGGCAAGCGCGTTTCTCGCACGAGCCGATGCCGCAGTGTTTCACCTTCCACGAACGGCATCACATAATAGAGCGAGCCACCCACCTCGCCCGAATCATGCAGTGGGAGAATGTGCGGATGCGTGAGCGCCGCAACAATGCGGATCTCGCGCAGAAAACGCTCCCGCTCCGGCCCCTGCGTAATGCCGCCGTGCAATACCTTCACGGCGACCGGCCGACCGTGCCGATGATCGGTGGCCAGAAACACCGTGGCCATGCCGCCTCGTCCAATCTCCCGCACCACCGAGTACCGATCCCCGAGGATCGTTTGCAGATCGGGCTCGACGTGGGTCATGAACCAGCGCGCTCGGACAGGGGAAGAAGGGCACCAGACTGCTTCAACTTGGCGCTCCGCCGAAGGACTGGCCAGAGTGATGAGCTCGCCGCCGCGCCAGAATTTGCTATTCTGACCAGGAGTGGTTATCTATACCTCAGCGATACACGTGTTTTGAATACGTGGACAAGTTCCGAATGACACGGGCCTGCCAAAGCGAGCGGGCCCTTTTTTATTGTATCGCAGCTACCGAGTGGTGGCGACCGTCGTGAGGGTGATCACGAGTACGAGTTGGTCGGTTTCGTTTTGCATCCGGTTGAAAGACCGAGCTCCGACTTACCGCAGGACACTACAGTTTTCAGGAGTTTGCAATGCGTACGACCGGCACCGTGAAGTGGTTCAACGACGCGAAGGGCTTTGGCTTCATCACCCCCGCCAATGGCTCCAAGGATTGCTTCGTTCACCACTCAGCCATCCAGGCCGACGGCTTCAAGTCGTTGTCCGAAGGCGAGAGCGTTGAGTTCGACATCGTGCAGGGCCAGAAGGGTCCCGCCGCTGAGAACGTCACGCGGATGGGTCGCTGACCCGGGCAGTTCGCCCTCGCGTTTTGCACGCGTCGCCTCGCGCGACGTGTGCATGACGTAACGGAGCGCCGTGTGATCGGATATCTTCCGACGCACGGCGCTTTGGCGTTTCACGTTTATTTGGGGTACTACCGTGATTGAAAATGCTCCCGAGCAGCCCGCTGCCGACATTCGCGATCCAATGTCGCGGCAGGCTTTTCTTTCGTCACACCGGGCGCTCGCAGTGTGCTCGCGTGAGTTCGCCCGCCTGTCGGACGAACTGATTGCCGCCGCCAAAGTTTTTGCGCGCGAACATGATCTCGACGTGCCAACGGTGCGCAAAGCACCCGAGCGCTGCATCGTGCAGCTCGGACCCGTCGCGCTGACCGTCGCCTGGCTTCGCAACGGCTCTGATTCACCCGCGGCCGGCGAATTGCTCGCGATCGTCTGGCGTGGCATCATTGCGCCGCGCGGTGACCACATGCCTGAGCGACTCGGCGCACGTCATGTGCCGCCCGTTCCCGTCCAGGTCTGGGAAGAGACCCTCGTCCCGTCGGCCACCAGCGAAGCTTCGTGGCATTGGCATCCGGTCGATCTCACGCGTGAAGGGTACGCGTCGCCGGAGCTCGCTGCGCGCTGTCTTGATCAGCTGCGGGCCGCCCTCGATGCCATGCCGGCCATCGCACCAGACGCGTCGTAAATCCGCGACCAGCACGTCCAGCCGCTTTGGATTCTGCGGCTGGACGTGACGCGGTTTCACGTCTGAAGTTCGCGAACCGGTCGCACTTCAATGCTTCCGACACGCGCTGGTGGAATGCGGGACGCAATCTGAATCGCTTCGTTCAAATCCCGCGCGTCAATGAGATAGAATCCAGCCAGTGCTTCCTTGGTCTCGGCAAACGGACCATCCGTCACTGACGTTTTTCCCTGGCGCACTCGCACGGTCGTCGCACTGTGCACCATTTCGAGCGCCTGACCGCCAAGCATGTGGCCACTCTGTGCGAGGCCGGCGCTGAATGCCATGCATTCACTATCCGGCGGACTTTCCGGCAAGCCATGCAGCTTGGCCTCTTCGCAATACACAAGACATACGTACTTCATGTGCTGGCTCCGTGGGAAAGAGAGAAACCGCGCGCTCAACAGTTAGTCGGACTGCGCCTGCGGCTTTCGACATTCGTCGAGACGGCGCGCCAGATGTCGTCGCTCAGGATCCAGCGGCGCGTAGCGGAGCGCCTCCTGGAACGCAGTCCTCGCTTCGTCGACGCGACCGAGGCGAAGATTGAGCTCCCCGCGCGAGGCGTGCGCCAGGTGATAGGTAGCAAGAGCGCCGCGGACCATCAGCGCATCAATCAGCGCGAGGCCAGCCGCTGGTCCATCGCGCATGGACACCGCTACGGCTCGGTTCAGCGCCACCACCGGCGAGGGCTGCGCTGCCATCAGCGCATCATAGAGCGTCACAATACGCGGCCAATTGGTCGCGTCCATGTGTGGCGCCTCAGCGTGCACTGCCGAGATTGCCGCTTGCACGGTGTACACGCCGATTTCGGAAGCGCGCATCGCGCTCGACACAAGTGACAGCCCTTCGTTGATCAGCTCACGATTCCAGAGCGCACGATCCTGATCTTCGAGCACAATCAGTTCACCAGATTCAGTACTGCGTGCGGCGCGGCGCGACTCGTGCAGCAACATCAGTGCGAGCAATCCTTGTGCATCTGGTTCGGGCAACAGCTCCACCAACAATCGCGCCAGGCGAATGGCTTCACCTGACAGCGACTCGCGCGTCACCGCGGCACCGCTGCTTGGCGAATAGCCTTCGTTGAACACGAGATAGATCACACGCAGCACCGCGTCGAGACGCTCCGGCAGTTCAGCGGGCGTTGGAATCTGGTACGGAATGCGCGCATCGCGAATTTTGGCCTTGGCCCGCACAATGCGCTGCGCAAGCGTTGGTGCACCGGTCAGGAAGGCACGTGCGATTTCTTCAGTGGTCAGTCCACACACTTCGCGCAAGGTGAGCGCGATCTGCGCATCGGGTGCGAGAGCCGGGTGGCAGCAGGTGAAGATGAGTCGCAGACGATCGTCACCGAGCGGTTCGTCGTCCCATGACGCGGCTTCTGCCGGCACAGCCAGCTGTGCCGAGGATTCATCGCTCAGCGCTTCAAAGCGCGCCTCGCGCCGCATGCGATCAATGGCTTTGAATCGTCCCGCCGACACAAGCCAGGCGCGCGGGTTTCTCGGGACGCCGTCGCGCGGCCACTGATCGAGTGCGGCGCGAAAGGCGTCGTGCATTGCCTCTTCGGCGGCATCAAAGTCGCCGAGCACGCGAATGAGTGTGGCGAGGACGCGGCGCGACTCTTGTCGGTACACGTAGTCGACCACGTCGAGCACGTCGTCGTGCACAGATGCATCGGCCGTCGGTTCGGCGGGGGAGGCCGTCGACATGCTGTTCTCCAATCAGTGGGCAGTGGCGGGGCGTGTGAACATACCCGCAGAACACAAATGCCGCCCAGTGTGCCTGGTCACGATTACGCCCTTTCGGTCACGCTCTCTTGCCGACTCGTTGTGCAGGCTGCAGCGTATTCCCTACGCCAGCGGCATGGCTGTACGTGTCGATCGGCTCCCATCCGAATCTCGGCCTGCCCACTTACGCCCGGAGAAAGGTCATGAACTACGTGAAGCAGGACGCTCTGCAGGATCCTCCCGTTGTGTGTCGCGTCACGGCCGATGGCGAAGTGATCTGCGACAGCGGCACCGCCATGACAACCGTGCCACACGACGAATCGACGCGCGTGAACCTTGGCAACGCCATACAGGCCGCGTTTCCGGGTGACTGGGGACCGAACAAGATCCAACTCGCCTTGAATCTCCTCAACGTGCTGGGACAGTCCACAATTCCGGATACACCCAATGTGCCGCGTCGCGCCGCCGCCGTGCTCGACTCCGCGCGTGACCTGATGTCGCCGCAGCCACCGTCGATCATGCTCTTCAACTTCTCGGAACAACCGGCCGATGTGCTGGGCGCGTGGTTTCAGAACCGCGCTGAGCTTGTGCGCATGCAGAAGATGTACGAGATCTTCAAACGGCCAATGCAACCGTAGGCGTTCGCTACTCTGCTTCGGTGAGCGCAAGGAATCTGGAGTTGGTGCGCAGCGCGTCAAACCACGGACTCTGGCGCACCTGACCCCGGAGTGCGGGATTGGCGCGCACGTAGCGTTCCAGCAGTGGGAGGGCGCGCTCGAAATTTCCCAGAATGGTTTGCACATGCGCTTCGCCGTAGTCCAGTTGCAATGACTCGGCATCGCTCGTCGCGCTCGCCCGCGTGGCCGCCACGATTGCTCGTGCGCTGTCGGCCAGTCCGGCACGCGCCGCGATCGCGGCGACGAGCATACGAAACGTTCCGCGACCCGACACCAGCTGATTGAGCGAGTCGCGCGACTCGCTATTTCTCAGCAGTTGCCAGGCCGTCTCCACATCGGCCGGTGCGCTGCCGGTCCATCCCAGAATGGTGAGCTCGCATCCCCAGAAGCGCGGGTCAGCGGGATATCGCTGTTGTCCGTACGCACACCATTTGCTTGCTTCGTCAGGGCGGCGGCTGGCGAGCGACGTAAATGAAAGCCGTGCGACGACCGCGTTGGATTGCTCGAGAAACGCGTCCGCCTTGAGCGCGGCTTCGGCGGCGGTGCGTGCTTCCGCATACTTGCCCGTCATCTGCAACAACATGCTGAGATCGTTCCACGCGCCGGCCATGTCACGTCTTCGCTCAACCGCGTAGCGGAAGTCGGCCTCGGCCGCCGCACGCAGTGAATCGTGCGCAACGGGCCGCGCCGTCCGCCACAGTTCCAGACGCGCTTTGCCGCGCAGATGTCTGGCTTTGGCATCGGAGTTACGCCGTTCCAGCGCGCGTTCGGCCACGCGCACCGCTTCTCTTCGCAACGCCGCGGGGTCGGCGAGTGATGCCGCAGACGCATCGCGATTCGTAAATCTTGCGTTGTCCTCGAGGTTTGCGCGCAGGAGTAGAAGTCGCCCCTGCTGCACATACGGTTCCGTCCACCGAGCATCAAGCTGCGACGCGCGCTGCAGCAGCGAGTCCGCCGTCGCGAACTTCCGCGCACGTTCAGTGGCGCTGAGCGTGCCTGAGGTGAGCAGCTCGCGCTCAATCATGGACTGCGCCTGCGCACTGAGCGCCCACGCCTCGGGATCTTTCACCACTTCGCGCTCTCGAGCCACAAGCTGGTTGCCGAGCTGCGCACGAAGAAAGTCCGTGACCGAATCAAGAATCGCTGATCGCACACTGAGCACGTCGTCCAGCGCGCCGATCACATCGAACGTGGCCAGCTGCGCATTGCCCGCGGCTTCAATGAGTCGAACCGTGACGCGCACACTATCTCCAAACGCGCGCACATCACCCGTGACCAAACTGCCTACGTTGAGGATTCGTGCGATGCTGTCCGGTGAGAGTGTCGTGTTGCGGAACGGCGCCACACCATTGCGCGAAATCATGAGCAGCGCGGGATACTGCGCGAGTTCGTCAATCAGGTCTGTCGTGAGTCCATGCGCGACGGCAGTGAGTGTGGGATTGGGCGACAGCATCTCAAAAGGCAACACCGCCACGCGCGACTGCAGGGGTAGCTCAGTCGGCACCGCTGGTGTACGGCGAGACTTCACAGCGAACAGGGCAATCGCACTCACCGTGATGAGCGAGAGCGCACCGACCACGATCGAGCGCCGCCGCTGAGCAGTGCGTGCCACCGTTGCAATGCGCGTGGGTCGTGACGAGTCCTCCACGTCTTCGATAGCTTGCAAGAACTCCTTCGCCGAAGCGAAGCGGTCGGAACGTTCCGGCGCCAATGCGCGACGCAAAACAGATTCAAGCTGCGGTGGTGCGGCCGGTCGCATGTCCACGACGCCGATAAACGCACCCTTCATTTTTCGTGCGATGATTGACTGCGCCGTCGGTGCGTCAAAAGGGGTCACACCGGTAATCATCTCGTACAGCACGCATCCGAGCGAGTACAAGTCGGTGCGCACATCAACACCGGTGTCGCCCAGCGCCTGTTCAGGACTCATGTACGCCGGCGTGCCCACCGCAAAGCCCGAAATCGTGATCGCGGTGCTCACATCCGACACGCTGTCAGCGCTACTGAACGTGCGCGCCAAACCAAAATCCGCCACAACCGCGTGATCCGCCGACAACAACACATTTCCGGGCTTGATATCCCGATGAATCACGCCCTGTGCATGCGCGTACTGCAGTGCATCGAGGATTTCCCGCGTGATGCGCAGCGCGTCGGTTACGTTCAGGCGCGTTTCGCGCCGAATCCGCTCCGCCAGCGACTCCCCTTCAATCAATGGCATCACGTAGTACGGCGTGATGCGACCTTCGCCGTCCACCGATTCGCCCGAATCGAGCAACGGCAGAATGTTGGGATGCGACAAGCCCGACGCGACGGTGATTTCCCGGCGGAAGCGTTCGGCACCAATCAGCTGGGCCACTTCGGCGCGCAGCACTTTGATCGCCACGCGTCGTTCGCGCTGCAGATCGCGCGCCTTATAGACAACGGCCATGCCGCCGGTGCCGAGCACCCCTTCGATTTGATATTCGCCGGCCGGGAAGCGCGGCTCTGACTGGACCGGAGACATCTGCTTTGCCATCGATGGGGGGAAGGGAATAGTGACGCGCTTGGACAGACGAGGCAAGCAGTACGACGCCGCTCGGGGTTCGGCCAGACAGCCTGCATCTTGAGCGTGGGCCTGCAGTAGGCGACACTATCTCGCATGTCTTCACTCAATCGGCCTTACCGCACGCCGTCGCACGCGACGATTCGTCGATCTGCCCTCCACCTCGCTGGCCGGTGGGCGATGGTCGCGGTCGTGCTCGCGTGCTCAGCGCCATCAGTGCTCGGCGCTCAACCCTGGACCACTGTGCAACAGGGTTCCAGCTGGTACGCGGGTTTCGTTGATCACGCACTCACCGATCGCTCGGCGCTCTGGTTTGATGCGCAGTGGCGCCGTATGGGCCTTGCGGCAGAGCCGCAACAGCTACTCATCCGCCCGGGCGTGCAATACACACTTGCCCCCGGTGTTCGCGTTGGCGCGGGGTATGCATACATCGCGACCGCTCCATACGGCGAAGCGCCCATCGCCCAGCCCCTCCGTGAACATCGCGTGTGGCAGCAACTCATGTTGTCTCATCGTGCCGGAGCGCTCACGGTGAGCCATCGCTATCGCTGGGAACAGCGCTGGTTGCAGTCAGTGGCCGGCGACAATCTCACGCCGTCGCAGTATCAGCAACGTGCGCGCTACATGGTCCGCGCGCAGGGAACGCTCCCAGGGGTGCGCGTAGGCGATCGCGCGGTGCTCGGATTTGTATGGAATGAGCTGCTCATGCCGGTTGGTCACGCCGATGCCGCGCTGCGCGTGACGCAGAATCGTATTGGTGGCGGCATTGGCGTGCCCGTCAATGCAACACAGCGCGTGGAGGTTGGTTACATGAACCTCTGGAACGCGCTGCCAGCGCGGCGTGTGAACGAAGTGAATCACACGCTCACGCTGTCGTGGGTGTGGACTAAGGCGTCGCCGCCGCCGGTTCCGGCGCAAAAATGAGCAAGTTGTCGCCCGTGGCCGACACCAGATACAGCTGATCGCTGGCAATTACATACGATGCAATGCTTGGCAGGTGCGTAAGCATGGCGAGTTCCTGCGACATGATCGAATCGGCACAGGCCTTCTTGGTTGATGCACCCGCGGTCACCTTCATGGATTGACCGTTCACCGTGTAGCTCGCCAGCATGTTGTTGCAACCCGTGGTACCGGTCATCCGTCCGTTCGCGAAGGTGAGGGTTGCCGGCGCTGTGGACGCGAGCCGATCCCCCGCCGCACCGAGCACGTCGACCAGCCGCCACGTCGGACCTTCCAGCTCGCGCGCCGGTGTGTTGGCCATCATCGACGACGCCGGTGCCATGGTTGGTGTCGAGTCGCCAATTGCGATGGCGGCCGCGTCGTCGGAGTTTGACGCGGCTTTCTCGCCGCACGCCGCACTCAGCGTGAGCGCCGACAGCGACAGCAGCACGCGCGCGCGAGAAGCCAGAGTTGTCATCAGTTGGGGCATCACGTCACTCCTTATAGTTAGTTTGCAATCGCGGATTTTTTTGGCCACACTTTTTTCACACCGGTTACCACGGCGACCACAATGCCGCCCGCGACAATACCAACGATTGCATCAAGCAACACCTTGACCACCGTGCTCATCACGCCGGCGCTGCCGCTGAGCGACTGCACCATGTGATCGAGCGCCGGCACACCATGCGTGAGAATTCCGCCACCCACCATGAACATGGCCGCTGTGCCTACAATCGACAGCGTTTTCATAAGATACGGGGCGGTCACCAGAATGCCTTTGCCCAAACTGCGCTTGAAGGCGTCTCCTTCCGGGGCGTTATGCAGTCGAAGACCGAGATCATCAAGCTTTACAATGCCAGCGACCAGACCGTACACCAACACGGTAACAGCCACCGCAATGAACGACAGCGTTGCGATTTGCCGACTCATGTCTGCCGTGGTCATCGTACCCAGCGCGATCACGAGAATCTCTGCCGACAAAATAAAGTCGGTGCGAATCGCACCCTTGATCCGATCACGTTCAAGGGCGACCAGGTCGATTGCCGGATTCGCCAGCGCGGCAACACGTTCGGTACGACGCGCGGCCTCCGCGGGTTTGTCGTGTGGCAACAGTTTGTGCGCCACCTTTTCGAATCCTTCGTAGCACAAAAACAAACCGCCAATCATCAAAAGCGGTGTAATTGCCTGCGGAAAGAATGCGCTGATCAACAGCGCGGCAGGCACGAGGAGCAGCTTGTTGAGAAATGAGCCTTTCGCAACAGCCCATACCACTGGCAACTCGCGATCGGCCTTGAGTCCAGTAACCTGCTCGGCATTGAGCGCCAAATCGTCGCCCATCACGCCGCCGGCTTTCTTGGCCGCGACTTTGCTCAAAACGGCAACATCGTCGAGCAACACGGTAATGTCGTCCAGCAGGGCGAGCAGGCTCGATGCCATAAAGTGGGAAACGGTGGACGGTTGACGACGCGGCAGCTGCGCTTGAGCTTAGCTCACAGGCACGCGCGCTCCAAATACGCGCGCGGCACCCGCCCGCCATGCCCTCCGCTCGCCTCCCGACCCCCGGTACTGTGCACACACCAGACGATGTTCTCGATCAAATCCAGTCCGACCTCGCGCGTTCAGCGATGGCGGATCCTGTCACTGGCGTCGATCGCCGTCAGTTCATGTTCTATTCGCTGGTCGCCGCCGCCGCCTCCACCTTTGGTGCCAGCGCTGCACAGGCCCAACGAGCGATCTCGCGCGGTGGACCCGCGTTGCTGAGTGACAACACAGCGCGCGCGCTGATCGCGGAGTCGCTACTGCAGCCAACGCTCGAACCGCTGGGGAATGGTGAAGCACCCGCGATGCAGTTTCAGCCATATCCGGGTGGCACCGGTGCGGCCATTGCACGCATGGCGCGCGAACGCGGGTACGCCGCCTTTGAACGCAGCGCCTTTACGGTCGAGCCGTTTCGTGGAACGGTGCCTACTTCCGCCGACGACATCGCGTTTCTTCCCGCGCATCGCCTTTCGGCGCTCATCAAGGAGCGCAGGATCACGTCGGCGCGACTGACCGACATTTATCTCACGCGACTCAAGGCGCTCAATCCAACGCTCTTGTGTGCCGTGACGATCATGGAGGAACAGGCGCGTCGTGAAGCCGCGCAGGCCGACGCCGAAATTGCGGCCGGCAGCTATCGCGGACCGCTGCATGGATTGCCGTACGGTGTGAAGGATCTCTTCAACACCAAAGGCGTGCCCACGACCTGGGGCGCAGCGGATTTTCAGGATCGCATCATTGACAGCGACGCGGAAGTCGTGGTGCGTTTGCGCAACGCGGGCGCCGTGCTCATTGCAAAGCTTTCCACCGGACTGTTTGCGCAGAACGATCAGTGGTTCCGCGGTCGCACCAACAATCCGTGGAATCTCACGCAGGGCGCCAGCGGATCATCGGCTGGTCCAGGTTCGGCAACGGCGGCCGCGTGTGTTGCCTTCAGCATTGGAACGGAAACTCAGGGTTCGATTGTCTCGCCGTCCATTCGCAACGGTGTGAGCGCGCTGCGTCCAACCTTTGGCCGTGTGAGCCGAAGTGGCGGCATGGTGCTCGCGTGGACGATGGATCGTGTCGGGCCGATGTGTCGCACAGTGGAAGATTGTGCCATGGTGTTCAACGAGATTCACGGTGTGGACGAAACTGATCCGTCAACCATCACGATGCCGTTTCAGTACGATCGCAACATCGATGTTTCCAGTTTGCGTATCGGTGTCGACAACAATGCACCGAAGGAGTTTGTCGACGGGCTGCGTGCGATCGGTGTGCAGCCACGTGAAATTGGTGCGCGCCCAACGGTGCCAGGTTCCGGCACCGGACTCAACGTGGAGTACGCGGCGGCGTTCGATGCGTACGTGCAGCGCAAAGCGAAAGAGATTGGCCTCGATCTCACAACGCTTCCGGCGAACGGTGTACCGCCCACAGCAACACCGGCCGCGGGTACCACTCCCAGTCCGATGGCGCCGGCTGACTGGAATCCGCGCTTTGTGCGCGGTCGGGTCACACCAGGCTTTGAGTTTCTGCAACAGCAGCGACGTCGCTACATGCTCGTGGCCCAGTGGGGCGAGTTCATGAAGGATCTCGACATGTTTGTGGGCAATCCTACGGCCGATATCGGACCGAATGCGCAAACGGGACACCCGTGCGTGGTACTGCCTTACAAGTTCGAAGCGCCGGCGCAGGGTGGTGGACCAAACGCGGCCAACACAGCGAACGCGGCGAATCGGCCGGCTCCACCACCGCTCAACCCGCAACCCATCTGCGCGGTGATCACCGGCGCGTTGTATCAGGACGACAAGATTCTCGGCGTGGCGCATCGCTTTCAGGCGAGCACGGATTTTCACACGCGGCGGCCGAAGCTTTAGCGCATCTGTGTAACAGAAATCATTGAGGCGCGCACGCCGGGTCAGATGACCCAACGGCGGCGGCGGTGGTTCAGGTAGTGTCAGGTGTCGGATCGTTCAGCCGCGTAGGTATGCCGCGAGATCCGGTCTTGAACCTACCTGGAGCACTTTGCATGTCGACAACGCACTTCATCTCAGGCATCACCCGCGCACGCACAACAGTTTTTGTCGTTGCGCTGCTCGGGTTGGCTGCCTGTTCTGATACACCGATCGCGCCCACGCCGGCGCCGCAACTTCCGCCGCTTGCCACCGGAGCGTGGCATTTACATATCGCGGACGGCCAGACACTTCCCGCGATGGTCGCACATCGTTTGGTCAATGGAAAAGTGGAACAGACATTCGTCGATTCCGCGGTCCTCCTGGTCAACGCGAACGGTACCTGGCAGCAAACAACACACCTCAACCGCGCGCTGATCGGGCTGCCGGCCGTCGACGCGCCGTCGATTGACGCCGGTACGTGGTCGCCCACGGATAGCGGGTATCTGTTTCGGTCGGCCATGGCCAACCGCGATTTTGTAATTCGTGCGCCCGGCGCGGATTCGCTGCGGGTAACGCAGCGGCTTGTGGAGTTTGCCGAGGCGGGGCTGGTCGTGGGTCAGTTCCGGCGGACACGGCCACCACAGTCGCTCGCCACCACGTGGCGTGCACTGAGCGCCAAGGGTTCAGCGCTCCCCGTGTTGGTGGAATCGTACACGCACAATGCGCCGAGGCCCGAGCAGGCGGAACGACAACGGACAATGGACCGTATCGAACGGACAGCTGCGGCTCGAGTCAACGTTGTACCAGAACCATGTGCTGACGGGCACGATTGAGAATGACAACACCGTCCTGATGCAGCATGGGGTGGCGCCGCAGGAACTCAAGTTCTCGGTTCGCTTCGTTCGCGCACCGTAACACCGGCTCCCTCTGTGGTGCCGCGGGGTATCATTGGGAGTCGCGACTCGTAATCGCGGCTCCCTCGCATCCTCCTGGCTACCTGTCTGATATGCTGCGTGCTGTCATCATCTTGCTCGCGCTGTACATCGCGCCATTCACTGCGGCACTCGCGCAGAGTTCGCCGCAGATTGAGCGTCCCGTCCCGTTCGACACAAACGGCCGGATCACACTCGTGACACCCGCGCTGATATCACGACTGGCGCTGGGAGGCCCGTCGTGGCCAGCTGGCGAATCCTTCCGTCAGGCGCGTCTGTTCAGTACGCCGGACGGCGCACGGGTGCTCGTGGTGGAGCGTACCGATGGCACCGTCGCCCGTTATCTGCTCTCCGAGACGGAAGCGATGGCGCTCACGCAGGCCTTCAATACGGCCATGCTCGCGCAGGCTCAGAACCCAAGTCGCGAAACCGGCGGCGCGGGTACTGCCACGGGATCGGAAATTTCGCAGCCCGCAGGCAACGCGTTCGTTCGGAACCAAACCCTGCTCGGTCTGACCGCGTACGGACCGGCCACGTCGGCCATTCTGAGTGACGCCGGCGGACCGGCTGCTGTGGGTGGCTACTTCCTCGCCGCAGGCTCGGCGTTTTTCGTGGCCGCACGCACGGTCAAGAATCGCGACGTAACCCGCGCGCAAAACTGGCTCGCGACCCACGGCGGAACCCGAGGCGCCGCCGCCGGCGCCGGCATTGCGGCCATTGCCAACGCGAACGGTGGCCCCGGATACGGCGCGCCGATTTTGCTCGGTGCCCTCGCCGGCACGGTGAGCGGGTATCAGTTCGCAGGCAAACAAAGCGACGGTGAAGCGGCCTCGGCCGGACTGATGGCGGACCTTGCCGCGCTCACCACCATTGGCCTCGGCACAGCGGCTGGAGCGTTCGAGCGCGAGACCGTGAATGGCGTGCAGGGGGATCGGCTGCAAGGCGGTGGCAAGGCATTCATCGCCAGCGCTATTGGCGCAGGACTCATGGGCTACGCCCTGGGGCCGCAGTACGCGCGCAACGCGTCTTACAACGTGACGTCAGGTGACGTGACGGTCGCGTTTACCGGCGCCGCACTCGGCGCCTTGGGCGCCGTGACGATCGTGGCCGGCGAAGACGGCAAACAGCGAACCGCGGTGGGCCTCGCCACCGCGGGACTGCTGGCGGGCTTTGCGCTCAGCGATCGATACTTCGTGCGCAAGGCGGACCGCACCGCAGCCGACGGTAAACTGGCGCAGCTTGGCGCCGTTGCCGGAGCGCTCATGGGCGGCGGAGTTGCCGCCGTCACGGAGAGCAACGCACGCGCGGCGTTTGGCTTGATCACGGTTGGCGGCACACTGGGACTCATCGCCGCAGACAGGATTCTTGAGCCTGGCCCCGACGGCGGCCCGCTGCGCGGGGTGCTCACCACCGGCATGCTCGGCGGCGCCAACTCGCGCGTGAGTGTGTCGCTGGCACCACTGGCCACCGCGCTCGCGTTTAATGCCCACGCATCCCGCAACGGAAATGCGCGCGCCCGCCTCGCGCTTGGTGACGCGCCCGTGATCACGTCCTATCCCATCGTTCGTATCGCGTGGTAACCCGCTCGTACACACCGGCCTGGTGGCTCGGCCCGCACACCGCCACCGTCTGGGGTCGGCTCGCGCGACGCGAACCCGAGCCGGCGGTGCGTATTGAACAGTGGGACACCCCCGACGGCGATTTTGTAGAAATCGCCAGGCTCGCGCCGCGCGGTGATGCGGCAACCGCACCACGGTTGCTGCTGTTGCATGGACTCGAGGGCGGCCTGCATTCGCATTATGCGCGCGGACTCTTTCGCGAGGCCGCCGCACGCGGTTGGGGTATGGACCTGCTGCTCTTTCGCACTTGTGGGCCCACACCGAATCGTTTGCCGCGTTCGTATCACAGCGGAGAAACCAGTGACAGCGCATTTGTACTCGACCGACTCGCTGCCGAGTCGTCTGCTCCGTTGGGTCTGATTGGCGTGTCGCTCGGCGGCAATGTGTTGTGCAAGTTGCTCGGCGAACGTGGCAGTGCGCTGCCGGACATTGTGCGTGGTGCGGTGGCGGTGTCGGTGCCGTTTGATCTGGCGCGCGCCTCCCGTTGGATCGGGCGCGGCTTTGGTGTGGTGTACGAGCGTGCGTTCTTGCGTTCGCTCATTCCCAAGGCGCTCGCCAAGATTGCGCGTCATCAGGAGCTCGCGCCGCTCACGAATGTGCGTGACGCGCGCACGCTGTGGCAGTTCGACGATCGATTCACGGCACCGCTGCACGGCTTTGATAGCGCCGCCGACTATTACGCGCGCGCCAGTTCGCGTGAATACGTCGCGGGCGCGCAGCGACCATTGTTGTTGCTGAGCGCAGTTGACGATCCGTTTCTCCCCGCCGATGTGCTCGACGATGTGGCGGCGCGTGTTCGCGACAATCCGCACATCACGGTTGAGTTTCCGCACAAGGGCGGTCACGTGGGATTCGTGAGCGGACGTTCACCCTTGCGCCCCGAGTACTACGGCGAGTGGCGTGCCGCGCAGTTCCTGGCCGAACTGTTTTAACGCGGTCACGCGAACTGGCACCTAGCCCCACCGCGTCCAGCGACCTTAACGCACGTGGGGTCACGGCGTTCTCACGTGTAGTTTCGCGGCGGCGGCTTGGCCAGATCTTCGTCGTGTACTCACTGTAGCTCACATGGGAGGTTCCGTTATGACGCGCATGATTCGCTCGGCAACTGCCTGGTGCGCCGCGAGCGCCGTCGTGAGCATTGCGCTCACTTCTGGTGTGTTACTCGCGCAGTCCGGTACTTCGCGAGCCGCGTCGTCAAGCGTTGCCACGCCGTACAATCCGCTTGCGATAAACAAAGCGGATGCATTGCCACCGCTGGATTTCACCATCGAAGACGCGGCGCGCAAGCGTCAGATTCCCGTGCGTGTGTATCGCCCGCGTTCATCGGCGCCCGCGACCGTGTTGTTGTTCAGTCACGGACTCGGTGGCGCACGCACGAACAACGCCTACCTCGGCGAACACTGGGCCGCGCGCGGTTATGTGGCCGTGTTCCTGCAGCACATTGGCAGCGACGAAAGTGTGTGGCAAAACGCGGGCCCTGCGCGCGCCATGATAGCCATGCGCAAAGCTGCGAATGCAGAAAACTTCATGCTGCGTGTAGCCGACGTGCCCGCGGTACTCAACACACTCACTGCGTGGAACACACAGTCGGGGCACGCACTCAGTGGCAGGCTTGATCTCACGCGTGTGGGAATGTCGGGCCACTCATTTGGCGCGGTCACCACACAAGCTGTGAGTGGACAGAAGTTTCCCATGCAGCGCGCGCAGCCCCGTGATCCGCGCATTGATGCGGCGCTCATATTGAGCCCCAGCGTGCCCGAGCGTGGTGATGCACGTGCGGCATTTGGCAGTGTCGATATGCCCTGGCTCCTGATGACGGGCACCGAAGACGTGGCGCGGATCGGTGGTGCATCGCTCGACGATCGACTGGCTGTGTATCCGGCACTGCCGAATGGCTCCAAGTATGAGCTGGTGTTACACAACGCCGAACACTCGGCCTTTGGTGATCGCGCGTTACCCGGCGACACGAACAGTCAACGCAATCCGAATCATCACCGCGCGATCCTCGCGCTGAGCACCGCGTTCTGGGATGCGTATTTGCGCCACGATGCTGCGGCACGAGCATGGCTTGATGGTGACGCGGCCCGCCGTGTGCTCGAAGCAAAGGATCGGTGGCAGCACAAGTAGTGTTCGCGCGCCGTTGTTGGCCTCGTCGCGGGCGGGCGGTAGATTCGCGACATGATTGCTCCCGGATACTGTCTACGCGCAGTGATGGCATTGTTCGCACTCGCGGCGTGCACGATCGAGAACCGAACACCCGGCAATACGCCGTCGAGCGCCGTAAGCGCGCCCTCCACGGTGAACGCGCCTGACGGCATTCTCATGGGCACTGCCGCCGATGCCGACACGCTGCTCGTCGACGTGCAGTCGCTCGATCGCTCGATTCTGGTCGACCTTCGGTATCGCGACAGTGCAAACTTTACCGGCGCCACACTCCCGGGGTACGAGGGCAATCGTGCCCTGCTACACCGTGAAGCGGCCGCGGCGCTGGCGCGTGTGCAGGGCACGCTGCGCGCCGAGGGGCTCTCGCTCAAGGTCTTTGATGCCTATCGGCCGGTTCGTGCCACAGAGGCCATGGTGGAATGGGCCACACGGGTTGGTCAGGCGTCACTGATTTCCGACGGGTACATCGCCGATCGTTCTCGGCACAACCTTGGACTTGCGATCGACGTAACGCTTGTGGATTCCACCGGCGCCGAGCTCGACATGGGCACACCGTTCGACACGTTTAGTGATGCCGCACACACCGCGCGTGCCACCGGCAAGGTGGCAGAGAACCGGTTGCGCTTCGTGACCGCGATGTCGCGTGAAGGTTTCGTGAACTATGACAGGGAGTGGTGGCATTACTCCTACAGCGTTTCTCTGCCGCTTCGATTCGATATACCTGTTCGCTGATCCGTTTCCTCTTTCGTCCATTCGATCATGCTGCCAATTCGTTCATTTGTCTCTGGCGCGGCCGTGGCTGGTGTCATCGCCGCCGCCGTGGCGTTTTTCCCTGATTCGTCTACGGCCACTGCGGCTGAGTCGGCGGCCGCGGAGCTCGCGGCGCAGCAGTCGTTGCCAGCCGACGCGGAGAATGCGCTGGCACGGCTCGAGTCGTCGCCACGTCACGGCGAATGGGCCATGATCATTGACGGCGCCGACACGGTCAAAGCGTGGGTCGTGTACCCGGAGCGGGCCGACAAGGCGCCGGTGGTGGTGGTGGTGCACGAAATTTTTGGCCTGACGCATTGGGTGCGTGGCGTGGCCGATCAGCTGGCCGCCGACGGATTCATTGCCGTAGCACCGGACCTGATGACGACGAAAAACCTGCCCACTGGACCGAACGGGCCGGACCAGCCGTCCGCCACAGCGGCGATTCGCACGCTGGATCCGGTGGTGGTGCAGCGTCAGATCATGCTCGCCGCGAACTATGGCATGAAGTTGCCGGCGGCGTTGCCCAAGTACGGCGTGGTGGGTTTCTGCTGGGGCGGTTCGGCGGTGTTCAACCACGCGGTGTCGTCGCCAACGCTTGGTGCCTCCGTTGTGTATTACGGGTCGTCGCCGGCCACGCCAACGCTCGCCAGCGTCAAGGCACCGGTGCTTGGACTGTACGCTGGGAACGACGCTCGGGTGAACACAACGATCGCGCCTGCAGATTCTGCGCTCAAGGCGGCCGGCAAGTCGTTCGAAGCCGTGCTGTATGAAGGTGCGGGTCACGGATTCTTGCGCGCGCAGGGTGGTGCCGAGGGCGCCAATCTCAAAGCATCGCAGCAGGCCTGGCCGCGCACGATTGCGTTCTTCAAAGCCAAGCTCGGCGCGTAAGCGTTCGTGCAACGTCAACCGGGGTGAGGTCGCAACGATATGTCCGGTGAACTGTCCGGCGAGTGGTGGACGTGGACCGACGCCTGGATGTTCATTGGCGTGTTCGTCGGCTTGCGCATTGCATTCATCTGGATGGCCACGCAGGCAATCGTTGCGCTGATCCCCGAAGGTGACGTTTGCGTCACATGTGGTGAAGAAACACTCCCGCTTGTTCACGAGGGTGGATGGCACCTGTTGGGCCACCGATTTCACCGTCGGTTTTGTCTGAGCTGCAGCTGGGAGGGCGTGGCGCGCACTGCATCAACGCGACACGCGAAGCGTCCACCCAAAGAGCCACCACGTCCGCACAAATCCCGATCTGGCAGACAGCCAGCGCCGCGCTAGCTTTCCAAGATGCGTATTCCTTCTGCAGAAACTCTCGCCAAGGTCGAAGTGCTCGCCGACCTTGAGCCTGTCATTGATACCCTCATGGAACAGCATGAGGCCAAGCGTGTGCTGTGGTTTCCAAGTGAACTGCTGGCACCCGAACCCGATACCGATCCCGACAAGTGGGTGAAAGATTTGCGCAAACGCGCGGAAGGCATCAGCCATCCGATGCGTGTCGCGCTTGCGCTCAACTTGCTCACGGAAGAAGGGCTGCCGCATTTCCATCGCTTGCTCGCCGTCTATCTCGGCAGCGACAGCATCTGGACCAAGTGGACAAATCTCTGGACGGCCGAAGAAGATCGTCACGGCGCGATTTTGCACGACTACATGCATGACTCGCGCCTCGTGGACAATCCGGTGCTCGAGCGCATGCAGTTTGAATACATCAAGGCCGGTTTCGAGCCGGCGTGGGACAGTGATCCGTATCGTGTGTTCGTATACACATCGTTGCAGGAACGCGCGACGCAGGTGAGTCACGCGAACACAGGCAAACTCGCGGGCGAGAACGAACACATCATTGGTGAAGTGCTTTCGAATGTGGCCAAAGAAGAAGCGCGTCACTACGTGTTTTATCGCACGATCTTCGCAGAAGTGCTCAAGCGCGATCCCGAACGTGCACTCGAATCCGCCGCGCTGCTCATGCCGTCCATCGACATGCCGGGCGTGAATATGCCGCACTTCCGCGAAATGGCCGACGTGATTCGTCGCGCGGGCATTTACGGTCCACGCGATTATCTGCGCATTGTGGAAGAGCTGATCAAGTTCTGGAAGATTGAGACGCTCACCGGACTGAAAGAAGCAGGCGTGAAGGCGCAGGAGAAAATCCTGGCCGTACCAGCGCGGTTGACGCGCGTTGCCGATATGATGGAGACGCGCAGTCGCGCGAAGACCTTCCAGTTTGCGGTGGCGTTTAACAAAGAGTTTGAGATGGCGTAGTGCGGTGCCAGGATAACTGAGCGTTCTGCGAAGGTGAATCGCCCCGACCCCACAACTGGTCGGGGCGATTTGTGTAAGAACAGGATGCGCTATTCGTCAGGGATGAAGCGATTCTACCTGTGCTTTCATGGCACGATTGACTTGCACATTCGCTACGATTCCGATGACGCTTCCGAAAATCATGATTGCATACCACACTAGCGCACGGTCACTGTCGAATCGGAACGCAAGTAATAGCGCACCGGGGGTAATTAACTGGCCTAGCGCAACACCGATCCGAGCTCCTCGAGCGGTCGGAGCGAGAACATCAGGCACGCGCATCGCATACACAAGGCGAACGGCACCTATCAGCACCCCTAAAAAAAGCAGCATCGTCAGGGCCGTTGCTACACCAGCCGACAAGGAACACCTCCTCGCGAGTTCATGGCGATGCGATTGCCTATAGGGCTAGGATAGCGTGGGTTTGCGAACGAAGCGTTGTTTGTCCCAGCACGCTTCCCGCCTCGACAGGTGAATGCAAAGTAGATCGCTGT
>JALHNZ010000004.1:102760-144950 GCA_022843265.1 Gemmatimonadaceae bacterium
ATTACCGGCCATGTTACAGTGCTTGTCGCGACAGCTGTCCCCGCAGCTACCGTAGCGCGTGCCCCCGTCACGGCTACCTTCGCACCATGAATCTGTGCGAACGTCTGCACGGTGGTATAAAAGGCACCCGCTCGGATGATCGCGCAGTTTATGTCCAACTCGTCCTCGGCGCCCGCTACTAGCTGAAAGCGGTATTGGCTGAGCTTGTGACCTCCCTCGGCGGACACGAGATGCTGCTCTTGTTCATCAAGCCAATCCTGGAACATCATGTCATCTTCAACGTTTGCCGCGTCCAGACCCTCCATTTCGATTTCCACCGCGAGAATTGTTGCGATTGCATCGTCCGCTTCCTCGACGGTTAGCGTATCCTCGCTCAGCGCCAGCCACGAAGCAGGTGAACCTAAGTGGTTGCTCGCGTGACTGAATTGCGACACGCCATCCGCTAGTGAACTGGCGGCTACCGCAGACACCTTGTTTCGGGAACGCAGGATGGGACGCGACTTGTATGAGTACGTCACAACTAGTTCCGTTGCTTTATCGGAGCCGCGCGTTTCCAGAACCTTGGACTTGGTGATGGGCAGGCGTTTGAGTTTTGCCATCGACTCTTCAACCGTCTCCGCGACCAGCGCTACAAGAATAATCCGCTGCTCAACGGTTGGTTTGAAGTATTTGCTTTTGCTAATCGCTTCAATCTGTTTTCGTACCGATGTGCGTAAACTTGACAGCGAATCCGGCGTTAGCGCTGCGCCGCTCTCAGCAGTTGTTGGCGCCGCGGGTCGCTTGCTAAACATTGGCATCTCGCTGCCGTTCGGCGACAATCGTTGCAGATCGCCCGTCTCTCCCACAACTGTTGGCAGTGAGATGTTCGCAGGTACATGCTGTCTTGCAACAGTCCCAATGTTTGCAGGAGTGTCTGCCTGCTCGGCACACGCGGTCAATGCAAGATTCACGATTAACGCACCAACGACTCGTTGGAGCCCGCGTCTAGCGGTCGGTTGCTGACTTACCCGGTGTGCGGTGTGCGGTGTGCGGTGTGCGGTGTGCGGTGTGCGGTGTGCGGTGTGCGGTGTGCGTTTCATGCAGTCCCGTTGCTTCGGGTGAACCTGCGCAGCGTGTTAGGCCGAGCGCCTCCACGCTGCGCGATGTTCTTACACCGCAGCTACTCTGTCAATAGGGACCGCAGATACTCACGACACGGTTCCCCGCACAGCAGAGTTCGCTTCGTTCCCAAGCAGGCGACTTGTTCGCAATCGTCAGTGGCGGCGTTGGCCCACTACAAGATTCAAGACTCTTCTTCATGACAACCAAGCATGCGGAACGCCTACTTCCGCTCGGTGAGCTACTCAACGGGCCATATGTTACGAATATTCGTCATCGTCGCGCGAAGACCTTCCAGTTTGCGGTGGCGTTCAACAAAGAGTTTGAGATGGCGTAGTGCGTCCAGCTGCGCGTGGTGCTTCAGTGCAATTGAAGTACCACGCGGGCACCAAGCGCGGTGCCCCAGCGTCCCGGTGCACGTTCTTCAGCACCCACACCAAACTCCACCAGATACTTGTTCGCCAACGCCGCTTGCAGCTGCGGCATGATTAACCGTTGGCGACGATCCGCAGCACCGAGCACGAGGTTTGTTTCGACGCCCAGAATGATGCGTGGCGATGCCTCATAGAACAGGCTGGTGTTTTGCACTGGCTGCACGACGATGTCCTCACCGAACGCGCTGCGGCGCGCGCCCGTCATTGAGAACAGCGTCACGCGCGCTGAGGGCCGGAACCCCGCGAGGTACAACGCGTCGGCTCGCCAGCTGTCATCGGCGCGCACGAGCTGCGCAATCACTTGCCACCCGTGCTGAAATCGACCGCTTGCACTGGGTGTCAGGGTGCCCTGCAACGCGGCTTTATATGTTTTGAGCTGGCCGTTCTCAAACGGCAACTCCGCTTCAATTGCCAACCCATCACGAAACGCCCATTCGATTTCGGGCGCCCAGGCCAGCGGTGCCCCCCGCTGCGTGGATTGTTGGACGAGCGTGTTTATCTCGAGCTCGCCCCGTTTGGCACCGAGGGGCCGAACCAGATCGAAGATCATGGGCTCCGGCATCGGTTTGGGGTGAGCATGCGCGGATTCCTGCGCGATGACCTCGGTGGTCAGTGCACCGGGCAACAGCAGGCCGACGAGCGCGGCGCGACCAATAAGGGAACGAAGAACAGCGACCATTGGGATTGGGATCGATATACGGAGCGTGAAACGCCACAGAGCGGCGGATGAGGATGTCCCACCAGGTGCAAGCGCCGCGCCGATCCTCGCCCTGTACGTAAGTCGTTGATCGGCAATCGCTTGCTGATCGCCGAGTCGCTCGCGAGAGCGCATGTGCCCGGGTACTATTGTCTCACATGTGCATTTTTGTCATATTTTAGGGATGCGCGCGTCCACCTCGACGAGGATTTCCATCGCCATTGGCATGGCCGTCCTCGCCACCCTCGCTGTGTCGGGCTACGAGCAGCTGCGACGTGAGGAGCGGGACCTGCGAACCGTCGCGGAACGCGAACTGCGCGTCCTGGGGACAGTCGTCGAAATCGCCGTGGCCAACGCCCTCCGCGATGCCCAGCTTGGCGATGTGTACGAAACGCTCGACTCACTGCACCGCATTGATCCTGCCTTACGAATTGAGATGACTGACCTGCTCGGCGCACCGCTGGTCGCAGTTCGCGCCGACAGCGCGCTCGCTCTCCACGCCGCCCCCGAGTCGTTCGGCAACTGGCGAGATTCCGTGCAAGGCGCGATTGGCGAAGTGCGTGCCGAGCAGCGTTCAGCGCTGCGCGAGTTGGGTCCCAACGGGCGGTCCGCACTGCTGCTGGTGCAGCCTTTACGGGCCGACATCGCCTCGGCGCCGACGGGCGTTCTCCTGCTCACGCGCTCGCTACGAGATCTCGGCCGAGATCTTCGGGTCACGCAGTTCGCGCTGTTGGCCTCATTGCTTGTGGCAGCCCTCGCCGTGCTGTGGATTGGCAAGATCGCTGGCCAGCGCTATGTCACGGCCCCGCTTGATGCGCTCGGTGCCGCCATGCGCGAGGTGCGCGGCGGTGACGGTGCGGTGCGCGTGTCGGCGCCTCACCGCGACGAAGTGGGTGATTTGGCGGCCGAGTTCAACGCGATGGTCGCCGCGGTTGCAGAAGCCCGACAGCGTCTGGAGCAAGAGATTGAAGCCCGCATGGCCCTCGAACACGGCCTGCAGCATGTCGACAAGCTGGTGACGGTTGGTCAACTCGCCTCTGGATTGGCGCACGAAATCGGCTCTCCGTTGCAAGTATTGCACGGCCGTGCCATGGCGCTGCGCGATCGTGCAACGGAAACGCATGACGTGCAACGTCAGGCCGCGATACTCGTCACGCAGACCGAGCGCATTATTCGGATCGTTGAACAACTGCTCAGCTTTGGTCGCCGTCTGCCGTTGGCCGTCGAACCGCAGGATTTGCGATCGGTGGTGAGCGCAATGGTCGAGTTTATCGAGCCCACAGCGCGCCGCCGTGGCATCGCGGTCGCGTTCAACGCTGATGACGTACTGCCACTCGTCGCCGTTGATTCGGATCGCATGCAGCAAGTCACGCTGAACCTGCTGACAAACGCACTGCGTGCCACCGATCGGGGAGGTGCGGTGACAGTTTCTGTGCGGCGGGCGGCGAGTGCGAACGACAACGTGCACGAGAGCGTCGCACTCACCATATCAGATACCGGTTGCGGTATTTCACGTGAAGTGCAAGCACGTCTCTTCGAACCCTTTTTCACCACGGCGGCTAGCGAAGGTGGTGCCGGCCTTGGGTTGGCCGTCGCGCGCAGCATTGTGATCGAACACGGTGGCCAGATTACGGTAGAGTCAACAGAAGGACAGGGCAGCCGCTTCGTGGTGACACTCCCGGGGGTGGCGCATGGCTGACGTGTTTACCACGTCACACGAACAGACGCACCGCACATCGCTGGTCGCGCGCCTGCTCGTTGTCGACGACGAAGCGCCAGTAGTGGAGTTCCTTGTCGAACAGCTTCGTGCACAGGGCTACGACGTGGATGGACTCACGTCGGCTCGTGAGGCGCTCGGCGCTGTGCAGCGACAGGCGTACGATCTCGTGATCAGTGACATTGAGATGCCGGAGCTACGAGGCACTGAATTACTGCTCGCCATACAGCAGGTGCGCTCAGATCAGCTGGTCCTGTTGATTACCGCCTTTGGCAGCGTCGATGTCGCGGTGCAAGCGGTTCGAGCGGGCGCGTGCGATTTCCTGGCCAAGCCGTTTCCAATTCAAGCGCTGCTACAAGCCGTGGAGCGTGCGCTGCGCGAACGCGTGTTGCGTCGCGAGGTCATCCGGTTGCGTCGCACGCAACCGCTCGCAGCGTCCGGCGAGTTGGTGGCGCGAAGTGTCGCGATGCAGCGTGCGATTACCCTCGCAACACGCGCCGCACGTAGTGATACTACCATTCTGCTCACGGGGGAGACAGGTACTGGCAAGGGCGCGCTGGCGCGATTGATCCACGCAGAAAGCGCTCGACACGCACGACCCTTTGTCGCCGTCAACTGTGGAGCACTTCCCGCGCCACTCGCGGAAGCCGAACTGTTTGGTGTGCGACGTGGTGCATTTACTGATGCTCGCGAGAGTCGCGCTGGCATGCTGGTGGCGGCGAATGACGGGACGCTGTTTCTCGACGAAGTGGGCGACCTCTCGCTTGATGTGCAGGTCAAGCTGCTTCAGGCACTCGAAGAAGGGCGCGTGCGTCCGCTTGGCGGAACGAGCGAAGTGAAGACGAACGCGCGAGTGCTGGCGGCAACGAATCGTTCGCTGGAAACTTTGTTGCGCGAAGGACGATTTCGACCTGATCTGTACTATCGATTGAATGTTGTGCGCATTGAGCTGCCACCGCTTCGTGATCGGCGCGAAGATATCGTACCACTCATTGATCTGTTTCTCGCCCGTGCGGCGGGGTCTGGTCCGGTCGTTGGCGTCTCGAGCGCCGCGATGCGCCGTCTGATGGAATATCCGTGGCCCGGCAATGTGCGCGAGCTTGCCAACGTGATCGCGCGCGCCGTGGCATTGTGCGAACACGATGTCATTCTGCCGGAAGATTTGGGGCTGACCGCGGTCGGTGACCTTGAGCATTCAGCGACCGACGTCTTGCGGGGCGAAATGATCAACAATCTTCGCTTGGAAACTGTCGAGCTGGCGCACATACGCCGCGTGCTCGCCGCCCATGACGGCAACAAAGCGGCCGCCGCCCGCGCGCTCGGCATTAACCGCCGCACGCTGGATCGCAAACTGCAGGTGTAGCGAGGCGGCGTGTCGTCACAATCCGTGGCGCGCTGTGGGATCGTGCTCAACTCATGAGTCGACCGAGCATGAACAGGCAGACAAACCAGAGGAGCACGAGCGCGGATGCCGAGCCGGCAATCGCGGCAATGCGTCGAACGGGCCACCAGGCGGAACGCGCGGAATAGTCCGGCACGACCTCGTCGCTGTCGACGTCGCGCACCACATCGCGGGTCCGCCGCACCGCGACACTCCAGAGCGTGTGCAACAGCACCGTGGCCATTCCGGCCGTGGCGATACCCCAGCCCCTCGGAAACCACACCAGCAGCGCCGCGTTGATGGCCACGCCCACGACGAGCTGACCGAACAACCATTGCGGCGAGTTGGTCAGCGCGCGCGTACGAAGCAACTCGCCGACTGAAGCGTTTGCGTCGTCTTGTGCGGCCAGCGCCGACTGCGGCTGTATCATCGTGGCGACCTCCACGAGATGGAACGGGTGGGGATGTTGGATGAACGTGTGTAATCCTAACCCCCGACCTCGGGCCTTGGTCACGTCGGGAGAAGCACTTGATGACGATCAAGCGGCAGATTTACTGACTGTCGGGGTCCTCCACTAGCCCGCGCGCAGCAACACGTGACATGTTCAGAGCGACCGAGCATCTACGTGTCCCTCTCGCCGTACTCCGCCTCATGCGATTTCTTCGCCCGCTGTTCGTTGCAGCCGTCGCCTTCGTTGCCGCCGCGCCGCTCTCCGCCCAGACCTATCCCACGAGCTGGGACCCGGCCATTATGCAGCGCGCCGATGTGAAAGCCGCGCTCACCATGTTTGAGCAGCGCTTTCCTCAGCAGCGCGACGAGTGGATTCGGCTTACCGAAATCCCCGGCAAGTCCAAACTCGAACAGGCACGTGGCGCGTACGTAAAGCGCGTCTTTGAAGAAGAAGGATTGACTGTGTCTGTCGACTCAATCGGCAATGTAACCGGCGTGCGCAAAGGCACCGGCGGCGGACCAACGATTGCCATCGCGGCGCATATGGATGTGGTATTCGCACCAGAAACCAATACCAAGGTTCGCGTAGTCGGTGACACGCTCTTTGCGCCCGGCATCGGCGACAACACCGCGTCGGTAGCGAACATGCTCGCCACACTGCGCGTAATGAACGCCACGAAGTTCACCAGCAAGGGCGACATCATTTTCATCGGCACGACGCAGGAAGAGCTCGGCCTCAAGGGCATGGAATACTGGCTCGAACACAATGCCGCGCCGGATCTGCTCATCGTGCCTGATGGTCAGTATGGGGTGGTGAGCTACGGTGCACTCGGCATTTACTGGACCAAGTACGTGTTCACGAGTCCGGGCGCACACACGCTGGCGTCACGCGGACGTCCCACGCCGGTGCGCGCGCTTGCCGCGGCGATCGACCGTTTGTACGCGCTGCAGTTTGCCCCGTTGCCAGACGGCGCCGTGATGAACATTGGTCAGGTGCGCGGCGGCGAGATTTTCAACGCGGTGCCGCAGGAAGTGTACTTCACAGTCGACCTGCGCAGCCCGGATCCGCGTTTGCTCGACTCACTGGATGCGCACATCACGAAGATCGTGCAGTCGGTGGCGGACTCACAGAAGGTTGGGCTTCGTGTGGAGATTGACCAGAAGAGCCGCGCCGGCGGTACAGAAAAGCAACTTGAAGGCGCACGCGCACACCCGATTGTGCAAACGGCCATCGATATCAACCGTGCGCTCGGCATCAGCGTTGGCATGCCCGGTGCGCGCGAGGCCGTGCCCACTGGCGCCACAGATGCCAACTCGGGTGTGGTGCGAAAGATTCCGAGCATTGCCATTGGCGGTTCCAAAGCCACGGGCGCGCATCAACTCACGGAGCACGCGATTGCATCGAGCGCATTGCCGAGCACCAAGTTGTTGTACTTGCTCACCGCAACGTTCGCGGATGGCGTGAAGACCGTGCCACCCGCACGCATCGTGCCGTAGCCGGATTACTGATGGCGACGCGCCTCGTCGCGCGTCGCACGCATTACGTGCAGCAGTTCCTGCAACTGCGCTTCGAGTTCGCGCACACGTTCTTCGAGCACCAGCACGCGCTGCGAATACACAGTGGTGCGCACTTCCAGCGCCTGCACACCGGCCAGCGTGACACCAGCCATGTCGCCGCTGTTGATCATGGTAGAGTCACCGCTGAGTCCAAACGCGTGCTCCCAATCTTGCGCCATCGGTCCAATATGACGCACTGACGCATCCTGTGTTTTGTACGACCACGAGGAGACGGGAACACTGCGTAGTTTCGCAAGCACGGCTTCACCATCTACATCACGAAAGCCCGTTTTTTTGTTGCGATCCGACAGATTATTCCACGCGCCACCATGCGGTGACAGCGTGACACCGGCACCCATGTACGGCTCGGTGTAGAAGATGTATCCACCCGTTGCACGCACCACGAACTGATTTTCCGCGGTTGCGTGCACCGGCGGCGCGCTGTCGTCAATGTCAAAAAAGCCGGCGCCAATAATCACCGAGCCTTTCATTGCCGTGCGCGCATTGTTGCCAAGTGCCAGTGACTGCTCACCGGCGGCCAGGTTGTTGGTGCCGATGGACACCGAACGAGTCCCGGATGCCTGACTATTACCGATTGCCGTGGCGTTGCCACCGGAGGCGTGTGCCTGTTGTCCCAACGCGAGGGCGACATGCCCGGAGGCCATCGCATCGTTGCCCACGGCCAACGCGCCGTATCCACTCGCGCGTCCGCCAAGTGCCATGGATGCCTGTCCGGACGCAACCGCTTCAATGCCGATGGCGAATGACTCCGTGCCTTGGGCAAACGATCGGTAACCCGTAGCGAACGAGTTCGTGCCCGACGCGATGTTGTTCAACCCCAATGCCGCGGAGTGATAGCCGATTTCTGAATCGTTCCACCAGTTCGCGCCCATGCCCTCGACCGTGCCCGCTCGGAAGGCCGCCTTTCGCGGATTCCACATAAGCCGCGTACCGGCTCCCGATGGCACCGTCGCCCCAACATTCTTGGTCCCGGTCACGATGAAACCGTCATCCGACGCGCGTGTGCCGGCAAGCAAATACTGCGGGTGCGAATCAACGGTGAGATTGCTCAGCGCGCTGTGGTCGCTCGATCCAGGGCCGGCCGCTCCTGCAGCACCAGGCAAGCCTTGGGGTCCCTGCGGACCCTGCGGACCGATCGGGCCCGCAATGCCGACACCAGCTGGCCCAGGTGCTCCTGTGGCCCCCGTGGCCCCTTCCGGTCCGGCCGGCCCCTCGGGACCAGACTCGCCCTTCAGCCCCTGTGGACCGATCGGGCCCGCAACACCGGTCGCACCGTTCGCACCGGACAATCCGATGTCACCCTTGGGCCCCACTGCACCCGCTGGGCCGACGTCGCCCTTGGGACCCATTGGCCCCATCGCGCCGGTGTCGCCCTTCGCGCCGGCCACGCCCTGCAGGCCCTGCGGACCCGTCATGTTGAGCGAAAGCAGCGTATGCGTCGATGACACACACTGTGCGGGCAGTCCGGCGCCGCCCACACGATATGCCGTGCCCGAGCCGGGCACGATGCACAGCGACAACGGCTGTTCTGCCGCGTGCACTGACGAGGCGGCGACAGATTGAGCCTTGGCGGTGGCGGAATCACCGCCCGATTGTGCCGCGAGCACGAACGGCGCGAGCGCGACAAGTGCAAATGCAACGGGCACCCGCGCAACCGGCGCATACGAAACACGCGCAGCAGGTGCGTCGAACTGTGCAGACAACATCATTTGTCAATCACTCACGAAACGAATGCGGAAAAGAAGACCACACACGTCGACGACGGGTGGTGATGCGAAACGCGCGTCAGCGATGCGGCTGGAACGTGACGCCCAGCGTGCCAAGCGAGGTGAACCTCGTACCGGCCTCGTAGCGTGCGAATGCGCGGCGCGCTTCGGCGAACAACTGCGCGCGTCCAACCAGAAACTGCGCACCGATACCGCCCACGCCCGTGATTGCCACTTCCGACGACGTCTGAGTGAACTGCGCACTGGGCAGATCGGGATTGCTGAGGGACACCGACACACGCGTGCTCGGACGTGACAAGCCGGCGCCCGCGAGCACGTACGGCGTGAACCGACGCGGCACCACGTCACGGGTCAAGCTTGGCGCTACGCGAAGGGCGAGTCCTGCGCCAAGCGTTTGCACATCACCCGATACGCCGCTGTCGGAGTTCGTGGCAAGCGATTGCCTGATGAACGCACTTTCAGCACGCACGGCAAATAACGCTGGCCCTAACATGCGACGCGTGGGCAGTTCCACCGCGGCCGTCAACAACGCACCCGTGTTCGCCGCGAGTGGCGCACCATCACTACTCGTGGAGACCGCGCCACTACCGATCCAGATCGACGGTAGCCGCATCTGCGCACGTGTACTCGTTGAAACTTGCGCGCCAAGCGGCGTGATGGAAATACAGAGTGCGACCGCAAACGCGCACATTGCGCGTGTATCATAGCACTTCACGGTGCAGCCTGAGATACACTCGGGAATGCGTCTGCAGAAAACACACCCAGCACCCGCGCGGCGGGAATCAGCGCGAGCCGAACCGCCGCCAGATCAGGGCGGGCTTCCGGGGTGCTGCGTTCGGCGTGACCGAGCACATCATACGTCGCCGCCAATGCCAGTCGACCGGCGTACAGGTTTCGTGTTTTGAGTGCCGCTTCCAATTGATCCAGTCGGCTACTCAGCGCTGATGCCAACGAGGTGCTCAGCGCACCGGTCAGTCGCGTGCTTGCGTCTTCGAGTGCAGACAGGGCGCCGGGAGACAATGTCTCACTGCGTGTGTCGCAGCCCGGCTGATCGCTGCAGCCTGTGTCATATCCGGTGACGGCGTCTCCGCGACACGCACCAAACACCAGCGATGCGACGACAACGGAAACGATACAGCGTCCGACACGAATGTCGGAATAGGCGGAACGCATGAGTACGATGACTGGGGAGGCCTGCTTCCGCGCACTCAACGTGGCGGGGGCGTACTTGGCCGACGTCGCAACGCGCGGAAACGCAACAAATCGTGCAGCACTACATCGTGCTATCCGTTCATCGCGTCCTTTGCACGCGCTTCCCACTTCGCCGCTTCACTCGGCTTGCCCCAGGCGGTGTACAGCTCGCGCAGTCGGCGCCACACATCCTGCACCGGCTCGACACTGTGCGGCAAATCAGTGGAGAGCTGACGTTCCGCCGGAATCAACAACGCTTCTGCGTCGGCGTACCGTCCTGCGGCCGTGAGCACTTCGGCCAGCGAGCTGTTGGTTGACGCAAGCAACCAGTGCCCCTTGGGCAAACTCGCCGCCCGTAATCGATAGGCTTCACGCACCCAGCGCTCACCCACATCCGCAGAGTCGAGTCGCGCCAGCGCCATGCCGAGATGCATCATGCTGGCGGGGAGCGCCACGTTGGTATCGTCGAGTGTGCGACCACGGAGTGCGACAACGCGTCGCGTCCACTGCGTGGATTCCGCATAACGACCCCGGCGACGCAAATGATCACCTAGGTTGAGCATGGTCATGGCCAGGTTCGGATGCTCCGGCCCCAGCACACGTTCGCGGATGCCGATGACTTCGCGAAATGCCGCCTCCGCCGAATCCATTTCACCAAGACGCTCGAGCACTCCCGCACGAACGGTGAGAATCATGGCGAGCGCCGCCTCGTCGTTGGGGTCAACGCGCCGTTGCAGCGCAAGCGCTGAGGCGAGCAGCGTATCACCCGCCAGATTATTGCCAAGATCGCTCGCCACCACCGCGGCCGACACGAACGTCGGCACCGCGGCAACGGCGTCATCCGGAAAATGCGCGCGATGCAGGTCGAGTGATTCGTACAACAGTGGCAACGCGTCGGCATTGTTGCCCAGTCTGTTGAGCGTCTGCGCACGCGTATCAAGCAGCGTGGAACGAGCGAGCGGGGGCACTTCGCGCAATAAACGCTGCAGCGAATCTGCAATACGAAGTACCGAGTCAGCAGACTCGTAGTTGCCCTCTTCCCAGCGGGCAATGCCAACGTCTACCATAGCCGTGGCGAAGCCCAACGTCGAGCGACCATCCGCGCGTTCGCGCGCATACAGACTGCGCACATACTGCGTATCAGCCGCGGTGTATTCACCCAATGCCAGATACGTGTCGCCAATGATGTTGCGCAGCTCTGCTTCGAGCGCTGGCGAAAGACGTGCATCGTTTAATCGATACGCCGCTGAATCCAGCACGTCGCGCACGCGCGCGTCAGCGCCGAGTACACCGGGTTTCGCGGCACCAAGCATTTCGGTGAGGAATGCCTGCACTTCAGTCGCCCGTGCCGCTTCACTGCTGGCGCGAGATGCCTGACGCATTGCCGCCGCTGTACCAGCCACGAGCGAAAGCACCGCCACCGACGCGGCAAACAGTTCCACCCGGCGGCGTCGCACAAACTTGCCCATGCGGTAGCCCGCGCTGTCCGGACGCGCGGTGACCGGACGCCCGGCGAGGTGGCGTGTGATGTCGTCCATCAGCTCGTTCACCGACGCGTAGCGACGATCGGGTTCCTTGCGCAGCGCCATGCCAACGATGGCGTCAAGATCACCTGCGAGGGTGCGTCTGGCGCGCTCCAGCGACCGTTCGCCAAGCAACGCGCTGTGCGCCTCCGCCAGCTCAGTGCTTGGCCGCGGTGTTGGCGTTTCGGTGACCACGCGCTCCATGGCGCTGGCTGAAAGTCCCGCCAGCGAAAACGGTCGGCGTCCGGTTAACAGTTCGTACAACAACACACCAAGCGCGTACACATCGGCGGTGGTGCTCACCGGCTCGCCGCGCATCTGTTCGGGTGCCGCGTATTCTGGTGTGAAGGCACGTGCGCCGAGCGCGGTGTGCTGCGAGTCATCGCCGTTGTCGTCGAGCAACTTGGCGATACCAAAGTCAACCAGCTTCACCGCGCCGTCTTCGCGCACCAGTATGTTGCTGGGCTTGAGATCGCGATGCACAATCAGTCGGCGATGCGCTGCGCGCACTGCATCACACACGTCGAGAAAGAGACGCAGACGAGCCTCGACGTCGAGCGTGCGCGCATCACACCACGTGGTGATCGGCGAACCGTCAATGTACTCCATCACGAAGTACGGCTGACCATCCGGTGTGACGCCGCCGTCGAGCAGCGCTGCGATGCGCGGATGCTGCAATGACGCCAGAATCTGTCGCTCACTGCGAAAACGGCGCGCGGCGTCATCACTGTCGGTAATGCGGCGCAGAAACTTTACGGCCACCCGTTGCTGATACTGATCGTCGGCGCGCACCGCTTCGTGCACGGTGCCCATGCCACCGGCACCAATGCGACGCCCGATGGCCCACGCACCCAGATGCAGTCCCTCACGTTCCGTGTCTCGGAGCGACAAGGCGTCAGCGTCGTCGCGAGGCGTGATGGCTTCCAGTGCCAACGCGCCAAGTGACCGGTCGCTATCGTGGGCTGCGAGCAGAGCGCGCAGCTCGCGCGACATCTCCGGGTCGCGATGTGCCGCGTCAGACAAAATGGCCTCACGCCGCTGCGGTGACGCATGCACGGCAGAATCAAACAGTTGTTCGAGTTCCGCGAAGCGCGCCGCGGAAAACGAAGCGCCTGATGGTGATTTGTCGGTGCTCATACGCCGGCCGGTGCGATCGACGACGAATCGCCATCGAGCGCGCGCAGCAAAAAGGCACGCGCAAACGTCCAGTCGCGTTTTACAGTTGCGGGTGACGAGATCATCGCTTCTGCGGTTTCTTCAATGGACAATCCGCCAAAAAAACGCAGTTCCACTACGCGCGCCTGTCGCGGTGCTAGGCGCTCCAGAGCTAACAGGGCATCATCAAGCGCAAGCAGATCAATCGACGAGCCTTCTGCCGCAACCAGCGCTTCGTCGAGCGTTACGCGCACGCCGTAATCGCGTTTGACCCGTTGCCGCTTGCGCGCGTGATCAACCAGCAGGCGGCGAATTGTTTGCGAGGCAATCGCAAAAAAATGCGCGCGGTTTTGCCATGTCATGCGGTTGACAGCAACAAGATGCATGAATGCTTCGTCCACCAGCTCGGTGGGCTGCAGCGTGTGTCCATCTGCTTCGCGGCGCATCGCGAGCTCGGCGATGCGATGCAACTCGTCGAGCACGAGCTGCGCCACCAGGTCAGCTGCACCGGGGGTCCCGCGCTGCAGCTCCGCAAGCGCCGAAGTGATGTCTCCTGAGGGGCCGTTCATGGTCGCAACGCTAGCCTCGGACACGCACCGCTCGCAAGCAGTGCGTGCCGAGCTCTAGCGTGCCGTCACTCCCGCCGAATTGTCGCTCCAATACGAGGCGCAGCGGGCGGCTGCCCGCCAAACTCGAACGCCCCGATGTCACAGGCGGCGATGCGCGTGAATCCTCGCTGATCGGCGACCGGGCAGCTGGCCGTAACGCCAGCGTTGATCGCAGCACTGCCCTCGAGCAGCGCGTGTGTGAACGTGCGCCCCCCATTGTCTGCCAGCGCGATGTTGATGCCGGGCGCCGTGTTGACTTTGTCCGAAGACACCGTGAATCGAGTGCAGGTCGCGTCTCCTGAGAGATTGCCGCCGCCCGACGTAATCAGACTTGTGCCGCCGCTGCCGCAGTTGCCCGGGTTCGTGCCCACGAGATTGCCGGCCAGAAGAATGTTCGTCACGGTCATGGCACCAGCGTTATTCGTGCCGATGCCACCACCGTAGTCAATCGCTTTGTTCGCGACAAAGGTCGCGTTCACCACCGTAGAGGGACCGGTCGCGGCAATACCGCCTCCCGTCAATGCCTCGTTGGCCGAGAACGTACTGTTGCGAACCGTGCTGTTGCCGGTGGAGGCCGCGAACAGTGCACCACCGATAGCCGCCGATGTATTGCGGGCGAACGTACTCTCTTCAATGAGCGCGACGACGCCGGCCGTGACGCCGCCGCCGCTCGCCGTTACCGCCTTGTTGCCGGAGACCGTGACACGACGCAGTGTTGCCGCCGCTCCAGGGCCACTGAGCTGAAGACCGCCGCCCTGTGTACCCGCCTCGTTGTCGAGCACCTGCGTTCCAGTCATGGTAAGCACGGACTGGCCCGCCTTCCACAACCCGCCACCCACAGTATTGGAGCGATTGCGTCTGATCAGACCGCCTTCGAAGGTCACGGTCATTGCGCCACTGAAGCCGTACGCGCCGCCGGAGTTCGAGACGTTATCGTCAGCCACGACGCTCCGCAGTGTGTAGGTGCCGCTCGTCAAGGCAAGGATCGCACCGCCTCCCTGCGTGGCACGATTCTGGGCAAAGGTGGTGCTGTCCGCCATCAGCGTCACGTTCTCCATGTACGCGCCGCCGCCGCCACCGGTTGAGGCAATGTTCTCAGCGATACGTCCGCCGCTCAGGCGCACGTTCACGCCATTGAGAAACAATCCGCCGCCACCGAGTGCCTGATTGCGTTCAATGGCCACGTTGGTGAGCATCAGCGACTGGGCGCCGCTCTGGAAAATCGCGCCACCGAACGCTGTGGAGCGATTGCCTGAAATCGAGCCACCAGTCATGGAAAGTTCTGCGGTATTGCCGCCCCAGATACCTGCGCCTGAACCGGCAGTGCCGTTGGCGCGATTGTCAACAATATTCACGTTGGTGAGCGTGGTCTTGGCCGTCTGTTGAAAGTAGAGACCACCGCCACCGTTGGCGTTCGCAATGTTCTCGCGAATGCTTCCACCCTGTTGCGTGTATTCGGCCGTTCCGAACAAGAGCAAGCCACCACCACGTAACGACGCGACGTTTGCAACTACGTTGGAGTTCACGACGGTCAGACGCGCGTTCCCAAGTTCAATGCCGGCGGCCGCGGGCGCACTGTTCGCGCGAATCGTGCTGCCACTCATTGTGGCCACGACGCCACCGCGAACATTGAGTCCACCGCCGGAAATCGCCGCGCTGTTGCCTTCGATTGTCGCGTTGACGAGTGAGAGCGTGCCATTGGGCCCATCGGCGAACACGGCGCCTCCAAGACCGAGCTGTGCGCTCGGTGCACGGTTGTTGCTGACGATCGTGCTATCCAGCACGAGCGAGCTATTGAAAACGCGAGCGCCGCCGCCCACGGATCCGTTGGCCACGTTGTCAGCAATGCGTCCGCCGAGCATTGTGACGAGCGTTCCCTCTTCGGCCGACACGCCGGCACCAACGCCACTCGCACCTGTCGTACGATTGTTCGTGATGTCGACGTTCACGAACGTACCACGACCCTCGCGAATCACGAGCACTCCACCACCGGGCGCGTTATCAGACTGGTTGTCAGTGACGTGGACATCGCGCAGGGTGACATTGGCTTTGTTATCGATGATCACGCCGCCGCCGCCCGCGCGTCGTCCGCCGCGCAGCGTAACGCCGCGCACTGATGCGGCAAAGTCGCCGTTCAGGTACAGCACGCCGCGCGGTGCGGTCTCAGTTGCGGCGGCGTTGATCGTGAGTGCGGCGGCGGCACCCGGTCCCACGATGTCCGTCGCGGTACTGATAAAGGGCAGTGTTTGCGTGAGCGTGATCGTTGCGGGAGTCGTACCACCAACAATTAGAATGGAGTCGCGATCCGGTGCCACGTTGGCGGCCGTAATGGCTTCGCGCAGTGTGCAATGCTGCACGGTGCATTCGCCGTCATCGGTATCGTCAAGCACGGCCACGCGCCACGCATTGCGCACGCGCAGTGGACGTTCACCCTGTTTGCCCGGATCGCGCACGCTCGTGGCGCGTACCGTGCATGTACCCGGGGCGTTCGGTGCAAGGTATTGTACGGTCGCACCGGTACCGGTAATCGTGCCACAACTCGCCGTCCAGGTGACAGCGCCATTACTCGTGCCAGTGACTACTGCCGTGAGCGTTGTCTGCTCGCCGCGTAACAGCGCACTCAGCGCTGCGTTCACCGCAACAACAACCGGCGTCACGGTCACAGTCGACGACGCACTGCGCGCCGGATCAAGCACACTTGTGGCCGTCACCGTGTAACTGCCACCCGCAACCGGTGCCGCCCACCGAACGCTGCTGCCCGTGCCAACAATTGTGCCGGCGCTCGCAGTCCACGTGACCGCGTCGTTCGAAGCGTTGGTCACCGCCGCGGTGAGCGGCAGCGTGTCACCCGCGCCCACGGTGCTGGTGGCTGGTGTCACCGCAATGCCAACTGGTGTGACCGTCACCGTCGCCGATGCATTGCGCGTCGCATCGGCCACGCTGGTCGCCGTAATCGTGTAACTGCCGCCCACGCCTGGCGCGGTCCACGTGGCGCTCGTGCCGTTGGGCGCGACGGTTCCGCCGCTCGAGGTCCATGTCACGCCGGTGTTCGTGGCATTCGCCACTGACGCGGTGAACTGCGCGGTCGCGCCAGCATTCACGGTGGTGGTTGTCGGCGTGACGGTCACGCTCACCGGAGGCGGCGGCGGGGGCTCAGTGCCGGAGTCACCTCCGCAGGCAACGGCGCTCGACAGTGTGATCAACGACAGCACTGCGATAGAAAATGTCCGATGGCGGGAGCAGGATGAACGCTGACCGGACCCGTCAGCACGCGATCTGAGGCGGAACATGGCAGAGACTCCTGGGGAGATTCAACAACACCCGCAGCGCGCGAGTGCTCGTCTCTTCTACGCGTCGTCTCGCATGGAACCGGCTCACTGCGTGAGTGCCTCGGTCGCCATCGTCATGATCGGCAACAGTCATGGCGCATGTTGCCGCGCGTGTTCACGTCTCAGACGTGCAACGATGGTGATCGATGTCACACGGCGACATCTGATCGCTGTTGCGCCCGCCGTACCTCGGGCTTCAGCTTGAAAGAGCGCGGCTGCAACGCCGCTGCCCCACCAACGCGCGCTACTGCCGCGTTTGCGCTTCCCCACAGACAGGACGCACTTCCATGGGACTGTTCAGCAAGATTCTCGGTAAGCTTGGCATCGGTGACGGCGACAAAGCCGCCGCCCCGGCTGCCGCCGCAGCACCGGCCGCGGCCCCCGCGCCAGGACGCACCACACCCGACCCGTCGGTCGCCATTCCAGTGGTAAATGTTGAAGAGAAGCTCGAAGCGATGGCCAAGGCCAATCCACAGGAGCTCAACTGGCGTACGTCGATCGTTGATCTGCTCAAGCTGCTCGATCTCGACAGCAGCTTTGCCGCGCGCAAGGAGTTGGCCGTGGAGCTCGATTGCCCCGATGAACTGATGAAAGATTCCGCGAGCATGAACATCTGGTTGCACAAGCAGGTGCTGACCAAGATCGCGGCGAATGGTGGATACATCCCGCACGATCTGTACTGATTGTCATGAGCCACCGGTGACGATCGGCAACGGCGTCACCGGCGGCGATGATCGGCGCGCCACACGATTATCCAGCAGCGAATCAAACGTGTCTCGTTCCGCAAGTCGCGCCACACCTTCTTCGTGCGCCTGTGAGAACGAGTAGCCAAAGCAGAGCCCCGTTGCCTCCAGCAGGCGCAGCGCGTCGGCCCGCACGTAACCTTGCACCTCGTCGTATCCCTGCGGCCCCACGCGCCACCCGTACGCGTCGACCAGCGGAATGCGTCCCGAGTGATAGGCCGCCTCACCAAGGGATTGCGCGCGTCCCTGAGGCGGCCGAGCCACGGTCATGAACTCTTCCTGATAGGCGTCGGCGCGCCAGTAGCCCACAAAGCAGTGGCCGGTGGTAAGCACAAGGCACGCGTGAATGTCCACGTACTCGAGACACGCCGCGAGCAACAGCGACAGATCAATGCACGTGCCGCTCGAAGTGTGCAGCAGCTCACTCGGCGAACGCAACCGCTGCCCACCGCGTGAGTACGCGGGCGGTGGATTGATGTACAGCAGCTTGCGATCGTGCACGAGCGCGGTCCAGATGGCCTGCACCTGCAGATCTGTACGACGTGCGTTGGGCGCACCACCAATCGGATCTTCCACCCGCTGATATCCATCAAACCCGGCCAGCGGATCGTCGGTCAGTGCAACAAGATATTTGCGCGCTTCGCCAATGATGTGCGCGATGGCCGGATCGCGCGGCAACACAAATGACGGCAACCACGGATTGTTCTGCGTGTCGTCATACCATTCGTCAACTGGCAGTAGCGCCACACGATGCGTCTCCTCGTGTGCGACACGCCCCTCCCACGTGACGCGTGTGTATACGGTGGTCAGTGTGCGCTCATGCAACGAGCGCAGCATGGGGGCCGTGAGTGGCAACGTGATGTGATCGGCCAGCGCAACGTGCGGTTCGGTCAAACTGAGCGTGCGACGATATTGCTGCACCACGCCACCGGCTTCCAGCTCAACCTCTACGCGCACATCATCAAGCTCGTGATCAACCAGCTTGCTCAGTGTGAACGTCCTGATCGCGCTGCGCCGATTGTGCAGCAGCGAATAGTTGATGTCACCCGGTACGTCGACATCGACCGCCAGCACCTCTGACATGCGCCTGGCTCGTGTCGCAGTCAGCTCAATGCCGCGCCTGTCCGCCTGGAGCAGCGCAGCGTTCTCCTGTGAGCGAACCGACAGCACGTCGCTGACTTCAGCAGCCGGCTCGCAGGTGCACATCCAAAGCACAATGCCCGTGCCGTGCAGATCATGCCCCTGCTCATCCAACTGTGCCCACGCGCGGCCGAACGCATTGGCGATGCCGGTCAGCGACGTTTCGTGCTGACACTCGCGGTAGAACACGGTAAAGAAGTACTCGGCTACTTCATCAGGGATCGTATCAAGAAAACCAATGCTCGACAGCGCCCCGCGCCGCAGCATGTCCGGCGCCGTCTGTGCGCCGGAGTAGTGCAGATTCAGCGTGACAAGCGCCGGCGCAGGATTGCCGTCAGCAATCAGCGCCTCGGCCAGCGCCGCAGCACTCACCACCTGTTCACGCGTGATGTCGCTGCTGTCTCCGTCACTTTCCGCCCGCGCATCGCGTGCCATCATAATGCCGCCAGCGCGCACCTGCTCGGGGTCCTGATACAGTTCGGGCACGAGTGACGCAGCTTGAATGGGATCGACGCCGCTCACGTGCACAAAACGCGCCTGATGCGCGGGCAGACTCTTCATGTATGCTGCCAGCGCAGAACGGGTGGACCTGGCGGCCATGCGATGCGGTGCGTCGGTCGGTGGAAACACCAAAGCGCTCGGGTCCTGCACACTCACCGCGTGGCAGAGACGTAGCACTTCAGAGTCGAAACCGTAGAGCTCGGCAATGCGCCCTGGTGCCGATGTAATGATCGTGAGCGTACCCGCACCGATGTCATCCGCACGTGGTGGTTTTCCGTCGGCGAGACAGCGCGTGATCAGCACACCCTGGGTGCGGCCGAGGCAGCGCGTGGCGGCGCTTAACACGTACTCCCACGGAAAGCTGAATGCGGCGTCGATGACTTCCGTGCTGAAGCTTGAATATTCCGCTGTGTCGGCGAGCACCACTTGCAGGCGCTCCGAACCCACCAGTTGTTGTATGGTTGTGGCGTCAAACCCCAACTGATCGAGCGCTTCGACCGCGTCTTCGGCGATCACTGACCGCAAGTCGTCGTCATGCGACCAGCGACTGCGCATGCGCAGTGTGTAGCTCCACTCGGTGCTCAGTCGCACGATTTCGAGCGCCGTTTGCGCGTTGCTGTCAAACGACAGATCGCCAGCGCGCAGTTGTACCAGTGGTGTTGGCTTCGGGCCTGCAACGGCTGACGATCGTTTCGCTGCAGGCTTTTTTGACGAACGTTTTCCCGCGGACCGGTTTTTGGCAGTCCGGTTTGCCGCAGACCGTTGTTTCGCTGCCTTTTTTGCTGGGCTCATTGCACGCTCGTCGAGGGCCGATCAGATGGTTCGTGAGCAATCAGGTACGCCGGCTAGGTAATCAGATTTCCTCGAGCAATGCGCGCGTTGTACCGTCGTTGGGCGAGAATCACACGACGCGATTGTCGTCGATCATCGATACCGTATCGCGGAGTCGCGGGCACGATGTCAGCGCCTCCGTCAATCAGCCACGCACGCAGCTGGGCCACAATTTCGGCGTCGCGAAAACAGGTGGTGTGCATCGTGCGTCCGTTCTGCGGCAATGCGAGCGTACGATCCCACCACAACGTGGCACCGCCAATGGTTTCCATCGAGCTGGTATTCACCACGAGATCATTCGCCTGTTGCATCTGCGCGTCCATCACGAGATCCCAGATTTTCAGTGTAAGCGCAGACGGCATGGCTTCACTCGCGTCGTCGGCGCCCGGCCCGTTTGGTTCGTAGTCGTTGCTGACCACATGATACGTGTTCAAGCGGGCTGCAGCCGGTGGTATCGCGTTCAATTCTTTCACCACTTTCTGATGCGGGTCCATGGCAGCAAGACCCGGCACCGCCTCGCTATCAAGCAGCGCAGTGGCAAGGAATCGCACCAAGGCTGCCACACCGCGCGCCACCGTTTCTACCCATACGGCCGCCACTGCTGCCGGCGGCAGCGCCATCGTCACACCGCGACATGCGGCCACCGCCAGATTTGTCATCACGGTGACAAACGTGCTCCACCGTTCGCGTTGCGCGAGCAGTGTGCCGCTGAGTGTTGCGGCCACGAACACGACGCGCTTGAACGCGTCGTTCCACCGCGTGTTCAGTACGAGTTGTTCGAGCAGTGTGCGTGTGACCAATCCGCCCCGGCTGAAGGCAATCACATCAATGTCAGGCCGCACGCTGCCCGGAGGAAACGCGCGATCGAACGCTTTCAGCATTGCGATGGCATTCTGCGCCGGCGTTTCACTGAGTGTGCGATGATCCCAGCCGAGTATGTGGTCGTACTGTTCGTGCATCGCGTGAAGCAGCGCGATGCCGGGTACGCTAAAGCCGAGCGCACCGAACGACCCGACGGTTGAACTGAACGTACCGTGCACAAGCAACAGTACGCGCGGCGATTCGCCGGGCCGCGCGGGGACGCGCGGCAGGGTGTGGCGATCACTGAGCGCGGTCCATGCCGACGGCACCGTGGAGCCAACGCGCACAAAGCCGGTGTGTACGCCCCGTTCCAGGTGTTTGATCAGCAGTCCGGTGATTTTACGACGGATGAACTTGAACAGAAATCCACTCACCGCACGCAGCACGCTGGTCACGCGGCGGCGACGTGTGGATTCCGTGGCGCGGGTTGAGGGCGCCGCGGTGATTCTGAAATGCGCCGTGCGCGCATCGCTCACGCGTGTTCCGTCGGCAAACACCCAATCGAGTTCGCCCGACTCGTCAACGGTGAGTACCACGGCGTCTTCGTCAGCTTCGAGGACCACATCAACCATGGTCGGTTGCACGGCGCCGGGCAGCGTTGACGAACGCCGCGATTGCATGCCGGGTCGGCGCGCGCGCGGCGCCACGGTAAAGTTGGTGACGAGCTCGAACCCCTGTTGCTCCAGTTCACGCAGCAGTGGCGCGAGGTCGTCTTCTGGTGGCGTTGCCTGCAACGCGCTACGCGCTCGTTGTCTACGCGCATTTCCGCGCTGCCTGGTGAGCAGGTGCGTACCAGGTACCACCGCCACCGCCGCGGCGTGGTGCACGGTCACTCCGTTGCCCATCGAATGACTCGGCATATTCCTGCCAAATGCATCAGGAGGGAGGCGCCACGCGATGTTCGCGTGCCGTGAGAGCCAGACTCGACACTACGATGAAGCGCGCAGGCGCACTCTGCAAGCGAGCGCCGCTGTTCCGCGAGCTCGGCTTACCGCCGAAGTAGCTGCTCGAGTCGCGCCAGGTCATCGTATGACCAGCCCTCTGGCTCCGTGATCGCGTGCCACGCCTCGATGTAGTGCCCGGGTGCAAAGTTGTGACCGTAGCCAGGCGGCGCCGCCTCAACGCCAGCGGCGATATCCGCGATGAGCTGCAGACCGGTAACCACGGGATACCATCGGAACTGCGACACCACGTCTGGCCCACGCGGTGCACGCATCCACTCTGGTTCGCGATAGAACGAGCGCACATTGAAGTACGTGACCGGATCGCTCGCGTATTGCAGGTACGCAATACGCAGCGGCGCCCACGTTGCGCCCACGTTGCGCAGCCCGCCGTTCTGATTCATGAAGCGCACGACCGAACTGTTGCGATACCTTGGCAACCACGCGGGCGACGTGGGTTGACGGGTGGCCATGATTTCGTTCATGGCCGAGCTGCGAAAGGGCATGCCGGCCCAGAGTGCGCCGTGAAATGGATCGGACAAGATGTCGTGCAAGTCGAACGAACGATCCGCATTGAGTGCGCCCAGACTCACGCCAAACACATACAGTCGCGGTCGTGCGTCACGCGGGAGTGTTGTCCAGTAGTTGTAGACTTCTTCAAAGAGCGCCGCAGCGGTTTCGGCGCCGTACGCGCCTTGCGTTGCCAAAGAAAGTGCGCTTGGCAAATACGAATACTGCGCCGACACGATGGCGACATCGCCAAGATGTAGATATTCCACAGAATTCGTGGCCCCCGGGTCGAGCCAACCGGTGCCAGTGGGTGTGGCCACGATCAGCACGGCGCGACTGAACGCATCAATGCGACGCAGTTCACGGAGCGCGAGCTGGGCGCGCTCTTGCGGTGTGGGTGCAGCGTTCAGTCCGACATACACGCGGATGGGTTGCAGCGCGGGTACGCCGGTGAAAGTGGTGATATCACTCGCCGACGGTCCCGTCGTCACAAAGAGTCGTCCCTGTCGGCCGAGATCCTGCCAATCCACAAACGACTCGGCGCTGCCTGAGCGTGTAGAGTCCGTGGGTTGTGCGCGATCATCGGGAATCAGCGCATCGATTTCTCGGAAGGATGCGTCGGCGGCGCGCAGGCCAAACTTGAACACAATGCCATCGCTGAGCACCCACACTGCGATGCCCACACTTGCCAAGCCGAGCAAGTTGCCAACGCGCGGCGGCAGGACGCGTCGAAATCGTTCAGCGATCACATGAAATGCGGCCGCGACCAGTCGCGCGAACAACAGACACACGGCAAACACGAGCAGCGCAACCACCGCCACGCGGAATGGACGCACGCCGTCGACCAGTTCCATGCCCATCAGTTCGCGCACCGCATTCTGCCACGTGGTGGCACGCCACAGGCACGCGATGGAGATGGCCACCGCGGTAGCGAGCAACACTCTCGACAACAGTTGCAAGCGTCGCGCGGTGCGTCCGCGTCGCGTGTGAAAGCCGAGATATGAGCCGACGCCCACGATGCCCGCGCCGATGGCGTAGCCAAGCGCGAGGGAAAGGCCGGAGACCACGCCCTGGAATGCGGGGGAACGCGGCAGCAGGCTCGGCGTGAGCGATGCGGCGAACATCAGCGTGCCGAGGATGCTGCCGGTTTGAGAGAGGCGGGCGCGGTTCAGTCGATCGTACAGTCGATGAGTGGCACGACGCACACGCGAGTGTGGCGAGCTCAGCTGTGGATTAGCAGGTAAGGTGCGCGTCTCAGTCACTGATGCAGGTGCAGGCATAATGCATGGAAGGTAAGCCGGATTGCGGACCTCGTCCTCGGGCTCCAGAATAGGTGGTCCCATGGCAGCATGGACCGCGCTGCCTCTCGCCATGATCCTCGTCACCACTGATTCCGGATGGAAGCTGAGCTGACTGACGGTATGATCGCCACCGCGTACGGTGCCATCACCGCCGCAGCGACTGCGGTCGCGTTTTTCCTTGGCCTCGATATCAACCGGCTTATGGCGACGCGTGAAGGCATGCTGAAAGCGCTCGCCGAGTTTCGCAACGATGCGCGGAAGGCCATGTACCTCGAGAAAGAGTCGGTACACGCTGACTACTTTCTGGCCGAGCAGCAGATCATCGATGGTGCAAAAAAGGAAGCAAACCACAACAGTCCGTCGGTCGCGGCCTTTGCGACCTTCGCGTTTAGTATCTGGTTCCTGCGGTACGTGCTCAACGAAGCGGGCAGTGCGCCCACGTTTCAGATGCCGCGAATTCTTATCTGGACCGGCGTGGCGTTAACGCTGCTGCAGGGCGTGATTTTCGTTTACCACTTTGCGGTGCGCTACCTGGTGAATCGGGACATCGCGAGACAGCGCACTCTGTTTTCGCTGCTGGCGCATCGCGATGCGTCATATGAACTGGTAGCAGCTAAGGACGAAGACGCAAAGAACACACTGAACGCGATTTTCCCTGATTGGAAGCGTCTGCTCAATCGACCGACGCCGATTTCCTGACTTGAGGCGAGAACCGGTCTATGGCAAGCAACTCAACGTCAAATGTGCTCGCGGTGGTGATTGTAGGCGCCGTAGTGTTGTTTCTGGGCATTACAAGTTACGACGCGTTCAACGATCGGCGTGCGCCCGCGGCAGCCAAACCGCCGGAAGTTATGGTCAACGTGGTAGCGTCGGCTGATCTAGACAACGCCGTCGATGCCATCACGAGTAGTCGTCCGAGAAACGGGTCACAGCGGAGCGAAGCGTCGAGTCCCGCACCGCAACGCTTCGCCAGTGATGCCGCGACTCCGCGCCCGACTGCGTCAGACGATCGGTCTCCGCGTGCAGATCCGGCGAACAGTGCAAACGATGCCGCGGATGAGCGCGCCAAAGAGCCCGTCACTACCGCTCCTCCGGTTGTTGACGCTCCGGTCGTTATCGCCCCCGCATCGTGGTCCGGCGTTCGCAAGGGCGCGGCGGCTTACGGTCGGCCAAACACGGCGATCTGTGAAGATGGATTGAAGCGAGGTCTGGTCATTGAAATGCCTTCAACAGAAGCGATCACCTTGAACGACGGAAGCGAGCTACCCGTGGGCAGCGGCTTGCGCGTGCGTGTTGGTGACGTGCGACTAGGCAACGGTGATGATCCAACCGTGGCGCGATTTGAGCTCGCCAGTGTGCAGTGGGGTGGCGCGTGGCAAACGGTGAATGCCACGGCGTATCGCATTCCGTTTGCGCGTCGTCGCAGTGTCGGCTCGTCAGCGCTGAAAGGTGCGGCGATTGGTGCAGCGGCTGGGACGGTAGTTTCTCTGGTGTTCAAGACCGACCTCGCACCCTCGATTCTCGTTGGCGCTGCAGCGGGTGCCATGATTGGCGCGGGAACGGCAGGTTCGTCGAACATTCCGTGTATTGATCCATCACAGACCAAACTCGGGTTCACTTTCTAATGCGCACGACATCAATCGTTGCAGGAGTGTTTACGCTCCTTGGCGTCGTAGCGGAGGTGCGTGCGCAATGTGCAGACCTGATGCCTGCGCCTGAGCCGCCGGCTCGCAGTGCTGACTGCAAACCCGGTTTGCTTCGTCAGGGACTCGGTTCATTGCTGAACGGTACAGGGGTTGCGGAAACCTGCGCGCAGAAACATGCCAAGGACGTAGAGCAGTGGGAAAATCAGTGGCGCACATTTGGCGGGAAAGTCTCGCGTTCGCTCCGTGAGGTCGGCACTCGGTCGCATTCTGAAACGATGCGCGTGCGTGGCTGCCGAGGCGAAGCAGTTGCCATCGAGGTTACGAACGGAACGCTCGCTGCGTTTAGCTATCACCTCGTGGCGCCGTCGGGTCGCACCGTCGGGCAGGCGCAGCTGCAAGTATCGCGGGGACGAAGTGCACGCTCGGTATATGTACAGCTCCCGGAAACAGGCACGTATCAGCTTACGATTGCAACGGAATCTGACAGTTCGGAAAACGTGAACAATGGACGACAGTACTACACGATCTTCCAACTGCGCTTTCCTGGTGGTGGCCTTGAGCCGTTAACCATTGGCGCATCTGAAACCGGCACAATCGATCCGAGCGGTACATACGCACGACGCGTCGAAGTGCCACCCGGTCGCCGAGTACGATTGACCGCCTCCATTCAAGGTGTCGGACCGAGTCGGCTCACCATCGCCGAGGAAGACGGCAATCCATTGCTGCAGGAAGCTCTCTCTGGTCGACGCATTGTGCAGGTGCTGCCGACGTCGGATCAGGAACGAACGTTTCTGGTCCAGATTGATGCCCAGTCGACCGCCGAGGGCCGAGGTGTTGAACTAAAAGTCGACGAACTGGAGGAGACGTCCGTCGCGTTCACCCTTGGGCAGACCATTCGCGATTCTTTTCCAGGACTGCCGCGTGACTTTAACGCGAGCCGGCCGCGTGATGCCGAGCGGATGGAGGAGTTTCTCCGCACGTACCAGTTCACCGTTGAAGGCACCGGCCAGGTTTATCTCAAGCTGGAAGTCGCGGAAGCCGCCGGACTGCAGATTCGCGTGAGTATGTTCGGACGTGAAAGTCAGTCGTCGTTGGTGAAAGACGTTGTGATCGGTAAGGCCACAACGATACCGCTGATGCTGAAGACTGAGGAGCCGTTCGTGATTGAGATTCGGCCAGTGGCCGCACAAATGGGTCCGAATAATCGTCCCATCTTTAACGTGCGTGTTGATCTTGATCCGTAGCGTGTGACGCTGATTCAGTAGTCTTCACTCTCAGTGTCGTCTTCGCCGTCCATGATGGCGGCACGCGCTTCCATGGAGAGCAGGCTCGGCCGCAGCGGTGGATATGCCGGACCGCTGAGCCCTTCAAGGCGTTCGAGCTCCTCCTCTGCAGTCATGTTCATCTTGCCCGACCGCGTGAGCTCAATCTGAGTCTTGTAGAGCGTGTGGTTGTGCCGCAGAGTGACGTGCGCGTGCCAGCTGAGTCGGCGCGCGCTGTATTCGAGCCGCATTTGCGCGGCGTGTGCTCGCGCGTTCTGCAGCCGCATTTCCCTGGGTTGCAAGAATGGTGGCCCCGAGGCGTTCACTGCCATCGTGATTGCATCGGGATGTTTGAGCAGCGCGAACGCGCCGGTATCGGAGCGAATTAAGTGGAGAAAGAAGCGGACGTAAGCGTCGGGAGCACGCGTGACGCGTCGCCGGAGGCAATCTCTCGCCATGGGGTCCAGCTTGCGGTAGGATCGAGCATAATGCAATGGTGATGGTTCGTGACGTGCGCCCGGCAACGAGTGCTCCCGGGCGCACGCAAGAGCGACTAGTGCCAGGTCAGCGAGATACCCAACTGATTGAAGTTCGCACCATTGCCATCAAACGAACCGGCCACGCCATTCAGGAACGGTGTGATGCTGAAATTGCGCGCCACGCGCCAGTCATAGCCAAGGCCAAGAATCGCGGAGCCTCCATCCTCGCTCACGGTGATGCGACCGGAACTGGCTTCAAGGCGGCCGACTCCGAGCCCGCCTTGCACAAAAAAGCCACCGGTTGCGGACGGATAGAATTTTACCAGCGCCATAACCCCGCTCTGCGTGAACGTCACGCCATCAGTTTCTTTCGACCATGCGTTGATTGACGCACCAAGCTGCAAGCGCTGCGATAGCGAGCCGCCCAGTGCGATCTGTGCAGTGCCGCCTCCTTCACGATCATCACAATCGTCGCATCCAAACGTTCCGCCGCCGGCTCCCACCGTAATCCAGAAACCCTCGCGCACCTGCGGTTTGCTCTGCGCGTAGAGGTGCGCACCGGATACGAACACTGCGCTTACGGCGATCGCACCAATCAGGAGCTGACGAAAAACATGGGCGTGCATCGACATGTTCTGATCCTGGCTGAGGAGGTTGAGATCTGACGGGAAGCACCCACTCCGAGGGCTTGCGCCCCGCCGCTAAGCTACGACACAATGTGCCTGAGTGCACGCCATATGATTTCTTCCGTTCAGGGGCTGATGAAGTTCTACACAGGGGTCACCGACAATCGATGGTATTCACACTTGTCGGCGATTCCAGGCCTCGACGAGGTCAACTTCTGGCACCCGAATGGAAGCCGCCCGTTTGGCAACGCTGAAGAGGGCACACCATTCCTCTTTAAGCTCAAGGCTCCGAATCATCACATTGCGGGCGGTGGGTTTTTTATCAAGTATGAATCCCTTCCGATTCGTCTGGCTTGGGAGGCCTTCGGAGAGAAGAATGGCGCTTCGTCTTTCCAGGATTTTTCAAACCTGATTCTTTCAGCGCGTGGTCGAAACGCGGACGCAACAAAGGACGTGGGTTGTAGCATTCTCGGTGAGCCGTTTTTCTTCGATCGGCGAGACTGGATTCCAATGTCTGACGACTTCGCCGGCAGCATCGTACGAGGAAAATTCTTTGATTCGGACAATGCAGACGGCGAGCGCATCTGGACGGCGGTGCAGCAACTGTTGATCGCACGCACCGTCACACCGCTTCGTGTTGCCGAGCAACGAGCCGAGTATGGCGCTCCTGTTTTGGTTCGTCCTCGGCGCGGTCAGGGCGCGTTTCGTGCGCTTGTAACGAATGCGTACGGACGTCGATGTGCAGTGACGGGGGAGTCGACACTACCGGTGCTAGAAGCGGCACACATCAAGCCGTTTGCCGACGAAGGTCTGAACAACACATACAACGGCTTGTTGTTGCGGTCCGACTTTCACAAACTGTTCGATGTTGGTCTGATCACAGTTACGCCGCAACACGAGGTTGTGGTAAGTTCACGCATCAAAGAGCAGTGGTTCAACGGAAAGGCGTACAACAACCTTCACGGAAAGCCGCTGCAGATGTTGCCCGCATCGCCGGCCGATCATCCGCGCGCTGATCTCCTGCGCTGGCACAACGACAACGTCTTTGAGAAGGACGGTCGCGTTGCTTGAACCTTCGCTACTCCAGCAGGCGCTGGAATTTCGCCGCGCCAGAGATTGGGAGCAGTTCCACTCGCCACTGAATCTGGCAGTTTCGATTTCGGTCGAGGCTGGTGAGCTTCTCGAACAGTTTCAATGGCAACTCTCTCCAGACGCGAGCATAGATGCATCACGTCGAAACGCGATTGAACAGGAAATCGCTGACGTGGCATTGCTGCTGTCGTATCTGGCGCACGACCTGGGTATTGACATCGATCGGGCGGTGGAGCGGAAGCTGGTCGTCAATGCGGAGCGATACCCGATTGACCGATCGAAGGGCTCAGCGAAGAAGTACACAGACTTGTCGGGCTAGCGGAAGCACTCCGGGTCACCTCTACCGATCGATCTCAGCCGCTCTTCGATCGATGACTACGTTCGCGAGTAGCGAGTCGGAGCGGCGTGCATGACCCCCGATAAGCTCACTGCGTCTTTTTTGACGTACTGCTGCTCAAACGCGCTCGTTTCGCGTCAGAAAGGACGCATTCTGTCCGAGCGGTGCCCCAGCTCTGAGTCGCTCCTGCCCATGCCCGCCGCCGCCGAGCCGCTCCGCCCGCCGAGCCGCCGCCAACGTGCCTGCAGCGGTCCCGGCACCCAGCACGAGCGATACCGGCACAAACGCGTCGAACACCACCCCACCAATCACCCACGAGTGCAGCGCTCCGGCCACTACCGCGCCGGCCAGAGTAACCAGCGGCATCGATAGCTCACCAACACCGCGAGCCCGTCTCCCAAGCAGCGCCACGGCCATCGCGAAGCCCGCACCAAGCACCGCACCGTAGCCCAGTCCGTATTGCAACGCGGGCAGCGCGTGTTCAACCGCCAGCCGCGAGAGCGTGACGGGCTCACCGAACAGCAGCACGCGACCGACACGAAGTACGACAGCCACTGCGCCCCACGCCACCGCCCACGTGGCGGCTGTTCCCACCACACCGCGCGAAAACTTCAGCCACTTCATGTTCGCTCCCCGGTTTTCGATTTAGCGCCGCAGCGAAGCCAATACTGTTCTTCCGCGCGGCGACAAACGATAGCCCACGTCGAGACTCTCGGTGAGACCAAGCCGTTTCAACTTGCGCACGTTGATCTTGAAGGGCTCCTTCTCCATCCCTAACTCAACACATAAATCGCCCGCGCGTACCGCGGGATTCTTTTCTATCACCGCAAGCGTGCGTAACGTCCACGCGCCCTTGCTGGCACTGCTATCCAGTTTGCGCAGTCGTTCGCGCAAACTCCCAAGTTCCGCTTCTGATTTCACCGGCGTCTTGCGCAATGCAATGCGCGGATCTGCGACCAGCGCGCGCAGTGCAACAATATCCACACGCACAATCGTCAGTTGCCCCACCGCCGTCAGCAGCGTGCCGCCGGTCTTCACGGTCGGACGTTTCCACTGCCTGAACGCCAGCGTGATTTCACCGGTGCGAATGCCTTCGAGTGCGTCTTTCCGAAAGAGCATGTGACTACATCACTCTCCCACCATCAACAACACCGCCTCCGGTGTCATCATTTTCGCATGTGCATCAATACCATCGAGCGTTCCGCGCGGAATCGACGCCTTCAGCGCCTCAATGCGACCCAGCAATCCCGGATCCATCGGGTGATCAATCACGATGCCCGCACGCGCGGAAAACGCTTCTGCCGCCGCGGCAATCTGTAGCGCGCGCTCCGCGTTACCGGCTGCAGCCTCAACGGCCGCCAGCCCCATCAACGCCTGACCGGTGCCTGGCGCACTGCCTACCTCTTCGTAACTACGCACAGCGCGCTGAAATGCCGCTCGCGCTTCAACTAGATCAGCGGCAGCCAGCGCAGTCCATCCCATTTCACCGTGCACGCGCGCGATCTCGAGTTTGTCGCCGATTGTTTCAAGCGCAAGCAGCGCCTCGCGGTATAGTGCCATCGCGCGTGATTGATCGCCCTTGGCAAGCGTCATTTGGGCTAAAAAACTGAGCGCCAGGCCGCCCATCTCGTTGTCGTCGATTCGACGCTGAATGACCCGCGCTTCTTCTATAAGCGCCATGCCAGCATCCACATCACCAGTCGCGAAGAGCAACATGCCTTTGATGGTCATGGCACCTGCTTGCACAAACTCGCATCTGGCTGCGCTACTGCGCGCGATGCAGTCGTCGAGTGCCTTGCGCGAGTCTTCGATCTGACCTCCATGCAGCAGGCAGTAGCCCCGATACAGCACGGCTTCCGCACCGATGGCCGCATCACCAATGGCATCGCCTGTCACGAGTGCGCTGGCGGCGGAGGCCAGAGATCGGTCCCATTCATTCGTGACCGTGCCAATCATGGTGCGGGTCAACAAAGCGAGTCCACGTCCTCGCGTCGCCGCACTGGATTGGGTGATGCCGAGCAGCGTATCGACCATTTCTCGCGCCGTCAGATGCTGACCGCCAACATGCCAGCACCAATTCAAGTGGCCAACAAGCGTCAACCCGTGCTCAAGCGACTCGGCATCTTCCGCGCGTGCACACGCGGTGAGCCACTGAATCGCCGCGTTCAAGTTCGCGTTGTCGGCACGCGCACGCTGCAAGGCGGCAAGCTGACCGACATCACGAAACCCCCGGTCAATTCCAGCGGCAAGCGTCTGAAAGTACTGCGCATGCGCGTGCCGGAGTGCTTCGACCTCGCCACTCGCGTGTAGCTGTTCGGCCGAAAACGCGCGAATCGTTTCCAGCAGAGAGTAACGCCCCGCGGTATCAACCACACGAACGAGTCCCTTCTCAACCAGCGAATCAAGTTCGTCGAGCGCGCGATACCGGTCATCGCTCTCGTAACACACCTGCTCCATCGCCTCCAGCGTCCAGCCGTCATGAAACACCGAGGCTCGGCGTAGCAAACGCTGTTCCGACGCATCAAGCAGCGAGTAGCTCCAGCTGATTGTTGCCCGCAGCGTGCGTTGACGCAGCGGCAAATCGCGATCGCCCGATGTCAGCAAATCAAGTGCGTGATCGAGTCGCTGCAACAGCGCTGCTGGCTCCAGGATTCGTACGCGTGCCGCGGCGAGTTCCAGTGCGAGCGGCAGCCCGTCCAGCTGTCGGCAAATCGCCGCAATTGCATTCGCGTTCTCGGGAGTGAGCGCAAAGCCCACCTTCACTTTTTCAGCACGCTGCAAGAAAAGCGCAACAGAAGCGCAGGTGCGCATTGCTTCAACGGAAGCATCAGCCGCCGGCAACTCGAGCGGTGGTAGAACAAACTCGGATTCCGCTGCAATCTTGAGTGGCGCACGACTCGTGGCCACTACCTGCAGCGCAGGACACCGCGCCACCAGTTCGGCAATGTCACCGGCTGCATCGAGCACCTGCTCCAGATTGTCGAGTACAAGCAGTGTGCGACGCGATCCGATCACCGCACATAGCGCATCAAGCGCGGAACGACCATGCGCTTCGGTGACATTCAGCGTGGTGCCAATCACCGGCAACACATCGGCCGCACTTGTCACCGCCGCGAGCGACACAAACGCCGCACCCTCCGGGTACTCCGCCTCCAGTCTGCGAAACAACTCTATCGAGAAGCGTGTCTTGCCGGTGCCGCCATATCCTGAAATGGTAAGCACGCGCGCGCCACTACGAATGCGTTCAAGCGCCACGCTCACGTGCGCTTCTCGCCCGAGCAACGGCGTGGCCGGATTGGGAGGCGCTTTGTACATCGCCGGCGCGAGAGCTTTCACACCTGCGGTATCGCTCCCCGATCTCAATGCGCCCTTGAGCGCGTCACGCCACGCTTGAATAGACGGATACCGATCTGCCGGCGACTTGGCGAGCGCACGCTCCACCACTTCGGCGACTGACGCTGTGACGTCAACACGTGCCGTCTGCAGGGACGGCACGGGCTCAATGGCGTGTTTGACCATCACGGCCATTGGGGATGCACCAGAGAATGGCGGCGAGCCGGCCATCAGTTCGTAGGCCACACAACCGAGTGCGTACAAGTCACTGCGCGCGTCAACAACATCACCGCTTCCCTGTTCAGGGCTCATGTACTGCGGCGTACCGAGCGCGAGACCAACCGTCGTGAGTTTCTCGTTGCCAACACTCACCGCGTGCGCAATACCAAAGTCGGCCACAATCGCGTGATCGTTCTCAAGCATGATGTTTTCTGGCTTGATATCACGATGCACCACACCGCGTCCGTGCGCGTAGCTCAGCGCGTCGGCCACTTCATCAAGAATGCGCGCAGCTTCGTCGCTTCGCATCGCGCCGCCGCGATTCAAACGATCACGCAGCGATTCGCCGTCGATGAACGGCATCACGTAGTACAACAGTCCCGCGGCTTCACCAGAATCAAAGAGCGGCAGAATATTCGGATGCCGCAACTGCGCTGTCGTGGTGATTTCGCGCAAGAAGCGCTCAGGACCGAGCGCGTTTGCCAGCTCCGAATGCAGTACTTTTACCGCAACGTGTCGATCATGCTTGCGGTCGTGCGCGAGATACACCGTTGCCATGCCGCCCGCACCAAGTTCACGCTCGATGTGATAGCGATCAGCGAGCGCGGCAATGAAGTTCGGATTGAGGGCGGTCATAGGTGCGCGAAGTTGTCGCCCACGGAGCACTCGCGCAATGCTCAACCCCGCGTCGTGTCAGGAACCTCACTTCACGATACGATATACGTGCACCGTCGCCAGGCCGAGCGAATCGGTCGAGACCAGCGCGACCCGATCTCCTACGATACTTGGCTCCACCGCGCCAAGTGCCGGAAGACCTTCTACCCGAGACTGAAGCGCCCCGTCCGCGCCAAACACCTCCACCTGACGTCCGCTCGTAGTCACCCATTCAACCCACAGCGCGCCGTCATCAGCGAACACCCACTGCTCAAGCAACGTACGCTTTTCTGGTCGTGTTGGCGCTGCGGGCTCACACGCTACACTCGGCTGACGTTCGCGAAACGTACGCCACGGTTCCGTGCGCTCGCTCCACTCGGCATCTGACACCGAAGCGGCAACATGAGGGCGTTCGGCACGAAAACTCGTGTCGCCAGCAGGAGTGAGCGCCGCAAAACTCGCGGTGTTTGACATTGCTACGACGCGCTGCCCGGACGGTCCGATCAGTACGCGATGCGCCGCGCTCAGGGGCGCTTCAAAAACGAAGAAGCCACCGTCAGCGGTGCGGCACACAATAGGCGGCGCCATATCAATCTGAGGTCGAGGCACCGCGAGTGAATCACCGACGCCGCCTGAGGTCACGCGAATAAACAGATTGCTGGGTGTGCCATTCACCGGTGGACGCACCGCCCACATCCAGAACGCATTGGGCGGATCGCGGTACAGACGGATGTGCTGCCCGCCCGTGACCGGTTGCACGGGGAACGATCGAACCCAGCGGCGGTCCGGCGCAAGAATGCCGATACGACTGTTGCCGGGATCAAGCACCGCGAGTGAATCGTCCAGCCACGCGATCGAGTAGGGTGAAGACACCTCCCCCGGACCCGCGCCCTTGGTCGCCCAGTCGGCTCTCCACTCGCCCGTCGGACCGAACTCAGCTACGCGGGCCTCCCGCGCGTCGACTACGATCACGCCTCCGTCCCGGTGCAGCAGAACCGATCGCACCATGGCGAACTCCTCTTCCTCCGGCGCCCCCGCGCCGCCCACCGACATCACCGGTTCGGCTCGCCAAACCGGGGCATCACCGAGTGATCGGATCACCGGAAAACGACCGGTGGAATCCACCTGTATGGTGAGCGCAGGCGCGCGCTCGGGGGCCTCCGCGCAGGCCGCAGAAATCAGGGTGATCAGAGCGACGGGCAAGAAACGACGCATCAGCATGGTGAAACGGGAGGGAGGGGGACGGCAGCCGTCAGATACAGCCGGCACTCATCTTACGGAAGAACCAGTAGACGCGTTGAAGTCGTGCAGGCTGACAGCGAAACCACTGCTATTGCAGCACGTAAAGAGCAGAGCATTGTCTCCCCTCCTATCCGGCCTCGCTCATGCTCCTTTCGCCGCTTCGCGCACGCGCCGCCGCGCCATTTGCCCTGACCGGCCTGCTCGCTTTTGGCGTTTTGTCGGGCCCATTAAGCGCGCAGGCACCCGCCTTCGCGCCGCGGCTCGACTCACTGATCACGGCAGAAATGGCCCGCACCAAGACCCCGGGCGTGCAGGTGGCTGTGGTCGTTGACGGCAAGCTGGCCTACGCGAAGGGCTACGGCGTGGCGGATATCGAAACGGGGCGTGTCGTCACGAACAACACGTTGTTCCGCGTTGGCTCCGTTACCAAAATGATTACCGCGGCCGCGCTCGCGCAGCTTGAATCCGACGGCAAGCTTGATCTGCAGGCACCGATCTCCACGTACGTGAAAGAGATTGCTGGCAAACGGGTCGCGAACGTGACAACACATCAGCTGCTCACACACAGCGCCGGTTGGCTCGACAACGCCGTGGCCTACGGTCGCATGGGCGAATCAGCACTCGGCGAAGTGTTTACCGAAATCTCCGACACGATGTTTTTCACGCAGCCCGGTCGCGTGATCTCGTATTCAAATCCCGGCTACTCCATGGCGGGGTACGTGGCTGAACGCGCCGGCAACGCTCGCTACGCAACGCTCACGGAACAACTCGTGCTGCGAAAAGCGGGCATGCGGCAGTCCACGTTCAAGCCGCTCGAGGTAATGACCACTGACTTTTCACAGGGACACATTGGTGCACCCGCCAACGCGGGCACCGTTGTGCGTCCGTTTACGGAAAACACGGCGCAGTGGGCCGCCGGATTTCTGTTCTCCAACACGTCGGAGTTTGCGCGCTTCACGATGATGCTGATGGACGGCGGCATGCTCGACGGCACGCGTGTGCTTTCGGCAGACGCGGTGCAAAAGATGACCACGGGTTACATGGCGATGCCAGGCAACGCGACATCGAAGTACGCGTACGGACTTACCGTTGGCACACGCGGCGCCGATCGCATTTGGACGCACGGCGGTTCGATCAACGGATTCGACGCCAGCGTGGTCATGTTTCCCGATCGCAAACTGTCGGTGATTGTTTTTGACAATCGCAGTGGCAGTCCGATCAACGGCGTGGTAGATCTTGTCGCCAAAGAAGTCGCAGGCATTTCCCCGGCCACGCCACCTGCGGCTCCGGCAGAACGCGTTGCCAGCGCTACTGAACGCGCCCAAGCGGTTGGCACGTTCAAGCAGGGCCGAACGGAAATCACGCTCTTCGAAGAGAATGGCGCACTCAAGTTCCGTCAGGGTGCAGGTGTACTTCCCGTCACGCTCGCCGGTGATGATCGCATCGTCATGTCCCCGCCCGTTGGTGAAAAGATTTCACTGGTGGTAGTGCGCGGGCCTGATGGACGGATTGAGTACTTGCATCAGAGTCTTCGCTCGCTGGCACGTCAACCGTAAACATCGACGCCATGCAATAGCACCGCGAACGCTACGCGCTCGCCTTGGTGTCGTTGTTCTGTACAGCCGAACGCAGCGCCCGCGCTTCCGACCATACCTCCTGCAGCACACTTGCAGGTAGCGAGAGCATTGCACCGCCAGACCGCTGCGATACTGCGCTTCCAATCAGTGCCGCGCGGCTTCGCTCGAGATCATCTGGATCACCCAGTCCCGCGGTGCGATGCGTGCGCAGAATCTCGAGTATGAGCGACCGTATTTCCTGCGGATTCTCGAGCCCGCGCAATCGCGCGCGATGACCGGCGCCGGTGGCATCACCAGATCCACCGCCCGCTGTTTCTATTTCCACGTTTGAAAATCCAAACCAGCGCTCAAGCGGGCCCTGCGTCACGCGCACATTCTGCGCGTTTGCAAACGTGAGCGTAATCTCCTGCACATTCCACACACCCTCGCGAATCAGCAGACTGCGATCCGTGATCACGTACCAGCGCATTTCGTAGTCAAGACGCATGGTCACGTACAACACCGCCGCCTTGCCAATCGCGACGAGCACCAGCGGAATCACCAGCCACAACAACTGTGCGTCGATCGACAGCATCGCGGCGCTCGCGGCGGCAACGCCGAATCCCCAGGCGGCCGCGTACAGGCGCCACTCAAACATGCGCAGATGCAGAAAGCCCGGCGCCGCGCGTTCAATACGCAGTCGCTCGTACGGCTCGTGTCCTGCCGGCGGGTGTGGCTCGCTGTCTTCTACGCGTAGCCACGGCAGGATCAGCTTCTTGAGCCACTCATACATCGCGTGCGTCCGGTGTTGGTGTGGCGACCTCACGCGTTGCCGCTCCAACGTCACCGGCGCCAGTCGCTAACGCTGCAACGCTACGTCCACCCGCCCGCTGCGATTCGAGCAACTCGCGCACCGCGCGTAACTCGTCGCGGATTCCCGTGAGCGCTTCGACCGCTTGCGCGTCTGATCCTGCCGTAAGCGCCTGCGTTCCCGCACCACCCGGAAGCTCGGCGCCCGCCTTCACACCACGATGCCCACGCATGCGCGCGTACAAATAGTTGCGCACTGCCTGATACTGCGTGAGCCCGAGAATCGACTCCGTCGCCGCCGCACTGCCCGACGCCGTCTGAATCTTCACGGTGCCAATGCCGAGCCACCGTTCAAAGATGTTGCGCGTGACATGAATGTCCTGAATGCGCGCGTACGTGAGATACGTTTCCCGGCGCCAGATCAATCCGTAGCTGACCGACACACCGTCGTCATCAAAGCGATAGCGCAGCGTTTTGTACTTGAAGTACATCGGCAGCATGACAACCGGAAACGCGACTGTCGCCATCACACTGTAGATGATAAACAGTGTCAGCAGCTGCGGATCTGGCGTGGTGATGGCCTGCACGCGCGCCGCGTCAACGGGTACCAGATGGGCGTCGGTGTCTTCGATCATGCCGCGCTACTCACCCTGTGCAAACACCCGCAACCATTCGGGCCAGTTGCCGCTGAGCTCGAAGAAGTCGTCAAAGTAGACCAGCCCGGCCTCTTCGAGTGCGTCAATCAGCCCACTCACCGTGTCCTCACCCACGAGCGGGCCCACCGCAATAAGCGGTCCCTCCACGCGAAATTCTTCGTCGGTCAGATTGAGCACGTCGTCAAATTGCTGACGCGTAAGTTCGGCGCGCTCAAACGCACTTTTGCGGATGAGCAGCGTGGGCGCGGTACCATCGATACGTAGAGGCATGGGCGAAAGATACGCGCGGGACGTGCGGGAGATGGAGACGCGGGCGGCTGCGCGGAGACGCTACAGTTGGCGGCGGCCCACCTTCTTGTCAATGACATCGAAGACGTCCTGAACGCTGATCTCGAGTGGCGCACCATCACTCGGCCCCCACACGATGCGGTCGTGATGCAGTGCCGGTGTTTCTTGGCCCGGCCGCCAGCATTCGAGCACTCGCGCATCCAAATCGACAATCCAGTACCCCAACACGCCGTTCTCAAGGTACAGGTCGCGCTTGAGTACCCGATCCGACCGCCATGAGCTCGGGCTGATCACCTCGATTGCCAACAGCAGCGACCGTACGTCGGCCCACTCGCGTCCGTTTTCCCCATTTGGCGTGTCGTTGGGCACCACGAACACATCCGGCTGCGTGATCGTCTCGGGACGCAGTTCAAGATCTGAGGGCGACATGAGTACCACGCCCACCGGATTCGACGCGAGATAGGCGTGGAGCAGCGCAAAGAACTCGCCCACCGCCGCCTGGTGCGCGTATCGTGGCGCCGGCGTCACCAGCAGCTCACCATCAATGAGCTCATACCGCGGCCACGCACGATCCTCACGAGTGAGCGCGCGCACATCCTTTGCCGTCCAACGGCGATCCAAGGCAGGCATACCCATAGTGTGCTCGGCGCAGTTCGCGGTTCGCAAGTACCCATCGTACACAATGGGCCTAACCCCCGTGGGCCTCTTCACCGATTCCCAACCAGCATCACCAGAATCACGCAGCATCGCACCCGATCGCGATACTTTTCACCCATGCACTACTCGCCCCACCCCGAAGCCACCTTCGACGTGCTCGTCGTCGGCGCCGGACACGCCGGTACCGAAGCCGCCGTGGCCGCCGCGCGCGCCGGCGCCTCGGTGGGGCTGGTCACGAGTGCACTCGAAACAATCGGCCAGATGTCGTGCAATCCGGCCATCGGCGGTGTGGCCAAGGGCACCGTCGTGCGCGAGGTCGATGCACTGGGCGGTCTGATGGGACGCGCCACCGACCTGGCCATGCTGCAGTTCCGGATGCTGAACCAGGGCAAAGGGCCGGCAGTATGGGCGCCGCGTGCGCAATGCGACCGCGGGCTGTATCGCCGAGCCGTGCGCACGCTGCTCGAAGAGCACGCGGGCATTCATACCATACAGGGCACCGTTGCCAGGCTTTTGCTGGACGGTGACCGTGTCACCGGTCTCGAAACGCTCGAGGGCCGGCGCTTTGCGGCGCGCGCGGTGGTGCTGACCACCGGCACCTTCGGCCGCGGCAAGTTGCACATTGGCACCGGCACGCAGATCGCCGGCGGCCGAGCAGGCGAAGGCGCCAATGCACAGCTCGGCGAGCAGCTCGACGCGGCGGGGCTGGAAACGCGTCGATTCAAGACCGGCACGCCACCGCGCATTGACGGGCGATCCGTGGACTACACCGATCTCGTGGTGCAGCCCAGTGAGGTGGAAGAACACGACTGGTCGTGGTCGCACTTCTGGAGCACGCCGCGACGGAGTGGTGAACGCACTCGGCACCCAGAGCAGATGCCGTGCTGGATCACGTATCTCGAAGCACCGGGCAAGTCGATCATTGAAGCGCACATCAATGAATCGGCCATGTACGGCGGCGCGATTGCGTCGCAGGGCCCGCGCTATTGTCCGAGTGTTGAAGACAAGGTGGTGAAGTTTCCGCAGGCGGAACGTCATCAACTGTTTCTTGAACCTGAAGGACACGACACGCGCGAACTGTATGTCAACGGTTTGTCGACATCGTTGCCGTCGACCGTGCAGTTGGAGGTGTTGCGTTCAATTGCTGGCTTGCATGACGTGCGCGTGACGCGTGCGGGTTACGCGATTGAGTATGACTACTATCCGCCCACGCAGCTCGACAGCACGCTCCAGTCACGCGCGATTGCGGGTCTTTGGTTTGCGGGACAAGTGAACGGCACCACGGGCTACGAAGAAGCGGCGGGACAAGGTGTAGTTGCCGGCATCAACGCTGCACGTTGGGTGCATGAACGTGAGCCGTTTGTACTCGGTCGTGAGACGAGTTACATCGGTGTGCTCGTTGATGATCTGGTCACGCGTGGTGTTGACGAACCGTATCGCTTGTTTACATCGCGCAGTGAGTTTCGACTCACCGTGCGACAAGACAACGCGCTCGCGCGATTGTCTGCACTCGGCGAATCCGCGCAGTTGTACAGCGACCGTGAACGCGCGTTGATTGACGCGCGATTGGGCGCCGAACAGCAAGCGATTCGCATTGCCGAGAACACCAGCATTACGCCTGCACAGGCGGATCATTTGTTGGTCGGCACGGGCACGGCGCCGCTCACCCATGCGATTCGCATTGCCGAAGTGGCCAAACGACAGGGTGTGTCTTTGGCCGCGCTGTTTGCCGCCGCGGGCGTCGCCACAACACTTCCGGGGGACGCGGTGGTGACGGCCGAACTGGAACTCAAATACGCGGGGTATTTCCTGCGTGAGCGGCGCGCCGCGAATCGGTTGGCGTCGATGGGTGAGACGGTGTTGCCGGACTCGTTGGAATACGCATCGCTGCTCACGCTCAGCACGGAGGCTCGGCAGAAGCTGGCGAGCCGCCGGCCGGGGACGCTGGCGCAGGCGGCGAGCATTCCCGGGATCAGCCCGGCGGATTTGCAGAGCCTCGTGTTTGAGCTGTCGCGCCTGAGACGGGTGCCGGAATAGCGCCTGGCGGGCGGCGTGACGGCTGTCGTTGGTGCCGGTGTGAGGTTTGGGGCGGAGGTGGTCGTGGGTGTCGGCGTTCGGCCCGAGACTTGGGGCGGGAGTTGTCGTTGGTGCAGGTGGAGGGCACGGGAAGGCGCGAAAAGCGCGAAAGACGCGAAGAAAAGCAAAGAATATAAATTTCGAACAAACACCGAAAATAAAAGACACAAACAAGACAGTATAGAAACATAAAAGCAACAATTGCTTGCTTTTGCCCTTCTTCGCGACTTTCGCGCTTTTCGCGCCTTCCCGTGCCCTCCACCTGCACCAAAGACAACCTCCGCCCCAGATCCTGCCCCAACCGCGCCCGCGATGTGCAACGGCGCCGCATCGCAGCGTCTCCACAGGTGTAGACCCTATTTCCACCCAATCCCCGGACTCATCAAATGAAGACTAAATCGTTCGCTCGCGCCTCGGCCCTGCTCGCCGCCGTAACTCTTGCCTCGACGCTCTCCGCGCAGGACAACAATCAGCGCCCGCTGCCGCAGGTCGTGATTACAGCCAACGGCGAAGTCCAGGTTACTCCGGACCGCGCCCGCATCTCGCTCGGCGTCGATAGCGAAGCCAAAACCGCCCAGGAAGCGTCGCAGCTGAACGCCGCTGCGCAGACCAAAATCATTGATGCGATCCGCAAAGCCGGCATCCCCGCCGCGAGCATCCGTACCAGCGGCTACAACGTGTCGCCGGTGCAGGAATACATCCCGGAAACCCGGAAGTGGCGCGTGGACGGCTACCGTGTGAGCAATATGGTGGTGGTGGTGGTTGAGCCCGTGGCCAACGCCGGCAAAGTGATCGACGCGGCGCTCGCCGCCGGCGCCAACCGTGTGGCCGGGCTCAGCTTCGAGATCAAGGACGCGACTTCAGCGCGTGAGCAGGCCATGACCGAGGCCGTGAAGCGTGCCCGTCGCGAAGCCGAGCTGGTGGCGCGGGCCGCCGGTGGCGAGATCGTAGGGCTGATCGAGGTGATGGTCAACTCCTACGAGCAGCCGCAGCCGCGTCCGATGTTCGAAATGCAGGCCATGCGCGCCGACGCTTCGAGCACGCCCGTGAGCGAGGGCACGCAGCCCGTGATCGTAAACGTGACGACGCGCTGGGAGTACAAGACGCGTCGCTAAGACGCGAGTCGTTCGCTGAAATCTCGAGGAAACGGGGCCGACCACCACCATGGTCGGCCCCGTTTCACGTGAAACCCTGTCACAACCGCATTTACCGCGGAGACGCGGAGGCACGGAGAACCGCACTCGGAGTCACACGACGCTTCTCAAAAAGTTGGCCACCGCGACGAGGCATCCCTTTCGCACGCCTCTCAGCACGCACTTTTCCGTGCATCCGTGCCTCCGTGCCTCCGTGCCTCCGTGGCACAAGCTGTTGCGGTTCCCCCAAGCTGTCCCCCGATCACTAGAGCAGTTGCTCTTCTTCGTGTCCTTCGTGCTTTCGTGTCCTTCCCGCTGTAGTTCTCTCGCCAACGAGACCGTCCGTGCTCTATTGGCGAGGTGCTCCTAGTGCTGGGGGACCTGCGGGCGGGAAGGGCACGAAAGCAC
>JALHNZ010000005.1 GCA_022843265.1 Gemmatimonadaceae bacterium
ACCTGTCCAGCTCGTTGGATTTACACCATTGCCGAGCTTTGCCGGGCTGGCGTCAGTCGACGCGCGTTTGCGTGTCGCCGATCGCTGGGTCGCAGCGCATGGTGCCGGAGCGCGTGCGCATTGGATGTTCATGGCGGGACTGCCGCGCGCGCACGGCGATGCATCACAAAGCGCGGCCATTCGGCATGTGCTCGCGTGGTCGTCGCGACGCGCGTACGTGCGAGGTGTAGTGATCGGCGAATTGCGTGACGATGTCACGACGCTCGGATTGATCTCGGCAAACGGGCGCGAACGGGCCGTTGTGGAGATGGTGCGCCGCACGATGCCGCGCGACGACGGCCGGCGTTAGCCGCGGCCTCGCACCACGCCTTCAACACGCCGGGCCGGATCGAAATAGGTGCGTGCCAGTTCCAGTATGTGCTCGGGCGTGACCGCGAGCACGCGCGCGTCGTGTTCGGCCAACTCCTCAAGCCCGTCTCCAAACGACCACGCATCAATCACATCAGACAACACGGACGCCCCGCTCTGCTGTGCAATCGCGTGCGTGCCAACCAGATACTGTCTCGCGCGTTCGATTTCATCTTCGCGAACTGGCTCATTGCACAGCGCGGCGAACTGTTCAAGCAACCCCTCGCGCGCCTCTTCTTCTCGCGCTGGCGTTGTGGCGATGTACGCGGCGAACACACCGTCCACGCGCCGCTCAATCGGATAGGCCGCCACCGTGTACGCCAGCGAACGGCGATCGCGCAGTTCTTCGAAAAACCGTCCACCGAGTCCGCTCGCGATCGCGGCCAGCACGCGCGCCGTGTGCCGAGCCGGATCACGACGCGACGGTCCACGAAAGAGCATCGCGAGTGCGGTTTGCTGCTTCTCGCGCGTATCCTCGGCAATACGTATGGCATTGGGCCAGGTGTGCGCAGCGGGTTCGCGATCGGCTCCCCACGTAATCGCACTAAAGTGACGTTGCACCGCGGTTGCCGCGTCGTGGGTGTTCACGTCACCCACAATGCCGATCACACACGCACCGGCATGCAGCGCCGTCTCGTGCTGCAGACGCACGTCGTCCGCCGAGATCGCTTCGAGTGACGATGCACTCCCAACAACCGATCGGGCGTAGGGATGGCCGCGATACGCCGCCTCCGACGCCAAACGCATTGGCCAGCGATACATGTCATCGCGCAATCGCTCCACTTCGGCCAGAGCGAGCTGTCGCTCCGTGTCGACGGCAGCCGGCAGGAAGGTTGGCGACTGCACGACGTCGGCCAGCAACTCAAGCGCGGCGTCGAGTTGCCGCACTGGTACGGACATGCTCCAGCCAAGGCTCTCAAGACCAGCACTCACGCCGATACTACCGCCGAGCGATTCCGCCGCGAGTGCAATTTCGGCGCCGGAGCGCGTGTGTGTGCCCTTGAGCGTACTCTGCGCCATCAAACGTGCGAGTCCTTCGCGGCCTTCCGGTTCCGATACAGTTCCGGCGCGCATGAACACACCGATACTGACCAGCGGCGTTCCCGGTCGGGCATGAATCAGCACCGGCACGTCACGCGCCGTGCGAAACACATGCACATTACGTACGACGCGTTCCGCCTTGGCCGTTGGCGGCGCCTGTTGCGGGTTCCGCGCAACGGGTGCGCGTGACACACTCGGTGTGGCAATTGCGGTGACACTCTCCTGCGACTCCACCTCACCGAGCCATCGACGCATCGATTCCGCATCCGACGGCAGCGCGCTGGCATGCTGTGGCCGATACACCATGACGCTGACCTGCGACGGATTCAGATGTGCTTGCATGGCGTGCTGCACATGCGCCGCGCTCGCACTAATCAGACGATCGTAGTACTCGGCACCCAACGACACGCCACCCTCGGCCTCCCACGAGGCGAGATAGGCGGCCTGCCCATCCATGGTCTCGAGTCTGCGCAGCCACCGCGCTTCAAGGACGCGCTGTGCGCGCAACAGTTCTTCCGCGCGAAACGCCTGGCTGCGCGCGGCGCTGATCTCACGCCACGTGGCCAGCGCCGCGTCGGCCAGCTTGTCGGGAGGCGTTTCCGCGTGCACCACAAAAACGCCAAGATTCGCGGTGGTGTACTGATACGACGACACACCGGACGCGAGCTGTCGTTCTCGCACCGCGCGATAGAAGCGTGAGGCACGCCCAGAGCCCAACATGGTTCCGGCCAGATCGAGTGCTGGCGAATCGCGATGCTCCTGCGAGGGCGAGCGCCATCCAAACGCCAACTGCGCCTGCGCAATATCACCAACCAGATCGCGTACACGAACGCCGGGCGCGTGCGATTCCTGTGGCGTGGCATCGCGTGTGACCTCGCCTGCGGGCAACGATCCGTACCGCGCGAGCACCGCGGCGTGCACCACCTCGGGATCCACGTGTCCGACAACCGAAAGAATCGTATTGCGCGGCACATACCACGTGCGATAGAACGAGTGCAGCATCTCGTGCGTGAAGGTGCGCAACTCATCAGGCTCGCCAATGCGCCAGCGGCGAATGCGATGATGATCATGCAGCAACGCAAACAGCGACTCCACCGTGACGGCCCCCGGCGAGTCCTTCTTGCGCCGCGCTTCCTGGACGATCACTTCAAGTTCGCGGCCGAGTTCTCCGGCGTCGATCAGCGAGTTCGCGTACGCATCAAACTGAATGTCGAGGCCACGTTCGAACGCGCCGTTGGGCAACACCGCCACATAGGCGGTGTGATCGTAGATGGTGTGCGCATTCAGCCACCCGCCGGCGAGCTTTGTTTCGCGAGCGATTGCGCCAACGCCGCGCGTTGGTGTGCCCTTGAAGTACATGTGTTCAAGCACGTGCGCGATGCCAACGCGGTCATCAGGCTCGTCGAAATAACCAGCTTTGACATGCGTATAGAGCCCGACCACAGGCGCCGTGGTATCGCGGCGCACCAGCAGTACCAGACCGTTCGGCAGGACGTAGCGCGAAACATCTTCGTGCACCGCCAATGCCGCCGCGCGTGCGCGCGACGCTTCGCTCCCTTCCGCCAACAGACTCACCGAAGAGGCGGTACTGGCATTGGTGCCGCGGGCACTGCATTCGCGCACGCCACCCAATCTCCTGGGCCGGCGCGATCCAACCACCGACGCGCTTCGTCCACGCGTCCGAGTCGAGCCAGCGCGCACCCAAGAAAGCCCTGCGAGAGTCGGTCATCGGGTTCCAGTGCCAACGCACGCACGTAAAAACGACGCGCGAGTTCTGGTTGCCCATCGGCGAGCAGCGCGGAACCGAGCTCACGGTGCGAGAGCGCATTGTCCGGTGCGCGTTGCACCGCTTGTTCGAGCAGACGACGCGCCTGCACAATATCGCCCTCCTCGCGCGCGAGTCGGCCGAGGTAAATCAGCGGCCGTGCGTCGGTCGGATCCTTCACCATGGCCTGCTCAAACGCGATGCGTGCCGCTACACGCTGGCCCGCCTGATACGCGGCAATGCCCTGCTCCATTGGGTCTTTTCGGCCGACGCCGTTGAGGAGCAACACGGCAATGATCGCGGCCACCACGCTGACGGCCGCAAGCGCGATGATAACGCGATTGTTGCGTCCGGTTGGCGCATCACTCCGGGCAGCCGCGTCTCCTGTGGATGCGGCGGCACCAACGGGCCCCACATTCGCCGCAGCCGTTGCAGCAGCTGTAGTCGCCGACGCGGCTGATGCCGCGGCCGCGCGTGCGTACTCCGACTGCAACGGTACGGCCGACGACGTCTCGTCTGCGGTGCGCAGAATACGATCGAGCGTCTGGTCGGCACGCACCAGCAGCTGTCGCGGAAGCTCACCGGCAGGAGACGCCACATCAGAGGCGGCGCGAGCAGCCAGCGCGTGTGCATCAATGAGCGTGTGCGCTTCTTCCAGCGTGCAGAGCCCTTTTTGCCGGAGCGCCGCAACCAGCGCCTTGGCGTCGCCGGCGGGTGCGTCTGGCACGAGCGGCTCGAGCACGCTCGACATGGCGGCCCACGCTGATACGGCGTCTACAGCAGCGGGTGCACCGACCGACTGTGGGCTGTGCAACAGTCGGTCGAGCACCGGACGCGCGCTGGTGTAGGCCTGACGCGCGCGTTCAACAGAAACACTCACACAATCTCGCTTAGCGAATGATGCGCAACAGCCCAGCGTGTTCGCTGCCGCGCAGGAACTCTTCCGGACCACGCGTTGAAATACGTACACCCGTGGCGCCGTACTGCCGCCGTGCTTCAACCGTCATGAAGTCATCAACCGACCGCGTGGAATCCTGCGCGTCGCGTAGTGCGGTTACGATCTCATCCCAGGTGCCTTCGAAAGAACGACCATCGCGCAGCACAATCTGATGCGCCGACTCGGCGGTCAGTTCGCGCGACTTGGGCGACGGACGTGTGGCCGCGTCGAGCGCGAGCGCTTCGTCCGCCGTGGAGTCATGCTCGCGATCCTTGGCCAGCCCGTCGAGCAACGAGCCAAGCATTTCGAGATGCCCCTGTGCCTGCGAGTGCGCCGCGCCTTCGCGCTCCATGAACTGCGTCTCGACTTCGGCGAGCAGCTCATCGATTGCATCGGGGTCACTTGAAATTTCCGTGAGGCGATCATCCCAGGGCTTGAGACCGAGATCATCGTCTGACAAACCGCCGGCCGACTTGCGCAGTTCAACAAGACGCCAAATGCCTAGCTCGTCCCAGTGATCTTCCGGTGTCGTGCGCTCGAACTCACCAAGTGCTGCCTCCAGCTCACCGGCATCGTACAACAAGTTGGCCAGGTAGACACGCGCCTCGCCAAACGACTCGTCGAACGAGAGCGCACGGCGAAGCGTATCGATCGCCTCGGCGTCGCGACCAAGCCGATGCTGCGCGTAACCGACACACGCCAGTGCCTCGGCATTTTCCGGCGCGTGCGCCACGCCACGCTCGAAGTACGAGAGGGCAGGCTCGATGTAGCCCTCACGAAAAAGCGCGCGCCCGATCTGCAACATCAGATCGGTGTCGTCTTCGTAGCCAAGTTCCAGCGTGCGGCCGAAGGTGTGCATCGCTTCGTCAACACGTCCGAACTTGAGCAACAGTTCTCCCGCACCCGCCAGCGCATCTTCATGCTCGGGATCGAGCAACAGCGCTTCGTCGAAGCTGCGTCGGGCCCACGCAAACTCCTCACGCGCCAAACGCGCGTAGCCGACGCCCACGTGGAGTTCCACGGCGTTCGGATACAGGGCCAGCCCTTCGCGCAGCACATCCAGAGCATCGTCGTACCGCGCCTCGTTGTACAACGCGTGCGCGCGATCGTCGTACTCTTCCGAGCTCAAGAATGGGTTCGGCATACTGGTCGAGCCTCCATCGCGAACGGGTTACCGGATAGTACCGCGCGATTCACAGCAAGTTCAACTGTTCAACTACCGGAAATCTACGTACCCGCACAACTCTACGCGCCCACCACACCTAACTGTTTCCGGCCTGAGCCCGAGCAATCGCCACCGCAATCTGCCCAGCCGTTACAGCGTTGGCCTCCAACAAGTCAAGATTCGCCTGCACTGACGCACCGTTCGTTTGACGTTCCACCTCCGCCAGAAGAAACGGCGTGACTGCGCCCCCTCGCACGCCTGCTGCGGCAGCACGCGCCAACGCAGCCGCCGTTGCAGCGTCTACGAGGTCATGGTCAAGCGCAGAGTGCGCGGGCGGCGGTTGCACCACAAGTAGCCCGGATGTCCGTCCCAGCGCCCGATGATGCCGCCACAGCGTGGCAATCTGCTCCGGTGATTCTGCGGACGCCGAGAGTGGAATGCCCGTGCCAATCGTGAAAAAACCCGGAAGTTCGCGTGTGCCATACCCGACCACGGTCACGCCGAGCGTTTCCAACCGCTCCAGCGTTGCCGGCAAATCGAGGATGCTTTTCGCGCCGGCGCACACCACGATCATGGGCGTGCGCGCGAGTTCCACCAGATCTGCCGATTCGTCGAACGGTGCGTCCCGATGCACGCCGCCGATGCCGCCGGTGGCGAAGACCTCCATGCCCGCCGCAGACGCGAGCGTGAGCGTAGCGGCCACCGTGGTGGCGCCATCGGCACCCTCCGTCATGCACCAGGCAAGATCACGCGACGACACTTTGCGTACCCCGTCGCGCGCCAGAAACCGTTCCAGATCGTGCGCCGCGAGGCCAACGGTTGGGACACCGTGCACCACGGCGGTGATGGCGGCCTCGGCACCGCTGCTCTCCACACCGCGTATCATCCGCTCGGCAGCTTCGCGGTTGTGGGGAATGGCCAACCCCTGTGCCAGCACCGAACTCTCAAGCGCCACCACCGCGCCTCCTCGCGCGAGCGACGCACGAATCGGGGCGGCCACGTGAACCACCGAGGCGCGAGACTCCATTATTTGAATGCGCTCACAATCAACTCGCCGAGCCGGGCCATGAGTACCTGTGGTTCGCTGTCGAGTACCCAGCGTGTGTCCGCGTTGTCTCGTGTCATCACGCACGCCACCACGCGTGATCGCAAATACCACAGTGTGCATTCCGTGCGGACCGAGTCGGTGGCACCCGTTTTGTGCGGCGCGCGCACGCCGGAGACGCGGCGCTGCAGCAGCTGTGCGTCTTCGTTTGCGGCGAGCATGTCGCGCATGGCGGAATCTGCCTGGGGCGACACGGCGCGACCATTCGCCAACAGCGCGAAGAGCTGCGCCATTTCATTGGGCGTGGTCACGCCGAGACCGTATTTGACGGAACTATCCATCGCCACGCTCGACGAGCGCAGGAATGATTTGGAATGCACGCGCGTAGCAGGCAGCGCGAGCGAGTCCATCTTTTCCCACACCCGACGGATGATGATGCGATCCAACAGCAGATTCGTGGCGGTGTTGTCGCTGATGGTGGTCATCAACCACGCCGCGTCACGCACCGTGATGGTGATGCCAGCGTGCAAGTGTTGCAGGATGCCCGCGCCGGGTACCACGTCGATGGGCAGCACCGTCAGCTTGTCATCGAGCGACAGCCGACCCTTCTCCACCAGATCAAACACGGTCACCAGAATCGGAACCTTGATCAGACTGGCGGTGGGAAATTTTTCGTCGCCGCGTTCGGATATCTGCCAGCCGGCATCCAGATCACGCACCGTGTAACCAACCACGCCACGGTGCGGTTGAATGTCCCGTTGCAGCGCCGAGCGCAAGGCGCTGGTGTCAACGCTGACGGCGCGAGTGTTCTGGGCCTCGGCGCGCCGCGTCGTGGCGATGAAGACGACCAGCGCCGTGCCGAGGGCGAAGCGCACCGTTCGGCGAATGCTCACGCGTCAACTGGTGCGTCGTCGAACATATCACCGGTTCGTGTTTCCACGAGTTCCCACTCTTTCGCGGACGTGTCATGGACCACCATGATTTTCACACGTTCACCAGGCCACGCGTCGAAGAGCTTCCCCTTGCCCTGATAAATCTTGATCTCGTGCCCGTCTTCGAACTTCAAGACCACGAGGGGATACGTGTTATTGCTGTACTGCTTGCGAAGCTTTTTCGGCGGCGTGCTCGAAGCGCTCATGTCGCGACGGGTTGGAGGAATCCTGCAGTGAAAACTGTGGTGAGTACGCGAACCGCGCCAGCGTGCGAACCGCCTTGATTTTGCCACAGCGTCCGATCACGTCACCGTCCGCTTCTGTCCCGTAAAGGCGCGCCATGCGTCGGTGGCGACAATGTCATCGATCTCGTACGCCACGCGCTCCACCTCCGCGTCGGTCGTGTAGAAGTGTGGCGCGACCCGAATTCCTGCCCCCGGCCGATAGTCGATTACCACGTCGCGCGCGAGCAGCGCCTGTGAGATCTCCGACGCGTTCGGCATATCGAACGCGACCGTGCCACCGCGCCGTTCCGGTTCGCGCGGTGCGTTTACCGTCCAGCCGTGTTCATCGGCCAGTGCGATCAGCCGCGACGTTTGCCGCATGCTTTTCTCGCGAACGGCGCTCATGCCCGCCTGATGCACCAGCTTGGGGCCGTCAAGCCCCGCGAACAGTGCGGGAACGGTGGGCGTTCCACCGAGCCAGCGCCAGGCGCCGTCGGCGTAGTGCATTTGCGGATCGAATGCGAACGGTGTGCGATGCGCCTGCCAACCAGTCGTCGCGGGCGCAAACCGCGCACTGGCCTCTGGCGAGGCATACAGGAAGGCGCCACCCGGTCCTCCGCAGAGCCACTTGAGTACGCCGCCCGCAAGAAAATCCACACCAAGCGCGTGCACATCCACCGGAATCACACCCACCGAGTGATAGGCGTCGAGCGCCACCACCGCTCCCACTTCTTTGGCGCGACGACAAATCGCGGCAACATCGAGAATGTACGCCGACTTGAACAGCACGTGCGAAATCGCCACCAGCCGCGTGCGTTCATCGATGGCCTCGAGCACGCGCTCGGTTTCAATTCGCACACCATCATCGCTCGGCACCACCACAATCTCGGCGCCGAAGCGTGGTGCCAATGCGTTGTAGGCGTAACGAACCGAGGGAAAATCCAGCGCGGTCATGACCACACGATTGCGTTGTGCCGGGAAGTCCAGCGACGAGAGCACCGAGCTCATGGCCTGCGTGACCGTGGGCATCATGGCCACTTCACCAGGTGCCGCTCCCATGAGCGGAGCAACAATGTCTCCCACGCGTATGGGCATGTCCCACCAGCCCTCGGCCCACGCGCGTACGCCGCGCTCGCCCCACTGACGCGCGTATTCCGCCAGCTGCGCGGGCACACTTCTCGGCATCGCGCCCAGTGAGTTGGACACGAGATACGTGGAGCGTTCGAGAATTGGAAACTCGTCGCGAAAGGCGAGCAGCGGATCAGCGTTTAGTGATGCAGCGCACATAACATGTGTATTTGCAACGTGGATACGATGGAACACCGGAACTACTGGCGCACGGACAGTGTCCTATGGATGTTATCACCGGCGCCCATTCCATGCGGTGTGGGCGACTCCCGGTGTTGGCTTAATCTCTCAGCTTAAGGAGTTTTACGTGGCTCAGTTCACATCGCGTGCCGCCGTCCGCCCCGACCATCGTCGCTGGTTTGTCACCGGCGTCGCCTTCGCCGCGACCGCACTGTTTGCCTCAACGGTGTCAGCTCAGGAAACGACTGGTGGGCAGAACGCGACGGCATCTGCGGTTGTGTCCGTCGTGGAAACGACCGTTGCTTCCAACGCGGAAACGGCCGGTGCTTCGGCTCGCGTGAACATGGCGGGTCCGCTCATGCAGCGTGGTGAAGTGCGTTTCATTCCGGCGGCATCGCGTGATCAGGTCAATACCAATGCGAACGAGCTTATGATGCAGCGCGCGCCGAGCCGCCGCGCATCGATCGCCTTTGTGGTTGTGGGCCTCGCGGCCATGATCATTGGCTCAGAAGTAGACGACGCACCGGGCGACCTGATCGTTCTCGGTGGCGCCGGCTTCACGCTGTGGGGCATTTACGGCCTGGTGCGTTAACCCAGCGCTCCACGCTTCGCCGTTCGTGCTTCCAGCCAGCGATACAGCACTGGAAGCACGAACAGCGTGAGCAACGTCGACGTAAGCAGCCCGCCAATCACCACCGACGCCAGCGGCCGCTGCACTTCCGAGCCCGCGCCATCTGAAAGCGCCATCGGCACAAAACCGAGGCTCGCGACAAGCGCCGTCATCAGCACCGGGCGCAGTCGATCTCTGGCCCCCTTGCGCACGCGGCGCTCAAGATCGTGCTCCACGTGTCGCAGGTGATTCAGATGCTCAACGAGCACGACACCATTGAGCACGGCGATTCCAAATAGCGCGATGAAACCGATACTCGCCGACAAACTCAAGTTGAGCCCGCGCAGCCAGAGTGCGGCAACGCCGCCAACGAGCGCAAACGGAACGTTGGCCAGGACTAGCACGGACTGCCCCCACGAGCCGAACGCCGCGTAGAGCAGCAGCACGATCAGAAGAATCGCGGCCGGCACCACCAGCTCCAGTCGCTGCATGGCCCGCTGCTGGTTCTCGTATTGTCCACCCCACTCCAGAAAGACGCCGGCCGGCAGCACGATCGCATCGGCGACGCGCTGTTGCACGTCACTGGCAAAACCTCCGAGATCGCGACCGCGCACATTGGCCACCACCAGCGTTCGACGTTGCGCGTCTTCGTGACCGATCAGCTCGGGCCCTTCGCCATACGTGAGTGTTGCGACGGCGCCGAGCGGCACGATCGCGCCACTCGCTGCCCGCAGCGGCAGATTGTTCAGCGATTCGCGATCGCTGCGTTGCGCGGCCGGGAGCACCACCGCAATCGGTACGCGCCGCGGACCGATCACCAACTCTGCCGCAGTGCGACGTGCCGTGCTGTAGTCCACCGCCGCACGCAGATCCTCAATGCTGATGCCGTAGGCCGCCAGCGCGTTGCGATCTGGTGTGATGCGCAGCTCTCCCGCGCCCTCGCTTACTTCCACCATGACATCAGCAGCGCCCGGCACACCTGCAACGACCGCGCGGATTCGCTCCGCCACGGCGTGAATCAGCTCGAGGTCGGCACCAAAAATCTTGACCCCGAGATCGGTCTTGATGCCGCTTTCCGCTTCATCGAGTCGCATGGCCATGGGCTGCGTAAACGCGACATCGAGTCCTGGGATCACACGCAACGCCGAATCAAACGCGGCCACCAGTCCTTCCCGTGTCTTCGCCGTGGTCCACGTGTCGCGCGGATGCAGCGGCACATACATATCGCCTTCAAACAGCCCCATCGCTTCGGTGGCGAGATCCGGGCGTCCTTGCTTGGTAATGGTGGTGATCACTTCCGGGAACTGTTTGATGATGCGCTCAGCGGCCGCAGCCAGGTGCATCGCTTCTTCCAGCGATGTACTCGGTAGCTGCCGCGTGTTCACAAGGATTGCACCCTCATCAAGACGCGGCATGAACTCTGTGCCCGTGTTGCGCAGCAGCACGAGAGAGCCGGCGATCAGCATGACTGACGCGCCGACCACAAGTCGAGGTTGGCTCAGGCTGCGTTCGAGCGCACGCCCGTACGATCTCTCCAAACGTTCAAATCCTGCGGACGGCTTTCGGGCCACTGGCTTCAGTACGCGCGCCGCCATTGCCGGCACATACGTCAGCGCGAGAGCCAGCGAGGCGAGCACGGCCACCACGACCGTGAACGCCATGGGCCGGAACATGCGCCCTTCCATCCCGCCGAGCGCAAAGATGGGCAAGTACACCGCCACAATAATCGACACGCCGAACAAAACCGGACGGGCGACTTCGACAGCCGCGCGGCGCAGTCGCGCCTGTCGCTGCTCAACCGTCACGCCCGCGGCCGCGACGGAGTTTGGTCCCTCAAACTGTCGCACGAATTGATCGACCATCACAATCGCGCCGTCGACCAGCAATCCGAAGTCCAACGCGCCAAGACTCATCAGATTTGCCGACGCACCCGTGGCCCACATGGCGGCGAAGGCAATGAGCATGCTGAGCGGAATAACGCTCGCAACAAGTAACGACGCGCGCACATCGCGCAGAAACAGAAACAGCACGGCGACCACCAGCACGCCACCAAGCGTCAGGTTGCTCAGAATCGTGTGCGTGGTTCGCGTGACCAACGCGCTCTGGTCGTAAAACGGGGTGATCTTGACGTGACTCGGCAGCGCGGCACGCACGTCATCCAGTCGTTCGAGCACACCCGTAATCACGCGCCGCGAGTCTTCACCCTTGCGCTTCAACACCATGCCAGCCACGGTGGCGTGTGTGCCGTCGCGCGAAACCGCACCGAAACGCGGCAGCGATCCCACTTCGACGGTGGCCACATCGCTGATGCGTACGGACACGCCATTCACTGAGCGAATCAGGACCGCCAGCAGATCATCGGCGGCTTCGACACGCCCGAGCCCACGCAACGTCCATCGCTCACCCTCGCTCTCGACATACGATCCACCAAAGGCCACGGAGTTGTTGGCCAGCGCATCGTGCACATCGTCCAGCGTGAGCGAATACGCCGCCAACGCCGCCGGGTTGACCTGCACCTGCACCTGCTCAATCAGTCCGCCCCACGAATTCACTTCGCTCACACCAGGCACACTGCGCAGCCGTGGTCGGATCACGTAGTCGTGCAGCGCCTTGAGCTCCGTCAGCGTAAGCGAATCACTTTCCACGACATACTGATACAACTCGCCCAACGGCGTAGACACCGGACCGAGCAGCGGCGAGACCCCATCGGGAAGCTCGGCTTTGGCGTCGCCAAGTCGCTGCGTGACAAGCGTGCGCGCGTGGTAGAGATCGGTGCCGTCAGCAAACGCAATGGTCACCAATGAGAGGCCGGCTTTGGAGGTAGAGCGCACCTGCTCCGCTCCTTCCACTCCCATGAGCACGGACTCAATAGGATACGTGACCAGCTGCTCAACTTCTTCAACGGCGTAACCGCGCGCCTCGGTGATTACTTCCACGCGTACACCGGTAAGATCCGGAAACGCATCGAACGGCAACCGCAGGAACGCCAACACGCCGGCCACCACGCACACCGCAACGACCAGCAGCACCAGAACGGGGCGGGCCATGGCGGTGCCAACCAAACGCGCCAGCGCCGAGCGGTGAATGCCCTCCGCGTCCTCAGTCAACGCCGCACGCGCTGGTTGTTCCGGTAACGCATGCGGATCAGTGTTCTGCACCACCCGCTCCTTCGCGACGCTTGAGCAGCTCGGCGCGTGCAATCGTCGCACCGCGCGCGATCACAACGCGCCCGGCTTCAAGCCCAATCAGAATTTCGGCGTGCACGGCATCACGACGTCCCACGCGCACGGGCACCGCCACAATGTGCAGCCCCTCGCCGCGCTGTTCGGCCACAATCACCACGGTATCGCCGGCCAGCGATTGTATCGCCTGTGCGGGCACAACGAGGGCCTCGCCATCCGAACTCGAACGCAACACCGCGGTCGCAAAACGCTCGGCGCGGGTTCCGACGGGCGCGCGCGTAATCGCCGCGACCACGACGGTTGTGCGCGTCTCCTGATCAAGCACGGGCGACACACGAATCACGCGAGCCGTACCGCTGGCATCCGCATCTTCGGTTCCCACGAGTGTAAATCGAATCGAATCGCCCGTGGACACGCCCACCATCTGCCGATCGGTGAGTCGCAACTCCAGTTGCAAGGCGCGGGGGTCCGCCACCGCAAGCAGCGGGTCACCAGGCAATACCACCGTACCAGGCACCGCGGTCCGTTCCGTTACCACGCCGTTCATTGGCGAGCGAATCAGCACCTCGTGCGGATCAAGATTCGCGGGGATCGGTCCGTCGCCGAGCAGATGCTCAATCAGGCCTTGAGCGCGTTCTGTTTCCGCCTGCGCTTCATCGAATCGAGCGTGCGCAGCAGTGAGGGTAACTCGAGCGCGCTCCATATCGGCCTGACCCATCGCGCGCGCCGCCAACAGTCGTTCGGCGCGTTGCACGGCGATCTGCGCAGCATCTCGTTCCGCGGTCGCGGTCCGCAACTGTGACTCAGCGCGCACCACCCCGCTGCGCGCGTCCATAATTTCGTGCGAATGAATTGCCACGACGATATCGCCCGCCCGAACCGCATCACCGACGCGTACCAGCACACGCGTAATTCGTCCCTCCGTGATACTGCCGAGCGTTTGATGTCGCGTTGGGTCAAGCGTGACGCGCGCGGGCGCACTCACCGTAGACGACCACGGCACCACGCGGGCGGTGTCGAGCCCGAAGTTCGCAATCGCAACGGATTCAGCGCTTAGCAGCGCAGTATCAAGCGTCGCGCCCGCAGCAGTGACGTCTTCCGGTGGGGCCTCGGCGCTACATGCAAGCACCGCGACAGCGAGCGCCGCCCCGAACATTGATCTGGTGAGCGAATGCATCATCACGGAGAATTCTCGGACACGAGAGGAGCGCCGATTGCACGCGCGAGCGTGGCGTGCGCAAGCAGCAGGTCAGCGTGAAACTGTTGCATCGTGCGCGCCGCATCAGTGGCGGCGCGGTGCGCGTCGAGTAGTTCCAGTAGCGTCATATTTCCTTCGGTGTAGCTCACGCGCGCACTCGCGGAAATGTCGTCCGCCAGACTCGGCGATTGTTGCAGCACATCGCCGAGGCGCTGCAGTCGGCGCAGGTCATCAGCGGCGGTACGCACGTCGGCCACAAGCTGCAGCTCAAGCACGCGCTGGAGGGCGAGCGCATCGCGTTCAGCGGCGCTCGATTGCAGACGCGCCCCGCTACTCTGGTTGAACAGCGGGAGCGGCACCGCTAATCCCACCTGACCCGTCATGAATCCGCTGGTGCGCTTGGTGCCGCCCTGCAGCTGCCAGTCTCCTAGAAATCCAGTGCGTTCAGCGCGCCGCCGGAGAATGGCTTCCTCCACGGCAATGCTGGATGCCGTAAAGTCCGCTCGATCGCGCCGTGCACGAGCAATCAGCTCGGCATCATCGGACACGGGGATGTCGACGCGCAGCTCCGACACCGCCGCGTCGGCGATGCGCGGCAGCGCCGGCAACGCCTCGGATGCAACGCCAATCAACGTGGCCAGTGCATGTCGCGCGCGCGAGGCTCGTGACTCGGCCACCGCGACTTCGTGCGCCAAACGGTTCGCCTCAACGCGCGACCGCATCGCCACGGCTTCCGCCACCACACCCTCACGCGCCCGTTGGGAATCCACACGCGCAATCTCGTCAACGGCAAGTTTTTGGCCCTGCAGCGTTTCGCGCAGACCCGTCGACAGCAGCGCTTCGACCCAGGCACGCGTGATCTCGAGCTCGACATCACGGCGAGCGGCCCGTTGTTCAAATCCCACTCGACTCCGCGCCTGATCCGTGGCGCGCGCCAGCCGGATGCGGCGTCCCGTCAAATCGATTGGAACGTACGCCGTGACAAATTCGTCGGGCAGAAGCGGGGAGCCGAGATTCTCCCGGCGATATTCGAGCGTCGGATTCGGCCATTGCGCGCTCGTCTGCAAGGTGCCGAATGCCATGTCCGCCTGCGCGTCAACTCGTTGCAAGGCCGGCGATTGCTGCTGCGCGAGTCGGAGCACCGTTCGAAGGGTGAGCTCGCTGCCGCTCGTGTTCGACCCACCCTGCGCCAGCACCAGCGTCGCCGAAGCGCTTATCAGCACCACGCAGGCGAGAAGCGCCACACCGCGTCGAGTCCGTTTCGATTGGGGGAGATGACTCATGACGGGCAATGTACAGATCGAACATGAACCCTCGATGAACGCTAAAGTCTGCGTGGCTTCAAGCCGAATACCTAAGGCAGGGCGATACGCGTCGCTCTCCCCACCTCCCGCGTCGCGATGACGCACCGAACGCTGCCGCACTTTCTAGTCCTATGCGCCCAACTACCGCTTCTTCGGCTTCTCCGCTGCAACTGCTCCTGTCGGCTTACGATCAGGCCATCAGTGCGTGCCGTGCTCGCAACGCCTCCCGCGCCTATCGCTCGATCGCGCTGTTGCAGGCGGCGCATCCGTGCGACTCGCCGTCTGCCGGCGGAATTGTCGGCATCTACGATTGGTGCGAACGCGCGGTGTGCAGCGGCGATTTCCTCGGCGCGGCTCGCACGCTTGAGCAGCTTCGCACAGCCTGGGAAACCGCTGATCGCATTACCAATGTGCCGGCCATGACCGCGTCGGCCACAGCGCGTGTGTCCAGCTTTGACGCACCGCCAATTACGCGCGCACAGCTCGACTGAAAACAGGCGCGGCGATTTCCCTCGGCCATTCCGCAACGATCGCCACGCCGGCCCGTGCGTCGGCCCGGTCCTTGGCCACGATAGTGCCGCCGTGTTGCTCCACGATCCACTGTGCCAGCGCCAAACCGAGTCCACTCCCATCGGCACGATGTTCTCGCGCCTCCGCCGCCCGATGAAAGCGCGCGAAAACGGCGGCGCGCTCGGCTACGGGAATGCCGATCCCCTCATCTTCCACGATCAGGCGAACGTCATCCCGCTCCGCGGTACAGTGCACGGTGATCGTATCGCCTGCCGAACCGTAATTCACGGCGTTGTCGAGCAGGAGTGCAATCAGCTGGCGAACCAGCGACGCGTCAAAGACCGCCGCGACTTCTTCAAAGTCTCCGAGTACGATTGTCATGCCGGAGGCGCTGGCCGATTCCTGCCAACGCGGCAACTCGTCGCTGACCACATCGTCCACAAATCCGTGTGCAAGCGTGAGCACGTTGGCGCCGGATTCCGCACGCGCCAGCGACAGGAGCCCGCCAACCACTTCCGAGGTCGCGCGAAGTTCACGCTCCAACGCGCCGAGTGTTTCGTCGGCCACACCACGCGCCTGATCTGTGGATGAGCGCGCCAAGGACATGCGCCCCAGCTCCGTGCGAGACCGGAGTCGCGCGATTGGTGTGCGAAGCTCATGTGCAGCGTCAGTCAGAAATCGTCGCTGTTGACTGAGGGCCAGATCGAGGCGATCGAGCACGGCGTTGAAGCTGGCTCCAAACCGACCAAGCTCGTCGTCGGGGTATTGCAACGTCAGGCGCGATCCGGCGCGCACGTCGAGCGTACGAGCTTCCGCCGCCATGCGGCCGATCGGTCGCAGCGCGCGACCGGCCAACCACCAACCGAGCAGCGCCGCCACACTCACGACCAGCGGAATGCCACCCAGTAGCCAGAGGTCGACGCGACGCGCGGCCGCGTCGAGCGTCGCGGTACTGGCGTGCAAGTTGATCGTCCAACCTGGTGCCAACGCGGGATCAAGCGGCACCGACACATCGCGAACTGGCAGCCGCAATGCAATGTGAGACGACACCTGCGGCGCGCCCGGTGCGATAAAGAGCGAACCGTCGGGCCGATGCACATCGATGACGCGGTCTTCAAACACCAGCTCACTGGCGATGTGTGCAAGCGTCGCGTCCACCGACCGATACTCGGCGATCTCCACGCGAAAGAACTGGCGAAACAGTTCAATAGACGACACCACACTTTCATCATGCGCGCGATCCAGCGTACGACGCACCATATACCGCGTTGACGCGGCGGCGGCCAGCAGCACGACGCACAGCGAGCCGGCGTACCATGCGATGAGACGTGTACGAAGGCGAGGGCGTGGAGTGGAGTGCACCGTTAACTCTGGCGCGCTGTGGCGCCCGCCATCGTGTGCCCCAGCCGGTAGCCTGCGCCGCGAACCGTTTCGAGCAGCGGCTGGTCGCTGTCCTGATCAATTTTTCGGCGCAAGCGTGCGATGTACACATCGATCACATTGCTGGCGGGATCAAAGTTGTCATCCCACGCGTGTTGACTCAGTCGCTCACGTGTGACCACGGTGCCCGCGCGGCGCATCAACACTTCCAGCACGGCGAATTCTTTGGTGGTGAGCGCAATCGCGCGTGCGCCGCGCGCCGCTGTGCGCGTGGCGGGGTCCAGTCGGAGATCACCAACCACCAGGTGCGCAGGCAGCCCCTCGATGGGCCGCCGCAACAGCGCGCGCAGTCGCGCGACCAGCTCGCCCAGCGCGTAGGGCTTCACGATATAATCGTCGGCGCCACCATCAAGTCCGGCGATGCGATCTTCCACCGCGTCGCGCGCCGTGGCCATGAGAATCCGCGACGCGTTCCCACGTGCGCGCAGCGACCGACACACCGTGAAGCCGTCCGTATCCGGCAGCAACACATCAAGCACGATTGCGTCAAAGGGGCTGACGGCAGCCTGCACGAGCGCCATCTTCCCTGTGGCGACAGCGTCCACGGCAAAGCCCGTCGCCCGCAGGTAGGCCGACACTGTTTCTCGCAGATCGGCGTCGTCTTCCACCAGCAGAATTCGCATGTTCGCAATCTACCAGCGCCTGACCCTCCCCGCATGACGGCCGCCACCAGTCCTCGTTTGGCGCTTGTGCTCGGCGGCGGCGCACTCAAGGGTTTTGCACACATCGGTGCACTCCGTGCGCTCGCGGAGCAGGGCATTCAGCCGAGCGTGTACGCGGGTTCCAGCATTGGGGCGTTGGTCGCGGCCGCGGCGGCGGGTGGAATGGACGTGCACACCATGGCCGAGCGAGCGATCGCGCTGCGTCGCAAGGATCTGTTTCGCATCAATCACATGGGCATGCTTATGGACCGCATGCAATCGCGGTCCATCTATCTCGAAGCACCGCTGCGCGCACTGTGCGATCACGTGGTGCCGGAAGGCACGTTCGCGGAGCTGCGCACGCCGTTGCTTGTGACGTCGGTTGACATTGAGCAGGGTATGGAAGTTGTGTGGGGAACGCCCGGCCTGCGTGATGTCAGTGTGCGTGATGCGGTCTATGCATCGTGTGCGCTGCCCGGATTTTTTCCGCCTGGCATGGTGAATGGGCGCCCGTGCATTGATGGTGGCACCACGGATAATCTGCCCGTCAGTATTGCATCGCTCGGTGTCGACGCGGTGATTGCGATCGACGTAGGAATCGGAGACGTGCCGGCCGCGGCAGGCATTGCGCAACAGGGGTTCGCGTCGGTGTATATGCGCGCGGCGACACTCATGATGCACGCACTGCAGTCCCGCGTGCTGGAACGTTGGCAGGGGCCGCCGATGCTGCTGGTGCGTCCTCGAGTCTCACACATCTCCTGGTTTGGATTTCAGCACACCGCCGAGTTGTTGCAACTTGGTTACGATGCCATGCGCGAGGCGCTGGGGGATTTTGACAAGGTGCTCGGTGCGCGCGGCGGGATATTTCCACGACGTCGTGTCTCGATCAGTGTGAACCGCGACGCTTGCGTTGGCTGCGGCCAGTGCGTGGCGCAGGCACCGCACTTGATGGCCATCGACGCCAGTGGCAAGGCGTTCGCCACCACCCCTAACCTGGAATGGAGCCCGGCCGACGGCTCGTTTGTCCGGCAGTGTCCGACCGGCGCCATTACGGTACGGAGTCGCGAGCGGCAGCTCACGCCGCCATCTGCACTGGCCCAGGTGGGCGTTGGCTGAGCAGTCGCGCGCTCCGTCACGCACGTCGCGGCATCCAGTTGGCCGAGAGTTGCGTCGGGCCACTACATTACACATAGCCTCGCCGCGACCGCGGGTTGCCCGGACTGGGCGGTGAGTGGCTCCACTCCGGACGCCGTGACGGACACCCGAAGGGTTCCGCACGCCGTACTCTCGTGCCTCATGACACATCCCAACTCGTTCGGCAGCCGCGCCTCACTCTCAGTGGGTTCGCGGTCGTACTCGTACTACCGTCTCGGCGCGCTCGAAACGCTCGACGGCAATCGCGTCGCCTCCCTTCCCTTCTCGCTCAAGATTCTGCTTGAGAATCTGCTGCGTGGTGAAGACGGCGCCTTCGTGCATCGCAGCGACATTGAAAGTCTGGCACGCTGGGATGTTACGCGTCCCGTTGACAAGGAAATCGCGTTCCGCACGGCTCGCGTCCTGCTGCAAGACTTTACGGGCGTGCCGTGCGTGGTGGACCTCGCGGCCATGCGTGATGCGATTGTCAAGCTTGGCGGTGATCCCACGCGCATCAATCCGCTGCAGCCGGTGGATCTGGTCATCGATCACTCCGTGCAGGTAGACGAATATGGCACCGAGGCTGCGGCGCTCCTGAACGTAGAAAAAGAGTTCGAGCGCAACACCGAGCGCTACGAGTTTCTGAAGTGGGGACAGCAGGCGCTGAACAACTTCCGCGTCGTGCCGCCGGGCACGGGAATTTGCCATCAGGTGAATCTCGAGTATCTGGCGCACGTCGTCTTCACGATGGCGCAGGACGGTGAGACCCTCGCGTACTGCGATTCACTCGTCGGCACCGACTCGCACACGACCATGATCAATGGTCTCGGTGTGCTCGGCTGGGGTGTCGGTGGCATTGAAGCCGAAGCCGCGATGCTTGGGCAGCCGGTGTCGATGCTGGTGCCGGAAGTGGTGGGGTTCCGTTTGCACGGCAAGCTGCCTGCGGGCGCGACCGCGACAGATCTCGTGCTCACGTGCGTCGAGATGCTGCGCAAGAAAAAAGTCGTGGGCAAGTTTGTTGAGTTCTACGGACCCGGCATCTCGTCGTTGTCGCTCGCGGATCGTGCCACGATTGCGAACATGGCACCGGAGTATGGGGCCACGATGGGCTTCTTCCCGGTTGACGCGGAAACGCTCAAGTATCTCCGTCTCACCGGCCGCAGCGAAGAACAGGTTGAGCTGGTGGAAGCGTACTGCAAGGCGCAGGGACTGTTCCGCACCGATGATCAACCGGATCCGGAGTTTACGGACACGCTCGCGCTTGATCTCAGCACCGTTGAGCCGAGCCTTGCGGGACCCAAGCGTCCGCAGGATCGTGTGCCGCTCTCGGCATCCAAGAAGATGTTTCGCGAAGCATTGGCGCAGCAGTTGGCGTCGCAGCTCACGCCCGCTGTGGCGGCGGCGAAACCGGCACCCGGTAGTGCCGAAGCGAGCATGGTTGCAGAAGGTGCACCGGTCGACACCGTTGATTCCGGCGTTGCGTGTTCGTATCGCGACGAACAGTTCACGATGAATCACGGCCATGTGGTGATTGCCGCAATCACGTCGTGCACGAACACGTCGAACCCGAGCGTGATGCTGGCCGCGGGACTGCTTGCGCAGAAGGCCGTGGCGCAGGGATTGCGCAGCAAGCCGTGGGTGAAGACGTCGCTCGCGCCAGGCTCCAAGGTGGTGACCGAATATTTCAACAAAGCCGGCGTCACACCAGCGCTAGATGCACTCGGCTTCAACACCGTGGGCTACGGCTGCACCACCTGCATTGGCAACTCGGGTCCGCTGCCGGAGCCGATTACCGATGCGATTGAGGCGGGCAAACTCAACGTGGCCGCGGTGCTTTCGGGCAACCGTAACTTTGAAGGCCGTGTGAATCCGCTTACGCGCTTCAATTATCTGGCATCACCGCCACTGGTTGTTGCGTACGCACTCGCGGGTCGCATGGACATTGACTTTGCCACCGAGCCGCTCGGTGTTGGTGCCAACGGTCCGGTGTTCTTGCGCGATGTGTGGCCAAGCGCGCAGGAGGTACAGGATACGATTCTGACCAGTGTGAAGCGCGAGCAGTTCACGGAGCAGTACGCCAATGTGTTTGACGGAGACGCACTGTGGCAGCAGATCAATGCGCCGAGCAGCGATCGGTACACGTGGAGCGAATCTTCCACGTACGTACAGCATCCGCCGTACTTTGAAGGCATGACGATGACGCCACCCGGTGTACAGCCAATCGCTGGCGCGCGCGTGATTGGCATGTACGGCGACTCGATTACCACCGATCACATCTCGCCCGCAGGTGCCATCGCTGGAGCGTCGCCCGCGGGTAAGTGGTTGCAGTCGCAGGGTGTGGAGCGCGCCGATTTTAACTCATACGGTTCGCGTCGCGGTAATCATGAAGTGATGATGCGTGGCACGCTCGCGAACATCCGGCTTAAGAATGAGCTCGCGCCGGGCAAGGAAGGCTGGTGGACGGCGACGACGCCTGGCGGTGACGCCGTGGCGCTGTACGACGCGGCCATGGAGTGGCAGGCGGCGGGCACACCGCTCATGATCATTGCAGGCAAAGAGTACGGCACCGGTTCGTCGCGCGACTGGGCGGCCAAAGGTGTGGCGCTGCTCGGCGTGCGCGCGGTGATTGCCGAGTCGTTCGAGCGTATTCACCGTTCGAATCTGGTGGGCATGGGTGTGCTGCCGCTTGAGTTTACCGATGGGCAGACGCGGCAGACCTTGGGATTGACCGGCTTTGAGTCGTTCACGATTGCGGGACTTGATGCGTCACTCACGCATCGCGCCACGTTAACGGTGCACGCAACGCGTGGTGATGGATCGGTGGCCACGTTCAACGTGCGCTGCCGCATTGATACGCCCGAGGAACTGCAGTACTACGCACACGGTGGCATTCTGCACTACGTGCTGCGTCAGTTGGCTTCACACAAGGTGTGACACTGAGCGCACCGGTTCGACTGCTGGTGAATCCGGCGGCGGGGCGCGGTCGCGCGCTCCGCCGTCTGGAAACGGCCCAACATGCGCTCGCGCGTGTTGGGCCGTTTGATGTGGTGACCACGCGGAGCGCGGGTGATGAATCGCGGCTTGCGCGCGACGCAGTGGCTGATGGGGTGAGCACGCTTGTTGTGCTCGGCGGTGATGGTACGATTTCGCGCGTTGCGGCAGCACTGGTCGAGAGCGGTGGTGATACGGCGCTGGCGATTCTCGGTGCGGGTACTGGAAACGATCTGGCGAAGTCGCTGGGCGCGCCGGTGTTTGATTATGCGGCGATGGCCGAACGGATTGCCATGCGTGAGGTGCGGCGCATTGATGTGGGCGAAATTGACGGTCGCGTGTTCGTAAACGCGGCGGGCGTTGGGTTTGATGTGGCGGTGCTGGAGCGCACGCTGAACGCGCGATGGCTACGCGGTGATGTGTTGTACGCCGTGACCGCGCTTGGGCAGTTGTTCAGCTATCGCGGATTCGCGGCGGAGGTGGACGTGGCCGCCGCCGAGAAATCGGACACACTCGTCGCCGCTGCAGACACCGGAGGGGGGCACGCCACGCGTTGGCTCACGGTTGTGATTGCGAATGGGCAATGGTTCGGTGGCACGTTTCGCATTGCGCCAGACGCGTCGCTGAGTGACGGGGCGCTGGATCTGGTGGCGATCTCGGATGCATCACCGCTGCGACGCGCGCAGTTGTTTGGCGGCGCGCCGTTTGGTCGACATGTGCTGGCGGCGGAGGTGCGGTATGCGCAGCAGCAGCGCGTGACGCTACGGTTTGCGGAGCCGCCGTTGTATCAGGCGGATGGGGAGTTGTACAAAGCGAGCGGCGCGGTGCTTGATGTGCGGGTACGGCCGTTGGCGCTCAGTGTGATTGCCTAGGGCGCTTGGCCGCTGGGCGTTGGATCGGCGTTGGTGCTCGTCGCAAAGTTGGCCTTCGGTGCATGTGAAGGGCACCGGAAGACGCGAAGAGCGCGAAAAACGCGAAGCAGTGCACGTGGCTACAACCCACCTCGTTGAACACGCCGCTCCTCTCAAATTCTTGAGCGGTCGCGTCTTTCGCGCTCTTCGCGTCTTCCGGTGCCCTCCACCTGCGCCAACGACAACGCTCGCAGGCGGCGCGCGTCACATCGGAAACGGTCGTGTGGTCGATGAAGCGAAGGTGCTCCGCGTGCCGTGGGAACTGCGGCGGGAAGGACACGAAAGCACGAAGAACACGAAGGAGGGCAACTGCGCCGGCAGCGCCGAGCACGCAAACCAGCGCCATTTGGCGCACTTGTTTGGTGCTTGGCTCAACAGCGCACGAACGTTCATGGCACGAATCCTGTGGCCCGCAACGTCGCGAGCGGTTGAAAGAGCGGCTCCGGAAGCTCTGACCACGCAAACCAGCGCCACTCGGCGCACTTGTGTGGTTCGAGAACCTGCGGCGTTCCTTCAGCGTCACGCATGATGGTAAAGAGCGTGACGTAGTGCAGCGATTCTGCCGAGAACACCGTGTTCACGTACGGCCCGAGCGCGACCGTGTTGGCCACCAGACCAGCTTCTTCACGCAGTTCGCGCGCGGCGCATTGCTCGATTGATTCGCCAAACTCGAGATGTCCGCCAGGAGGCGCCCAGCTATCGGCACCGTGCGCGCCGAGGCGGCGGCCGAGCAGGATGCGCGCGTCACGCACCACGAGGGCACCAACACCGACGCGCGGCAGGAGTACAGTCATAACGCTCATGATACGACTTCGATCGCGCACTCTCAATCACGGTTGCGTACTACCTGATTCTTGACAATATTTAGAAGCTATGCTGGTAAATACGTCAGTTTTTGAAGCCGCGCGCACCCTGTCGCGCCCCACGCCGCCCTGAATTCGCGGCCGCCGCACCGAACGCTGTTAGAGCGTCGGTGCCGCTCAGCGCCCCTCGGCGCCCCTACTTCATATCCGCGTTTACGATGACACCCGGCGACTGATCGGGACTGATCGTCGCGTGCAGATCCGTATTGCTTATGGCCCTGAAAACAATCCGCCTCGATTGGTTCTCCAACGTACGCAACGACCTGCTGGCTGGTCTCGTGGTCGCACTCGCGCTGATCCCTGAGGCAATCGCGTTCTCCATTATCGCCGGCGTTGATCCGAAGGTTGGTCTGTACGCGTCGTTCATGATCGCCACCGTCATCGCCTTCGTTGGTGGTCGACCCGGCATGATCTCCGCGGCGACCGGCGCCATGGCGTTGCTCATGGTCACGCTCGTCAAGAATCACGGGCTAGAGTATTTGCTGGCCGCAACGGTGCTAACGGGTGTACTGCAAATCATCGCGGGTTGGCTGCGCCTTGGCTCGCTCATGCGATTCGTATCGCGCTCTGTCATTACCGGATTTGTAAATGCACTCGCCATACTGATTTTTCTCGCGCAGATCCCCGAGATCGCACTCGCGAACACGATCGGATTGGGCATGATCGCTGGCGGGCTCGGCATCATCTACCTGTTTCCGTACCTCACCAAATCCATTCCTTCACCGCTTGTGTGCATTGTGGCGCTGAGCGGCATCGCCATATGGCTTGGGCTTGACGTACGCACGGTGGGCGACATGGGCGCACTGCCAGACAGTTTGCCGTTCTTCGCCTGGCCCAACGTGCCGCTCACGTGGGAAACACTGCAGATCATTCTGCCAGTCTCACTCACGCTGACGGCCGTTGGTTTGCTCGAATCCATGATGACGGCAACGATCGTCGATGATTTGACCGACACGAGCAGCAACAAGAATCGCGAGTGTCAGGGGCAAGGCATCGCCAACATTGCGGCGGGCCTCGTGGGTGGCATGGCGGGCTGCGCGATGATCGGTCAATCGGTGATCAACGTGAAGTCCGGTGGGCGCGGTCGCCTCTCAACGTTGGCGGCCGGCGTATTGCTGCTCACCATGATCCTGTTGCTCGGCGACTGGGTCGCACGCATTCCCATGGCCGCGCTCGTGGCCGTGATGATCATGGTCTCGATCGGCACCTTCAGTTGGTCCTCGGTGACCGGACTGCGTACGCATCCGATGAGCTCCAGCATCGTGATGGTATCGACCGTCATCGTGGTGGTTGCCACGCATGACCTGGCCAAGGGCGTGCTGGTTGGTGTACTGCTGAGTGGCTTCTTCTTTGCCAACAAAGTGGGCAAGCTGCTGTATGTTGGCACGTCAACGACCGACGAAGGTCGCGCCCGCGAGTATCAGGTGGTGGGACAGGTATTCTTCGCTTCCGCCGATCGTTTCATTGCGTCCTTTGATTACAAAGAAGTGATTGAGCGCGTTCGTATTGACGTATCGCGCGCGCATTTCTGGGACATCACGGCAATCAACGCGCTCGACAAAGTGGTGGTCAAATTCCGCCGTGAAGGCACCGATGTTGAAGTCCTCGGAATGAATCAAGCGAGCGCCACGATGGTGGACCGATTCGCGCTGCACGACAAAAGCGACGGCGTTGAACTGCTGGGGGCACACTGACCATGGCTGATCTCATTCATCACGACAAGCGTGTACTGGCGTGCGTGGACCAATCGCGCTTCGCCGAGTTTGTCGCCGACTACGCGGCGTGGGCTGCACAGGGATTGCAGTTGCCGCTTGAGTTTCTCTACATCCTGGATCGACATCAGGAAACGGCAACAGGTGCGGATCACAGCGGATCGCTTGGACTGGAGCCCCAGGAAGCGTTGCTCGAACAGCTGGTCGCCGCTGAGTCTGCGCGCGCCAAATCGGTGTGTGAAGCCGGTCGCATCTTTCTCTCGGGACTGCGAGATCGCGCTATCGCGCGCGGTATCGAGAACCCGAGCATTCGTCAGCGCTACGGCGAGCTTGAAGACACGCTGGTGGAGCAGGAGCAGAGTGTGGAGCTATTCGTCCTCGGCCGGCGCGGTGAAGCCGCTGAGACAACGGGGCGCGACCTTGGGCGCAATCTCGAACGCATGGTGCGCGCGTTGCGCAAACCGATCCTGGCGGTCACTGAAGCGTTTGAGCGACCAGAACGCGCCATGATCGCCTTCGACGGCGGTGCGGTGACGCGCCGTGGCATTGAACTGATTGCGAACAGCCCGCTGCTGCGCGGCCTCGCGTGCGACATCGTGATGTCTGGTGAGGTATCCCGCAGTGGAACCGATCAGCTGGAAAAGGCGCGCCAGCGATTGTCAGACGAGGGCATGACCGTGGAATCGTTGATGCTACCCGGGGATCCGGAACGCGAAATTGCGAAGGCGATCCGGGACCGCGGTACGCACTTGCTCATCATGGGCGCGTACAGCCACACGCCGCTGCGGCGGCTGTTCCGTGGCAGTCGAACATCAGATTTGTTGCGCGCGTCGACCATTCCAACGCTGCTATTGCGCTAAACAACGAGAGTTACCGCACAAACAACGCGTCGCACTGAGGCCAGTGAAGCCACGATGCGACGCGTTGTGATGTGGGCACCGCCTGCGACGCGTACCGCCGCAGACGTCACCAGGCTTTATCGCGTGCGGCTCACGCCAACAAGGATCCGCGTCTTGCTGAACAGATTGATGCCCTGCAGCTCAACATTCAGAAGCAGCGGCTTGTCAGCGCCGGTGCGCAGCTGGTACGACGTACCAACCGAGGTGTTGATGCCAAGGACGGTGGGCGAATAGATGCCACCGCCAACCGTGACGTACGGGCGGAAGGCATTGGCGCCGCCAATCGAGCCAAACGCGTACTGCACGTTTGCCATCGCGAGCACCGACGTACCACCGCCGCCCAGACCAACGGCAAGTTCCGGGACAAAGTTGAAGCCGCTGCCCGCGCTGATCGGGCCGAGGTCTGCGCGTGTGCCAAGAATGAGCTGCGTATCGCCGTCGTCAAAGCCCAATCCGACGTACGGGCGCAGGTCGGCCGTACGCGTGCGCTGCAGGCGCTGAAACACCGGCAGACCGTTACGATCCTGCACCACCATGTTGCGCGTCTCCGGCGTGACAACCGTAACGTTTGGCGTGGCACTCGGCGTCAGGGTCTGACGCTGCACCGCATCAATGCGAGCAGTGAGGCGACGTTCGATTTCGAGTAGCTGCGCCGCGAGATCGCCGCTCGGCGGGGTGGCCGAACGCATCATGACGGTGTCACGACCAGGCGTCATGCTGTCGGCGCGAACTGGCATGCCGTAGCGGAGAATGATTTCGCCCTGTGCCGGGACCGGAATCGTAATCCACTGCACGTCAGGTGAGCCGCCACGCACATTCGGGCGCGACAGGATGATCGTGGAGTCACGGTACATCCGCACACTGTCCGCCATCATACGACCAACCCGCGCGTCGCGATCCATCATGCGCTCACGTTCCATCATCCGTTCGCGATCGGTCATGCCGTCGCGATCCATCATGCGATCACGCGGATCGCGCATACGCTCGGCGCGATCCCGCTCGGCGCGCATCTCACGAAGTTCTGCGTCACGCTCGCGCTCCCGCTGCGCCGACGATGGCGTTGACTTGCCACCGAAGCTGATCGTCAGGCCAGCCGTGATCATGGTGTTGTGCGTGAGGTCGCCAGTGCTGGCAACATTGTCGAGATTTTCATCGACCGTCATGATATAGTCGCGAACCGCGCCATTGAGGCGCAGACGGTCTGTGAGACGGAAGCTCGCACCAGCGCCCAGAATGAGTGCCGTCTTGTCAACGCGCGAGACGCCAAGGGAATCCGCAAAGTTGTCCTTGTAGTCGATCTGGCCCGCACCAACGATCAGGAACGGCGACAGACCCTGGCCAGTCGAGAGATTGAACTGACCTTCACCGCCGTAACCGGCAACAGGCGCCGGACCGTCGCGATCATCGTTCAAGCCACGCCAGTAAAAGCCACGAATACCAAACACTGGCGAGAAATCGATACCAGCGCGCAGGCCGGCAACTTCCAGATCCGGCAAGCCGTGCTCACCAGCATACCGCAGTCGGCCGACGAACGGCTCGAGTGGCGCGGAGGAGCCGCTGAGGCCGCCGGCGTTACCCTCGTCCTCACGCATGGTGCTCAACGGGATCGTGATGGCTGCGCCGTACACGAAGTTGCGCAGCGTCATCGGGTTTGCCATCAGCGACGTATCCACGCCGAAGAGCGAGCCCGGATTCATACGGAAACCCATCTGTTCCGCGTACAGCTCCGCATTCAATCCGGCAAAGCCGAAGCGCACACCGCCGCCCGCACTCATCGTGATGCGATCCTGCCGCGCCGCTGAGTCTGGCTCAAGACGCAGCACGCCAGCGCTGACGCGCGCGAACGGCACAAACGCCGCGTCGCCGAGATTGAACTGCAATGAACTGCCGTAGTGTTGTACATCAACATCTTTTCCGGCGGACAACGGTCCGAACGCACTGAGCGCGCGTGTGCTATCGAGCCCAAGGCCATCACGGAAAAAGTAGAACGGCTGCAACTCGACCCACTTGCCAAAGCGCAAGGCAACGCGGCCACCGTACATGTAATCATCATCGAATGGCAGGTCTTTGCTCCACTGCACGCGCTGCGCGCCGGGGAGTACAGAGACGCCGACCTGCTGTGCGTGAACCGTTGCACTCGACGCGGTCACGATGGCAGAAGCAAAAACCACACGCGCAGCATTTAGCGCGCTTCGGGACAAACAAAATCTTGACATGTCAACTTCCTGAGTTCAGGTGAAACCAGCGCGGCGCCTGTTCTGCACGCACTTGCGGAGTCATCACATCGGTGATGACGATGCGCCGCATCGCGCCTGTTCTATAGGTAATAGATGTTGTACAATTTGCCGGTGCGAAAAGTCACGTACCGGTGTGCATTGGTGCGCAAAGCGCTACTTCAATGCAACGTTGTGAGGGAAACTCATTCGAAAGAACTACGTGCGTGTCATCGATGCGACGTACAACGCATTAGCAGCCGCGTGAAAAGTACCACACCGTTGGCGCACTATTGGTTCCCCACAATGGCACCCATCCGCTCGCGAGCGCGCGCGGTTCTTCATCATCGCATATGCTCGCACTCATCACTTCAACTTCGGCCCACCATGTGGACGCATCGACGCGACGCGTGCGCAACACACGCGTTGGTGTGTAGCCGATATCAGAATGATTCGCTCGCAGCGGCGTTGAAACGAGCACGCGTGACGCGGTGGACGCCGGTGCCGAACGCAACTCGCCGTCCCACGCTTCGGTGAGATAGTGCAGTCGATCGTACAGCAGTGAATCGAGCGGCATGAATGAATCAACACCCGCAGCGCGCAACCATGTGCGCGTACTGTCACGCGTACGCACGAGATACCAGCGCTCGCGAATTGCGTACACCGTCAGCGCGCGCTCTTCATATCCGTACTCGCGCGTTTCGAACAGCTCGAGGAGCGAATCTGGGGCGGTGACCAGTCCGATCAGCGAATCCGGTGCACGAGGATCGAGAGCGGGCGGCGGGTCATTCGCTTGCGCGGTACGATCACGAGCCGTGTCAACAACAACGGGGGTATCAACCGCGCGCCGTGTGTCGGCGGATCCGTTTGCCGACTGGTCGGCGCCACCAGCGCCGGAACACGCCATGCAGACAACGAGCGCGACGATGGGCCCGAACAAGCGCATGGCACCGCGCACTGTGCCGCGCACTGTGCCGCGCACTACACCGCGCAGCACAGCACGCGTGCTTGCTCGTTCAGCGCGCGGCGCGTTCCGTGCGACGCACGGACCGACGCATCGCGATACGCTGCTGCAGGCCGCGCGCGCGCTCGGCCTTCAGTACGCCAGCCAGCTCCGGCCCGCATTCGGCATCACTGACGTCGACAAATCCGTGGCGCCGATAAAAGGGCGCATTCCATTCGAGATGTGCGAACGTCGTAAGCGTGACCGAGTGATTGCCGTGATGTTCGGCCACAAGCAACACGTGGCGAAGCATGGTCGCACCAAGGCCGCGGCGCGCGTGATCGGGGTGCACATCCATTTCCGTGATGTGCAACGTGTCGTCCACGACGTCGGCGAGCAGGAAGCCAACGGGCTGGTCGGACGCGTCAACGGCAACCCACAGGCGGTCGTCGCGCTGAGACTCGGTGAAGCGCGCGAGCGACGTCTGCTCGTCGAGCATGTGCGGCGGGAGATCGTCGGGCGAAAACATCGCCGCAGCGGCGCGCTCAATCGCGGGCAGTGCGGCGATATGATGGACAGCGGCGGGCTTTACGAGATAGCTCATACGAAGAATCCTACGGGGTCACACCGGCGCGTCAAGCGCCTTACGCACCGGTGCGACCCGAAGGCCGTTACACCTCCGGCACTCAATACGGACGAGTACGCGGCTTGGTATAGATCTGCGATCCGACAACGCCACCGAGCACGGCGCCCGTGATTGCGCCCACGGCGCCGCCCTTCACTTTGTCCCGCTGCGTCGCGATGCCCACCGCCGCGCCCGTCGCCGCGCCAATGATGGCGCCACGTTTCGTATTGGACTCGGTGCCCTGCGTTGAGCCGGAGCCGCTGCCTGCGCTCGCGCCGCCACCGCCGCCACCGCCGCCACCACTCGGCGCACGATCACGATAGATCACTTGTGTAGGTGCGCGCTGTGCGACCGGCTGGGGATAACCATACGGCTGCGGCGGATACGGCTGGGGCGGATACGCCTGCGCTGGGTACGGCTGCGGGTAGCCCGGCGGATACGGCGCGGCATAGCCATACTGGGGCGCCGGGTACCCAGGCGGATAGGCCTGTGGGTAGCCCAACTCCATGGGAGAGGCGTACCCGGAGCGCATGCCCGGTGCCGACGACGCCATCGCCAGATCCGACTGCAGTGCCGCGTCCATTCGCTTCGCGTCGCTGTCGCCACACGCCGAGAGCGCCAGTACTGACGTGAGCACAGCCATCGTCAGGATCGCTTTGCGCGATACGAGTGGTGCTGGCCGCGCGACTACACGAACTCGCGTTGCATTCCGCATCTGACACCTCCAAAGAGTGAGCGGCGAGGCTTCCAGAAGGATCCCCGACACGTGCTTCAGGGTGCAGAACCCGTGCCAACGCCCAATCGGTCAAAACCGAGGCAATTCGGCAGGAAACGTGCGAGGGGTCACCAAGCATTGTCCTTCTGCGGGATAATTGTCGTCCAATCGAGTGGACACCCGTTGTCAAATGAACACTTACGCCCTCAGCGGCGTATCTTCTTCGCAGTCGGTGCCGCGCATTTCGCGGTGATGGTTGATCGCTTCTTCACGGAGTTGGAATGCTTCGTTTTTCCTCGTTGGTTGCGGCAGTCTCATTGATCGCCACGCCATTGGTTGCGCCCGCCGCTCACGCGCAGGCGCCAGCGCCTGCTCCGCTCGCGGTCGGCTCGGTTGCGCCGGACTTTACGCTGACCACTGTCACGCAGGCCGGACCGACCGCCGCGCCATTCAAACTGTCTGATCACCGCGGAGAGACCGTGGTGCTCGCATTTTTTCCGAAGGCGCGCACCAGTGGTTGCACCGCGCAGATGCATACGTATCGCGACAAGTACGAGAGCATGTTTCTGAATGGCAAGAAAGTGACGTTGATTGGCATCAGTACGGACAACGGCGCTGATCTGACCGCCTGGGCAAAGGATGACGGATTCCAGTTCGCCCTGGGCGCCGACAGTGACAAGAAGGTTGGCGCACTCTACAACGCCGCCACAGAAACGGGATACCACCGCCGGTACCTGTACGTGATCGGTCCCGACGGCAAAATCACGTACACCACGAGCTTCCGCGCCATGGCGCAGGAAGCGTATGACGAGCTCGACGCCGCCATCAAGAAGGTCGCGCGTTGAGTTCCGCACACGCCCTGCTCGCCGCGCTTCATCGGGCGGCGATCCAGGGCGTGTCGCCGTACCCGCGCACCCACGAGCGAGTGCGCAGCTGGTTGGACGCGCGCGAGTCATCCGTGCCGCTCCACATTCTTGCGCTCGGCAAAGCGGCGCCTGAAATGGCGCGGGGTGCACTGCAAGCGGTTCGCGAACATCGCGCCTCACTCGCTGGCGGACTTGTCGTTGCGGCACACAAAGTAGACCCGAGCGAACTCGCGCCGCTTGCATTTCGCGTTGGTGATCATCCGCTGCCAAGCATCGGATCACTTGCAGCGGCCGATGCTATCGCCACAGCGATCGGCGCTGTTGACGCTGGTGATGATGTGCTGGTGCTGTTGTCCGGCGGCACCACGTCGCTGTGCGCTGCCCCGTGCGCCGAACTCACCGCATTGATCGGACATCCCGCCGACGCGCAGGACGCGATGGCCAGCGACATGCAACACATGATGGCGCACGGCATGGCGATTCATGAAATGAACGCGATTCGTCGACGCTTGCTGCGCTGGGGGGCGGGTCGACTCGCCACCGCCCTGCACGCACGCGGCGTGCGACGCATACACGTGATGGCGATATCGGACGTGATTGGTGACGACGCGGCCACGATTGGATCCGGTCCCTGCACTCCGGATCCGCTGCAGCTCGAAGACGTGCTGGCACTCTGCGACGCGCACGGATTGCGGAGCGCATTTGACCCGGCCATCAGTCGCGCGCTCGGTCTGGCTGGAAGTGCGAACGTCGCCATCGTCACGCCGCCACAAACACATCCGGTATTTCACACCGTCACGTATGACGTCATCGCGAGCAATGCCGACGCCTGTCGCGCTGCAGCAAATGCCGCCGAACAGGCTGGCATTTCGTTCGTGGTGGTATCGGACCACATGCTCGAGATTGACGCGGACTCCCTCGGCGGCGCGGTCGTACAAATCGCGCTACGGTATGCGAATGAAATCGACGAGCGCATGGTGCTGATCTGGGGCGGCGAGCCGACCGTCAACATGTTGGACGACGCACGAGTTTTCGGCGACGCTGACGAAAACGCGGCGTTTGTGAAAGATGACGACGACATTACGCCGCTCGCGGAGATCGCTCTGGCCGAAAGCGAGGAGGCACCACTCGGCGGCCGTATGCAAGCCCTAGCGCTCGCCGCGGCGATAACACTCGACGGCGCTGCCTCGAAACATCCGGACGCGCTTCGAATCAGCGTGCTGGCCGGCAGCACAGACGGTCGCGATGGCCCCACCGACGCCGCTGGCGCCATTGTGGACGCTACGACGGCTCGCCTGGTGCGACGCGCCGGCCGCGAGCCCTACGTCGATCTCTATCGACTGCGCAGCTACCGCGCGCTCGATGGTGCCGGGGCACTGCTGCGCACAGGTCCCACCGGCACAAATGTCATGGACATCGTGATCGCGTTGATCGACGCGCGGTAGCCGTCGCAAACGTTCCGTTGTGCCCGGGGGGTTCGCACGTTCATATTCGCCGGCAGTCCACCCCACACTTTCGCGCCCCGGCATGCCTTCACGACCAGCCAAACGTCTGTCTACGCGCGCGCCGGCCACGCCCAGTGAGCCACCGGCGGTGGAAAACGAGTCGGAGCCCACGTATCGACGCGTACCGCGACAGACACGCGGTCAGCGACGGGTGGATCTGCTGCTCGACGCTGCCGCGGAAGTGATTGCTGAACACGGGCTGAATGCGGCCACGGCCGAGGCCATCGCGCTGCGAGCGCGCACGGCGAAAGGCTCGCTGTATCAGTTCTTCCCGAATCGTGAAGCCGTGGTGGCCGCACTGGCCATGCGATTCGCCGATGAACTGCGTCATATTCACGAAAAAGCGTTCGCTACCGATCCGCGCGGCATGCCACTCGATCGGTTGATCGATCGCATTGTGCGACCGCTGGCCGCGTTTCATGATCGCAACCCGGCGTTTCGGCGAGTGTTCATGACGGCGGATGCGCCAATCGACTCGACCGGCGCGGCGCCCAATCGCATCCGTGCGCAGCTGTTTGAATCAATCGTCGATCGCATGGACCTGTTATTCGCCGCGCGCAACCCGAAACTGCCGGCGCGTGATCGCCGCCGCGCGGCCATGGTGTGCTCCTCAATCGGTCAAGCACTGCTCGCCAGACGCGATCGCGCCATGCAGGCTGAGAAGAAGCCGCTGCTCGACGACCTGCGGCGGGTGCTGCACTGCTATCTCACACCACTGCTCGACCCGGAACAGCGCTGAGTCTCACCTGAGAGCCCTACCCCCCGGCGTGTGAATCAACGAACTTTCAGGATTACACGCGCTCCGGCGCGTACTCACATGTCTCGCGCCCACGTGCATATGTCCCGACGCTCCGTGTCCGTCGGTCTCGTTCAGGAGACCGCCAGCGATGATCGCGCCGCCAATCTGGAGCGTACCATTGTGCGCATTCGCGAAGCGGCAGCGCGCGGCGCGCAGATTATTGCGCTGCAAGAGCTCTTCAACGCACCCTACTTCTGCAAGTCGCTGCGCATTGAGCGTTTTGATCTCGCCGAGCCAATCAATGGCGACACGGTGCAAACGTTGCAGGGGATCGCACAAGAGCTGGCGGTCGTCCTTGTCGTGCCGATTTACGAGCGTCAGGCGGCTGGGCTCTATCGGAACTCTGCGTGCGTGATCGATGCCGACGGTGCGTTGCTCGGCACCTACCGCAAAATGCACATCCCGCACGACCCGTTGTTCGAGGAGAAGTATTACTTCGCACCGGGTGACGTAGGCCCGGACCTGCGCAATGACAAACATCCCGGCATCAATGGCTTCCGGGTGTGGCGCACAAAATACGCCGACATTGGTGTGCTGATCTGCTGGGATCAGTGGTATCCAGAAGGCGCGCGCATCACGTCGCTGCTTGGCGCAGACATCCTGTTCTATCCCACAGCGATCGGCTGGCATCCGGCGGAGAAGAGCACGTTTGGTACGGCGCAGGTTGAAGCGTGGCGCACGATGCAGCGCTCACACGCCATTGCGAATGGCGTCTTTGTGGCGTCACCGAATCGTGTTGGCCTCGAACCGGAAGCCGGAACAGACGGTATTGAGTTCTTTGGCCAGTCGTTTATTGCCGACCCATTCGGGCGTTATCTCGCCGAAGCGGGCACCGATCCGGCAGTACTCGTGGCCGAGTGTGATCTGAATCTGATCGAAGAAACGCGCCGGAACTGGCCGTTTTTGCGCGACCGTCGCATTGATGCGTACGGTCCGATTTTGAATCGCTGGATTGCGGAGTAATCGGAACCGTGACGCCGATTGAAACGCTGGCGACGCCCGATGTCGTGACGCCACTCGTGGGCTGGCGTATGCCGGCGGAGTGGGAGCCGCATGATGCCACGTGGATTGCGTGGCCGCATCATGAGCCAGACTGGCCCGGAAAGTTCGAACCGATTCCGTGGGTGTACGCCGAAATTGTGCGTGCGCTTGCCGAAAGCGAACGCGTTGAGATTGTGTGCCACAGTGACGCCGTGCGTGAAGACGCGATTGCGTGTCTTGAGATGCACGCGGTGCCGGCACACGCGTATCGATTGCACGTGGCGCCCACCGATCGTGTGTGGCTGCGCGATAGCGGGCCCACGAGCGTGATGGACGCGACCGGTCTTGTTTCACTCATGCGCTGGGATTTCAACGCCTGGGCCAAGTACGACAACTACGCAAACGATCAGCGTATTCCTGAAGTCGTGCACAGCGTGACGGGACTGCCGCTGGTTGTCGCGACACGCCCTGATACGGGCGCGCTGCTCGTGCTGGAAGGCGGCGGCATTGAGACCGATGGACTCGGCACGATGCTGGTCACCGAAGAATGGCTGCTGTCCGATGTGCAGGTGCGCAATCCTGGCATGACGCGGGACGACTACGAGCGCGCCTTTGCCCAAACGCTCGGCATCACGCATACCATCTGGCTGGGCGAAGGCTGTGTTGGCGACGATACGCACGGCCACGTGGATGATATCGCACGATTCGTGGCGCCGGGTGTAGTGGTATTGGCGCATGAAACGGATCCGTCCGACGACAATCACGCTCGCTCGCTCGACAACCTGCGTCGACTGGAACAGGCCGTGGATGCGCGCGGTGAACCACTGCGTGTCGTCACGCTACCGTATCCGCGCGCGGTGATCATGGACGGGCAGCGGCTACCGGCGAGTTATGCAAACTTCTACATCGGCAACACCGTAGTGATTGTACCAACGTTCAATGATGCAAACGACCGCGTCGCATTGAACATTCTCGCGGAGCTGTTCCCCACGCGTCGCGTGGTGGGCGTTCACGCGGTAGATCTTGTGTGGGGGCTTGGCACGTTGCACTGCCTGACGCAACAGCAACCCTCCGCACGCACGCCGTAACTCACCATGTCAGACGAATCACAAACGAATCAGGGCATTGCGCCACACCAGCCTTCACCGGTGGAGAATGCTTTTCAGCAGCGCATGGGTGCGTTCATTGGCCCGCGCTGGGAGAGCTCGTACCGGCGCAAGCTGGCCGTGTTCATGGACGATCCATCGTTTGTGCCAACCTGGAACTGGTCAGCCGCGCTCGCCCTGCCGTTCTGGTTTCTCTACCGCAAAATGTACTGGTGGTTCGCCGTGTTTTTCTTTCTGCCGGGCGCCGTGCTCGATTGGCTCGTTCCCACGGCAGGCGGGCTTACACCGGAAGCCATTCTCAAGCCGGAGAATCGTCAGGTCGTCTACATGTTGTTCGCCGTGCAAATCTCATCACGACTCGCGGCTGGTGGCTTGGCCAACTGGTTGTTGTTTCGACGCGCCAACACCGCGATTCGCGTGGTCGGCATGCAGCCCATGAGTGACGACGACGCCACGCAACTGCTGCGTCGTGTAGGCGGCACGAGCCGGAGTCTTACCTTTGCGTTGCTCGGCGTGTTTCTGGTGCTGGGCATTGCCAGCGTGATGGGCACAGTCGCACCAACACCGTAGTTGCAACGAACAACGCGACGGAGCCAGGTGGGCGCCGTCGCGTTGTTGTTTGCCAGATCGTTCGCCGGCGTTATCGCTCGCCGCGCACCGTGAAGAGCTGCGACGTACTGTCAATGCCGCCGGCGCCTTCCAACTTCACGGTGAGTCGATACTCGCCGGGTGGCACTTCAGGCCACGTGAACACCACCGCGCGCCCCGGCAATCCATCAGGGCGTCCTGCGTCACGGTAGCTGATCGCCACCGGCGTCATCGCGCGCGACAGGCGAAGTGCGTTGGTGATGCGCTGGGAGAAGTTGGACGTGGTACGCGTTGCTCGAACCGTGACCTGCAGCGGCGCGTCAGGCGACACGGGCACGTACGTTTCCCAGTACAGACCAAACGAGCGGCCCGGCACAATATCGTTGCTGCCCCACGCGCGCCCCGCGACATTTTCGAGTGACGGCGTCGCACCGGCATCGCCGCCGGCGAGCAACAGCATATCGCTGACACGTACCCCGTTAGCGAGCGGTTGCACCGCCGTGCGAACACGCGTCGCTCGCTTGGCGGTTGGCGCCATGATCTCCAGCGACACCAGCTTGGCCGTCTTACCAAGTGCAGCGACAACGGCGCCGTTCGCAGGCGCACTGTCCTTGATGGTGCGTGAGATCACGACGGCAGAGTCGTCGGCGACAAACAGCCCGACCTGATACGGCGCCGGCCCCATCCGCTGTTCGCGCATCATGCGCCACGCGCCCGCGACGACCGTACTGTCGCCGCGCTTGAAGCGGGCAATCTGATGCGGAAGCATGCCAAAACCTGTCGCGTACCGTGTGGCGTAGCGCATGCGCGCGTCTTTACGATCGGGCTCCCAGTCGCGCTCCGTGGCCGCGAGCGGCGACGTGATTGCCGACGCGGACGGTATGAAGTCGTAGCTCGGTGTTGGCTCGTGTCCAATAATGCTCGGCAAACGCGGGTCGAGCGCGCCTGCGGTTTGCATGGACCACGCGGTCGGCCATCCGTAGCGCACCTGAATGGCCGGAATGGATCCGTCAAAGGACATGTCGTACGGAATACGTCCCTGGCCATGCACGATGGAAATGATATGGCGCGAATACAGTTCATTGCGCAAATCGTTCGCCGGCAACAGCCACAACGGCTGCGACAGGCGCAAGATGCGCGCGTTGTCCGACGCACGCTGCGCGCAGCTCTTGGCGCGATATGCTTCGTGTGTTGCGTTGGGCAGCCAGGGTGTGAGATCGGTCCATTCGCAGCGCATGGAATCACCCATGCTCGCGAGCGCACGATCAAACGCCGTGGATGAGGCCACGTGCATGTCTGATGCATGTAACGCAAGTCCGCGCAGCCCATCACACCACCAGGCGGTACCGCCGCACTCACGCGCGGCTTCAATGGCGAGCGGCAGCTTTTGTTGCTCAAGCGCGTAACGCACGCGCATGCCGGCCACCCAATCGTCGGCCGGGTCGGAGCGTGCCGCCTGCGCCAGCAGATCGAGCAATCGATCTCGCTCGATGATCAGATCGGTCCGCTCAGCCGGCGGCGGCACGTCACCATTGTTATTCCAGTAACACAGCGTGCCAATCTGCACTTCGCACGACGCATTGGCACCACCGTTGTAAAAGCGCAGACCGGCGCGCCGATTGCGTTCGAATGCATCCTGCGCTGCGCGCGCTTGCGAGCCCGCGGCCGACACGGGGCGCGACTCGCCACTCGCAGTCCGTGTCTGATCTACGGTGAGCGAATCAAGGCGCGGCGGCGGTGGCGGCGGCGTTTGCGCAACACTCACGGCGGGCGCGAAGAGTGCGAACGCGAACGGCGCGAACGCGAACAGCGCGTACGCAACGGCACGTCGAAACAGCGGCGAAGCAACGTCGGACAGCATGGCAAGTTGCACGAGAGGCATCTCGATGGAGGTCAGGAACTCAGAGGTCCATCAACTGGAACAATAGACACAACGCCGAGCCAGACCTGTGGAGGCCTGACCCGGCGCCGCTCCCCTCTGCCTAGTCTAACGCCAACCAGCTAGAAGGCGAGCTTCACACCTGCACTCAAGGCCCAGTTGTGCGAGAGGTTCCCACGCGACGTCACACCCACGGCCTCCTGCGAGTCAAAGCGGCCAATGTAGTCCTTGGCCTGAATGCGCAGCGCGATGTTTCGAGACACTCCCACATCAACGCCTACCCCGGCCGAGTACATGAGGTTCGTGGACTGAATGTTGAGCAGGCGATTCTGGATGTTGTTGGTCATGCCACCGATGCCGCCCTGCACGAATGGCGCGATGCCCTGACCACCCCGGGCGAGGCCGCCCAACTCGAGGCCCGCGTCGTACACCCACATTCTGTTGCTTCCCACATTTACGCCGCCGATAATCGGCAGCCCCACACGCACGTCGCCCGAGGCATAGCCCACATTACCGGTGAGTGAGAGTCCAGCCGCCAGCGGAATGGACAGCTGGGCGCCGATCATTGGCGTATTGGCCGTGGAGAGGGACGTGCCAACGGGACCGTCATACCATTGCCCGGTAATCAGGTAGCCGGCGTACGGCGTGACCGAGCCGCCGATGCCCAATCCGGTTTGCGCACGCATCTGCAGCGGCGAAAGCGCGAGCACCGTGATCGCCGCACCCGCCGCCAGCCACAGCTTGACGGACGCAGAATGGGAGTCTGCAGTGACGACGGGGCGACGAATCACGGACGCGACAGTACGGACAAGGACAGTGTTCATGATCCCCTCCTGGAGGACTTGGTTGCTCTGTCGAAATGCACGTCGCACGCCAGCGTGCCAGACGCCACGACCAATTCCTCAACTGCAATCACGGCAACGATTTGCGAACGCAGCAAGAGCGAACGCAAAAATCCGCTGTCTCCTGTAGGTGACACAGGAGACAGCGGATTTCAGGTCAATGATCAGATGCGTTGGCGAGCCGACGCTATTTCTTCGCGCCCGCCTCCGCGGCGCCGTCCACACGCAGCTCGACAGGTACCATCGTTTTGCGCAATCGCAGGTTGAGCATCTCAACGAGCACTGAGAAGGCCATGGCGAAATACGTGTAGCCCTTTGAGATGTGCTGCCCGAATCCTTCGGCCACCAGGTTGGTACCGATCAGCACGAGGAACGACAACGCGAGCACTTTCACCGTGGGGTGCTTTTCCACGAACTCGCTCACGGGCGTCACGGCCATCAGCATGACCGCGAGCGCGATAATGTTCGCCGCAATCATCACCTCAAGATGTTCAGCCATACCCACGGCGGTGATGACCGAGTCAAGCGAGAACACAATGTCGATCACCATGATTTGTGAAACGACCGCCACCATTGATACGGCGACCTTCTTCACCTCATCGCTTGTCGCTCCCTCGGGCTCAAGCTTGTGATGAATCTCCAGCACGGCCTTGCCGATCAGAAACAGTCCACCAAACACCAAAATCAGATCGCGGCCGCCCCATCCGCGGCCGAACACGGTAAAGAGCGGTTCCGTCAGGCGCGCGATCCACGCGATCGAGGCCAGCAGCGCCAAACGACTGACAAACGCGCCCATGAGGCCCAGGCGACGCGCTTTCGCTTGTTTTGCATATTCCAGCCGCGACGCCAGAATGGAAATGAAGATGATGTTGTCGATGCCAAGCACAATTTCCAGCACCGTCAGTGTCAGCAGCGAGATCCAGACATTCGGATCCGACAAGAGCTCCATCAACTACTCCGTAAAGGTGAACGTGGTGTCGCGGGAAACAGCGTCTTACTGACGACAGGTACCGTTGGGATCCGGCTTGGGCTTATCGATCACCGGCGCGTTTGGTTGATTCGCCGTGAAGGCTGCCAGTTCATGCAAGTACTGTGTGATACGCGTGTACTTGGGATATTCGATGTATTGCGGCTCATCCGTCACCTGATGATAGTCTTCATGGATACTGGTAAAGAAGAACGCGATCGGAATCCCGTAGCGCGCGTAGTGATAATGATCACTTCGGCAGTAGAATTGCTGCGGATGGCCATCACGGTCGAACTCGTAGTCGAGTTGTAGCGGTCGAGCTTGCTTGTTGTTGACATCGCGGACCCACTGGTCAAACTGCGACGACAGGCGCTTCGGGCCGAGGATTGTGATGAAGTCATCACCGCCGCCTTTGACATCGCGCGCCGCACCACGACCGATCATATCGATGTTGATCTGCGCCACGATTTTATTGCGCGCCACGGTGGGATTGTCCATGAACCATTCAGCGCCAATCAATCCCTTCTCTTCGGCCGTGTGCCACACCAGCAGCAAGGAACGCTTCGGCTTGGCAGCACTCGTCGCGAACGCTTCCGCGATCTCGAGCAGCGCCATCGCGCCAGAGCCGTCATCGTCCGCGCCGTTGTAAATGGAATCGAGTCGCGCCGGACGAATCGTGCGCAACGAATCCACATTCACTCGAATCGAAGCCCGCTGTTCCGGTGACGGCCCGCGGGCGTTCGGATCACGTCCAATCGCATTCCATCCGGCCTGCAAGAAGGCGCGCATGGAATCGTGATCAACAGGGCGTCGGGAAAAGCCCACATGATCGCTGTGCGCGCCCAACGCCACGTACTCGGCCTTGAGTGTGGGATCAGAGCCTTCGATCACCGCGATCACATTGCGTGACCAGCTGGTATCCGCGGGGGCCGCACCTGCTCGCGAGCGCGGCACAGTGGGCACGCGTTGGTAGTAGCCGTTGACGCCTGCCGGCTTGATGCCAAGCCGCGTGAGCTCACCCACGAGGTACGTGAGCGCGCGTTCGTGGCCGACACTTCCCGCATCTCGCCCCTGCATGGAATCGTCGGCGAAGATATAGAGGCGCCGGCGCAGATCGGCCTCGGTAATGGCTGGCGAGTAGCTCGCGGGAGCGGCCGCGGCGCGGCTCGGTGCGGCGCCGTTGCCGCCCGACTGCGCGCAGGCCACAAGGGCGCTGCCGGTCAGTGCCAACGCGACCGCAACGGAGGTGCGCGCACGCGATGCCTTCAGGAAACGATAGGGCACAATCAGTCGGGGCTTGAGGGTGGCCAGTTGGACGCCGAAGAATACCATCCACGCGCTTCGGGGAGATACCTTTCCGGGATGCCAGGAACCGAAAACCCGATACCCCACAGCGTGGTGAACGCCGCGAAACCAGCCGTCGTGCTGCTCAGTGGCGGCCTTGATTCCACCACCGTGCTGGCCGTGGCTCGCCGCGATGGTTTCTCGCCGCACGCCATGACATTTCGTTATGGCCAGCGACATTCTCATGAGATTGACGCGGCGCATCGCGTTGCGGCGGCGCAGGGCGTGTCCGCGCACGTGGTGGTCGACATCGATCTGCGACAGTGGGGGGGCTCGGCGCTGACCAGCGACGCGGCCGTCCCGAAGGATCGCGACGTGTCGGCGGCGCATGATATTCCCATCACATACGTACCAGCGCGCAATACGATTTTTCTTTCGTTTGCCCTCGCCTGGGCGGAGACCCTCGGCGCGACAGATATTTTCGTTGGGGTGAACGCGCTCGACTATTCGGGCTACCCCGACTGTCGTCCGGAGTACTTACGCGCGTTTGAGCACATGGCGAATCTGGCCACCCGCGCCGGCGTCGAAGGCACGCAGCGTCTCACGATTCACGCGCCACTCCTGCATCTCACGAAAGCGGGCATCGTGTCGCTCGGCCACTCGCTTGGCGTTGACTACTCGCTCACCACGAGCTGTTATGATCCCGCCCCCGACGGCGCGGCCTGCGGACACTGTGATGCTTGTCTGCTGCGACTGAAAGGCTTTGCCGAAGCAGGTGCACATGATCCGATTGCGTACGTGGAGTCGCGCCGATCGTGACCTACACGGTGAAAGAGATTTTTTACACGTTGCAGGGCGAAGGTGTGAACGCCGGGCGGCCCGCGGTGTTTTGCCGATTCAGCGGATGCAATTTGTGGACGGGACGCGAAGCCGATCGTGCCAATGCGATCTGTCAGTTTTGCGACACGGATTTTGTGGGTGTGGGTCCGGACGGCGGAAAATTCGCGACGGCACAAGCGCTCGCGGCCGCTGTGTTGGCGCGCTGGCCGGCCGATGCACCGCCGCACGTGCGCCCGTTTGTTGTGTGCACCGGCGGTGAGCCGCTGCTACAGCTTGATGCGGCGGCGATTGATGCACTGCACGCCGCGGGATTCGAAATCGCCGTGGAGAGCAACGGGACCATCGCGGCACCGGACGGCATTGACTGGTTGTGCGTGAGTCCGAAGGTCAATGCGACGCTGGTGCAAACGCGTGGGCAGGAGCTGAAGCTGGTGTTTCCGCAAATGGGAGCGCTCGGAGATCCGGCGCGGTTTGCCGAGTTGGCGTTTGAAAACTTTTTGCTGCAGCCCATGGATGGGCCGGCGCGCGCGGAGAACACGGCGGCGGCAATTGCGTACTGTCTGGCGCATCCGCAGTGGCGGTTGTCGGTGCAGACGCACAAAGATATCGGGGTGCGTTGAGACGCTCGGCGGCGTGTGTAGCGGAGTCTCGCGCTCCGCGACAACGCTACCACAGCATGGGCACACCATACTTCGCAATCAGTGGATCATTGCTCACGAGTGGCAGGCCGTGCCGCAGCGCCTGTGCGACGAGCATGCGATCAAACGGATCCCGATGATGGCGCGGTAATAGGCCCGCAAGGTGCGCGTCACGACCCGTGATCACGAGCTCGCTGAAGCCCTGCCGCTCGAGCACATCAGGAAGTTGTGCCAATAACACCTCACCGCCCGGCAACTTTCCTAACTGCGTTTTGATTGCAATCTCCCACGTACAGACGGCGCTGACGTGCACCACCTTTGCACGCTCAATCGCAAGGCGAGCGGACGCAGGCAACTGTGAATCACCCGCCAGCCACCACAATAACGTGTGCGTATCAAGCAGCAACATTTAGCGAAAGGCGTGGCGCCGCATACGTGTTCTCAACTCTGCGGAGAGGGTGAGCGCGCGCATACGAATGCGCATTCAGCGCGCATCCCAGGCGTCGAGTTCGCTGGCCTCGAGTGGCTCAATAAACGCGCTCGGCACACGCAAACTGTCTCGCAACGCGCCAAACTCGCGCGCCGACGACGAAGCAGCAATTGGCACAAGCCGCGCGACCGGTGTGTCCCCCCGGGAAATCACATACTCAGCGCCCGCCGCGACTTCTCGGAGCAGTCGAGACAAGTGAGTTTTTGCGTAGTGCACCGTGACAGCGCCGGCGGCATCTGTCTCGAGATCTGGCACGCTGATCGACGGCTTGTCAGTCATCTGCGACTCCGAAAAAGGCAAGGCGAACTGGTAGACTAATCGACTTAGTCATCTTGGTCAATGCCAGCGTTTCAGCCCACCCCATGCCGCAAAGCCCGCCCGGTGCCTGTCGCACTGCGCGATCCATCCCGGAGCGCGACCGAGCCGTTCACCAACACGAGCCGCATGCCCGTGGGATACTGGAACGGCGCTTCGAACGTGGCGACATCAGCGATCGTCGCCGCATCAAATGCGATCACGTCCGCCCATTGCCCCACCGCAATTCGACCGCGGTCTGCGAGGCGAACTCGACTCGCCGGCAGCGCACTCATTTTGTGAATCGCCGCCGCCATCGTCAGTGTCTTGCGTTCACGCACATAGCGCCCAAGTACTCGCGCGAAACTGCCGATGCCGCGGGGATGCGGACTACCGCGACGTGTTGGCCCGTCAATCGCAAAGCCGCCGCCGTCGGTACAGACCATGCCGAACGGATGCGCGAGAATGCGTTCCAGATTCGTTTCGCTCATGGCAAATCCGATCATGCTCACGTTGCCCTCACTGCGACGCAGCAATTGAACCGTGCGCTCGTATGCATCGGTGTTGCTGCGGGCTGCGTACGCACCCAATCGCGCGCCTTCCGCGTCACGATCTTCCACCGCCCGCACTGCCGTGATCTGCACGTTGTCCCAACCACCGAGCAGCGCGATCTTGGCCAGCGTTTCCTCGCGAATGCGCGGGGCCACAGCGGCGTCATCCAGTCGGCGAAAAAACGCCTCCGTTCCACCGTCCCGACTCCAGACGGGGAACAGACTGGTGAGACCGGTTGCGTAGGCGAGATACGGATACCGATCGAACGCGACATCCATCCCGCCCGACCGGGCCGTCTCAATGCGCGCGAACACGGTGTCGAGCACGCCCCAGTTGCGTGGGCCCTGTGTTTTCAGATGCGAGATTTGCAAACCGCAGCCGGCGCCTTTGGCGACATCAATGGATTCATCAATCGCCTGAAGCAACCGGTCATCTTCGTTGCGCATGTGCGTGGAGTACACCAAACCACGCGCTGACAGCGGCGTGCACAAGGCGATCAACTCGTCACGAGATGCGAATGCGCCGGGTGTGTATTCGAGCCCGGTTGATGCCCCACACGCGCCGTCGGTGAGTGCGCGCTCCACGCACAAGCGCATGGTGCTCAGTTCGCTTGCGGTGGCCGGCCGGTCGTCGTTGCCAACCACCGCGCCTCGAACGCTGCCAAGACCAACGTTGCTGGCCACGTTGCACGCCGGATTCAACCGGTCGATGCTATCGAAATATTCCTTGAACGGGCGGGCGGGCGTTCCTGTCGCGCGCGAACTACCGTCGGCGCCGCCAACAATCGTGGTGATGCCCTGGCGAATGACCGACTCCGCGCGCGCATCATCGAACAGTGCGCTGTCTGCGTGCGAATGCAGATCAACAAAACCCGGCGCGACGATCAACCCGCGCAGATCGATCTCTTCGCGACCGCGGCCAGCAATGCGTGCACTGATCTCGGCGATGCGCCCGTTCGTGATCCCAACATCAAGCACGCGTCCACTCGCACCCGTGCCGTCGAACACGGTGCCACCGCGCAGAATCATGTCGTGATCAGCGCGTGTAGCGAGCAGGGCGGGCCCTGCCGCCAACGACAACAGGGACACGGATGAACGCGACAGAAACTCGCGGCGAGTGGTCATAGTGATTCGGCCTTACGCCATGTCTCCGCGAACAGACTGCATGATGGACTGGAGCGAGTTGCCGCTGGCGATCTCGCTCACACGCTGCTGTACACGCGGGTACATCGTGGTACCATCGGACTTCAATCGTGAGAACAACGCCTTGAAATCGGCGGTCGACATGCTGCGACCTTGCGCATAGTACTGTTGTGCGGCGTGCCCCAATGCGTACGTGGTCGCGAACGTGACCGCACCACCGGCTGCAACACCGGCAGCACCGCCCAACAACCCGCCGAGCAGTCCGCCAGCCAGTCCACCAAAGGTTTTGCGCACCACCGACTCGAGCGCCTGTGCCGCGACGCCCACGCCCAGTGTGGCAATCAGCTCTTTCACGTGCACACCATCGGTCGCCTGCCCGCTCTGCTGTCCGATCATGTGCACAAGTCGCACCTGAATTGGCAGAATTGCGAGATTCGCAAGCCGGTCTGGCAGCAGCTCAAGCGCCGCGGACAGCATGGCCTGATTAAGAATGAAGTCGTCCATGGAACCGCCCATCGTGCTCGCGCTCTTTTGCGCGTCGATGAGAGGCGTTCCGCCTGACGGCGTGGCGCTGCCGTACAGCCACGTATCAATTGCGCGCTTGGTGGTGGACGACTCGGTGTCGTACTTGCCCGGATCAATATCCAGCGAGCGTGCAAGACTTTGCAGGAACAGGGTCTCGCGCGTGTTCGCATAGCCGTCTGCATGACACACCGCGAGTGCGACGCGATACGCCGTGACGCGTGCTTCTTCTGTCATCAGACTGCGCGCGACCTGTGCCGCCGCCATTGGCGCGCTATCACCATCGGCGAGCACAAAGTCCTCGAGTGGAACACCGAGGCGCAAGGCGACCTCCGCTACCGCCTCCTGCTCGCGCTCGTCGTGCTCGCCATCAGCAAGCGCGGCAATGGCGGCGATGTTCACGATCAGTTGCGCTGTGTGTTCGTTCATGAGACGGGGGCTGAGAGAAGAAAAATCATGCGCCGCAGCGAGTGTGCAGGCCGCTCGCGTTAGCGAACAGTCGGCACCATCACGGCCCGATCCGAAGGTCCGACGCGCTGCACACGCAACACGGTACTGCTGGTTTGTCCGCCGGCTTCGAGCACCACGCGATACTCACCCGTGTCGACCGCGCGCGCGGCACCACCGCCAAACCCACCACCACCACCGCCACCACCACCACCACCACCGCCGGTCTGCGTTGACACCGCCGCGAGTCGTCGTTGCACCGAGCTCGGGTTGGCGCTGCTGTCGGCGGCGCCGCGCGCTTCGGCGGGCCGCGGGTTGTAGCCGGCGGGGAAACCGTCCACCTGTACGCCGCCACCCTGCGCACCGCGACCACCACCAAAACCGCCGGCAAATCCACCGCCCGACTGCATGTTCCACTCCACGCGGTGCAGGCCGGCGGTGTTGCCGCCACTGATGCGCGCGAGTGTATCTCCGCCGGCGCTGAGCACCAGTACGCGAACCGCGCCGGATACCGGTGCCGATAAGCGATACGCAATCACGGCGCCGTTCGGACCGCCATCGGATTTCCACCCACGCTGCGCGCGCTGCTCCGACGGATTGGGCAGCTGCCCGTATTGAAACGCGGGAGCGGGCTCAAACACGTGCACCGCGTTGCTCAACACACGGCTCGTGAGTTGCTGCAGCGGCGCGACGTCGAGAATCTGGACGCCACGACCATGCGTCCCGGCGATGAGTTCGCGATCGCGCGGATGCACCTGCAGATCATAGACAGGCACCGTGGGAAGATTGGCGCTGAGCGCGAACCACGTCTGTCCGGCATCAAGTGTTGCGGATACGCCGAGTTCTGTGCCGATGTACAGCAGATCCTTGTTCACAGGGTCTTCACGCACCACGTACACCGTGTTCGGACGATCGCGCGGAATGCCGGCGGCAATCGAGGTGAACGTTTTTCCGTAATCGCGTGAGACAAACAGGTACGGTGTAAAGTCATTCTCACGATGATTATCGAATGACACATACACCGTGCCGGAATCATAGCGTGACGCTTCAACGCGACTGACGTACGTACCACGCGGTACGCCAGCAAATCGACCAGTGAGCGACTCCCACGCGCCACCATCGTTTCTGGTCAGCCACACGTTGCCGTCGCTCGTGCCGACGTACAGCATGCCGGGCTTGATCGGGGATTCACCGATCGTCACAATCGTCGCGTTTTCTTCGGCGCCCGTGGCATCGCGGGTAATGCCGCCCGTGGCGTCCGGGGCCGGATTACCAAGCGCGTCAAACCCCGTGGTGATGCGAAGAACGTTCTCGTCGGCTGTTGAGAGATCCGGCGAAATCGCAATCAGATCGGCACCACCCTTTACAGACTTGAAGAGTTTTTCCGCGCCCGTATAAAACACGTTGGCATCGTGACGCGAGAGAATGAACGGCGTGTTCCAGTTCCAGCGCGTGGCCACTTGCGGATCACTGAGCTCGTCTTTCATGCGAGCGCGAAGTGCGTTCAACCGAGCCTGCTCTTCGGCGCTCAGCTTGCGACCAGCGGCCACGTTCTGAATGGCGGCGATTTGCGGGGCAAAATTCGCCCGCGTGAGTGTACGCGGACGCAGCCGCAGCAATTCGCCCGTAGCCAGATCACGACGCATGAGATTGCCGCCCTGCGACTCGAAATACACGATGTCGGGATTGAACGGATTCTGCGCCGACTGTAAACCGTCTGCCGCAAACAGCGCGAACCAATCCGTCATTTGCAGCTGACCACCGCGACGCCGTGTGATCGCGCACGATGTGCCGTTGTCCTGCATGCCACCGCACACGCGATATGGCACCTGATAGTCGTAGCTGATGCCGTAAAACTGCGACATCACCATGTTGTTCAGCGCATCGTACGTGCCACCACGATCGTACGTCTGAAACAATCCGGCGTCACCGCCCACAATGAAATGCTCTGGATCCTTCGGATTGATCCACATGGCGTGATAGTCCTCGTGAATACCGAGCATGCCCGCACGCCACGAGTTACCACCGTCGTCCGACGAGTGAAACGCCACGGCCATGCGATACACGCGATCCGCGTTTTTCGGATCAACGGCAATCTCCGAGAAGTAAAACGGACGGCGATTTTCGGTGCTCATCCACGTCCACGATTTGCCCGCGTCGGCGGAGCGATACAAACCGCTCAGCAACAACGAGGGTTTGGCGCCACGCACCGAGTCGGCTTCCACCATGGCGTACACAACATCCGGACTTGATGGCGCAAGTTTGATCGTGATGCGCCCCTTCATGGTTTCCGGGAAACCGTTGCTCTTGATCTCGTTCCACGTCACGCCGCCGTCTGTGGTCTTCCACAGTGCCGATCCAGGCCCGCCGCTCTTGAACGAGCTTGGCTTGCGAATGCGCTCCCAGCTCGATGCGTACAACACATCAGGATCGCGAGGGTCCATCACCACGTCCACAAAACCGGCGCGATCGCTGATGAACTTTGACAGCGTCCACGTCTTGCCACCGTCCGTGGTTTTGTAGAGTCCGCGTTCGGCATTCGTGCCCCACAGCGCGCCAAGCGCCGCGATGTACACGACGTCGGGATTGGTCGGATGAATGACAATGCGTCCGATGTGCTGCGTTTTCTCCAGCCCCATCGACTGCCACGAGACGCCGCCATTCGTGCTCTTGTACACGCCGAATCCGGGCGCCACCGAGTTGCGCGAATCTTCTTCACCAGTGCCGAGCCACACGATGTCGGGATTGCTCGGCGCGATGGCAATGTCGCCAAGTGAGGCGATTGGCCCGTCTTCCCAGACGGGAAAGAACGTGGTGCCCGAGTTCACCGTTTTCCACACGCCGCCGGTCGCGCCAGCCACGTAGAAGACCTTGTGATTGCCCGGATGCACGGCCAGCGCCGTGATGCGACCGGCCATGTTCGCCGGCCCCACGGAGCGCCAGCGCAGCGCCGCCCGCGTGGCCGAATCCGGAATGGTCTGAGCGCTGAGGGGCGACGCGAGGGGCGCGAAGAGCAGCGCGCCCAGAGCCAGGGCGCGGATGGAGCGTGGCAACACGGTGGGGAGGGCTAAGGGTTCGAGGGCAAGTCTATCTGCGCGGCGCCGTTCCCGCGAGAACCGTTGTCTCCCCCGAACGACTACGGCTTGGGTGCCGCCAGCGCCGCCTTCAGGATGTCCCGGAACTGCGAGGTGGGGATGGCGCCGAGCAGGCGCGTTTCGCGCTGCAAGAAAAAGGTGGGGGTGCCGTACACACGCAGCGCGAGCGCGGCGGCCTTGTGTTCACGTACGCGGTCCCGCGTGCGCTCGCTGCGGACACACGCCGAAAACTTTGCCGTGTCGACGCCGGCGGACTGGGCGATCGCCACCAGCGCTGGCCCGGGCCTCCCCAGCCCACCCCACTCCCGCTGCCGCGACAGCAGCGAATCATGCATCACGAAATATTTGTCCTGCTCCGCGGCGCACTCGGCGGCTTCCGCGGCGAACGCCGAATGTCGGAATCCGCCCCCCACAAACGGTACCGAGCGCCATCGCACCTGACCGGTGCGAATAAACTCCTGATTCACCATGCCAAACGTGAGCTCGGTAAACCGCGCGCACTGGATACAGCCAAAGTCGAGGAACTCAATGACCTCGACCGGCGCTGAAGCAGAGCCGAGCACGTGGCCGAGTCTGTCGAGGTTCTGGGCTCGCCCGACACTCGACGCACCCAGGATCAGTACGCAGGCCAACCAGACACGCAACAGCGGGGCGCGAGGGCTCAAGGGGATTGGTTAGGGGTCAAAGGGTATTCGATTCCTTTTGCGTATCACGTTCAGATCGGAAACGTTCCGGTCGACACCTATAAATATGCCTATTGTTCGATTTCCAGACGCGGACGCCACCGAGTGGCGCGAGCGGATGTCCGATGCGTCGCCGACGGTGCTGTTCAAGCACAGCCCGGCGTGCGGTCTCTCTGCGATTGCCATGGAAGAAGTGAAAGCGTTCAGCGCCGATAACCCGGACGTGTCTGTCCAGGTAGTGGATGTGCTGGGACAGCGATCCCTTTCGAACGCCATTGAGGCGGTTCTGGGGATCCGGCACGAGTCTCCGCAGACCATTGTGTTCCGTGACGGCCAGCCCCTGTGGCATGGCTCACACCGGAAAGTCACAAAAGTGATGTTGGAGAAGGCGATCGCGTAATCGCCCTCGCGCGAGGCGCGCCCAGACTGTACGTTATCACATCGTTACGGCCTGCCCCTTAAGGCGTAGTCTTCAAGGCTATGCTCCTTGGCTCATCACCTTCCGACCCCCCCGCTTCGACGTGCCTACTTCTGCACGCCAGCGTCGTGTTTTGTCCCGCGCAGCTCTCGCGGCCGTCGTCACGGTGACGGCAGCGACCGCGTCTGCGCAGAGCGGAGCATCGACATCAGGAGCGAGCCGAGTGTCGGCCGCGGAAACGAACTTGTCGGCGATGCCGAAGGCCGCGATCGATCTGGCGAGGCCGCGCGCGTTCACGGCGCTCGCCGCATCGGTCACGGCACTTCGTGACTCAGTGGTCTCTCGCGCACGTAGCGCGATGGGCATTCGCTATGTGCTTGGTGGCAACGACCCCTCGCGGGGGTTGGATTGCAGTTCACTCATCAAGTACGTGCTCGGCGCGATTGATATCTCACTCCCGCGCACGGCGCAGGAGCAGGCGCGCGCCGGACGTGCGATTCCCAAAGATCGCACGCAAATGAAGCCGGGTGACCTGCTCACGTTTGGCACCGGCTCCAAGATCACGCACGTGGGCATGTATGTTGGCGAAGGACGGTTCGTGCACGCCAGCACCTCGAAGCGCCAGGTGATTGAAAGCTCGCTGGATGAAACGCGCTCCTCGCTCGTCCGCCAGTGGAAGGGCGTGCGCCGCCTCGTTGATGGTGATTTTGTGGCGGCGCGATATGACAGCGTGTTCGCGTATCTCGATTCGATGCGCGATTCCGTCACCGACCGACGCCCCTGAGCTCGTTGGGACCTCCGGTGGCAGAGCTGTCCGCCGATTTCACGCTCGCCAGCGCGCGGCGACTGCCAAACGTGACCGAAGGACATCCGTGCGGCCGGTTGCACGGTCACACGTTTGGCGTGCGTCTTGTCGTGCGCGGCGCCATTGATCCCCAGAGTGGTTGGGTGATCGACTTCGCCGACCTGGCCAACGCGTGGGCGCCAGTGCACGACGCACTCGATCATCGCTTGCTGAACGAGGTGCCGGGGTTGGCCAATCCGACCAGCGAAAACATTGCGCTCTGGATCTGGAAGGCGCTGCGCGTCACGATCCCTTCGCTCGTCGCCGTCGAAATTTCTGAAACCGGTGGTTTCCGAGTGATATATCGCGGCGAGTAGTGGCCGCGTGAAGCTGTAGTTCCCGCCTCGCACTCCGCTGTGCGCTGTACCGTCCCCGTTTTCCGTCTACGGAGGAACCAATGTTCGCGTCATTTCCATCTCGGCGTTCCCGCAACGCCACGTTCGCAGTAACGCTCGCGTTGCTATCTGCGCCAACGCTCCTGGCACAAACAACACGCGCCGACTCGCCTGGTCCGAATCGCCTCACGATTGCGGATTACATGAATTGGCAGGACGTGAACAATCCGTTGCTGTCTCCGGACGGCCGACAGATTCTGTACACGCGATCATGGATTGATGCGGTCAATGACAAGCGTGAATCCGCGCTCTGGTTGATGAATGTTGACGGCTCGCGCAACCGATTTTTGTCAAAGGGTTCCAATCCGCGTTGGTCGCCAGACGGCACACGCATTGCGTATCTCGCGCCGGGTGAGCCTGGTGGATCGCAAATTTTTGTGCGCTGGATGGATGCCGAAGGCGCCACCTCGCAAATCACGCGACTGGTCGAATCACCGAGTGACATCAACTGGTCGCCCGACGGCGGACACCTGTCGTTTCAAATGCAGGTGCCGAAACGCGAGAACTGGAATCTCGCCATGCCGCCCGCGCCCAAAGGCGCAAAGTGGACGGAGCCGCCACGCGTTGTCACCTCGGTGCGTTATCGCGCGGATCGACAGGGCTTCCTGCCCGACGGTTTCACGCACCAGTTCATCGTCTCGGCAGATGGCGGCACGCCGCGACAGATCACAAGCGGCGATTGGAATCATACGGGCGGAACGTGGACGCCGGATGGCCTGGCCCTGTTGTTCGCGGGCAATCGCGATCCCGCATGGGAATATGCATGGCGTGAATCAGACATTTATCGCGTCGATGTGGCCAGTGGTGCGGTACGTCAGCTCACCACGCGTCGCGGCCCCGACAGCAATCCGGTGCCCTCTCCGGACGGGCGGTATATCGCCTACACCGGCTACGATTCGACGGACGCCACCTGGAAGGACGCCGCGCTCTACGTGATGAATGCGGATGGGACCAGTTCCCGCGTGCTCACCGCCGATCTCGATCGCTCACCGAGTGGCATTACGTGGGCGGCGGATAATCGCGGGGTGTACTTCAGCGTGCAGAGCGAAGGCGCGAGCAACGTGCATTACGTGTCGCTCACTGGTCAGCACCGTGTGGTGACCAAAGGCGCCCACATGTTGTCGGCCAACGACATGAGCAAGACCGGCCTCGTGGTGGGTACACGCAGCACGCCGATGCACCCGGCGGACATCGTGACGTTTGATGTACGCACGCCCGACAAGTTCAACACACTCACGAACATCAACGCTGACTTGCTGGCGGGCAAAGATCTCGCCACCACCGAAGAAATCTGGTACACATCGGTGGACGGGTTTCGCATTCAGGGGTGGATTGTCAAACCACCCGATTTTGATCCGGCAAAGAAGTATCCGTTAATGCTTGAGATCCACGGCGGCCCGCACTCGATGTACAACGTGGGCTTCAGCTTTGCGCGTCAGGATCACGCGGCGCACGGCTTTGTGCTGCTGTACACCAACCCACGCGGATCGACGGGGTATGGTTCGGCGTTTGGCAACGCCATCAAGAACGCGTATCCGGGCAAAGATTACGACGACCTGATGGCTGGTGTCGACTCGGTGATCGGCCGAGGCTACATCGATACGAACCGGCTGTATGTGTTTGGGTGTTCGGGTGGTGGTGTACTGACCAGCTGGATTGTTGGTCACACCAACCGATTCGCCGCGGCGAGTGCCAACTGCCCGGTGACCAACTGGTTCAGCTTTGTGGGCACCACCGACGGACCGTCGTGGTACCGTAACTTTGAGAAGTTCCCGTGGGATGATCCGTCTGAACACCTGCGACGCTCGCCGCTCATGTATGTGGGCAACGTGCGTACGCCGACCATGCTCATGACGGGTGTGAATGATTTGCGCACACCAATGGCGCAAACGGAGGAGTACTACGAGGCGCTCAAGGTACTGAAAGTGCCCACGGCGATGGTGCGCTTCAACAACGAATGGCACGGCACCAGTTCAACGCCGTCCAACTTCTTGCGCACACAAGCGTTCCTGCGCAGCTGGTTTGATCGCTGGACCGCCCCGCCCGGCAAGCCCGGCGGCGGACCGATCTCGCAGGAGTGAACGGCGCGCCGATGCAGCACGTCATGCCAGCCGGACGCTTGTCCGGCTGGCTTGTGCGCGTTGGTGGTGCCGCACTCGCCTTCGGCACGTTGGAAGTAGCGCTGACAATCGGCCTGTCAGACGTCACCAGCATCGGCCCGACCACGTTACGATTGGGCGCACTGGTCGCGGGCGCGCTCATTGCGCCCACACGGTTTGCACGCTGGCTGTGGTTTACCGCCATCGCGGCCATGATGGCGCTGCTGGTGATTTTGTACACACCGCTCGTGGAGCGACCGGCGCTCTCGTTGTTGCGCGCCGATGCCGCTGGCGCGCCGGCCGACGCGATTGTGGTGTACAGTGGCGCCATGACGGATGCGGGCGAAATCGGAGACATCGCACTCTCGCGCCTCGTCAGTGCGCTAGAAGACGCGCAGCGATTGAGCATGCGTGATGTCGTGGTTTCCGTGCAATCACGCGTGATCGAGGGACGCGTGGTTACCACGGAACAGGATCAAACACGACTGGTTGCGCTGCTCGGCGGTGGTATCACGCTGCATACGGTCACGAACGTGCGCAACACGCACGACGAGAGCCTTGCCTTCGCGGCGCTGGCCCGCACGCGTGGCTGGACGCGACTGCGCGCGACAACCGATCCATTACACGCGCGACGCGCCTGCGAAACGCTTGAAGCCACGGGCGTGAGCGTGATGTGCGCTCCGTCGACCCCACGCCAGGTGACGTTCTCCCGACTTGGCACGCCCGGTGCGCGGCTGGTCGTGACCCGAGCCGCGCTGCATGAGGCGGTTGGCTTGCTCGTGTACAAACTGCGGGGCTGGTTGTGAAGCGAAACCTGCGCACATGCTACGGGCTCTTGCTTGTGGCGAGCGCATTGCTCTTCGCGTGCACGCCGCCGCGCGAGACCTCGCGCGAGGCGTGCACCGTTGCCGACGTGTCAGACGGCGATTCGTTCCGCTGCACGAACAATCAGCGCGTGCGATTGCTGCTGCTCGACGCGCCGGAAATGGATCAGGCACCGTTCGGCACGCAGTCGCGCAATGCACTGCGTGCGCGCATGCCGCGCGGCAGCACGGTGTGGCTTGAGTTTGACGTGCAGCGCGAGGACCGATATGGCCGAACGCTCGCCTATGCCTACACCGAGGCCGTTGGCGGTGAGCAGATCAATCTCGCCCAGGCCAGAGACGGCTGGGCAGTGGCCGTCGTGTTCCCGCCAAACGTGCGCGACATTGATGACGTGCGTCGTGCGGTTGCAACCGCACGACGCGATCGAGTCGGGCTGTGGCGCGATGGCGCGTTTACCTGTGAACCCATCGCGCACAAACAGGGGAAGTGCTGACCGTTGCTGCTATCGTCGGATAGCGGCCGTGCGAAGCCCGGTTTCATTCAGTGATTCCGCGCCAGCCTCCACCAGTTCCGCCGCGATCAGCTCAAGGCGCTGCCACGCCTGCTGCGCGAGACCTGTGGACTGATTCGACACCATGATCATCTGACTGCGGGCCGCCACGCGCGCCCCAGTGCGTTCGCTTTTCATCACATGCGTACGCATTTCCACGGCACGGAGCGAAATCATGGTGCGACCCCACGGCATGGGATCGTAGCTCAAAAAAGCGTGCCACTGGCGGACCAGCATCTCGTCGGCCAGATCACTCCCCATGTCCACGCGCACCCAGCGTTCCACCTCGTGCTGCGCCGCGGTCTGTAGTCCGGCCTCGTAGATGGCACGTCGCATCTGTCGTACGGACTCTGCTTCGTTCAACGGCAGCACCAGCGAGAGCGACTCTGTGGGCGGAGTGGCGAGAGCACCGGTGACCGGTATTGCGTGATGGCAGGCGCTGAGCGCGACACCAAGCATCACGAGCATTCCCACGCGCGAATGATCCGTTCGGTAAGCCATGGACACATCCTCCCCCGGGACTCGCACCCGGTGCAGACAGGTGGCGGTCGATCGACGCGGGGAGTCGAGGGATTCTCGGCTGAGAACGCGTATCTGGCCGTATTTCTGTGACGCGTGACACTTCCGTGGCGCAACGGGTGGAGGTACGTTCGCCGGGTTACTGTAGCGAGCTGTTCATAGCGCTTCAGTAGCAGTCTCGACGACTATTCCCCTCGTCTCACTCTACCTATGCTCTCTCAAGTCGGTTCCTTGCGCCAGTCCCATTCGAGCGCTTTGCGGTCCGTCGCCGTCGTGTTTTTCGCGCTGCTCACGCTCGGCGCCTGTCAGGATCAGAAGGCCATCGCGGAGGCAGAACGCCTCGCCACCGAGCTCGCGTTGGCCACTGCGGCCCGTGACTCACTCTCGGCGATCGTCTCAAACTCTGGCGCAGAAAGTGATCGCGCCATTTCCGAGCTTGCGGAAGCCAGCAAGTTTGCGGACCAGATTGACGCCGAGCTGCGACAGGTGCGTGGGCTCACATCCAAAGTGAAGCCACAAGCGGGCGACGAAAGCGGCAAGGCGCAGGCAAGCGCCGCGCGTGAAGATATTCTCGACCGCCTCAAGCAGCTCCGTCAGCGTCTCGCGGCGCGCCAGTCCGACCTGCAGCGCACGCGCGATTCGCTTGTGTCGCTACGCGGCGAGTCTTCGGCGGCCGCAGAGCTGCTGCAAGATCTGCAGGCGCGCCTCGCCATGCGCGATCGCGAGATTGTGGCGTTTGAAACGGAAGTGAAGGCGCTGCGCGAGACGAACGTGCAGCTGACGTACGAGAAAGCCGCGCTCACCGACACCGTGCGCCGCGTGGAGACGAGCCTGAACCGTGTGTTTTACACGGTGGGCACGAAGCGCCAGCTGCTTGACCGCAAAGTCATCGCGGAAGAAGGCGGTTCGCGTGCATTGCTGATTACGCGGCTTGGTGAATCACTCGTGCCCGCGCGCACGCTTGATGAAGCCAACTTTACGATGGCTGACAAGCGCGAAACGCTCACCATCCCGTTGCCCCGTTCGGACAAGGATTATCGCATTGTCTCGCGGCACAACGCCGCCTACATCGAAGCCGAGCGTAAGGACAAAGACGGTGCGTTCCGCGGAACCAGCATTCGCATTACTGATCCGACCGCCTTCTGGGCCGCGTCGCCGTACCTGATCATCGTGGAGAAGTAACACCGCGCCACTGGCGCACCGTGAGCGCGAGCAGGAGCGCGCTCACGGTGCTCCACCACGCCGCGCGGAGCAACGCGTCGCTCCACGGAATGTCGCCAACCGCCAGCAACGTGGGCGGATCGGCAAAGCGCGCCCACGGTGATGTCACGCCGTTTGCATCGAGTGCGACCGCGAGCACCCATCCGGTTATGAGCAACAGATGCGCCGCAATCTTGTTGCGGACCATCACGTGCACGAACAGCGAAAGCACGGTCCACTGCACGAAGGGCGCAAGCAACCAGACTGCTCCGAGCGCAAACACGGAGACCGGTGACGCGATCGCGCCACGCGCGGCGAGCGCACTCCACGCGCTCATCAACAACACCGCGACCAGAACCGTTTCGGCGACCAGAATGCCGAGTACGCGGCCGAGCACGAGTGATCGACTACGTATCGGCGCGCTGAGCACCAGCTCATGCGAGCGCTGATCCACATCGCGCCAGAGCAGCTCACCAGCGTAAATCGTCGCGAGCAAAATGAAGAACAATCGTGCGTGCTCCTGCACCAGCAGCACAACCTGTCGCGCCAGCACTGCGGAGTTTGTCGCGGCGTCGGCCAGGGACACTCCGGAGCTACCAACGGCATGCGCGAGCACGTTGATCGCACCGAGCGCCCCAATCACGCGCCAGCCGTTGTCACGCCACATCCAGCGCACGGTAAAGCGCGCCAACTGCACGGTGCGTGAGTGAATGCGGCTCAACGGTCCGTCGCTTGGCGCCGAGTCTGCGACGGTATCGTCTGTGCGCGCCGGCAACCGAGCCCAGACGATTGATTCGCGCGACTGTCGCAGCATGAATGCTCCGGTGATCGCCGCGATCGTAAGCCACAGCAAACGACTCGCGCCCACCAATCCGAACAGCGGCACGAGCTCCTGCGCACGCTGCGCGTCGGTCCAGCCCGCCGTTACCACTTGCGTGGCGACCGTACCAAATGGATCCGCGAGCGCGGCGAACCACAGGCTGTCTGGCCGTGAGGAAAGTCCTGCACCAAACGCGTGATATTGCGCCAGCGCTTCGCACCCTTGCCACAGAAACACCAAGGCGAGCGCGCTGGCCACGACACCGAGCAATCGCTGCGTACGCAGCGCCGCTGCGATAAGAATGGTGGCAACCGCAACACTGGTTGGCACCGTGAGCGCAATCCACGGCACAAGAGCGCGCGTCACCACCTCAAGCAGCGATACATCACGCAGAACCCACGGTGCCATCGCACCGAGCAGCACGCCAACGGTGAGCGCGCTGTACACGATCACCATCACGATCAAGGCCGCGCCCCAGCGACCCACCGTCCAGGCCCGGTGCGATAGCGGCGTCGTGAACACCAGTTGATCCGTGCGCCACGCGCGATCGCGCAGCACTGCACTGGCGGTGATCATGGTCGTGATCACCTGACCGAAAGCTGTCAGCCCACCGAGTGCCAGCGATATCGCGAGCGGCGACAGTTTCGGGAGCGCGCCGCGATCCTGCACCAGTTCAACAGTGCCGCTGCTGACAAACGCGAACGTGAGCAACAGGAACACGAGCGCGTAGAGATACGTGGCCGGCTCGCGCAACTGCACCTGCAGTTCAAAGAGACAGACCGCGAGCGCGCTACGCCAGACGGATACGCGCTGCGTCTTCACGCCGTCGATTGGCAGCGGGGCGCGAAACGTCTCAGACGTGCGGCAGCTCCCGATCGCCAATGTCACCGCCGGCACGGTGCCACCGGAGTTCCTCGTCGCTCAGTGGTCGAATGGCGAGGTCCACGGCCAGCCAGGTGGTCTTGGCAAACGGATAGCACAACAGGCAGCCGGCCAGCATGAGCGCAGCGGTAACGTAGGTGAGCAGATCCCACGGCACGTCGGGCCAGGTGATGAACACAAACCCGCACACACAGAAAAATAGAATCAGTTCAACCGCAATGAGGTTGAACAGGTACGCACCGACGAAGTAGTCGCTTTCTCCACGTTCAATGCGCAGGCCACACGTTGGGCACTCATTCTTGAGCGTGAAAAACGACGCAAAGAGTTTGCCCCCTCCGCAGTTGGGGCAGCGCAACAACAGCGCTCGGCCAATCAGACGGGACGCTGATACCCGAGACACCACATCGGGAGTTGCGATGCGTGCTGCGTCGCTGGGTGCTGCTTTCGTGACTACCATACGTATAATCTATCGGTTCGACTTCTACTCAGGAGCATACGTTGCCCTCCTCGTACAATCAGATCTTCGAGAACAATCGCCGATGGGTGGCCCAGCGCACCGCCACTGATCCTACGTTTTTCGACCAGCTGGCCCAGGACCAGAAGCCCGGCTGGCTGTGGATTGGCTGCGCCGATAGCCGTGTGCCCGCAAACGAGATCACTGGTCTTGATCTCGGCGACCTGTTTGTGCATCGCAACATTGCGAATCTGGTGCCCAATACCGACCTCAACTCGCAGTCGGTCATTCAGTATGCTGTCGGGACACTCGGCGTCGACCACGTGGTGGTGTGTGGTCATTACGGCTGCGGCGGCGTGAAGGCGGCCATGCAGGCGGCTGATCTGGGGCTGCTCAACCCCTGGCTGCGCAATATCCGCGACGTCTATCGCATGCATGCGGCCGAGCTGAACGTGATCGAAGACCAGACGGAGCGGACCAATCGTCTGGTTGAGTTCAACGTGATCGAGCAGTGCCGGAATGTGCTCAAGATGGCCGTGGTGCAAAAACGCTACCTCAAAGCCGGCACCCCTGAGGTTCACGGCTGGGTCTACGACCTGCACGACGGCCTGCTCAAGGATCTCCACGTTGATACGGGTGCGCTGCTGGAAGAACTGCGCGCGATCTACGCGCTCACACCGGATTGATCCGAACGCAGACCCAGTCTGCGGCGTATAAGGGGTGGTCGCGGGCACGCTACCGAGACTCGGTACCGTGCCCGCTCCTCAATTCCGCCCAGGTTCTGCTCTGATGCGCTTCGTGAACGTTTTGCAGGTGTCCGTGAAGGGACTGTTCGTCCCCGCACTGCTCTTTTCGCTCGCCGCGTGCGGGCAGGAATCGTCCGGGGCCGCACCAGCCGGCGGCGGTGGAGGGCGCCCGGGGGGCGGCGGTGGCGCGTCCCAGGTCACGCCGGTTGAAATCGCGCTGGTTGAGCGCGTCACGATGGCCAATACAAGCCTCGTGACGGGTCTGCTGGAGCCCATTCGCACCGTCAGCGTGAACGCGCAGCTTGGTGGCGCCCTGCTGGATGTGAAGGTTGAAGAGGGCTCCCGCGTGCGCGCGGGTCAACTGCTCGCCGAAATCGACTCTCGCGAGCTGGCAGCGCAGGTGCGCGCGGCCGAAGCGGCGCTGACGTTCGCCCAGTCCACCGCCACACGTTCAGCCGATCTCTTTCGTCAGCAGATTGTCACGGCGGCAGAAAACGAGCGTGATCAAAGTGCGTTGGCGTCGGCGCAAGCCACGCTCACACAGCTCACCACGCGGTTGGGCTTTTCGCAGATCAAGTCACCCATCAGCGGCGTGGTGACGGCGCGTTTTGTACAGGGGGGCGATATCGTGTCTCCCAACACCCGATTGTTCACGGTGAGCGATCTGAGCACGCTCGTGGTGCGACTCCCGGTGTCAGAGCTGGAAGTGTCGCAGCTGCGCACCGGCGCCGCGGTGAATCTGCGTGTCGATGCGCTTGGTGGCGCGCAGTTTCCCGGGCGTATTCGTCGAATCTTCCCTGCGGCAGATTCAGTGTCGCGACTTGTGCCGGTTGAAGTGGCCGTAAGCGGTGCGTCTACGGAGCAGTTGCGTCCGGGTTACACCGTGCGCGCACTGCTGCGCCTCGACGCGCGTGAAGATGCCATGGTTGTGCCGACGCGCGCTGTTTTGGGCGCGACCGGCGCACGCAGCGTGTTTGTCATTCGTGATGGACTGGCGGAGCGCCGACCGGTGCGCGTGGGCAGTGATGTAGATGGACAGCTGGAAGTGTTCTCCGGTTTGGCGGTTGGCGACACCGTGATTGTGGCCGGCAACTCGCTCGTCAGAGATGGCGGCAAGGTTCGTATTGTTGATCCGTTGTCACCCGATGCGCCGTCGCGCGCGGAAGGGACGCCGATTGCGACGCCCACCGCCCTGGCTGACAGTACCGCGCGGAGGAACACACCATGAGCGAGCAGAAGCGTCGTGGCATTTCCAGTTGGTCGATTCTTCGGCCCATCGGCACCATCATGCTGACGAGTACGCTGCTGGTGCTCGGCCTCGTGTACGTGGGACGGCTGCCCGTTGATCTGCTGCCCAAGATCGTGTATCCGCAAGTGCGCGTGAGCGTATCAAATGCGGGTGTCGAACCGGTGGTGCTTGAGGAAACCATTGCCAAGGTGCTTGAGTCGTCACTGGCGACGACGGAAAACCTGCAGCGCATGGAAACGGATATCTCCGAGGGACGCGTCAACGTGTCGCTCGATTTTCGTTACGGCACCAACGTAGACTTTGCATTGCAGGATGCGGCGAAGAATGTGGAGCGGGTGCGCGCACGACTGCCGTTGGAAGCCGATCCGCCAGTCATCAACAAGTCGGACCCGTCGCAAATGCAGATCTATCAGGTGGCGTTCTCCAGTACGGAGCGCGATCTGGTAGGACTGCGTCAGTACGTGGAGCAGCGACTGCGGCCTCAGCTGTTGTCCGTTGACGGCGTCGCCTCGGTCGACGTGTCCGGCGGTCTGGTTCGTGAAGTGCAGATCGAACTCGATCCGGAGCGGTTGCGCGGGTTTGGATTGTCGGTGAATGGCGTGTTGTCGGCGCTGCGCAATGACAATCAGAACATCGCGGGCGGACGCGTTTCCGGACCTGATCTTGAACTCGTCAGTCGCACCACCGGCAAGTTTGAAAGCGTGGACGAAATTCGCGGCGTGCTTCTCACGGGCGCGGGCGGAACGCGTGTGCCACTGCGCGACGTGGCCATTGTGCGCGATACCAGCCAGGAGCAGCGCTTCTGGGCGCGACTCAATGGGTCTCCGGCGGTGCGTATCGGTATTCAGAAGCAGCCGGAAGCGAACACCGTAGAAGTCGTGGATGGCGTGCAGGAGCTGTTGGGGCGACTGAAAGAGAGCTCCTACATTCCGCGCGATATCGAATACAACGTCACGTTCGACCAGTCGGGCTTCATTCGTGACGCGCTCTCCTCGGTACAGGGTGCGGCGGTGACCGGTGCCATTCTCGCGATGATCGTGGTGTTGATCTTCCTGCGCTCGTTCCGCAAGACGTTCATTATTGGTGTGTCGATCCCGCTGGCCGTGCTGGCCACGTTCGTGATGATGGGTATTGCCGATCTTACGCTCAACATCATGTCGTTGGGCGGACTGGCGCTCGGCACTGGCCTGTTACTCGACAACGCCATTGTGATGCTCGAGAACATCTATCGCCGACGCGTGGCGGACGGTCTCGATTCGGAAGAAAGCGCGCACGTGGGTGCTGCCGAGGTCTCGAACGCCGTGGTCGCCTCGACGACGACCAACCTCGCGTCTGTGGCGCCGTTCCTGCTCATCACGGGATTGGCCGCGCTGATTTTTCGGGAGCTGATTCTCACGATTTCGTTCGCCATTCTCGCATCGCTTCCTTTGGCGTTGACGCTGGTGCCAATGCTCGCCGCGCAGCTTGGCAAGGTGCGGTTCTCGAGTGGACTTGAACGTTTTCCGCCGCTCGTCGCGTTTGATCGCTTTCTCAAGCGTATGACTGAGGGATATCGCACCGCGGCCGCTGGGGCGGTGCGTTGGCGGTGGTTCGTGGTTGGCGGTGCCGTGGCAATCTCCGCCACTGCCGTGTACGTCGGCCGCAGCATTCCCTCGGAGTTCCTGCCGCAGGTTGATGACGGCACGGTGAGTGCATTCGTGCGATTGCCGGCCGGCGCAACGCCCGCACAAACCGATCGACTCACGAAGGAGCTTGAGTCGATGGTGCAGGATATGCCCAATGTGCAAAGTGTGTTTGCCACAGCAGGCGGATTTCTGTTCGGTGGCTCAAGCAGCGCGAACGCGGGACGTGGTAGTCTGGACATTCGACTCGACGGCGCACGTGATCGCAGCATTACGGCTGAGCAGTGGGTCACACAGCTGCAGCAGCAAATTGATGCGCGTGGATTCGCCGGCGCTCGGGTTGGCGTGCGGCCGCCGCGTATTCGTGGCTTGCGCACATCAAGCAGCGGCGAAGCCGTTTCTGTGGCCATTGTTGGCGACGAGCTGCCCACGCTGGAACAGATTGGACGCAACGTCGCGCGGACGTTGCAGGGCACGCCGGGCTTGCAGAACTTCGATCTGCAAGCCGACGAACAGAATCCGCTGCTCTCCATCGAGCTCGATCGTGAGCGCGCCCGCGCGCTCGGGCTCGACGTCGCAACCGTTGGACAAACCATTCGCACCGCACTCGACGGCACAGTGGCCACGCGGTACGCCGAGGGCAACTTTGAGTACGACGTGCGCGTGTTTTTCCCGCGCGGTCGTTTTCAGAGCGTGAACAATCTGGCGGATCTGCCGCTGTTTCCGGCTGGTGCAGGTCGCGATCCGGTTCAGCTGCGTGACGTCGCGTTTGTTGGGCCCGCACTTGGACCGTCGAGCATTCGGCGCGTGAATCAGAATCGACAGATTCAACTCACCGGCGATGTACTGACGAACGTGGCAAGCGTTGGCGCTGTCACGGATTCCATTCGCAAGCGCCTGGCACAGCTCGACCTTCCGGACGGATACGGTGTGCTCATCGGCGGCGAAGCCGAGGCCATCGAAGAGAGCAACGCGCAGATGTTGCTCGTGGTAGGCCTCGCGATTTTTCTCGTGTTCGTCGTGCTGTCGGTGCAGTACGAAAGTCTCACCGATCCGTTCGTGATTCTGGCCGCGGTACCAATGTCACTCGTGGGCGTTGTCGCCATTCTCAAAATCACGGGTACGCCGTTCAGTGCACCGGCCTTGTTGGGTATGATTCTGCTGGCCGGTATCGTGGTGAATAACTCGATTCTGTTGGTGGAGTTTGTGAACGCGCACATGCGCGAGACGGGCGCGTCAGTGCGTGATGCGGTCGTGGAAGCAGGCGCCGCTCGTATGCGCCCCATCCTGATGACCACCATCACGTCGTTGGTTGGGACGGCGCCACTCGCACTCGGCATCGGGAACGGCTCTGAGCTCATGCGTCCGCTGGCGATCGCGGTTGTGGGTGGACTGTCCATGTCGACGTTGCTCACACTCTTTGTCGTGCCGTGCCTGTACGTGCTGATGCATGCCTTCACGGCCAAGCTGCGTTCATTCGTGCTTGGATCCGGTGATGTGCGCAGCGCCATGCCGCAACCGGTCGCCGGCGACTAGGCGGGCCGGCGCAGCTGGCCGCGGGAGCGCACGTCCCGCGGCCGCTATTGCGGCGGCGTGCTGTGCATTGGCGTGCTGTGCATTGGCGTGCTGTGCATTGCCGTGCTGTGCAGCGCCTTGCCAAGTACGCGTCCGTCCACACGCTCGGTGATGCGTACGCCAAGCACCTCGGCAAGTGTTGGCGCGATGTCCACCACGCGAACAACGCTGCTGTCGCTCAGCGCCGCAAAGGGCGCGCCCCAGAAGATGACGGGCACCAGTGCGTCGTAGTCATGCGGACTGCCATGGGTCGCGACATTGCTGCGTCCGAAAATATTGAACTCGTTCAGCGTGACCGTGGCGACCACATCGCCACCGGGTTTGAACATGTGCAGCCATCGACGCGCGATCGCATCGTTTACCGTGTCGGCCTTGGCCAGATCGTCGATCAGATCGACCCGCATCACACCGGACAACGCGCGCGCTTCTTTTGCGAACGCGTTGGCAATGTTGCGGATGTCCCGATCACGCCCTCTCACAAGGCTGCGATTCACCGAGAGTGTGAAGCCATCAAAGTCTATTGCTTCCAGCGGAAATTTTGACTGCGACGCGCGTACCGCCGCCGCCGTAATCGCTGGTTGAAAGTCGTCGAGCATGATTCGCTGAGAACGCGCGTTGTTCACAACGGTGGAGCGCATATCAGGACTCGGCGCGACACCGTGATCGCTGGTGAGTGCAATCACGAGACGTTCGGCGGGCACCACGGTGAGGAGCGAATCAAAGAAGGCCCCCAGCGCGCGATCAACGCGCAGGATATGGTCGTGCATCTCGCGGGATTCAGGCCCCCAGCGATGTCCCACCGCATCGGTGGTGGACAGCGACACCGCGAGTAAATCGGGCGCTGTGCGCTGCCCGAGTTGCATGGACGTTACGCCGCGCCACGCGAACTCGAGGGTGAGTTCATCCATGAACGGAAAAGCGATCAGCAGGTTGGTTGCCCGCATCGGATCAGACGGCATGACGTACGGGAAGACGAAGTCCTGCCCGAAGCTCTCTCCCACCACCGTATCCGGTTCAGCGTACGCTGAGTCGGGCAATAACAGCTCCCACTTTTTGCCGGCGTACCGACTCATCACCGCGTTTTCCGCGTTGAATCCGCGCACCCAGCCTGGCAAGGTGTCCGCGTACCATGCGCTTGTAGTGAACGAGCCATTCGACATCGCATACCAGAACACCGAGTGTTTCGCGCGACCAATGGGAAGAATCGCGCCGCGATCCTTGCGTGACACCGACAGGACCCGTGACTCGGCATTGGCCGACGTCATCCAGTCCGCGAGCGTTGTACCGCGGAAGCGCGATGGGCTGGCACCAGCATCTGGCGCTCCGATCAGCGGGCTGTCGTCCGTGTTCACGCCCGCGTAGTTCATGGCGATCCCCGTGCTGTAGGGAAACCGGCCGGAGAGAATCGAGGCGTGACCAGGCGCGGTTTCGGTAATCGCGTGATCCTGATAGGCGTTGGTGAACACCGCGCCTTCGGTGAGCAGGCGCCCCAGTCCGCCGGTGAACTGCGATCGCCAGCGCTCGAGGTATCGGGGGGTGAGCTGGTCGACGGTGACGACCACAACCAAGGCCGGAGCGACCGCCGCTTGGGGCGTATCGCCAGCGACCGCGGAGACGCGCGGCGCCGATTGCGCGTGAACGCAACCTGCCGCCACCAGGCACGCAACGATCAGTGGTCGAATCACGGGACTTGTCGGTGAGGGTTCTTCAACAAACTATCTGTCGGACACCAAACCCGCTGTTGTGGTCCAGCGCGTGCCCCTGCATTTTCGCGACTATGGATTGGCTCACAGAACACCCTCTCTGGCGAAACGCTGTCGCTCGCGTCGTCATCTATTACCTCGTATTTGGCGCCATCGCCGCCGTGATCTACCGGTATGTGCCCTCGGCGTGGGGGGTATTCGGCGGCGAAACGATGACGGACCTCTTGCGCCCACCTGACCGTTCGGGCGCAGAGACCGGACCCGGGCCGACCCCGCTGGCGACATCCGTTGCCATGCTGACGGCCTTCGCCTCGGCGCTGCCAGTGGCGTGGATCTACACCCTCACGCGACGGAAAAAGGGGTATCTGCAGTCGATTGTGCAGACGTACCTCATTCTGCCGGTTGTTGTCGCGGGCATCGTGGTGCTGGTCAAGTATTCCATTGCGCTCGCCTTTTCACTGGGCGGCATTGTGGCCGCGGTTCGTTTTCGCACCACGCTCGACGACAGCAAAGACGCGGCCGGCATTTTTGTGGTGACCGGTATTGGCATGGCCGCCGCCGTTGCACCGAGCGTGTCGTGGGTGATTTCGATCGGGTTCAACACCCTGATTCTTGGCTTGTGGTACACCGACTTTGGTCGCCCCTCGGCGCTCGAAGGCAAAACGGCCGAGCGCCGCATGCAGAAGGCGCTTGCGGTCGCGAATCGGACCGGCATGTTCGTGGCGAAACTCGACGACGAAGTGCTTAAGTCATTGTCATCGGAACAGTTGGAGGCCATCGCCGACCGCGCGTGGCGGCGGCGCAAGCGCAACGCCACCGAGGAGCAGGATACCGGTGAGCGCGAGGCGCCTCCCGCGTTTGAAAACCTGCTGCGTATTCACACGAACGACGTGGAGGCCACCCGCCGCTCGTGCGAACCACGGTTCAATGGATTTTTCGCGCGCTGGAAATACATGGGCTCCGTCCAGCAAGACGACTGGCGGGTGGCGGAGTACGGCGTCACTTTTTCGGAGACCGTCACGATCGGTGTGGTCAGCGACGACCTGCGCGCACTGCCTGATTCCCCTGTTCGCAAACTGGAGCTTCGCTAATGCGTTCTAGCCAAATATTGCGCGTCATGCGTGCCGTTGTGTGTGCAGTGATTGCGCTCAGCGGTGTGGCGACGGTGAGCGACGCACAACCGTTATTCCGCAGCGACTCCCTGATCGACGTGACCATCACCACCAATCTTCGCGATCTCGTGCGAGAGCGCGACTCCACCGAGCTCGCCTGGTTTGGCGCTGCCTTCAGTTACAAGATTGGTGACAGCACGGTCACTGTGCCAACAGAGTTGCGCGCCAGGGGGCATTTCAGGCGGCAGAAAGGCAACTGCTCGTTCCCACCGTTGTTTGTGCGTGTGAAAGGACCTGACGCTCGCGGAACGCTGCTGCAAGGCAATCCGAGAACAAAAATCACCACGTCGTGCAGACCGGGTGACTCGGACTACGATCAGTACATCCTGCAGGAATACGGTGTGTATCGCATGTATCAGTTATTGAATCCGATCCATCCACGCACGCGCCTCGCACGCATTACGTACGAAGATTCGGCGGCCCGCATGAAGCCGATCACCGTGTACGCGTTTTTTGGCGAACTCGACGAAGAAGTGGCCAAAGAACACAAGATGACGTTGCGGGAAGAGATGAAGGGCGCGCGCTTTCGCGATGTAGAACCGGTTGCGCTGCAATCCATGGCGCTGTTCGCGCTCATGGTAGGCAACTCCGATTGGTCGCTCGGTGCGTTGCACAATGTGTATCTGTTGCAGGACACCATGGGCGTGATCCGCACCGTCGCGTATGACTGGGACTGGGTGGGTTTATTGAATACCAAATATTCGCGCCCCGATTACCGGCTCCCGATCAAGTCCGTTGCTGAGCGTTACTACATGGGGCCTTGTTACACCGAGGCGGACTGGCTGCCCTCTGTGATCAAGTTTCAGGCGGCCAAACCCGCGGTCGATTCACTCTGGACGAGCATTCCGGGCCTCACCGACAATAAGCGCCAGCAAGTGAGCCGGTATCTGAGTCAGTTCTGGCAGATCCTGGAAAAGCCAAAGGAACTCAGCCGGATAACCAAATCGTGCCGTGCGGAAGGCAACTAACTAACGTTCGCGGATGGAAAAAACCTTTGCTCTGCTCGGTGCGGTTTCGGCCGCCATCAGCGTTGGGGCTGGCGCGTTTGGTGCGCATGCACTGCGCGCCCGTCTTGACCCCCGCCAGCTGGAAGTCTTTGAAACGGCGGCGCGCTACCAGATGTATCACGCGCTGGCGCTGCTCGCGGTGGCGTGGGCGGCCACCCGTTGGCCCGGCTCACTGGTCAATAGCAGCGGTTGGCTCTTCGTCGCCGGCACCCTGCTCTTTTCCGGATCGCTCTACGCGATGACGTTCACCGGCATTCGTGCACTCGGCGCGATCACACCAATCGGTGGCGTGTGCTTTATTGCCGGCTGGCTTTGCCTCGCACTGGCCGCGACGCGTAGTTAACGCGCGTCACGGCCAGCGGTCAGAATACCAGGGCTTCGTGCCCGGACAGCTCGTCGGCAAATGAATCGCGCACGGTGCCGCCAGTCGTTGGCGGTTCAGCGAGGTCAATGCGGAAGCGGCCCACGAGCTCGCCGAGCTCCGACGCATAGGCGGCGAGCTGCTGCGCCGCTTCCTGCGTCTGCTCCGCACCCTCGCTGGTGCCACGAGCGGCGCTGGCGACCCCATCAATGCCTTGTACGATGTTTTCGGTGGCCTCACGTGCGCCACGGATGCTTGACGTCATACCACTCACGGTCGACGTATGTTCGTCTACTGCGGTAGTGATGGCCAGCTGTAGTGTGCGAATACGTTGAACGACGGTGCCAATTTCACTGATGGCTGTTACGGCGGCACCTGAGTCCCGCTGAATATCGCTGATGACTTCGGCCACTTCGCGCGTGGCTTCGGACGTACGCGTGGCGAGTGTCTTCACTTCGTTCGCCACCACGGCAAATCCGTCTCCGGCTGCACCTGCGCGCGCGGCTTCAATCGCCGCGTTCAGCGCCAGCATGTTCGTTTGCTGTGCAATCGACTGAATCACATCGATCACCTTGCCAATGCGTTTGCTCGATGCATTCAGGCTGCCAATGGTGTCTGACGCTTCTTGTGCAGCGTGCACCGCACGTTCCGCCACACCATTCGCATCGCCGGCACTCGCTGCGATATCGCGAACCCGTGCCGAGACAGCGCTCGCCCCCTGATCGATCTCGCGAACGCGATTGAGCACGGCGTCTGATGTTTCTGACACAACGCGTGCCTGTGCGGCCGCTTCTTCGGCCGTCGCACTCATTTCTTCGCTGACCGCCGCCAGCGAGTCCGACGACTGCGCCAATCCGCCTGAATGTGCTGCAATCGAGGCAATGCTTCCACGCAGGTCGGTCAGAAACCGATCGAGCGCGATTCCCATGCGACCAATGGCATCGTTTCCGCGCACTGTGACCGAATGTGTCAAGTCACCCGTGGCTGCAGCAGAAACCACGGCCAGAATGCTGTCCACCTGTGCGCGCAGCGCGTCGGCCTGCGCCACTTCACGTTCCGCGGCGACACGCGCATCCTCACCGGCAGCCCGCGCGCGCTCGAGTGCTTCGCGCTGCGCACCGATGGCAACATTCAGTGCGCGTCCCATGCGCGCCACCTCGTCACGGCCAACCACTTGCACCTCACGCGAAAGATCACCTTCGGCGACCGCTTCGAGCACCGTCATGGTCTGAGCCAATGGGCCCGTGATCAGTCGCGAGACGAGTGCACCGAGCAGCAGTGTGACAATCGCCCCGCCCACCAGCAGGGAGATCAACAACTTTCGTGCGGACGCTGCGGTGGCCGTACCCGAGGCGAACGCAGTCTCGCCAAGCACCTCTTTCGTCGTCGCTACTTCCGCCATCATGTCAACGAGTGCCTGCCCAACCGCCGATGCCTCAACCGCTGAGCCGCGCGCGGCGTCGAGATTCGACGACATCCGCTCTTTCACCGCGCGTGCGGCGGTCGCCAGGAACTCCGTGTAGCCGGAGCGCACGTCATTCATGCGCACTTGCGATGCCGAATCCACGATGGTGGAATCCGCGCGTGCAATCTGCACCAGAAACTCTGCACCGTATGCATCAATGTTTTGCGCGTGATACGAGGCTTCGGCGGTATCGGTTGCCAGCAGTGCTCGCCCTACTTCGGCCGTCATGTACGACAACAGCAGGCTCGCCTGTTTCACACTGGAAATGCCGCGCAGCTCCTGCTGCTGCAGCTGCCCGAGCGCCCGCGTCTGCTGTTCAGAGTTTCGAATACCAACCACGCCCACTGCGATCAACAACAACGTGGTGAGCGCCGATGTCACCAACAGCTTGGTCGCCGTTCGGAAGTTCGAGAAGTAGTTCATTGCAGCCGATGTCGGGGTTGCACCTACGCGCGGATGCGCTGTCGGAAGTTCCGGAAGCGTCCTTGCGACTCCATTCAGTGTCGGACTGTACGGTCGCAACTTGAGCGCACCGTGTGGGAACGACCGACACGTTGGAATTTGCTCAAGCTCCCGAGCCAGCAGCCGATACCCAGAGCCGGACTGGTACGTGCGTACCGTCGAAAGCCATCAGGCAAACTTCTCGGAGACCAGTTATGACATTTCGTCGAGCCGCGCTCGTCGTGGTCGCGTTCCTGCTTCTGCCGTCTACGTCGCACGCGCAGGATGCGTTGCAGGTGTATGGCTATTTCTCAACGCGACTGGAAAAATCGTTTTCGGTGCCGTTCGCGAACGGCACCAGCATTGATCGCGAATCGCCGCCCAAGGAGTTCGCGCAGCCGTTTTTTAACGTCATGATGCAGCATCAGTTCGATCCTCACTTCAAGGCGTTTGTGAACTTGAACGGTGCGGGCGCGGGCAATGTGGACGTGCGCAATCTGTGGGGTGAGTGGTCGCAGTCGAACGCATTCAACGTGCGCATCGGCAAGATTTACCGGAAGTTCGGCCTGTACAATGAAGTACTCGACGCCGTGCCCACGTACTACGGTATCGAAGCGCCGGAAGCATTTGACGGAGATCATTTGCTCATCTCGCGCACGACGACCGCGATGGTCTACGGCTTTACGCGGGCCGGCACAGGACGGCTTAGCTACAGCGTCTCCACCGACAACGGTGAAGGCAGGGATATTGAAGGAACGCTGCCAATCGGCGCCGACGTGAACTACAACTTTGGACGCGGCAGTTATACGGTTGGCCTCTCCGGATACACCTCAGGCGGTGCCACGAACTCCGATCGTACTGTCGGTTCGGGTTCTCCGAAAAGCGGCGTTCTGCCGTGGATGGCGCGCGACTCATTCACCGTCGTGAATGCGTATTCGGAAGCGAAGGTCGGTGCCTTTACGCTACAAGGCGAATGGGCGCAGGCCGATCACAAATCACAGCGTGACGCAGCTGCCGTGGTGCAGGTGGTCAACGGCGCGGGCATTAACGCCGCACAGCGCGCGCGATTCCTCATCGATCCTTCGGGCGCGGTGAATACCGCGAACGTGCGTCTGTCAGGCGATCACATCATTCGCACCTGGTATCTGCGCGCGGGTTATTCGAAGGAAACGACACGCGGCGAGGTCGGACCGTACCTGCAGTGGGATTGGTACAGCAATCCGGAAACGATCGACAACAAGCGCTTTGGCGGAGACGCTGAGGCCGGCGTGGCCGACGATGGTGTATTCAACAAAGGTACAGCGGGCATTCTGTATCGCCCCGTTCCACAGGTCGCTTTCAAAGTTGACGCCAGTGTGCATCGCTACAAATTCCTTGGACGCACGGTTAGCTACCCGGAGCTCCGCTTTGATCTCTCGTACGCCTTTGGCCTTTAAACGGGAGCACAACACATGACGCTTCGTGCTCTCTCCCGCCGTGCCTTGATCGCGTTGGTGGCCCTTGCCACGCCGTTCTTCGCACACAGCGCTTCGGCGCAAATCAGTGTGGTGGTGTCCGCATCGCAGACCAAGTCGCTCAGCGAACGGGAAATCGCAGAAATCTTTGCCGGCGCCAGCACCACGTGGCCGGACGGTACCAAAGCACAGATCATCGAGAACGGCGACGCTGTGCTTACGCAGAAGTTCTTCGCCAAGGTTGTGAAAAAGCCAACGGCGCTCGTACGCTCGCAATGGACGAAACTGGCCCTGTCAGGCCAGGGCGCCGCGCCCAAGAAAGGTGCCGACGCTGCCGCCGTGAAGGAGCTGGTCAAGAAGTCGCCAGGCGCAATTGGATACATCGCGACCAGCGACCTCGACGACTCCGTGCGAGAGATTCTGAAAGTCCCCTGAGCGGACTCTTGAATCTCGAACGGCCCGGCCTGCCCTCCCCATGGCGCAAGCCGGGCCGTCCTGTTTCGGGCTCGTCGCAAGACAGTGCCCGGGGTAGCGATTCACGCCGGAAGAGCGGATACTAGGGCATCCTGACCTAAGGTACGGCGCTCCTATGGCTCTGCGGTCCTCACGCCTCGCCGCCCTCACGCTTCCGTGGGGCGAACAACTGCCCATGGTTGGCCGCCGCGCCGACCTGGGAGTGCTTCGGCTGTTACTCGACGACGCGCTGGATGGCCGCGGACACACGCTGCTGCTCACGGGTGACGCGGGGATCGGCAAATCCCGTCTGCTGGCCGCGCTCGTAGACGAGGCCGAGGCGCGACAGATGCAGGTGGCGGGCGGCCGAGGGTACAGCGTCGAGTCCGGCGTACCCTACGGCGCCTTTGCCGACGCCCTGTCGGCCCCATTGCGCGCCCTCGACCCGAGCGCGGTCACGGTGCTCGCGCGCGGCACTGAGGACGAACTGCGCGCGATCATGCCGGTCTTTCCCGGCACACACTCCGCATCGCGTGCGCCGTCCGTGATGGACTCCGATGGCAAAGCGCGGCTGCTCTGGATTGTCTCGCAGTTTCTCACCCGATCCGCAGCCCGACAGCCATTGCTGCTGGTTCTCGACAACGCGCACTGGGCGGACCCGTCTTCGCTGGAGTTGGTGCACTTTATTGCGCGACAGCTGGCCACGGCGCGCGTGCTGATCGTGCTCGCCTATCCGGAAGGTGGCGCCGACGAAAACATCGCGCTCCGCAACGTCGTGCGCTCACTGAGTGCCACGCAAGAAGCCACGTTGCGTACGATTGAGCCGCTCACGCAGCACGATCTCACCGAGTTGTTGCAACGCACGTTCGCGCTGCCAGCCGCCGAGGCGTCGATGCACGCCAGAGCGCTCTTTGACCATACCCGTGGCAATCCGTTTTTTGTGGAGGAGACGCTCAAGGCGCTCTTTGCCGCGGGTCACATTCATCAGCAGCATGGCACCTGGAGTGTAGAAGTCACGTTGCTCGCGCAGTTGCCGACCACAATCCGCGCCGCCGTACTCACACGACTCGAAGCGCTGAGCCCCAACGCGCGACGGATCGCGGAGTACGCGTCACTGGTTGAAGGGCCCGCTTCCCTGCAGCTGCTGGAACGCGTGAGTGCGCTGAACGGCGTGACGTTCGCCGATGCGATCGATGAGCTGTGTCAGCGCCGCTTCTTTTCGGAGCAGCGGGTGAATGGCAGTGCGCTGTATGAATTCAGTCATCCAATTCTGCAGTCGCTCACGGCGGGCGAACTCTCGGCGGCGCGCGAGCGTGCACTGCACGCGGCACTCGCGACGGCGCTCGAAGAAGTGCATGGCGAACACACGGTTGCACACGCCAGTGAAATCGCGCGACATCTGGTGCGTGGGCACGAACTGGGCGGCGATGTGCGCGCGCTGCGCTATCTCACCGCGGCCAGTCAGGATGCGCTGGAACGGCGCGCCGATCAGGAAGCGGTACGCTGGCTCAGCGACGCGCTCTCAATTGCCGAACGACTGCAGGATCAAACCGCGGCCGCCACACTGCTCGATCGTCTCGGCACCGCGCGCCAGCGACTCGGCGATAGCTCGGGCGCCATCCAGGCGTGGGAGCGCGCCCTGGGCATGGTGGGAGACAGCGCTGGCCAATCTTCGCACGCGCGTCTGCTCTTCCAGCTGGGACAGGAGTACGCGCGGGCCGGAGACGCGCATGCAGGGCTGGAGCGCCTCGAACAAGCAGAAGCTGCTGCCAGCGCGGAAGAACGCGCCGCCCTGAGTGTGCGCATTTCCGTCGCGCGCGCCAAGACACTGCAAGCGCTCGGCCGACACGAGCACGCGATCAAGACCGCGCTCGATGCATTGCCCATCGCGGAACGCAGTGGTGAAGAGGCATTGCGAGCCCGCGTGCATCAAACGCTCTTGCAGTTGTACGCGTGGACTGGTCCTGCTACCGAGGCTCGCTTTCACGGCGCGCGTGCGCTGCAGTTGGCGGTGATGTGCGGAGATCGTGATGTTGAATGGGCGGCACACTGGGCGATGGCCATGCTTGAAGGCTTTACGGGCGACGCCGCCGGAGCCGCCCGCCATCAGCGCGATGCCGCCCGACTCGCCGAGGAGTTGTCGTCGCCGTTGCTGCAGGCGATGACGGCTGAAATCACGATTGAACATGCGTCGGCGGTGGGCCGCTGGGATGACGGCATCGCGCTGGCGGAACGCATGATTCCGCTGGCACGTGCGGTCGCACCGCAATCGCTCCTGCCGCGGCTGCTTGTGTGGACCGGTGTGATGGTACTCGCTCGCGACGAGACCGAACGCGCACGGGCGCTGTTCGAAGAAGCATGGCGAATAACCGGTGCCGAACGTGCGTTTGTGGGCGACGACGACAGCGGCATTGAGCTCGACAATGTGCACAATGTGATTCTCGCACACACGGGCATGAGCAGTTACTGGCTTGCACGCGGCGCGTGGACACACGCGGTGACGTACGGTGATCGTGGACTCGCGCTGGCCGATCGTTTTGGCTACGTCGCGTGGGCCATTCACCGGCTCATCCCGCTGATCCTTGAAGCGGGATTGTGGATGCAGAACTTTGATCGTGTCGAACAACTCGCGAAACGATTGCGCACACAGTCCGAAGCGTTGGGCCATCGACTCGGGCTGGCGTGGGCGACGGCGGCCGATGCGCTTGTAGCGCGCCTTCGCGACAACAGCGCAGACGCCGCCGAACGCATTCTCGCGGCCGCCGATGAACTTGACGCCGTGCCGTTTGTTTTTCATGCCGCACGTCTGCGACGCAAAGCGGCACAGCTCCTTGAGGAAGATGGCGACGCAACGGGCGCGGTCCGTGAGCTGCGTCGCGCCCACGATGTATTTGCAAAGCTCGGCGCCGAGTTCGAACTGCGCAGTGCGCGCAGCCAGCTGCGTTCGCTCGGCGTTCGTCTGCCACCGCGTACAACGGTACAAGGCGCAGGCTCACTTACCGGACGAGAACTCGAGATCGCACGCGCGGTGGCCAATCGACTCTCGAACAAGGAGATTGGCGCGTCACTCGACATTTCAGCGCGCACGGTGAGCACGCACTTGTCAAACATTTTTGAAAAGCTGGGGATCGACTCGCGCGGCGCACTGGCCGATCTGATGCGAGACGATCCCCTGCTGGCGGAACGTTGGCGTTAGGTGCGCATGTTGTGTGTCAGCATGCGCCGCACGGTCGTTAGCGAAACGCGATCCAGGCCCGGGACTGCGGAATGGCCAGACCGTAGCGTGCGTTGATCGCGCGTGCGGCGGCGGCGGCGAGCACAGTGTGACCGGCACCGTTTGGGTGAATGCCATCGAGGCTGATGTACGGACCGTAGGGCAGCGTGCCCGTCATCAGGTCAATCGCATTGAACTCTGGCTTGAGATCGGCGCGGCCGTAGAGCTCTTCGAGGGCAACGAATGCAAACCCGATCTCGTTGGCTTTGGCCGCGATGAACGCGTTCATTTGCGCGAGCTGAGTGTTCACCAGCGTGACATCGTCTGGTGTGAGCACAAAGTCCTGCTGGCCGAAACCAGCGTCGGCGCACGAGAAGTTGAACGTTGGTCCACCGTTCCGCGTGGACGCCGTACCGAGTGCCACTGCGGTTGGAACGCGCACTGGTACGAAGATCAGGTTCTGATTGCCGGCACAGCTCTGCTCAACGGTGACCTGCAATGCTGACAGGCGCGCACGATCGTTCCATATCTCGGCGCCAAGGCGGAAGCCCGGAAAGTCTGCCGCGTCGTTGATGAGGCCCATCAGCACACCGCGCTCCACATTGCCGGCAACTTTCGAGATCAGCGCCTCGTACTGCGGCGCCCACGTCGCGAACGGCGTGATGGTCACGCCAGGAATCGCGATGCCGGAGCGCGCGTTGAGCACCTCGTTGCCACCGAGTTCCACGGAAATGAACTTGGGCTTCTGCGCCAACGCGGCGTTCAGCTGCGTCGTACCCGACGGCAAAACACGCGCGTACAGCCTGCTGAACAGCGGATGTGTGTTGCTTTCCGGTGTTGTATTCAGCGCGTCAAACGTTGTTGCGGAGGCAATGGCCACGCTTTGTGCTGGCAGCGTCACGCCCCGTTCGAGCGCTGCGCAGGCCGCGGCGGCATCGGACACGGCCGCCCCTTCGCCACTTGTTCGCACACCTGATGCGAGCGGCGCCATCAGCGGCGCTTTGCACCCCTGCTCCTTGATCAGCGGCTGCGTCTGATCGCGACCAGCGAGGGCCGCCAGTTGCACCGTCCACGACTCGACTTGACTACTGCCAACCACGCCGTCGGACTGCCACCCCATACTGATGCTGGTGCCGATCGATACGAAGCGATGAAAGAGTCCGGCCGGTGCGGGCGAACCCTTGCTCAAGCTCGGTGCTAGCGATGGCTCGGCCGGCGCCGGAGCATCGGAACAGGCGACGGCAAAGGACGAAACGGTGAGTACGACCAGCGCGCGAGTGCGGAACGACATGGTACACCTCCTGCGGTGATGGAGAATCGCGCGGCTCTTCCGCGCGCCTCCATCATCGCAACGCCGATCTTTCGCCCCCATCCGTTGTTCGACGTACGTCACCCACGACTTCGACGTACTCGCGTCCGCGATGTGTCGTAGACAACGCTGATTGCCCGCGACGGCGCGCGTTTGCCCACCTCAGGCTTTGCGGTGCACAGCAAAACGGGCGCCCTCGCGGGCGCCCGTTGTTGATCCTGACGATGATATCTACGCTGCAAAGTTGCCCCTCTAGGGCTCGAACCTAGACTCTCCTCATCCAGAGTGAGGCGTGTTGCCAGTTACACCAAGGGGCAGCGTGTTTGCACCGGCGCAGCGCCCCGGTGCAGACCACGAATCATATCCACCTTCGCCCGCCCTCTGCAACCCCTCAGTCTGTCCGAGCAGCGAGCGCCTCTCGGATGGCACGAAACAGTTCGGCGGTGGCAAATGGCTTCTGCAACAGTTCGCGCACGCCCGCGGGCAGGGACCGCGTCAGTTCAGCGTCGGCAAAACCCGACATGAGCACGACGGGCAGACGGGATCCAGCCACTCGCAGTTGGCGCACGAACTCCGGCCCGCTCATGACCGGCATGCGGACGTCACTCAGGACCACACGGACGTCGTCAGAACGTGCGTGCCACATGGTGAGCGCTTCGGCGCCGTGCGTGGCGGCAATCACCTGATAACCGGCGTGCTCCAACAGGCGCTGCACGGTTCGACGGACGGCGGCCTCGTCTTCCACCAGCAGCACCAGTTCACCGTGTGGTTTTTTCTGCGCCGCTCCCTCAGCAGACTCCTCGGTTGCGTCCGTCGCCGCAACATCGGATGTGGGCTCGAGGCACAGCGGCAGGTCAACACGCACCGTCGTGCCGTGCCCGATCGCACTCTCGATGTGCACGAGACCATCGTGTGCGGACACGACGCCGTATACGACGCTTAATCCAAGACCGGTGCCGGCGCCGACCGGCTTGGTCGTGAAGAAGGGATCGAACACACGATCCAGTACCTCGGCAGGCATGCCTGGTCCATTGTCGCTGACCTCAAGACGCGCGTACGGCGTTTTGTCGCCACCACCACGTGTGAGGCGGATAACAATCGACCCCCCGTCGCTGAGCGCATCGCGCGCGTTGACGACAAGATTTACCAGCACCTGCTCCAGCTGACTCTTGTCGCCGGAGACGTGTAGCGCGTTCGGTGCGAGATCCAGCGTGAGCGTCATCTCCGGTCGCAACAAACGTCGCAACAGCCGCTCCGTTTGCAGCACATGCTCGCGCAGATCAAACACGGTGCGCGACGTTTCGCCATGACGTCCAAACGTGAGCAGTTGACGCACCAGACTTGCCGCGTGCACCGTGGTGTCGAGGGCGACCGCCAGTTCCGCTGACGCGGGCGAAGATGCTGGCACGTCGAGTTGCGCCAGTTCCAGACTGCCGCGAATGGCGGACAGCAGGTTGTTGAAGTCGTGCGCAATGCCACCGGCAAGATGACCAAGCGCGTCGAGCTTCTGCCCACGCAACATACGCGCATTCAGTGCCGCTTCACGCTCTTCCATGGCGTGCTGCTCGGTGCGATCAATCCACGCAACCACGGTGACCATGCGACCGTTCAGCGCCGCGCGACGCACGTGGACAGACGTTGGAACGGGTGTGCCGTCCAAACGCTGATGCATCCACTCGAAACGCAATTCACCGCGCTTTGCCGTGAGCGTATCCATGGCCCGCGCTTTCGTGCGTGATGGCACGCCATCAGGTTGCAGCTCCGGTGAAAACTCCATCGGATGGCGGCCGATCAGCTGCGCACGATCCGCGAGCCCGAGCATTTGCAGGGCCGCTGGATTGCAATCCACGATGCCGGGACCACCACCAATCAACAAACCTTCCGTTGATTGATCCCAGACGAGTCGGAACTTGAGCTCGGCTTCTTTTCGTGCCGTTATGTCGAATCCTGATGCCACGATGCCGAACGGCGTACCATCCTCACTCTCAACGCGGCGCACGTTCCAGACGAGGGTGACGCGACGACCGTCCGCCAGCACTGAATCGTCTTCGAAATTCCACGTCGGCTCGCCCGCCAACACTTTTCGAATATCAGCCGCGATGGCGTCGCGCTGCTCCGGCACGATGAATGTTGCGACGTAGTCCTTGCCGTACGCCTGATCACGGGACAACCCGTACAGCAGCTCGGCTTCACGGTTCCAGAAGAAAATCGTGTGGTCAGGACGAAGCCCGAGCACCACGGATCCGGTGGTCTCTACGGCGGCTTCGAGCAGCTGCAAGCGAGCGATGTCAGATGCGGACATGGACTCTCAATGAATTGTCGCCGAGCAACGGCGGGCCGAGTCACGGCGGCACACTGTGAATCCGTCGCGGTTGGACTGGGGTAGAATGTAGCTGTGACTACTCCTCAGGAATACCGCCCACGTTGGCGGCGTGCAGTTACCATCGCCGCATGCGCGATCGCCACTACGTCGTGCGAGCGCGCGGTCAATGCATACGACAGTGAGCCGACAGCGGCGCGCGTGAAAGCGGCTCAGGTGGCCACCAGTGTGCAGCAGCGCTTTGAGCAGCCAGTGCGCGATTCTCGCTTCGGTTTTGCGCGTATGCGCATCGCCCGATATGCATTGGCTCCCAGCAAAGTTGAAGACGACACCATCTGGACACGACGAGTTGGCTCCACACGGGAGTTGTCCGCTGCTGGTCGTCTGACGGAGGGTCGCTATCAGTTTACCGCGCGTGCCGTGGTGCCCATGCCCTCTGCGGTGGGCGATTCGCGCCACTTCATTGCGCTCGATACGCTCGCAGGCGGCGACCGACGCTGGCGCACGCAGGTTGATCAGGCCATCGGGTCGGCACTGCCGCAAGACATTGCAGAAGTCTTTGTGGCACTGCTTCGCTCGAGTGAACGATCGGCCGACGCCATACGCACTGATTATCGTCGCACCATGCCACGCACCAGCAGCGCTCTGGCGCAGCTGGCCACGCTTGATTCCGTGCGCACCACGCGTCTGGCGGATGGCTCAACGCTCGTCGCACTCGGCATCCAGTTGCATCCCGATCGAATCGCGGCCACGTATCCGGACTTTGCAAAGTTCCTGCGCAAGTATGTGTCACCGTCGCGCTATCGCTACACGCTGCGCGATGAGGCGGTTGTTGGCGTGCACGCGAACGACACGTGGTTTGTTGCGGAAGGCGACGATGATCTGGTGACGCTGCGATTCCGTTCGCACAACGGTGTCTTGCAACCGCTCGAAGGTCCGCTGCGCTCAAGACCCGACACTCTCGCGATTCATGTCGATGCGTCGGCGAAATTCGGACCGTTCACCGTGGGCGTGCGCGATATGCGGGGACGTTTTGTGTTTTTGCAGGGCGCCAACGAGCGTGGCTGGGACTTCCGGTTTCGCCACCCACCGGACTGGGATCTGCCGCCGATCGCAGGCCGGCTTGTACGGTCGCCGCTGAACCGACCCTTTGAAGGCAATGGTCTGCACGCGCGTTTGTCGATTCGACGGCTCGCGAACGGTCAATCGGTCATTCATCGCAGCACCGACGTCGCGGTGCGCGAGAGTGCGGTGGTGCGCTGGCTGGGGAACCTTGGATTTACAGCCATGGATGACTTCGCCGGCCGCGTGGAGCTGCAGGAAGCCCAGTTTATTGCCAGCGCCATGCAGGCCATGCGGCAAGACCTCGGCGCGGCGTCCACGCCGAAATAACATCACGCGGTGATCCGCCAGACGAGTGCCTGGAAACGAAATCGCCGCAGCCTTCAGGCTGCGGCGGACGCGGTGGATTCCGTCGAATCTCACCTTCGCGATCCTCATCGTCATAAGGTCGCGGCAGGTGCCTCACACATCGCCATTGGAACTCTCCGTCCTACCGGACGACGGCGGGCTGCCCTACTTATTTTCTCATAGTACCCGGGCGGTCGCCACGGGTTCCATGCATCGTTTCTGCAACAAACACTACGTTGATGGAGCTGAGGGGGCTCGAACCCCTGACCTCTGCAATGCGAATGCAGCGCTCTCCCAGCTGAGCTACAGCCCCGCTTGGCGAAGCACCGAGGTGCTTTCCGGCGCGGAACGCCTTCCAAAACAAAACCCGCACCGTTGGCGCGGGTCGCTCGGATCTGCTCAAGCTAGTCTTCGCCACCGTCCTGTCAAGCCAAGGACGCGCGTGTCCGACAAACGTCACCACACCGGCATCACTGTTTTGCGCCGCGCACCGGGCTTCCCCCGGAACCGCCGCTACGCGCCCCACGTTGCTCCGCCACCATGACCCTGCACGCGCTCGACTCGGATTTTGTACGCGACCAGCTCGTGCCGCGTACCACGGATATGAATGGCAAGCGCACGCTGCCCGATGGGGCGTATGTGCTCTACTGGATGCAGAGCACGCAGCGTGTCCATGAAAACTGGGCGCTCCGGGCGGCCATCCGCGCGGCCGACAAGGTGAACAAGCCCCTCGTGATTCATCAAGGGCTCGATCCTACATACCCACACGCGAGCGATCGTCATTCGCACCACATCCTGCACGCCGCTCGCGAAACGTCAACGTGTGCCGAGCAGGCGGGGCTGCCGTATCAGTTTGTGCTTCGCCGCACGCGCGACGACGACCGACGCGTGGTCGATCGGCTGGCGGAGCACGCGTTTCTTGTGGTGACCGATCGCTTTCCGACCGCGGGCGTCGACGAACGCACGCGCCGGTTCGCGGAGCGCGTGGGTTGCCGGGTGCTGGCCGTGGACAGCGCGTGCATTGTGCCATCGGGCGTATTGCAGAAGGCCGAATGGGCGGCGCGAACGATTCGTCCGAAACTTGCCAAACTGCGTGACCTATCGCTCGAGCCAGTGGAAGACCGCGCGCCACGTGTGGCACTGTCGACGGACGTGCGCGCGATGGTGGACGAGGCGCGACGCGTTGACGCACTCGCACTGGCTGGCATGAGCGACACGGAGATCGCGCAGGCGGTGAGCGCATGCGACATCGATCACCGCGTGGCGCCGGTCCTCGATTTCGTCCCTGGTGCTGCGGCAGCGGCGGAACGCCTGCGCGTCTTTATCCACGAGCGGTTGCCGTACTACAATGCACGACGCAACGAAGCGGCCGATGACTTTACCAGTCATCTCTCGCCCGATTTGCACTACGGCCATATTGCTGCAGCCGACGTGGTGCGCGCTGCGCTCGCGAGCGCTGCCCCCGCAGAAGATGTGCAGGCGTTTGTTGATCAGGTGCTCACGTGGCGCGAACTGAGCTACAACTGGTGTCTGCACACGCCGAACTTTGATCAGCTGGCCGCCCTGCCCGACTGGATTCAGCGCACCATGCGGGCGCATGACGACGATCCACGTCCGGAGCAGTACACCCTTGAAGAACTGGACGAAGCGCGCACCGGCGATCCGCTTTGGAACGCCGCGCAGCGACAGCTCGTGCGCAGCGGCGTGATTCACAACTACGCGCGCATGCTGTGGGGCAAACAGATTGTGCGGTGGGCGCCCACGTACGAAGATGCGCGCGCGTGGATGTTTCATCTCAATGACCGCTACGCGCTGGATGGACGTGATCCGAACAGTGTGGGCGGTATCATGTGGTGCCTGGGGCTGTGGGATCGATCGTGGGGCAACAAACCCATCTGGGGTGGTTTGCGCCCCATGCTCACATCACGCGCGGTGAAAAAGTTCGACGTGGGGCGATACGTTCGGAAATGGAGCGATGTAAGTTCTCTCGCATGACCGAATCATTGCTTCCAGGGGTATTGCCAACGCTCGCGTCCGTGCAACAGGCGGCCGACGCATTGTCGCACAAGTTTTCACCTACGCCCATGCGCTACAGCGCGGCGCTGAGTGAACTGGTGAAGGTCCCCGTGTGGCTGAAGCTGGAGACGGAGCAGCGCACCGGGTCGTTCAAGGTGCGCGGAGCGTACACCGTGTTGCACAGGCTGTCGCCGGAGGAGCGTGCGCGCGGCGTGGTCGCATCGAGTGCCGGCAATCACGGACTCGGTGTCGCGTGGGCCGCGCATCACTTTGGTGCACCGGCCACGCTGTACGTGCCACATGATGCGCCGCAGGTCAAGAAAGATGGCATCGCGGCACTTGGCGCAATCGTGGATGATTCCGCCAGCGATTACGACCACGCGATGGTGCTCGCCAAAGCGCACGCCGTGCGTGAAGGCGTGCTGTTCATCAATCCGTGTCTTGGTGAGGATTTGCTTGCGGGTCAGGGCACGGTCGCGCTGGAAATACTGCAGCAGCGCCCCGACGTCCGTACCGTCATGGTGTGCGTGGGAGGCGGCGGCCTGCTAGGCGGCGTGGGTGCCGTGCTGCGCGACCTGCGGCCGGACGTGCGCATTGTGGGTGCGCAAAGTGTGCGCACGGCTGCGATGGCGCGGTCTGTGGCCGCCGGCCATGTGGTCGAGATTGTGTCGGAACGAACGCTGGCCGATGGATTGGCAGGTCAGATCGACGACGACGCGCTGCACATTGGACAGCGTTGTCTGGATGAGATCATCACGCTTGAAGAGGAGATGATCGGCGAGAGCATCGCGTGGTTGCACGCGCACGAAGGGCTCACCGTTGAAGGGGCCGGTAGTGTGACTGTGGCGGCGCTGCTGAATGCGGCGCGCGCTGACAGATCGCTTGGGGACGGCCCCATCGTGGCGATTGTCAGCGGGCGCAACATCGATACCTCACGCCATGTCGCGTTGCTCGAGCGATGGGCGGACGTGGTCTAAGGAAACACTGCTGCTCGCCCGCGGCGGCACGACATCCTGCAGGCGCACACCATCGCGCGCCGTATCGATGTCGACTTCGCGTTCAACGGCCACGGCGCGCACACCGGCGCGTTTCGCGGCAGACTCTTTCATGCGGCGAATGCGCGCCGCCCGCACGGCGGCACTGCGCGATTCACCACCCTCACGACCGATCAACGACATGTGCGAACGGTCCTGACTGATCACCTCTCCACCCTTCCGCCCCGCCTCTCGCGCTTCTTCAACTGACCAGACGTGCGCCGTGCCTTTGGCGTGCGCGGCACGCCCGCCCTTGGCCGCGATTTCGCGCTGCCGGGCCCGATCCATGGACGCGAAGCCTCGCTTGCTCTTCCCGGGCATGAAGTCTCCTTTACGGTTCGCAGTGATGCTGCCGTCGTCGGCAGCGGAAGTTCAGGCGGGGGAGACCCCTGCCCGCCGTCGATGTTTGTCACACAGGCTCATTGACTATGCAAAGGTCGGGCCGCGACGTCGTATATTTTCGGGATGTCGTTTTCTATTCGTTTTTTAGGCACGTCGGCCGCGCGTCCGACCATCGAACGCGGCGTTAGCGGGCTCGCCATTGTGCGAGAAGGCGAGACGCTGTTGTTCGACTGTGGAGAGGGAACCCAGCGTCAAATGATGCGTTACGGCGTGTCGTTCAGCCTCGATGACATCTTTTTTACGCACACCCATTCCGACCATGTGCTCGGATTAACGGGCCTGCTGCGAACGATGGCGTTACAGGGCCGGACCGAACCGTTACGGTTATGGGGCCCAAGAGGCGCGTCAAAAACGTTGCGTCAATGCATCACACTGGGGGGAGACCACCTCACCTACCCGGTCAGTGTGACCGAGATAGATGCGGGCTCAACGCTACAGCGGAAGGGCTATCAGATCGTCACGTTCGCGGTGGATCACGGCCCTGGACGGGCCCTCGGATACGCCGTCGAGGAGCATGACAGACTCGGGCGATTCAATCCCGACCTCGCGCGCAGCATGGGTGTGCCCGAAGGGCCCCTGTGGGGCAAGCTCCACAAAGGAGAGACGGTCACCCTTCCGGACGGACGCCACGTGTCGCCGGCGATGCTGGTTGGTGACGCACGTCGCGGTCGCAAGATCGTGCTGACGGGTGATACGAGACCGTGCGAGGCGACGATCACCGCCGCCTTTGACGCCGATGTACTGGTGCACGAAGCCACGTTCGCAAACGACGAGGCCGAGCGTGCGGTGGAGACGGGCCATTCAACGGCCGCCGAGGCCGCCGGCGTGGCGAAAGCAGCCGGCGCCAGGCGTTTGCTGCTCACCCACATCTCCGCGCGGTATTCACGTGAGACGGACATGCTGGAATCCGAAGCGCGCGCCGTGTTCGCCAACGCGCAGGTTGCGCGCGATGGCATGGAGGTGGTGCTACCGCTGGTCGAGGAGCCAGCGGCGCACGATCAGGTGTCGCCGCCGTGACGGGCTTCGGCCTGACGTTCTTCGAGGCGCCGACGGCGTCTGGCCTGCGCGGCCGCGTACCGACGCTCTTCAGCCGGTGATTGCGGTAGCACGGGCGGCACGGGCACGGGCCGACCATTGCGATCAATCGACACGAACGTGAGGTAGCAGGTGTTGGTGTGCCGGCGAATGCCCGAGATCAGATCCTCGGCTTCCACGCGCACGCCAACTTCCATGCTCGTATTGCCCGCAAAGTTCACCGACGCGAAACACGATACGAGTTCACCCACGTGAATGGGTTCTTTGAAATCAACGCGATCGATCGATGCGGTGACGCAGTTCGCGCGCGCGTGCCGGAACGCCGCCACGGCGGCGGCTTTGTCGACCATCGCCATGATCGCGCCGCCGAAGACATGGCCCAGGATATTTGCGTCCTGCGGCATGATGAGTTCGCTGGAAATATGCGCGCTGTCGGAGACAGGTCGTGCCTGACGTGTACTCACGGAAAACTCGTCTGAAGGAAAAGAGACCAGCGATTCAATCGCGGTAACGGCACACGCAGCGCGCGCGTGGCGAAGGGATCGTCGGCGGATGCCTTTTCAAAGGTGCGGAGCAGCGCGGCGCGCATGTCTTCCGTAAACGTATCAGCCGTGAGCGACATGAACTGATACGCCGGCATGGGCACCACCGCGATCGGCCACGGGCGAGCGTTGGCCGTATCCGCCATGAGCGAGAGCGCGAGCACCGTGCGCGACGAATCAACGGTACCTGACACGGCGTACGCGCCGTGCGTCCAGCGCACCTGCAGCGAATCGGCCGACCACACGGGGATGGTGCGGCGCACCTCCGCCCACCACGCGGGCGATTCAGGAAACGCGATGGGTGGCACCAGCAACTCCAGCGATTCGCCCTCTGCGTTTACGCCCGCCACATGAAATACAACCGCCGGTGCACCCGCAATATCCGTAATGCTGAACGCGGCGGGATCGAAGGAAAACGTATGGAGCGTAGACCGCGCTTCCGCCGCGCGCTCGTCGGTGGCCGTTCGCACCACGCTCAACATGGTGTCCAGCGCGGCCCGTCCCAACGCTTCCACACGTTGTGCGTGCTCCGCAGGCATCAGCGAATCGAGCGTCGCCCGCGCACCACTCACAATATCGACCACACCGCGTCGGCGTTCATGCTGGTGAGGGTCGGCGCCCACCACATCGATATCGATCGCGTGCGCCCAACTCACCCATCGACCGTGCACATCAATCACCTCGATAAAATCAGCGGCCGATGACTCGGGTTCGGGCGCGTCTTCATCGCTCGCATTGATCGGTGTTTCATCGGGATTGGCAGACATCCACCGGGCCATGGCCTGCGCGACGGCTTCGTCGGCGTAGAGCATCGTGGAGTCGGACCGGGCGACGGGATATCCGAAAAGACGCTCGCGCACAAACTCGGCGTCAAAAAAATCAATGATCTCTTCAACAATGCTCAGCTTGTGAAACTGCAGCCCGTCGCGCGTGAGCAAAATTGGCGCACTGCGCACGCGCAGTCCGTCGCTGCTGCTACGGATCCAGTACGTGGAGTCGCCGGCCGACACGAGAAACTCGGCCTGCGGTGGTACAGCAGCAACAGGTGCACGGTCAGCGCACGCCGCGCCGAGCAACAGTGCGACCACACTCGCCGCCGCAACTCGCGTACGCGTCACGCGGACTCGGCGAGCAAGCTGCGCAGCGCGTCAAGCAAGCCTTCGTTGGTAAACGGCTTGGCGAGCAGCTTTCGGGGTTCTTCAACGCCATCGAGCAGGCCAGGTTCATCTCCCGCGTACGCCGAGATGAACAAGACGGGCAAATCGCGGTCGAGCATGCGCAGCTCGCGCGCGAGATCACGTCCGCCCATGACAGGCATCACCACATCGGTGATAACGGCAACGATATGCGCTCGCTCCGCGTGCCATAGTCGCAGCGCCGCTTCGCCGTCTCGTGCTTCGCGCACACCAAAGCCCTGCCCCAGCAACATGCGACGCACGACACTGCGCACGGCGCTTTCGTCTTCGACCAGCAGGACCGTGGCGCGCCGACGGCTCGCGGCATCGGTGTCGACCGGGAGGTAGAGAAACGCGCGCGTGCCGTAGGAGATCGCGCTATCGAGCCACAGCGCGCCACGCACCGCGCGCAGGGCGTCCAGCACCGTGGTCAATCCGCGCGATTCTTCAGCGTAGAGATCGATGGCTTTTACGCGCGTGACTTCGTCCATACCGGTGCCCGTATCCTGCACCGTAACACGCATGTACTTGCCAGGCGCGAGTGGTGGCACGGGCCCAAGCTCGGCGCCGGCGGCCTCAACATGCTCCGTGCGAATGGTCAGCGTGCCACCAGCCGACATGGCGCGCAGCGCGTTGTCCACGAGCGCAAAGATTGACGCACGCAACGCTTCAGGAGCGATGGTGACATCTCCCGGAACGAGCGCCGGCTCACACCGCACCTTGATCTTCGCGTCTGCAGCGCGCGCTTTGATTTCTGGTAATGCGGCCCGCAACAGCTCGTGAAGATCCGACGGCGTGCTCATGCGCGAAGCTCGTACAATGCGGCGAGCAGCCGGTCGATTTCACGATCCGTGGTATACGCCATGCAACCAATGCGCAACAGGCCCTCGTCTTCCACACCCAGTCGTTTGGCGACCGTACTCGCGTAGAAGTCGCCATTGGATGCGTAGAGACCGCGTGCGGCCAGTGCACGTGCGGCCGCATCGGACCCACCGCGAACGCGCATGCTCACGGTGGCGGTTCGCGAGCTGCCAGGCAGCGGGCCAACCGGTGTCACCCACGGCATGCGGCCAATACCGTCCCACAAATGCGCGACCAGCTGTTCACCACGATGATGCAGCGTGTCGAGCGTGGCGGCGAGCCGGTCGCGTCGAGAACCCAACTCCGCAGACGCGAGCGAGGCAAGAAAATCCACGGCCGCGGCCGCGCCGACAATGCCTTCGTGATTCTGCGTACCGGTTTCCAGTCGTTCCGACCCCACATTGGGTGCCGGCTCAAGCTTGGGCACATCAAGCGCCGCGATTGCCGCCGCCTTTCCGTACAGCACGCCGATATGCGGACCGTAGAACTTGTAGGCCGAACACGCCAGAAAATCACAACCGATGGCTTGCACGTCGACCAGATGGTGCGGCGCGTAGTGGACCGCATCAACAACGGTCAGGGCACCAGTGTCTTTCGCCATCGCAATGAGCGAGCGCACATCGGTGATGGTGCCCAGTGCGTTTGAGGCGGCACCGAGCGCGACCACTTTGGTGCGCGGTGACAGCGCACGTGCGTACGCATCAAAATCAAGATGAGACGTGTGCAGATCAAGCGGAATCCACTTGAGCACGATACCGCGCTCTTTTTCCAGCGCTTGCCACGGTGCGATGTTGGCGTGGTGATCGAGCTCGCTCACGATGATCTCATCCCCCGCCGACAACGTGCGTCCAATGGCGCGGGAGAGGTGATACATGAGCGTCGTCATATTTGCGCCGAAGGCGATCTCGTGCGGCGCCGCGTTCAGAAACTCACCGAGCGTAGTGCGCGACGCCTCAATCAGGGCGTCGGTTTCCTGACTCGTCGGATACTGCCAGTGGGTATTCGCGTTGTGATGAAACAGATAATCCGTCATCGCGTGCGCGACACTCTTCGGCACCTGTGTGCCACCTGGTCCATCAAAATACGCCACGTGTTCATCGCCATGTGTTCGCTCAAGCGCGGGAAACAGCGAGCGAATGGTGTGCGTGTCAGCAACCGTGTGTGTGAGCAATGGGCCGGTCATGAGTGTGAAGAGCCGAGCGGAAGCGGACCAGCGCGAAGCGCGACACCGGCGAGTCGCTCGACAACGCGAACGGCCTCGACGTGATCTGCATCTTCGCCGAGTTCATGGTGCGCCATGCGCCACAGCTCAGCGGTCAGTTGCAGCAAGGGCGATGGAATTTTCTGTGCGCGCGCAAGATCAGCGGCAATGCCAACATCCTTGTCCAGCAGCGCCGCCCGAAACGTACGCGGGAACGCACCCGTCAGCACCCGCTCTGGAAAGAGATTTTCCGTGGCATTGCTACGGCCGCTTGACGCGTTGATCACGTCGAGCGCGAGATCCGGTCGCACGCCGGCACTCGCCAGCGCGGCCAGTCCTTCGGCCGCGCCCCAGATTTGCATGGCCAGCAGCGCGTTGTTCACCGCTTTGAGGGCGTGTCCGGCACCCACTGGTCCGGCGTGCACAATGCGTTGTCCGAAGGATTCGAGAATCGGTCGCACACGCTCAATCGCGTCGGCGTCGCCGCCGCACATGACCGTAAGCGCGCCGCGTTCTGCGCCGATCACACCACCTGAAACCGGTGCATCGACAAAATGCACACCCTGCGCAGCCAGCCGACTCGCAATCTGTCGCGATGTGGCCGGGTCTCCGGATGTGCAGTCGAGCAGCGTGCTGCCGGGCGCCATGGACGCAAGCAGACCATCGGGACCATCGAGCAGCGACGCGACGTCTTTTGACGTGGGCAAGCAGGTAATCACCACATCGCGCTCGGATGCTGCGGCAGCCGGTGTTCGCCGCAGTCCCGCCGAGTGCTCTGTGGCGAAGTGTTCGGCACGCGACAACGTGCGATTCCACACGACCAGATCGAAGCGATCGCCAGCGAGATGACGCGCCATCGGGGTGCCGATAGCGCCAAGGCCGAGAAAAGCGGTGCGTAGCATGATGAAAAATAATCGGATCCGGGGCTCCTCGCTTCACCCAGTGCGCACCGCGAGGTAACTTGCCCCCGCCAACGCCCCTTATGATGCCGACGCCCACGAACCCCGATCGCCCGCTCGCGGCGCTGCTGATGCCGGACCTGCTCGAGCTTCTCGAGGAGGCGCCGCACAGTATCGGTGCGCAAACGGAGGAGATGCATCCGGCCGACCTCGCGGATATCGCGGAGCTGATGCCGCTGGAAAGCGTGGCGGCGTTGCTCGCGGCGCTGCCCAAGGAGCGTGCGGCCGACGTGCTCGAGTATCTCGACGAGGAGTTGCGGACCGAGGTGCTGGAAACACTCTCGGCGCGTGACGCGGCGACGCTCGTTGAGCAGATGACGCCGGACGAGCGCGCGGACGTGCTCGATGAGCTGGATGAGGAAACGGCCGACGACATTCTTTCGGAGTTGACGCCGGCCGCGGCCGCGGAAACCGAACGCCTGCTCGCGTACGATCCGTACACGGCCGGCGGTCTGATGACCACCGAGTTTGTCTCGGTGGCGGAATCGCTGACGGTGGAAGAAGCGCTGCGTGCTGTGCGCGCCATGGCGCGCGCGGGCCGGAAAGAGGCGATGTACACGGTGTACACCACGGACGAGGGCGGTCGACTGCGTGGCGTGCTGTCATTGCGCGAACTGCTCGCGGCGCCCGAAGGGGCGCGACTGACCGACCTCGCGTGGAGTGAGGTCGTGAGCGTTGGCCCGCATATGGGCCAGGAAGAAGTCTCGAATATTACGTCGAACTACGACCTCGTCGCGTTGCCGGTTGTTGATGAACAGCGCCGACTGCTTGGTGTGGTGACGGTGGACGACGTGATCGACGTCATCCAGGAAGAGCAGACGGAAGACGCGCAGAAGTTTGGTGGTATGGAAGCGCTCGATGAGCCGTATATGCAGATCGGCATCTTCGATATGCTCAAGAAGCGTGGCGGATGGCTGGCCGTTTTGTTCGTTGGTGAGCTGTTCACCGCGTCGGCGATTCATCGGTATGAAGGCCAGCTCGACAAGCTGCTGATTCTGACGTCATTCATTCCACTGATTATCGCGTCGGGTGGCAACAGTGGGTCGCAGGCGACATCGCTGATCATTCGCGCCATGGCGCTGGGTGAAGTCACGCTGAAAGACTGGTGGCGTGTTGCGCGGCGCGAGTTGCCCACGGGTTTTTCGCTCGGTCTGTTGCTCGGTGCCATGGGCTTCGTGCGCATCATGGTGTGGCAGAGCATGGCCAACGGCAGCTGGAGCGTTGGCAACATCGCGCTCGGACATGACTACGAAGGTCTCGCCCTGCCGATTGCATTTACGGTGTCGGTGGCGCTGGTGGGCGTCGTCACCTTTGGCTCGCTGGTCGGCTCGATGCTCCCGTTCATTCTGCGCCGACTTGGCGCGGATCCCGCGAGCGCATCGGCGCCGTTTGTCGCCACGCTGGTCGATGTGAGCGGCATCATTATTTACTTCACCGCGGCGTCTATTTTTCTTCGCAGCGTACTGAGCTGAGCTTGCCCGAAACACCTGTAGGCGGAAAACCGTCGGCGCTGCGAGCGACGTTGTGGGTTTTGTTGAGCGCGTGTTGTTTTGGGTCCGTATCGCCACTCACGGCGCTGGCCACCAACGATGGCAGTGCGCTGCAAACGGTGCAGCTGTGGCGATACGGGACCTCGGCATTGTTGCTCGGGATTGCCGCGTATCGCGCGCGCCAACGTGATCCGGTGGCGCGCACCCTGCGTCCGGTTTGGCTTCAGCCCGACATCACACTGCTCGGTGGTGGTGCGCAGTTTCTCGTGGCGTCGCTGAGCCTGTCGGCGCTCAGATATTTGCCGGCGGCCACAATCGGATTTTTGTTTTACACGTATCCGGCGTGGGTAACCGTACTCAGCGCCGTACGCGGCATTGAAGTGGTGACCAAAATGAAGGTGCTTGCGCTGGTGCTCGCACTCGCCGGCGTTGCCGCGATGGTGGGTTCCCCTGGCGGCAGCGCACTGTCGCCGATTGGCGTGCTGCTCGCGATGTCCGCCGCGTTGGTCTATGCCGTGTACATACCCGCCATGAGTGTGCGTCAGCGCAACATTTCACCCTTGAGTGCGTCGCACGCGGTTGCTGTTGGCGGCACACTCTGCTTTGCGGTGTGGTGCCTCGTGACCGGCGAGCTGTGGGAGTGGCCGGGGCTCCGCGTATTGTCGCTCAGTGTCGCGATGGGTGCGCTGACCGCACTGGCGTTCCTGGGCTTTCTCACGGGGCTGGCTGGGTTGGGTCCGGTGCGTGCGGCGATCATGAGCACGATCGAGCCGGTGTGGACCGCTGTGCTCGGGCTGTTGGTGCTGGGTCAGCAACTCGGGATTGGCACGCTGTTTGGCGGCGCAGGGATTCTGGCCGCCGTGGTGATTTTGCAGCGGCCGGCGAAAAAGCTGCCAGCGCACCCCTGAACGGCGCACGTCCACACCGCGCGAGGCGTTCTCGGATGCGCCTGTAGGCGAACCGTGACGAATGTTGCCGCGCCGGTGACTCCAACGTCGCTAGATTCGTCAAGCTGAGACGTGCGTTTGTGGTGTTCGTTTCCCACCGAAGAGACCCGACATGGCCAAACATCTGGTGACCGGCGCGGCCGGTTTCATCGGTTTCCATACCAGCAAACGATTGCTTGAGCGCGGCGACGAAGTCGTCGGGCTCGACATTGTGAACGACTACTACGATGTCACGCTCAAGGAAGCGCGGCTCAAAATGCTAGCCGAGTTTCCGGCGTTCCGATTGGAACGTGTGAAGCTTGAGGATCGAGCTGAGGTGGAGCGCGTATTTCGCGAGGGGCAGTTTGAGCGAGTCATCAACCTGGCCGCGCAGGCAGGCGTTCGCTATTCGCTCACGCATCCGCACACGTACATCGACAGCAATCTTGTGGGCTTCTTGCACATTCTCGAAGGCTGCCGACATCACGGCGTCAAGCATTTGACGTACGCGTCGTCATCGAGCGTGTACGGCGCGAACACGGCCATGCCGTTTTCAGTGCATCAGAACGTGGATCATCCGGTGTCGCTGTATGCCGCCACGAAAAAAGCCAACGAACTGATGGCGCATACCTACAGCCACTTGTACGGCTTGCCAACCACAGGCTTGCGGTTCTTCACCGTGTATGGTCCGTGGGGGCGCCCGGATATGGCGCTGTTCCTGTTTACCAAAGCGATTCTGGAAGGTCGCCCGATCGATGTGTTCAACCACGGGCAGATGCAGCGTGATTTTACATACATCGACGACATCGTTGAGGGCGTGATTCGCACCTCGGATCACACCGCGCTGACCAACGCTGACTGGGATTCCGATAATCCGGACCCGGCCACGAGTCGCGCGCCCTATCGCATTTACAACATCGGCAACAACAATCCGGTCGAGCTCATGGAGCTGATCCGGACGCTTGAGGAACATCTCGGGCGCACGGCCGAGAAGAACATGCTCCCCATGCAGCCCGGCGACGTACCGGCCACGTACGCCGACGTTGAGGCGCTGGTTCAGGATGTTGGTTTCGCACCGAAAACGCCGATTGCTCACGGCGTGAAGGAATTCGTGCAGTGGTATCGCTCGTATTACAACATCGGAGATTGATGCGTGCGGATTGCGATGGTTGGGACGGGATATGTCGGCTTGGTATCGGGCGCGTGTTTTGCGGAGTTTGGCCCCACGGTCACGTGCGTGGATGTCAACGCCGAGAAAGTTGAGCGCCTTCGCCGCGGTGAGATTCCGATTTACGAGAACGGACTCGAAGAGCTGGTCCAGAAAGGGCTCAAAGCGCAGCGACTGTTTTTCACGACCGATCTGGCGGCTGCCGTGCGAGATGCCGATGCCGTCTTTATCGCGGTCGGCACTCCAAGTCGTCGCGGTGACGGGCACGCGGATTTGCGTTTCGTCGAGGCGGCAGCGGTAGAAGTGGCCAAGGCACTGACCGGATACACGGTGGTGGTGACCAAGAGCACGGTGCCTGTAGGCACCGGGCGCAAAGTGGCGCGGATCATTCGTGAAACAGCGCCCGACGCCGATTTCGATGTGGTGTCGAACCCGGAGTTTCTGCGCGAAGGCTCAGCCATCGGCGACTTCATGCGCCCCGATCGTGTGGTGATTGGTGCGGAGACGGAGCGCGCACAGGCTGTGATGAAGCAGCTGTACCGCCCGCTCTATCTGAATGAAACGCCGATCGTGATGACGTCACTTGAGACGTCGGAACTCACCAAGTACGCGGCCAACGCGTTTCTCGCCACAAAAATCACGTTCATCAACGAGATGGCGGAGTTGTGCGAAAAGGTGGGCGCCAATGTGCAGGATGTGGCGCGCGGCATGGGCCTTGATGGCCGCATTGGGAAGAAATTCTTGCACGCCGGTCCGGGATACGGCGGCTCATGCTTTCCCAAGGATACCGTCGCGCTCGCACGCACCGCCCAGGAGTATGGCGCACCGGCGCGCATTGTGGAGACGGTGATTCAGGTGAACGATACGCGTAAAGGCGCGATGGCTTCGCGTGTAATGCAGGCCTGCGGCGGTAGTGTGCGCGGCAAAACCGTTGGTGTACTCGGTGTGGCATTCAAACCGAACACCGACGATATGCGAGAGGCCCCCTCACTCGCGATTGTGCCGGCGCTGCAGGATGCTGGCGCTGTGGTTCGCGCATACGACCCAGCGGCAATGCACGAAGCGCAGCCGTTGCTGCCCGACGTGGTGTGGTGCGATGGGCCGTACGATGTTGCCGAAGGCGCCGACGTGCTGGTGCTGATCACCGAGTGGAACGAGTTCCGCGCGCTCGATCTTGAGCGCCTTGGTCGCGCCATGACGTCACGCGTGCTGGTGGACCTGCGCAATGTGTATCCCGCCGAAGAAGCCGCGGCGGCGGGCTTTTCGTACACCGGTATCGGGCGCGGTCCAGCGCGCTGAGGCTACGTTCCAGCTGTTGCGGTGGTGACGCGCTGCTCACGCTTGCGGCGCGTCACCAGCACCGCCCCGTAGCCAACCACAAACACGATCGCAAAGGCGAACCACTGCACCGCGTAACTCTTGTGCGGCCCTTCGTCCATGGTCGGGAGTGGGAATCGCGCCGGCGTGACACCACCGGTTGCGGCGTAGCCACCAATCGTATCGCCGAACTGGTACACGAGCATTGGCGCCACGGGCGCGTTCCACTGCGCCGCGAGTGTATCACGCTCCAGCCAGCGAAACGCACGATCGTCAGACTGTAAACGAGGCGCACCGGCGGCCGGACGCTGAAAGGCGTCAACGCGACCGTCGATGGTAATGGTATCGGACTCGCGCCACTGGCTGAGGTCGACCGTGCGACCGTTCGGCGAGTAGACCCAGCCGCGGACCAACGGCACCAGCGTGTCGGTATTCGGCAGGCTGAGTGGCGTGATAATCCACACGCCAGGTGATCCGCCACGCGTGCGCGCTGCAAGCACGACTTCCTGATCGTACTGAGCCACGCCCACACCCGTGACGCGACGCCAGCGTGCATCACCCGTGTCACGAGCCATCACTTCGCGCACAGGCTCCGCACCGTTATCAAACCGCGATGCGACCTGATCGTTGTACGCGCGTCGTTCGGTCAGTCGGTCAAGTTGCCAGATACCGAGTCTGATGCAGAGTGCTGCAGCAGCGACGGTCACGATACCAAAGACCACGGTATTCAGCGTGCGCGCAACGCGAGCACTCACGAAGCGTCTCCGGACTCATCCTTCTTGTGTTTGCGTGACGATTTTTTTGCGTGTGGCGGCTGCTTCATTTCTTTGGCCTTCTGTTTTGAGGCGGTGTTCTTGGACAGCCCAGCCTCTGATTTTTTCGCTGGTGCAGCACCCGCCTTCTTTGATTTGCCAACTCGTCGCGCGAGCAGCTTGGTCGGCACGTCGATAGGCAGTCCCTCCGGCAGCGACTCCACTGCCTTGACTCGCGTCGACTCCTCAACCGTGCCAGGCTCCGGCTGCAGCACAATCGCGGAAAGCGGCGGTAGCGTGAGCAACATGGACTGCTCGAAACCATGATACGGATGGTCTTCGGTTTTCACCGATGCCGCGCGCGCAAACCCGCTACCGCCGAACGCTTCGTCGTCGCTTGAGAGCGCGTAGGTGTACGCGCCTTTGGCGGGCGCACCAATGCGATAGTGCTCGCGCGGAATCGGCGTCAGGTTCAGCACAACGACCGCATGTTGCATACCGTCGCGTCGCACAAACGACACGATGCTCTGCTCCCGATCACCCACGTCGACCCACGAAAAGCCCGAGGGCTCGTGATCGCGGCGCCAGAAGCTGCTATTTTCCTTGTACAACGCGCCGAGTTGTTCGATGAACCGCATGAGTCCAGCACGACGTGGATCCTGCAGCAGATGCCACTCGAGACTCGCATCGTGATTCCACTCGCGATGCGGAGCCAGTTCCGTGCCCATGAAGAACAACGACTTGCCGGGTCGCAATACGGAGTACGCAATCAGCGCTCGCAGGTTCGCAAACTTCTGCCACATATCACCCGGCATTTTCTCGAGCAGCGAGCGCTTGAGATGCACGACTTCATCGTGAGAAATCGGGTTCACAAAACGCTCGCTGTACTCATACATCATGGCGAACGTGAGCTGATTGTGTGCACCGCGACGAAACAACGGATCCACGCGGAAGTAATCGAGCGTATCGTGCATCCAGCCCATGTTCCACTTGAAGGTGAATCCGAGCCCACCGTCAAGAATCGGGTGTGTGACGCGCGGCCACGTGGTGCTTTCCTCCGCAATGGTCACCACGCCGGGATGCAACGTGCGCACGGTGTGGTTGAGCTCCTTGAGGAAACTCACGGCATCCAGATTCTCGCGCCCCCCGAGACGATTGCGCATCCACTGCCCCGCCTCACGACCGTAGTCGAGATACAACATGGACGCCACCGCATCCACACGAATGCCGTCAATATGAAACTGCTCCACCCAGTAAAGCACATTCGCCAATAAAAAATTGCGAACCTCGTTGCGCCCGTAGTTGAAAATGAGCGTGCCCCACTCGGGATGCTCGGCGAGGCGCGGATCCTCATGCTCGTAGCAGGCCGTACCGTCAAAGCGACGCAGCGCAAAATCGTCTTTGGGGAAATGTGCCGGCACCCAGTCGAGCAGCACACCAATGCCAGCCTGATGCAACGTGTCCACAAAAAACCGGAAGTCATCGGGCGTACCGTAGCGCGACGTCGGCGCATAGTAGCCGCTCACCTGATAGCCCCACGATCCGCCGTACGGATGCTCCTGAATAGGCATCAGCTCCACATGCGTGAAGCCAAGCTTCACGCAATGCTCAGCGAGCAGTGGCGCAATCTCACGATAGGTCAGTGAGCGGTTGTTCTCCTCCGCCACACGACGCCACGAACCAAGGTGCACTTCGTACACGAGCATCGGTTCGCGCACGGGATCACGCTTGTCGCGGGATGACAACCACACGCCGTCGTTCCATGAGTATTGGTCGGGGGCCACGACGATCGAGGCGTTGCCGGGCTGCTGCTCCATGTACTGACCGAGTGGATCGGTCTTTACGCGCCACGGACCGGACATTGGACGCACTTCGTACTTGTAGGTTGCGCCCGCGCGTACACCGGGAATGAACAGTTCCCAAATTCCACCGTCGTTCAGACGACGCATGGGATGCACCGCGCCACTCCAGCCATTGAATGCGCCAATCACACTCACGCCACGCGCATTCGGCGCCCACACCGCGAACGCGGTGCCCGTCACGCCGTCGACTTCGCGCAGCTGCGCGCCGAGTGCTTCCCACAAGCGATGATGCGTGCCCTCTCCGATGAGATGCAGATCCATCGCGCCGAGCGTGGGCGCGAAGCGATACGGATCGTCTGCGGTGACTTCCGTGCCGTCGGCAAAGCGTAAACGCACACGATACGCGTCGTGTACACGCGCGTTTGCCACGAACACCTGCATCAGGCCATCGCCGCTTGATTGCAACGCGTGCTCGTCACCATTGGCGTCGACAATCCATCCGGCCACGGCTCCGTGAGACAGCACACGGACCACGACACCCGACGTTTTATCAAACTCAACGGCGTGCGGACCGAGCAAGGCGTGCGGGCGCGCGTGGGTACCACTGCGCAGCCGCCGGACTTCGTCTTCCGGCGGATTGAGCCTCGCGTACGACACCGAGACAGGTCGCTTGGGCGCGAGCGGTTTCTGCGCGGGCCCGTCTGGCGCGCTACGGGATGGCTTGGGCGATCCTTTCGGCTGACGTGATGGCATCCCTGAACTTAGCCGTGATCCGCCGGTGCGACGAGGCGTTGGCCGCGGCGATCGCCATTCGCGGGCGTACCCGGTCTACCGATACGTCTCGAAGAAGCCCGTTCCTTCAGACTCGTACCGCTGCCCCCGGACGCGCATCGTGACACGAATGCGACCCTGCATCTGCACGAAGTACGGCCGGGCAAGCCGTCGCGCGGCCGCTGCCTCTCCACGATCGATCAGACCCGCACGCGTGTCGGTGGCCACGGCGTCGTCGACCAGCAGTTCCACACGGAGCGTGTCGCCATTGCGAATGTCTTCGATCACGCCACGCGACGGCACGCGGACTGCGCGATTGCCGACCACGACCGTGCGACCATCTTCGTACTGTACCTCACTGGGCCGAAAGAGCGATACGAATCCCAGCGAATCAGTCACGTACACGAACAACGGCGCGCTTGACTGCAATGAGTCGGGCGGCTGCACACGTCCGTAGAGCAGGGCGAGCGAGCCTGCGCGGCCGGAGCCCCATTCCCACGTGACGCCGCGCCAAACGCCCCAGTTGTGATCGTGATAGGCACGCGCGTTGACGTATTCGTCACAGCCCTTATTCGCGCAAATCGTGCCTGTTGCGGTTGCCCGGAGTGCGGGCACTGCATAACCTGACGCGAAATCTCCGCTGTAGAGCGTGGCCCCCGGAAACTCTGCGTTGGCGATTGGCGCGACCATCAGATTCAGTGTCAGTGGCGTACCACGCTGCTCCTCGCGCGCCGTGCCCACCACTCGGTACGTTCCGTCGCTCTGCACGCTCACGGACGCGGTGCCAATTCGCAGATCGGCATCGGTGGTGGAAAAGCGTACTTCGGCTGACTGTGCAGTCGCGGTGAATCGCCGTGCCGGCTTGCCAACCTCATGCAACGTGACGAGTAGCTGTCCACCCCACTCACCGTTCGGAATATCACCACCAACGATGAACGAAATGAAGGCCCACTGCTGCGCGTCATTTGAGAGCACGTTGAAGTAGTGCCATTCGCCCCATGACGCGCGCTCGGCAACCGATGCCGGTGGCAAATGAAAGCGATCGATATCGTGGCGCCGTTCCGCGAGTGTCGGCGTGGCCCAACGGTTGTCCGCGTCGTCGTTACGCCAACTACCAGCGCGCAGCGACGGTCCCGCACCGACGGCTACCGTAGCATCCGGCAGTTCGCCCGTGGCACGCACGGGCAACTCGACGCCGCTCGACGTGGTGAGATAGAGCAGCTTGTTATCGAGCTGCGGTGCCACAGCGCTCACGAATGCGGCGTTGCGCGGTGACGCGAGCACCTGCTGATAGACAAAGCGCGCGTTTGGTACAGAAAAGAACATGCCGCCCAGGCCGCCCGTTTTCAGCACTTCGATATCGATGCCATCGGGCAGCACGGTGATGTCGCCACCGCCGACCAGCTTTTCTTCGCGCGCTTGCACCAGCATGGCTTCGCCAACGGCCAGCAGCGTGATCATGACCGACACACCAAGGCCATAACTGAGCAGCAACAGCGCCGACCGCCACGGTCGGAACGTCACATTGCGCCATGCCAGTTGCCAGATCACGCCACCGGCTCCGCGACCCGCTCGTCGGACACAATCTGTCCATCGCGCATGGTGACCACGCGCTGCGCCGATCGCGCGAGTGCGGCGTCGTGCGTGACAAGCACACAAGTGAGTCCGTCGCGATTGAGCTGCTGCAGCAGCGCAATGAGTGCGGCGCCGGTTGCGGCATCGAGTTCGCCCGTGGGCTCATCGGCGAGCAACAACGCGGGTTTGTTTGCAAGCGCACGTGCTACGGCAACACGCTGCTGTTCTCCGCCCGAGAGCTGCGACGGCCGGTGATCTGTGCGTTCACCAAGTCCCACAAACGAAAGCAGTGATTTCGCGCGCTCGCGACGCACGGTAGTGCTGGCGCCCGCTTCAGCCATCGGCAGCTCCACATTCTCAAGCGCCGAGAGGGTTGGCATGAGATAGAAGCGCTGAAAGACGAGCCCAATACGAAGGAGGCGTAGTCGTGTTGCGTCTGCATCAGAGAGCTGCGAAATGTCGCGTCCTTCCAGCAGCACCTGGCCACTGTCCGGCGCATCCACCGCACCGAGCAAATGCAACATGGTGCTTTTGCCGGATCCGCTCGCACCAACGATGGCCACAAACTCACCGGGCATGATCGTGAGCGAAACGCCACGCAGCGCGGCCACATCGGTCGCGCCGGTACGATAGCGACGCACCAGGTTGCGTGCTTCAATCAATGGCGTTGTCGCGGTCATCCGATGGCCTCTTCTCGAAGCGCCTGCGCGACACGCACTTTCGACGCGCGCCACGCGGGCCACGCACCAGCGAGCGTCGCGGCCACCAGCAACATGGCCAGCGACTTCCAGGCCGCTTCAGGGCTCCACACAAAAAAGTCGAGATCCGCGGGCAGACCGGGGAAATCTCGCAAGATGGCGTTGAGCCACCGCGCCGTGATCAATCCGAGACCAAGTCCGATCGCGATTCCAGCGAATCCCAGCATGAGCCCCTCGAGCATGATCTGATGCAGAATACCGCTGCGCGCAACGCCAATGGCGCGCAACACCGCGAGTTCACCGAGCCGTTCGTTCACCGACAACGAGACCAGTGTGGTAACCAGCAGCACGCCAATCACCAGGCTGAGTGCGCCGAGAATGAGCGCAAGCTGTCGGAAGTACGCGAGCCGCTCCTCGACTTGGACGATCGCGGTTTCCGTGGAGATTGCGGTGACACGCGCGTGCGTTTGTTCGATCCATGTGCGCACGGCTTCGGTGCGTGCGCTGGTGGCTGCGGCACCTCCGCTGTCTGCGCGAATAGAGGCCATGGCCAGCGAGATGCGGTCGCGACCGGCTTCACCGAGCAGCGATTGCACGGCTCTCAATGGCGCGGAGATGGCTGGCAATCCCGGCGGTACGTACAAGAACCGGGCTTCGCCAACGATCACGGCGCGCTCGGCCACTTCAGACAGCCGCAACTGCGCACTGCGTCCAACGCTCACATTGATCGTATCGCCCACGGACACTTGCAATCGTGCAAGCAGCACGGTGTTCGCGATCACTTCGCGCAGGGTGCTGTCAGTCGCGGAAGGCGCGCGTCCGCTCAGCACACTGTACTCGCCCTGCACATCGGGTTGCGTGCCAAGGGCAAAGGCGCTGCCACTCTGCGTTGTGCGGGTTGATGCAATTTGCACGGTGGTTCCAACCGACGGACTCACGCGCTCGATATCGGGATGTGCGCGGAGTGATGCCACAAGCGCCGCTGCATTCCCGACGGTCGCTTCGGTATCAAACGGCAGTGTCCCACGCGGCGTCACGCGCAGTTCGTAGCCACGTGACGTGAGCAGCGACTTGAACGACGCGCGCATGCCGGTGGCAAGCATGACCATATCGATCAGGAGCGCGGCCGCGATGGCCAGACCAAAGATTGCGAGTAACGTGCGCATGGGGTGCCGCCACAGCGACGCGAATGCCAGAGTGGCGCGCATTAGCGACCGAGCAAGACAAGCGGTGGTGTGCGTACCAGACGCCACGCGGCGAGCGCACCCGCCACGATGCCGAGCAGCAGCGACAATGTGACCGCAAACAGTGTGATGCCGGGCGTGAGGACCGCAAACGTGAGCGGCGTGCGGAACAGGCGTTGGTAGTGCGCGTTGACGGCCAGTGTCACCACCCAGCCAAGTCCCGCGCCGATCACACTGCCCACGACAGAAATCACCGCCGCTTCGGCAATGACCGACAGCGCCACGGTGCGGCGAGAGAGTCCGGCCAGACGCAGCGCCGCAATCGCACGGCGTCGTTCTTCAACTTTGAGTAGCAGAATACACAACAGAAACACGGCGCTGGCCACAATGGTGATGCCACCAATTGCCCGGTGAAAACGATCGACGACCTGAAAGGTGCGCGAACTTTCCACTGCCACATCGCGCGACGCGTGCGCACGAAAGCCAAACGCCACGTGATTAATGCGCGCCAGCGCGCTGTCGACACTCTCACCCGAATCACGCAGCGCTACGGCAAATCGATCCACACGATCTTCGCTGCCGGTGAGACGCTGCAGCTGATCCAGGTGCAAGCGCACCCGGTATTCGCTGCGTGCAACTTCAGACGGATCGGCGGCGCGACGAACGATTGCGTCGACGCGCACCAACTCGCCGCGCGTTCCCGCTTCGGCGGCGAGGCGCAGTGTATCACCCACGACCACACCATGGTCATCCGCAATCCGTTCGTCGATCGCAATGCCACGCACGGCTGGCGCAGCGCGCCCGGGAACCAGCGGCGCCGTTGGTGTTCCGATCACGGTATCTGTTTGTGCGTGTGTTGCAACCGGAAATCCGACAGCAAGCAGCGCAACAAGAGCGGGCGCGAAACGAAGCAATATCATATCCCAGTGGCAACGAACCGCTCGAACGGTTCGTTCCGGGGGGTCACGTTTCGTCCTGGACTTCCTCGACCAGTACCTGCACCGCGAGTCCTTGCCCGACCACCGGCTCCGTGTCACCTACCTGCAGCGTGATCGGCCCGTCAAACGGTGCGCGTGCAAGCACCTGCACTTCCGTCCCGGGCGTGAGATCAATCTCGGCCAGATAGCGTAGCAGACCGGGATTCTTGTCACTTACCCGCACCATGCGAGCCCTCGTGCCAATGTCGAGCTCGGCCAGTGTCTGGTGTCGACGCTCATCCATCTGCCCGTCGGCCGTTGGGATCGGAGCGCCGTGCGGATCGCTGGTAGGATTCCCGAGCGACGTGGCCATGCGATCGACTAACTCGTCTGACGCGGCATGTTCGAGTCGCTCCGCTTCATCGTGTACACGATCCCACGGATAGCCCAACACCTCGGTGAGATACGTTTCGATGACACGATGACGCCGGATCGTGCGCAGTGCGACCACACGACCGGTCTCGCTCAGCCGTACGCCGCGATAGCGCTCGTACTCCAGCAACCCTTGCGACGCCAACCGCCGGATCATGCCGGTCACTGACGCCGCCGCAACATTGAGCCGCGCAGCCACATCGTTGGTGGAAGCAGTGCCCGATTTGCCGGCCAGATCGTAAATGGCCTTGAGATAGTCTTCAACCGGCTCGCTGACGCGATCGATTGCAAGATTTGCGGTCGTTTTCGACGGCGCCGCGGTCTTTTTCGAAGACGACGCCTTTTTTGCAGAGGCGGCCATGCGATCAGACGCCAGTGTTTTTGACGGTCGCGGCTGGGGCAGCTGGTCCTCGCACCATCAACACCGGCACCATGGAGCGATGACGCACGCTGTTCGCCGTGGTCCCATAAATCAGGTCCTGTAAACCACGATGTCCGTGCGTGGCCATGGCAATCAGATCGCAGTTCTCGCGCTCCGCAGCGGCGCTGATTTCCGCTGCGGGATCGCCAGCGGCGAGCAAGGCATCGCACGAAAATCCATCGGCGCGAAGCTGTGCACACGCATCTTCAAGGTAGGCCCGATCTCGCACGATTTCTTCTGATTCGCGCAACGCCAGCTGCTTTACATTGCGCGCGGCCCACCCGTCCGCCACGTGGATGAGCACCATGGAGGATCCGCACAGGCTGGCCAGCTGCCGCACGTGCTCCAGAATGCAGGCGTCGTACGCCGAGTGTTCGAGTGGAACCAGGATTCGCTGATACATCAGACCACGGGAGAAAGGTTAGCCGAGCCAGCCCGAGAAGGTCTGGATGAGCAACCACACATTGAGCGCCGCGATCAGAGTCGCGACCACGTACGCAGTGGTCTTGAGCAGCGTCGAGTTCACGAACTCGCCCATTTTTTTCCGGTCTGATGTGAAGTTCACCAGCGGAAACACAGCGAACGAAAGCTGCAGGCTCAGGATCACCTGACTGAACACCAACAACTTCGCTGTTCCGCTCTCGCCGTACAAGATGGCCACCGTCGCGGCCGGAACAATGGCGATCATGCGCGTAATCAAACGGCGTAACCACGGGCGAAGGCGGAGCTCAAGGAAGCCCTCCATCACGATCTGGCCAGCCAGTGTGCCCGTGATCGTTGAGCTTTGTCCTGAGGCGAGCAATGCGAGTGCAAACACGGTGCTCGCCGCACCCACACCAAGCAGCGGTGTGAGGAGTTTGTAGGCGTCCTGGATTTCCGCGACTTCGGTGTTTCCCGTGGTGTGGAATGTCGCCGCCGCCACCATGAGAATCGATGCATTGATGAACAGTGCCACCGTCAACGCAATGGTGCTGTCGAGGAATGCAAACCGCACCGCTTCGCGCTTGCCTTCGGCATTGAGCTCATACTTGCGTGTCTGCACCACGGAGGAGTGCAGGTACAAGTTGTGCGGCATCACCGTGGCGCCCAGAATGCCCATCGCGAGATAGAGCATGGTGGGATTGCTGATAATATCCGTGGTCGGAATGAAGCCCTTGGCCACGAGCAGTGCATCTGGACGCGATGCGTACAGTTCGAATGCAAAACATCCACCAATGACTGCCACGAGCGAAATCACGAGTGCTTCGAGATATCGGAAGCCTCGGTTCTGCAAATACAGCACGAGCAATACATCAACCGCCGTGATGGCGATGCCCCACGGAAGCGGAATGCCAAACAGCAAGTTGATCGCAATGGCCGATCCAATTACCTCCGCCAGATCGCAGGCAGCGATGGCGATTTCGCAGAGCACCCACAACGCCATCGCCACGGGCTTTGAGTAGTGATCGCGACACGCCTGCGCGAGATCTCGACCCGTGACAATGCCGAGCTTGGCGGCGAGTCCCTGCAGCAATACGGCCATCAAGTTGGATAGCAGAATCACGCTGAGCAGCGCGTAGCCGAAGCGCGAGCCACCGGCGATGCCCGTAGCCCAGTTGCCTGGATCCATGTAGCCCACGGCCACCAGATAACCGGGCCCCGCAAAGGCCAACAGTTTGCGGAAGGCCGTGGCCTTGTTCACCGGAACCGAGCGATAGACCTCGGCGAGCGAGGGTGCGATTCGAGCGCGCCGCCATCCCTCTTCGGGCGCGCCGACCACGAGCGGCGGTGCCGCCGGTGTGCCCGGCGGCGGCGCTGGTGGCGCTAGTGGAGCGGCTGGGTCGGAGTCTTGTGGAGTAGTCACTTCACATTTTTAGCGGAGGCTAAAAATAAAGTCAACCCTGACCCAAATCGGACTATTGGCTGGCGGCAAATCCGTCGCGCCGAATGTCGGCGGCGCCAATACGGCGACCGTCCGGGGCCACGTAGACCGCGTGCACGCCGCCAAACAGGATGTCACCCACGCGAGAGAGTGGCTTGAAGCCTCGCTGCACCAGCGCGCCATACACCAGTGGCGAGAAGCCTGGCTCGACCTCCACGTCGCGCGATGTATACGTGGGATGGATGCGCGGCGCCGAGAGCGCCATGCCGGCGTCTTCACCAAACGCGAGCATGCGGATGGTCACCTGCGTGGTGGCCGGCTGGATGTATTGTGAGCCTGCAGCACCCACCACGAGCCGCACCGTGTTGCCATCAAGCAAGATGGTAGGCGCCATTGTGGAGTTGCTGTAGCGATTGGTGCCGCGCGTCCGCGCATCAAAGTTGCGGCCCACGGAGTTCAGCCACACGCCGTCAGACCACACGCCCGAACCAAACAAGACACCAACCGTGGTGGTCATCGCTACGGCGTTGCCGTCTTTGTCGACCACACTCAGGTGTGATGTGAAGCTGCTGTCGTCGGATGCTGATTCCACAAACGAGACCTGTGCGCCCTTCAACGCAAACTCGCTGACGCGGTTTTTTGCGTTGTGTGTGCTGGTGGTCGACTGCTCACGGTTTGCGTCGCCGGCGGGACGCGTTGATGCCGCATACGGATCGAGCGCGGTGCACTCCGCCGGCGTGGCCGCCGCATCGGCGCTCCACGGATCACCGGCGCGCAGCGTATCGTTCGTTGACGCATTGAGCAGCGACGCGCGCTGCGCTGCATAGGCGGCGCTGCTCGTGCCGCGTGCGGGCACACTCATCACGGCCGGATCACCACGCCACCGATTTGCATCGACCTGTGCAATGCGAATTACTTGCGCAAAACTTGCGGCGGTCGCAGGCGTTTCTGTATACCCTCCGCCGCGCGTGAGCCCGCTCTGTTCCGCCAGATGCAACATGGCAAGCACGGCGGCGCCACCCATTGGCGGCGGCGCACCCAGCACGGTGTAGCCACGCCATACCGTGCACAGTGGACGCATCCAGGTGCTCTTGTATTCGGCCAGGTCTTTTTCGGTGATTAAACCACCGCGCTCCTGCACGTGATACGCAAGACGCTCGGCGAACGCGCTGCGATAGAACGCGTCTTCACCGGCCACGGCAATCAACTCCAGCAGCGCCGCGAGTTCTGGTTGGATCAGCATTTCACCCGGCCGTAGCGGTTCACCGTTGGGCATGAACCGCGCGGCCGCATGCGGTTCCTCTTTGACACGATCCGCCGCCGATGTAATCGTGCGCGACAACAGGGGCGACACGACAAATCCGTTGCGTGCCAGTGCGAGCGCCGGCGCAATCACTGCAGTGCGCGACAGCTTTCCATACTTTGCGTGCATCGTGAGTAGTCCGCTGACCATGCCAGGGGTTGCGGCACCACGCCCTGCACTCTCTGGTCCGCGACTCCCTGTATCGGGGCGCGCCCATTCATTGCGTTCACCCGCGCGTCCGTAAAACGAGAGGTGATTCACCTGTCGTTCGCGCGCCATCCATACCGTGGCGGCTCCACCGCCGCCTAGTCCGGTTTGCGATGGGTCCACCACCGACAGTGCGAACGCAGTGGCGACGGCGGCGTCCACCGCATTGCCACCCGCACGCAACACTGTGACGCCCGCCATCGTCGCGTGTTGCTGCGACGACGACACCATACCGGTGCGACCTTCAGCGCGTTTGCCAGAGAGCGGGATAGATGGAGAGGCAGCCGGCCGCGCGCAGGCGGCGGAGAGCAGAGCAGCTGCGACTAGGCAGGCAGACAATGGAAGACGCATGATCTGGTGGTTGTGGGGAGGACACTGCTGAGAGTTACCTCACAAGGCGCCACTTCGCAAAACCTTACTCTCCTCAAGCGCGTCGTATGAATCATGCTCTCGCTTTTTTTGCTGTTTTTGTGCCCTTCGTGTCTTCGTGCCTTTCCGTCCGCGGTTCTCTCGCCCGCCGGATCATGCACGCTTATCGAGCCGAGATGCGCTAGTGCCTGGAGAACTGCGGACGGGAAGACACGAAGGCACGAAGGACACGAAGAAGAGCAAAAGACTTTTGGGGCGGACACTGCGGCGGGAAGGCGGTGTGATGTTTGTCACCGGAGCGCCGCTTGCTCACCGCGCAGGGCCTTACCGCGGCTCTTCGAACAGCAACCCAAGCAACTGCCGCACAATGCGTTCGGTGAGCCCCCACGCAATGTGCGGCCCAATGCGATAGGCCGGGAACTTGAGCATCGCGCCATCAAACTCCATGGCATGCTCGGCCTGCATCAAAGGCTCGGCGAGCTGTGCAAGCGGCACCCAGAAGTGTGCTGCGACTTCGTAGCTGGGAATGATCTGCACGTCGGCATGCACGATGGCGACGTACGGACGAATGTTGATGCGCGGCAGTGACGGACTGCGCGGCGCCAGATCGTCGAGCACACCGATCAAGCGTCCACTGTGCAGCAGATCGATTGACGTTTCTTCGCGTGTTTCACGTACGGCGGTGTCCACGAGATCACGATCGGCGGGCTCATGTCGCCCACCGGGAAACGCCATGTGACCGCTCCAGGGATCGCCAACGGCTTCGGCGCGCTTGATGAACAACAACTCGGGTTCGCTCGACACACGTAGCACGGCCGCCACCGCCGCTAACCGCACGGTGGCTTCGATCGGCGCTTCTTGCGCTGCGTGTTGCGACAGCCGCTCCACCAACCGCGCCATCACCGGATGCTGCAGCGCGACGGCGAGCGCGCCGCCTGCGTCGTGCGACATGGTCAGTCGGCGACCTCTCCGCCCGTTCCCACCCAGTCACGCCAACCGCCGGCCAATGAGGTCACGTTGTCGTAGCCGAGTTGCTGCATGGTGTAGCCAGCAAGCGCGGAGCGATTGCCCGACTGACAATACAATACCACTTGCGCTTCGCGCGGAATGCGCTGCTCCACACTGCTTTCGAGCACACCGCGACCGATGTACACCGCACCCGGAATGTGTCCAAGATTCCATTCGTTCTGTTCACGCACATCAACGAGCGTGAAGGCCGTACCCTGTGACTGCAGTTCACGCAGTTCGTGCACCGTCATCTCGGGAACCTGCTGTTTCGCCTCAGCGATCAGTTGCTGCGCGGTTTTATGTGTCATGGGAGTCACGGAGTGTCACGGTGAATGTCGAGCGTACAAGCCGCAGTATCGAGCGTGGCCAGCGCGCCGAATGGAAGCGTCCATTGATCTGAAATATGTCCCACTGGTGCGCCCAGCAGGGCCGGCACCTGCAACGAATCGGCCAACTCACGCACCAGTTCCGCAAGCGAACGACGACCGTCTTCATTGGTATCCGGGCAATCGGTGCAATGTCCGAACAGAATTGCCTGACAGCCCTCGAATGCACCTGCCAGCCTCAGCTGTACCAGCATGCGATCCACGCGGTACATGGCCTCGTTCACGTCTTCCAGTACCACGATCGCGTCTTCGAACGACACCGCCCACGGCGTGCCCGCCAGAGAGGCCACAAGCGCCAGATTGCCCCCAGCGAGGCGGGCAGTCACTCGTCCGGGCAGAATGGTGCGTGCATCAGGGGCTACGCCGGCGGAACAGCAGATATTTTGCACGGCGTTCTCGAGCGAGCCGCGACTGAATGGCGTGAGCAGTGCGCGAGCCGTTGGTCCGTGATACGAAATCACCCCAGCACGTTGCCATGCCGCGTGCAGTGCCGTGATGTCGGAGTAACCGATCAGCGGCATCGCACGTTCGCGTATCAGCGCTCCGCTGAGCTGTGGGAGCAACCGCATGGCACCATACCCGCCGCGCAGGCACCAGATACCGTCGACGGTCGGATCGTTCAGCGCGCGCGTCAGATCAGAGATCCGTTCCGCGTCGGTGCCGGCAAAATACCCGCTTCGAGCAAGGGCATGCGCGCCCACCACCGGTTCCCATCCAAGCGCGCGCACGGTGGCTTCTGCGCGTTCGACCTCGTGTTCGCCGAGCAGCGGTCCGGCGGGCGAGACGAGCGCGATGCGCGCGCCGGCCCCGAGAGGCGCGGGTTCGAGCAATGCAGCGGCAGCATCTCGACGATTGTGCATGCGTGAACGTACGGGTGCGGCACGAACCGAGCAATCTGCGCATTGTTCCCGTTGTGAACTCTTTGTTGAACTCTCCGCTGCTTTTGGCGCTCGCGCTGGCTAGTCCCTGGCTCGTGGTGCCCCTTTTTGTGCTATGGCGACTGCGGGGCACTCCTCGACTCGAGGACGCGTCGCCGGTGCCGCCGTCCCCCGCGCCGCTGGTGTCCGTGGTGCTGCCAGCCCGCAATGAAGCGGCGCACATTACCGCGTGCATTGGCGCGCTGCGTGCGACCACGTGGCCGAACTGGGAGCTGATCGTAGTGAACGACGGCTCCACGGATAACACAGGCGATCTGGCGCGAAACGCGGCGGCGGGTGACGCGCGCATTCGTGTGATTGATGCACCACCGCTCGCGGAGGGCTGGTTTGGCAAACAGTGGGCGTGTCACACCGCCATGCAGGAAGCGCGCGGAGACTGGCTGCTCTTCACCGACGCCGACACACGTCACGAACCAGAGTTGACTGCTCGCATGATGCGCGTGCGGAGCGAGCGACAGGTGGATTTGTTGTCAGTCTCTGGACGGCAGGACATGGTCACGTTCTGGGAGCGGGCGGTGCAACCGGTGGTGTTTGCGCTGATTCTGGCGCGATTTGGTGGTGCGCGATCCCTCGAACGCGCAACGCGGCCCGAAGATGTGGTTGCGAATGGTCAGTGTTTCATGATGTCGCGCCAGGTGTACGATGCGATTGGCGGCCACGAAGCGGTACGTGACACAGTTGCTGAAGACCTGATGATGGCGCAACGCATGGTGCAATCCGGTCGACGTGTATCCCTCGCGCTCGGCCAGACGTATTTGTCCACGCGCATGTACGACGGCTGGGACTCACTGGTGCGTGGTTGGCGCAAGAATGTGTACGCTGGAGGACGCATGGCGATGCGCGGCGGAGTGGTCGGGCGATTACTCTTTCCCGTGGCGCTGGTTGGATTTCCGCTGGCCATTGCGACGCCGTTTCTTGTGGCGCCTGCGGCTTTCTTCATCGGACACGCTGTGCTGCTGCCGTGGAGTGTGATGGCCGCGGCCAGCATGCTGCTGTGTTTTGCGGGCGCGGCCGTGTTTTCGAACACGCCGGTGTGGCGTACTGTGCTGGCCCCAGTCGGGGCGTTTGCATTTGCGGGAATCTGCGCGTCGGCGATCGCGCGCGGACAAGCGGTGGAGTGGAAGGGGCGACACTACCAAAGTAGCTAGTCAACGGCGCTGCGCTGCGCGAAGGCGCGATCGGTGGCCACCTTCGCAGCGCAGCGCACGCGTGCTCACGATACGTCGCGCAGTTTTTCGGTGACGCCGTTTGTGCGGTCTGCCCGCATGGTGTGTCCGTGCTCACCATACGCGCCTCCGCCACCCTGCTCGCCCGCGCCGATTCACTCGACAGCACGCGTCCGCTGCTGCGAGCGCTGGGCTTCACTGCCAACGCGCACGTTGTGCACGCGGGGCTCCGCGCGGCGCTGGGATTAACGGCCAGCATTACCCGTGCTCGGCTGTTTGCCGGCGAAGGATCGCTACGCGCGTTGCTCGCAGTTCTTCCACCGGAAAGCGACGTGCGCAGCGCGTCACGCGCGATTGCGTCGGCGCTGGACCGGCACGCCGCCGGACAGTCGTGGCTGCTGTGTTTATTGCACGAGCCCACCCACACGCTTACGCTCGCGGTGCTCGCTCCCGGAAACGGTTCGCGCAAAGTGATTGCGCTGCGCGTTGACCGGCGCCGAGTCACCGACAGTGACGCTGATACGTTGCGCGCGATGGCCAGTGTGCCGCGTACTGATGCATCACTGGCGTACGCGCGATGGACCGACGTGCTCGGACGCGACGCACTCTGCGGCCGGTTCTACCGCACGCTGGACAAGCTCGTGCGCAATCTCGCCACCACCGCCGTGGGCACCGCCACTGCCGGGGAACGGCACACACTCGCGCTGCTCACCACATCGCGATTGCTCTTTCTGGCCTTTCTCGAAGCCAAGGGGTGGCTTGATGCGGATCACGGCTTTCTGATGCGGGAGTGCACGGCCGCGCTTGAACGTGGTGGCAACTTGCACCAGCGTTGGCTGCGTCCATTGTTCTTTGGCACGCTCAACACGCCGTATGCACAGCGTGCAGCCGTGGCGCGCCGCTTTGGCCGCGTACCGTTTCTCAACGGTGGTTTGTTCTCACCCGCACCGGTTGAGCGACAGCGCTCACGCGTGCGATTCACCGACGACGCGATTGTGGCGATCGTTGGCGAGTTGCTCGATCGTTATCGCTTCACGGCACACGAAGACTCGACCGGCTGGTCAGAGTCTGCCGTTGATCCTGAAATGCTTGGACGCGCCTTCGAATCGCTGATGGTTCCATCAGAGCGGCGTGGTAGCGGCACATTCTACACACCGCCTGCCCTGGTTGAGCGAGTCGTATCGGAAGCGCTGCATGTGGCCATTCGCGATCAGGTCTCCGCGCCAGATCGTCTGGAGCAGTTGCGTACCCTCCGCTGCCTGGATCCGGCGTGTGGATCCGGCGCATTTCTGGTGCACTTGCTGGAGCGTCTCACGCGACTGCGTGTGGCCGCTGGTGACACACGCGATGAACATCAGATCCGGCGCGACGTACTCGCCGAGTCAATTTTCGGTGTTGATCGGAATCCAGTCGCGGTGTGGCTCTGCGAGCTGCGCCTATGGCTTGCGGTGGTGATTGATTGTCGCGAAACCGATCCCCTGCGCGTACCGCCCCTTCCCAACCTTGATCACCATGTCCGCGTTGGCGACTCGCTCAGCGGCGGTGACTTCCGGTACACACCGGCTTCGGGAAGACGACTCGCGCATTTGCGCGGGCGGTACGTGCAGGCGGTTGGCGCGCGCAAACAATCGCTGGCCCGATCGCTCGACCGGGAAGAACGCAGTCGTGCCTTGGCGGAGCTCACCGTCACGATCGACAGCGGCCGTCGAGCACGCAAGGCCATGATCACACAGTTGCGCACGCGCGATTTGTTTGGCGAACGCGCGAAACCATCACGCGCCGATTCAGTACGGCTGCTCGCGCTACGTACGAGGGTACGCGAGTTGCAGGCACGCGAACGTCGCCTTGCACTTGGTGGGGCGCTTCCCTTTCGGTTTGCGGCGCATCTCGCAGACGTTGGCGCGAACGGCGGGTTTCATCTCGTGATTGGCAATCCGCCATGGGTGCGTCCGCATATGCTCAGCATTGCTGAACGACTGAACCTGCGACGTGATTTCCGCACCATGCGCGATGCGTCCTGGCGCGCGGGCGCGGTGCGCGCAGGGGCAGGCGCCGGGTTTGGCGCACAAGCAGATCTGTCGGCGGCGTTTGTGGAACGCAGCGTCTCATTGCTGCGCGAAGGCGGTGTGATCGCACTGCTCGTTCCCGCCAAACTCTGGCGTTCACTCGCGGGCGGTGGTGTTCGTCGGCTGCTCGCCGACGATACACGATTGCACACCGTCATTGATTGGAGCGATGCGCCGGCCTTGTTCGACGCGGCCACGTATCCGTCGCTCGTTGTCGCCGAACGCACCAGTGTGCCCGCCGCGAACAGTGCGACAGAACGCGTGCAGGTGCACGTGATGCGCGGGGCACGCGATCACGCCTTTGCCCTGCCCGCCGTTTCACTGCCGCTCGGTGCCGAGCCAGCCGCTCCCTGGCTGTTGCTTCCCCCCGACGTACGCGCCGCCTTTGAACGACTGCGACGTTGCGGACCGGCACTCGGTGACGCCGGACTTGGCCGACCCACACTCGGCGTGAAATGCGGTTGCAACGAAGCGTTTCTCGTAGACGCGCAAGAACATGATGATCTGCTGGCCACCGTGGTGGCGGGTGATCGTTCGGGTACCATTGAACGCACGCTGCTTCGTCCGGCACTACTCGGCCACTCACTGGCCAACGCAGACGCGGTGAGTAATCGTGAACGTCGCGCCGATCTGCGCATTGTGTGGACGCACGGAGTTGACGGACGTCCACTCACAACCTTGCCACCCAGCGCCGCACGCTGGTTGCAGCGTTGGCGGCCTCGTCTCGAAAGCCGAAGCGACGCGCGACACCGCATGCCGTGGTGGGCGCTCTTCCGAACTGAAGCGGCCCGCCCTGAAACGCCACGGCTCGTGTGGGCCGACTTTGGCCGCACATTGCGCACGCGTGTGCTCGATGCGGGTGATCCTACCGTGCCACTGAATACGTGCTATGTGTTGCGTACGCCGGCGATTGATGATGCCTACGCACTCGACGCCTTGCTTTCTTCACCGGTTGCCTCGGCCTGGCTCGATGCCATCGCCGAGCCTGCCCGCGGTGGATGGCGACGGTTTCTCGGCTGGACGGTTGGCGCCTTACCCGTGCCCAACGATTGGCTCCGCGCCCGCGTGTTGCTCGCGCCGCTGGGGAGACGCCGCGCGCTCGGTGATCCGCCGTCACCAGACGAACACATTGCGGTGGTTGCGTCTGCGTACGGACTCGATCCACGAGTGCTCAATGCATTGATGGAGTGGAGCCATGCGTAAGTCGCACGCGATCTACGGCGTGCTGGCGCGCGCCGGGCTCGGACTGCCAGCCGCTGCGGCGCAGGGCGCGATGTCTGTTGGGCGTGAACCATTGCATGCACACCAGGTAGAGGCCGTGCTACGACTCACTCCCCTGCTACGGGAGTTTCACGGTGCGTTGCTGGCCGATACGGTGGGACTTGGCAAAACCCACGTGGCCCTCGCGATCGGCATGGCCTATCGCACCGTGCAGGTGATCGCGCCGGCGGCGCTCGTGCATATGTGGCGCGCAACAATCGTGCGCACCTCACTGCAACCACGACCTGCGGTGTTATCGCTGCACACCTTTTCGCGCGAACGTGCCGTGCCGCGGCGCGCGCCGAGCGGGTCGCAGCGACTGGTGATCATCGACGAAGCGCACCATTTGCGTAATCCATCCACGCAGCGATATGCGCATGTCGCTGAGTGGTGTCGCGGTGCGCACGTGCTCTTGCTGACGGCCACGCCGGTTCACAATCGCCCGCAGGACCTGCAGCACATGCTGGCGCTGTTTCTGGGCGCGCGGGCGGAATCGCTGAGTCATGGGCAAACACAGCGGCTGATTGTTCGGCGGAATAGTGAGGAACTCTCCAGACCGGGAATCTCGTCAGGGGTGAGTGTTGCCGGAGCGTCCGTTGCCCACACGCACGCGGCGCATCCACCACCACTCGTTGCACACGCGCCGTTTGCCATCGGCGATGCGCCCGCCGTGACCCGTGCGCTCGCGACGTTGCCACCCCCACTTCCAACGCGAGAAGGCCGCGCCGCCGGCGCACTGATTGCGCTGGGGCTCGTTCGCGCATGGTGTTCGAGTGCTGCGGCGTGTGTCTCCATGATTCGAAAACGTCGCGCCCGTGCCGTGGCGCTGGCGCAGATTCTCGCGGAGCAGCGGTTGCCAACTAGTCAGGAACTTCGGGCGTGGACCATTTCCGAAGACACCGTGCAACTCGGCTTCACTGAGCTGCTGCTCGACGACTCCTCAACTGTGGCTTCCAGCGCGTCGTGGAGCGAGGCGAGGGCCCAGCTCGATGCGCACGCGGCAGCGCTCACCGAGCTGGAGCATGTGGTGAGCCAGATCGCGAGCACGCTCGATCGTGTGCGCGTGGAATCGTTGCGCAAAGTGCGCGCATCGCATCGTGGCGTGGCCGTTGTGGCCTTCTCGCAGTATGCAGAAACGGTGCGCGGTCTTGGGCGATTGATGCGTTGGGACCAAGGTGTGGCGACCCTCACATCGCTCGGCGGCGCGGTGGCCGGCGGCAAGATGTCGCGTGAGGAACTGCTCGCCCGGGTTGCACCACGAGCTTATGGCGCGCCCATGCCACGCGCGCACGAGCGTGTGCTGTTGTTGCTCACCACAGATCTGCTCGCCGAAGGCGTAAATCTTCAAGATGCAGGCGTGGTGGTTCACCTTGATATGCCGTGGACACCGGCTGCGATTGCGCAACGTGAGGGACGCATTGCGCGACTTGGATCGCTACATAACGCCGTGCATGCGTACTCAATGGCCCCACCGGGCGGCGGTGCGGAGTTGATGCGGCTGGCCGAGCGGTTGCGTGTGAAGGCGCGTGCCGCGGCAGTGGTGATCTCGCCCGAGCGAGTTCCGCCCGTGCCTCGAACGCTTGTGGCGGTGCCCACACTCTCGTCGCCGCTCACGCGTGTCTTGCGATCCTGGCTGTGGCTTGCGTGTGAAGGCGGAGACGCGGGTATCACCCGTCATGTGGTGCGACACGCAAAGGCGGCGTGGCTTGCCGTTGTGCCGAACTGGGAGGAGTTGCCGGAATCACCGACCAGCCTGGAGATTCTTGTTGGCGGGACTTTTACCAACGGTGTTCGACGGACTCGAGCCACGCGCGACCACAAACAGTTATTGCGCATCGTGTTGCACGCGGATCGGGCGCGCGAGGGAAGCACCGTTGACGTGCCGGTGGAGACCATGGTGGAGCGTACGGCGAAAACTTCGACCACGGGCGGGGCCGAACTCGCGTTCGAAACGGCGTCCATTCGCATGGCCGAAGCCGCGGTGTATCGCGCTCTGCGCCAGTACTCCCGCAAACAGCAGGCACAACAGCTTGTGCCCCATGTCGCGTTTCCTGTGCGCCGTGCGCAGCTGGTGATACGGGCGCTGCTGGCCCGCGCTTCGATCAGTCACCGACTGCTGCTCGCGTCGCGCGCAGCGCTGGCATTGCGTGCGCTGCAACGATTGCGTGGCGCTGGCGATGAGCGTGCCGTGGCGCACCTGATGGAGTCGGTCACGGCTGACCACAACATGCAGGCGTCGCTCGACTGGCTCGACGCGGTCATTGCGCTCGCCCCGCAGTCTGTGCCTTCTACTTCTCATACTGCACCACACACGCCCGAACCGACTTTACCCGTCTCCGCCCTGCTGCTCTTGCTGCCGGATTTTTCGGGCGACGGCTAGTGGGCCGAGCAGTTGGTCGCGTGACTAATCTTCAGGATGACTGATTCGCGAAATTTTGCGGTGTTGTTCGATCTTGATGGCACGTTGCTCGACTCAATCGGCTTGCTGCTGGAGTGCATGGAGTACGCATTTGCCGGACGACAGGTGGTGCCGACCCGCGAACTGTGGACCGCCGGCATCGGCACACCACTGCGCGTACAGATGCGCGAGTTCTCGGTGGATGAACACGAGATTGAATCGGTGGTTGCGCGCTATCGCACGCATCAGCACGCGAATCTTGAACGGCTCACCACATTGTTTCCCGGCGCGCACGAGGTGGTGCACACGCTGCGCGAGTCTGGCGTGAAAACTGGCGTAGTCACAAGTAAAGGGCGCGGCATGACGCTGCGATCACTCGCACACGTGGGATTGGCCGACGCGTTTGATGTGGTGGTGACCGCAGATGACACAACGCGGCACAAACCGGATCCCCTGCCGGTGGAGCATGCGCTGTATGCCCTGGGGTTAACGCCGGATCGGGCGTTGTTTGTGGGCGATTCGACGCATGATATGTATTCGGGGCGCGCAGCGGGGACGGCGACCGGGGCGGCGTTGTGGGGGCCGTTTACGAGGGGGCAGCTGGAGGGTGCAGGGCCGACGTATTGGTTGCAGCAGGTGGCGGAGGTACCGTCGGTGGTGGGGGAGTTGATGCGGGGGTGAGGCGGGGGTGGGGGCTCGGCGCCACACGCTCACGAGCCGCGCGATGGAACGCGATCCAACCGCGCAGCGCGACGACCCACAGCACGGCGTAGAGCGCGCTCGTGAGCCACAGACCGCG
>JALHNZ010000006.1 GCA_022843265.1 Gemmatimonadaceae bacterium
CGTGATTCGCGCCGCAGTTCACATGCGCGAAATCCGTAATGCCACGTTTGCGTATTGCCGCTCGCACGCGTTCATCACCGAGTGCAATGGAGGTCATGCGTCCAAACTCATCACCACTTGTCATGTACTGTCGCGCCGGCACTTCAGTCCACGACGTGACGCGTTTCGCGTTCAGATCAACGATGGCTTCGTAGCCGTCCTTGCCCTGTTTGAGATGCACGAGCGCCTCGCGACGGAACGGCTGTCCCGGTCGCCACGCCAGCACTTCGGCTTTCGGCGGCTCGTTCAGTCCGATGTAGAGATAGGTCGTTGTGGTATCGGTGCGACCCGACGCCACGAGCGCGTCGTAGATCGTCCAGTGCTCTCGCCCCGACAGGCCATCGAGCGGGTGGGCAGCAGACTGTGCAGCGAGCGGAAGGGCTGGCAGCAGCACAGTGGAGAACAGCGCAAAGACACGACAGAGCGGGCGCATGTTTTGGCGGGTAGGTGTGGTTGAGCTCGGCAGAACATGCGGCGCCGTGTCGCATCCGGCCAGTGCAACGCCGTGGCTGGCGCGCCAAGTGATATGGTTATATATATCACTTGTATGCTGCTCTCCATCAGCGCTTCCGACGACTTGCCCATCTACCGCCAAATCATGCGGCAGATCATGGACGCCATTGCCGGCGGACGGCTGGCGCGTGGCGAACAGCTCTCGTCGCACCGCGAGCTTAGCGAACAGCTGGTGATCGCGCCGCTTACCGTGAAAAAAGCGTACGACGAACTCGAGGCGCTGGGCTACATCACATCGCAGCGGGGGCGCGGCACGTTTGTGAGTGACACACTGCCCAAAGCCGCGCAGGGCGTGCAGGCCGAACAGCTCGGTGAACTTGCCCGCAAACTGCTTTCGCAAGCCTACCTCAGCGGCATGCGTCTCGCCGAAGTCATGCAGTTGCTTCGGCAGGCCGACCGCTCCCTGACCACCGGGAGCGACGTCGCTTCCCGCACCAGACGCAAGACTGCCATATGAAGCCTGTGATCATGTTCCGCGACGTGGTGCGTTCGTACGACGGCGGAAAGCCAGTACTCGACGGTGTCACCTTCTCCATGCAAAGCGAAGAAGTCGTGGGATTGCTCGGCCGTAACGGCTCGGGCAAGACCACACTCATGCGCATTGCCATGGGCATGCTGTTTCCGCACAAGGGTTCGGTGGAGTTGTTTGGGTTGTCGCCGACCGAACACCCGGTCGAGGTGAAGAAACGCATCGGATTTGTGGCCGCGGATCAGGAGTTGCCCATGTTCTGGAGCGTAGGTGAGTTGATCGCGCTACATCGCAAGTTGTTTGCAAAGTGGGATGCGGCGATGGAAAAGCAGCTGCTCGAGCGATTTGCGCTGCCGCTGAATACGCGCCTGAACAAGCTGAGCACCGGTCAACGTCGACAGGCAGCGCTGCTCTGTGCTGTGTGTCATCGCCCCGAGCTGTTATTGCTGGATGAACCCGCGGCGGGACTCGATCCTGTGGTGCGCCGAGAATTTCTGGAGACCTCCATTCAGCTGCTTAACCGCGAAGGCACCGCGATTCTGTTTTCTTCACATCAGATGGCCGATGTTGAACGCCTTGGCGGACGCGTGCTGCTGCTGGATGGCGGCAGGATTCGTTTGGATCGGGACCTGGTCACGCTGCGCGAACAACTCTGCGTTGCGGTCATCACGCGTGCGGCGGTTGCAGATATGGCCGCGCTGGAACGCGCGCCTGGCGTGTTGCGCGTACGCACCATGCACGACAAGGTGCATGCCGTGATCGATGGCAATCCCGACTCAGTGAAACGGCTGCTCGCGGAGCATCTTGGTGTGCGCGATGCTGAGGTAAAGCGGGTGGGACTGGAAGATTTGTTTATTGAGATGTTGGGTGGCGAACGACTGGAGTCTGCTGCATGATGTGGCAGTTGGTGCGCGGCAACTGGCGCAGCCCGAAAGTTTGGGTTGTTCCTGCGGTGACAGCGGTCGGCGCGTTTCTCGAGCCGGTTGTCCTCGGCATATACTCGCTGTTTGTGATTGCGTTGATGGTGCCCCTGCTGCTGTCCCCCGCGGTATCCCTGTTCGAATCGGCCTTGCCAATTCCGACGCGCACCGTGATCGTTTCGCGGTGGATCGCCGCGAGCGCACTCGCGCTACCCGCGTTGCTTGCGGCGTTGGTGGCGACGCTTGTTCGCCAGCCTTGGCACATTGCCGACCCGTTGTCACCGCTGATGCTACTTGCTGCCTCAGCGTTGTTGATAATCGTGAACGGCGTTGTGTATCTGGGCGCTGCGCGTCCAGGTACGACGCGCGTGGGCATCGTTTCGCGTGTGTTGCCAATCGTGGCCGCTGGCAGTGTTGTGCTCGTCTTGCTGCCTCCGATGGTAGCGATGACGTCGCTGGTCGTTTGTGCACTGCTGCTCCTGGCTGTAGTCGCGCGACGTATTCCACGCGTGATGGAACATGCACCACGGGAGTCTGCTCACAGCGAACCGACGGCTCTTGATCGTGAGGTTACGCTGAAGGATGCGACGATCTGGCGGATGCTGCTGAGATCGAGTCTTCACCATTTGTTATGGTTCCCGGCGCTGCTTGGTTTTCTCGCCGGGCAGAGCGGCGACGCGGGCATCCACATTCAGATGATCGGGCTCGTCTGCGGCATAGCTGTGGCGTCACGCCGATTCAATACATGGCTTCTGCGTGTACCCTTGCCGCATCGCACGCGTTTGCTACTCAGTATTGGTCCAACTATCTGCATCGGCTTTGGTGCCATGGCGCTAGGGGCGAGCATCTCACAGGAGCGCGTCTCCTCATTTCTGACGAATCAAGGGCCCACACCAAGAGATGACTACGACAATGAAACAAACGTCGCCATCACTTACTGGCAACAATTCAACTCCGATGCGCAACCGCGAGTGATCGCGCCTTGGGGTGAATCGGTTTCCGCAGACACGCTCTCGCTGTTCGGAACACGCATCTTCAATCCGTACACCACAGATTCCGCAAGCAGTGAGCGGTTTGTGGATTGGCAGTTTGAGCGCGCAGCAACGGCGGCCTACGGTCAGTCCATGACTCGCGTTCAATATCGGGAACTACTGCAGCAAGACTCGCTTCCTCAGAAGAGCGTTGAAAAACCTCGGCTCTTCCTCACGCGAACCGCCTTGCTGCTCGCCCTGATTCTTGCCGTGCTGTGGTTCATTGAACTCATGCGCTGGAACGGTTTCCGTCAATCGAAGCGAGTGCGAAATTTTACCCTTGGTGTACTTGTCGTACTCTATGTGCTGCCAAGTTTTCTGGAGCTCTACTTTCACCACAAGAGTCACGGTGGCAGGCTCCTGCTGCCACTGGTAGATGGTGCCATGCTGCGCATTTCGCTCTGGTTGCCACACGCAACGAGTCTTGCTGTGCTCGTAAGCCTTGTTCCCGCTGTGGTGCTGTACTTCCTGCTTGAGTGGCAGTTCAAGAAAACGGACTCTGCGCATGAACTCGCGTACGTCGCGCGCGCGTCGTAGCATGCGCATTGCCGGAAGCATGGCGCACCTTGCGAGCCTAGCCATTGTGGAACACACCGCATGACCTGGGAACTCATGAAGCGCACGCTGCGCAATCCTGCACTGTGGATATTTGCGGCGATGTCATCAGTTGGCGCCGTGTTCGAACCACTGTTCATGGGTGTGATGGGTTCCTTCATCCTGGCCAGCCTCGTTCCCATCGCCGTTCCTCCTTCGGCTTCGATGTTTGAAGCAGCGCTGCCGATACCCGGACTGGCCATTATGCGCGCGCGATTGTTTTGTGCGCTCACGCTAGCGATACCACTCGTATTGACGCTGCTGATTGCCACGCCACTCCGCCTGCGAGCACCGCTGGATCCGCAGGTGGTGCTTGCGTTGGCTGCAGTGGTCATTGTCGCGGCGATGATGCTGTATCTCGTGCCAGCACGTGTTGGACCCATTCCCCGAAACGATCAGCTACGTGTAGCGGCGGTTGTGGTGACTGGCGCTACACTCGTGTATTTCACCCCCGCAGTCTGGGCGCTCGGCGCGATGGCAGTGTCCGCGCTGGTGTTGTACAACGTGCGCGTAGCACGCATTCCAGACGTGATCGTTAACCAAACGAGTCGTTCAGATACGAAACTGTCTCGATCTGAGAAATCACAGCGTGATGTACGAGGCTCGTGGCCATGGAATGCAGTGCGTCGCACGATATTCCCTACGACGGTGGCCTTGAGCCCCCTTATCGGAGTCAGCGCAGGAATCGGCTCGGGCGGCATCGGCATACTGTATTTCATCGGTTTGCTGATCTGGATGCCAATCTTTGTGCGACCTCGCGTCGCGTGGATGGCACCGCTACCGATTTCGCCAAGAACACGCCTGCTGCTCATGCTCTCGCCCACGTTCGTGCTCAGCTTTTCTTCTGCCGCAATCTTCGCAAATATACCTGGCGCACGCTCTGGGTCACTTACGACAGATGCACCGGGCCAGTATGAAGACGACATCAATGTAACGCGCGTGGCGATCAACCATTGGCACCGCTATGAGCTCGGCAATACACCAAACATTTCGGCACCGTGGGGCGAAAGCGTACTGGCTGATACACTCTCGGTGTATGGCGTGCGCATCTACAATCCATTCACCATCAGCGACGGCAACAGTGAGCGTTTCCGCGACTGGCAGTTTGCCCGTGCGACCACTGCCGTCTTCGGTTATCCCATAGCTCGTGAAGAGTACCGGCGCCTCAGCGCCGAAGACGCGTTGCCGCCCACGGCTGCACGTCAGCTGCGACTCATCTACGCTCGTCTCGCTTTCATTGCGGCATTCGCACTTGCGGTGCTGTACCTCAGCGAACTTTCCCGATGGCATCGGCTGCGCAGGGGGTACTCATCGCTCGTAGTCGCCTGCGGCCCCGTGCCATTCCTTTTGTTTGTACCGCTGGTCGGCGCAGCACTGGTGTTTCAGGTTCGGACGGACGGTGATCTGATCGCGCCTCTCATTGACGCCGGTATGCTCCGTATTGCACCGTGGCTGCCCTCGTCTACGTTTCTCACCGTACTGGTATGCGTGGTACCTGTGGTGGTGCTCTACTTTCTCCTTGAGTGGCAGTTCGAACGCTCCGAGCGCTCGACTGCTGACAGCTTCTCGGCGGCCACCACGTCGTAGGCGGTACCGCCATCCCTTGAGTCGGCACTAACGTTCAGTGTGCGCTCGCCGTCTCCCTGTACATGACTCCCTCACGCCTGGCCCGTTCGCGCCAGATCGCCACGGCCCTGTTCGCCGCCGCGCTCCTGCTCGGCGGCGCTGCGACCATCGCGGAAGCCCAGGACACCAAACGCACCCTGCCGCGCTTCGCACTGGCCGACAACGACACCATCTGGCTTGGTCGTCCGCTCGGCCGCTTCGCCCTGTACGCGACGGTAGACAAAGACTCGCTCGTGCGCATTCCCACGCCGCTCTTCGAGGGCGCGGAGGGGCTGTTGGTGATGCGCGACTCAACCGATGTGGTGCAGCGCATCGTCTATCTCTACGGCGAGCAGCGCAACGTGGACCAGATGATGAAGGAGCTCTTCACCGACTACGGCCGCGAAAAGACCTACTCCACGGCACCCGTTCCTGAAGGCATTCGTGAATCCTGGGTGTGGTTCGACAAGCGCACCGAGTTCACCTTCACGCGCTTCACCCCGGCCCAGAACAAAATGGCCGCAGTCGCGGTGCTCGTCACATTCGGCAACGATCCGATCACGCGCACACCCTGACGCGCACGAAACACTCCCCATTCTCCTTAGTATCTTTACATCAGTTGCCCTTCTTCGCGCCCTTCGCGCTTTTCGCGCTTTCCCGTGCCCTCCTCTTGCACCTACCATAACGCCGGTGTCTTGGCAACCGCGCGTGAAGGGCACAGGAAGGCGCGAAAAGCGCGAACAGCGCGAAGAAGAGCAAAAGATTGTTGGGGATTGATTGCGTTGAAATCTGAACTGGAGAGTTGATATGCGTCGCAGCGGAAAAGCAGTGTGGAATGGTACGGGATTGGAGGGCTCAGGAAAGCTTGAGACGCCGAGTGGTGCGCTGAAGGATCAGCCGTACTCAACGAAGATGCGTTTCAACAGCGAGGACGGTCGTGCAGGCACGAATCCCGAAGAGTTGATCGCGGCGGCACACGCTGGATGTTTTGCGATGGCCTTGAGCTTTCAGCTCACGGGCGCTGGGTTTCCTCCGGCGGAGCTCGCCGTGGAATCGGTGATCACGATGGAGCAGAAGGGTGTGGATTGGTCGTTCGCCGGGATTGTGCTGCACTTGAACGCGAACGTGCCGGGCATCGAGAGCGCGAAGTTCCATGAACTCGCGAATGCCGCGAAAGCGGGCTGTCCTGTGTCGAAGGCGCTGTCTGCGGTGCCGATTACGCTCGACGCCACATTGCAGGCGTAACACAAAATCGGGCCCTGCGACTACTCAGCAGGGCCCGATAGTTGCTTCAGTACGATTTACGACAGCTTGGCGCCGGCGGAGCAGCAAGCAGTGTTGCGGGAATCGACAAATCCGCACGCTCAGCGTCCCACATCACCGACATCACGTACCACCGCGTGCCGCTGTTGAAGAGCTGAATGCTGTTTACACCGCGCTGAAACGGCGTTGTGTCTTCCAGCGTGCGCTTGGAATCGTACGCGCTCATAATGTGCCACACGTTGCCAAACGATGTGGTGGTGCGACCGATTTCGGATTCGAAAAATCCGCCCGCCTCGAGACCAGGGCCCGCGGCGGCGATGTATTCGTCAACATTCCAGCTTCGGTATCGATGCGTGCCGTCGGGCGCGCGCCCGGTCGGCACGAAGCGCGCTTCTGGCGCCATGAGTGTGCGCAAGCGCGCAAAATCGCGCTTCATGCCTTTCGGCCCGGAGATCGACGCGTACAACGCGCACACGATCGCGTCCATCGAACCGACGTCCGCGGGGTCCGCGGTTGGCGCAACCGCTGATGTATTGCCCGCACTCTGCGCGTTGACGGCGCTACCGGAAACCGTCAGAGCCATCGCCAGCAGCGCACGGCTCAGCATGACACAACGCGTGTTCATTTCCACATCTCCCCGCAGCCTTGCTGCCTGAATGTGTCGGATACGTTGAGAATCTTCCACGACGTGTCGTTCTTGACGAGATGAAATGCATCGTGGCCGCAGTGACTCACCTTGCCACCGATGCGCACCTGATACTCGGCCCACACCGTGGCCAGGTTTCCGTCAATCTGCACTTTGGCGTTGCGAATCGGTTCGTCAATCGCCGGTCCGGTCGGATTGGTTGCGGACGTGATGAACTGCTCAGCGGTCATCGCAACCACGCGCGTACCACCGCCCTGCGCCGGACGCAGCAACGTCATGCGGGCGCTTTCATGAAACGTGGCACGCATTCCATCGGCATTTTTGGTGCGGAGCGCGGTGAGCATGGATTCCAGCGTCTGCATCACCGTGAGGCTGTCGGCGGCCGTGGATGTCTGCGCAGCAGCCGTTTGCGGCGACATCGATCCGACGAGTGAAATCGCGAACGTCACGGCAAACAGGCGCGCCGATTTTCCCTGCATCATGAAAGCTCCGAAGAGAGTCGGGATGGGCCGTGCCGAAGGCGGCCTCCAGCTGGCAACTCTTATAGCTCGGACATATTTCCGCGCTTGGCAAGTCGGCTGGGACGAGTCGCTCCGTACGTGCCGGGCGAAGTTGTCATGAGTTTCAGATAATGGCGGACAAGACTGGAGGCGACGCTGCAAAGTCGCCGGCGCAATCGGACGGGTGAACAAGTCCCTAAGGCACAACCGCTAACGAACCGTTGGCTTCCAGCACCGCACGCCCTGCATCCGACGCAACAAACGACAAGAACTGATCGACCGCTGCGTTCGCTCCCGCTCGCGTGACCAGATACGAGGAGCGCACCAGAGCATACTTACCGCTGCGCACGGTTGTTGGTGACGGCCGCACTCCGTTGAGCGACAAGGCACGAATCGCACCTTCGCTTTGTGAGATAACCGTGGACGTGGTGACGCCCACTGCACCTTCGGTCTCAGTGAGCGCGCGCGCCATGTCAGCCGTTTCTTCTACCACCCGCGCCCTCGCACTCACTGCGAGCGTTTTTGCACACGGCACACGGTCCCGCAGCACTTCTGTATCGACCTCGTTCTCCGGCCGCATCACAACCGTGATTGACAGATCACGACCGTCCCCCAGCGCGCGCCAACTTGCAGTGCGACCGGCAATCACGTCACACAGCTGCGCCTCGCTGATATCGGCTAACGAAACAGAGCCAGCGTGCACACCAATCACGACAGGTGATTCCGCAAATCGGATCACGCGCATGCCTTCCGTGCGCAGCGCGGCCGTGTCGAGCCCGTGACTCGCCAGCGCGATGTCCATCACGCCTGCGCGCAGGGAATCCATGCGCGTGCGCGAACCGATGCCGTCGCCGAACACCACGGTCGCGCCGGGCGTGGTCGCCATATACGCCGCACCGAGTGCGCGGGCGAGTGGCAGCACGCCGTTGGAGCCGTTGATGCGCACCGTATCCACCGAGCTGTTGTTAACGCTCCTCGCGCACGAAGCGCTAACGAGCAGCACGCTCAGCGCAGAAAGTCCTACGCCTGCGCGAACGAATTTTGCGCAATACGTCGTAGCACGTACGGTGGGTGCAATGCGCATTTTCATCATGCGTCCAAAAACTCTACTGTAGTCTGACGCTTGCGATCAACAACCAGTCGTGTCACATCAGGGCGCGCGTAGTGTCCTGCCGGATCAAACGTCTGTCGCTCACGGCGAACCAACCCGTGATGCAACGTCACGGCGATCAGACACTCCGCGTCGGCCACCGGCTCCACCAGCCAGCCACCATCTGGTGCCGCAATACACGATCCACCGTTGGCAAGCACTTCTTCACTGCCCGCGCGAATGACCTCAGCATGCGGCACCACATCGCTGATATCATCGCGCCGCATCAACGCACTTGCCGACAGCACATACGAACGGCTTTCGCGCGCAATGAATCGCGTGATGTCCGTGGTATTGCGCACGTTGCCGGGCCACACTGCCACGTGCAGATCTTCACCTTGCGCGTACAATGCCGCGCGCGGCAGCGGCATCCAGTTTTCCCAGCAGTTCAGTGCGCCCACCGTGAAGGCGCCTACCTGGTTGGTGACCAGCCCGTGCCCATCACCAGTGGCCCAGGCAAGACGCTCTTCGTACGTGGGCATCAGCTTGCGGTGCACGGTGAGCACACGCCCGTCGCGCCCGAGTTGCACCACACTGCAATACACACTGTGTCCGCCGCGATCCATCGCGCGTTCAATGCAGCCGACCACTACATGCACACCAAAGTCCGCCGCCGCCTCCTGCAACCGATGCAAACCGCCGCCGGTGATGTCCACCGCCTGATCGAGATAGTGCGCGTGCATGGACTTCTGCAGCGGCGATTCAAAGCGCGCGCCGTCCGTGCGTTCGAGCCAGAACGGATAACCCGGCACGAGCGCCTCACCAAACGCCACAAGCTCACAGCCGTCATTGGCGGCGCCTTCCACCCACTCGGCCACTTTGGAAATCGTGGCCTCCCGGTCAAGCCACACGGGCGCGATCTGCGCGATGGCTACACGAAGCGTATCAGAGTCTGACATGCGCGGAAACTCGTTGACGGGACACCCCGCGCGCCAGTGCCGCCGGCGAGCCGGGCACGCGCGCGCCAAACGCTGCGTGCGGCCCACGCGTAGTCCAAGGAGTAGCGCGCACCCGGCGCTTCTCGCACTATGAGAGTCACCCCTCAGCCCACCAACACATGTCGCCTACCAGAACGCGCGCGCGGCGGTACCTCGCGGCCGCTGCCCTGCTGCTCATCACGCCCGTCATAGCGTCTGCGCAAACATTCCCCACCGAAGACGCGGTCATCAAGCGACTCTGGTCTCTCGGCATGGACAGCTCGCGCGTGCAGCAGCTAGCGCAGTCGCTGCTCGATTCTGTGGGCCCACGCTTGAGTGGTTCGCCGCTGCAGAAGAATGCCAATGACTGGGTGGTGCAGGAATACACCAAGTGGGGCATCACCGCGCGCAACGAACAAGTGGGCACATGGCGCGGTTGGCGCAGAGGTCATTCGCACATTGATTTGCGCACACCGCGCGTGCGTTCGCTCGAAGGCACCATGCTCGCGTACAGCCCGGGCACCGGAGGCAAAACAATCGAAGCGCCGGCCATTGTGCTGCCGCGCTTCGCTGATACCTCCGAATTCGTGCGGTGGCTACCGCAGGCGCGGGGCAAGCTCGTCCTTGTTTCTGCTCCGATGCCAACGTGCCGTCCTGTGGAGAACTGGACAGCCAACGCAGAGCCCGCGGTCAAAGCACGCATGGACTCACTGCGCAGCGCGATTCAGCGTGAGTGGTCGGGGCAGAACGTGCGTGGCACCGGACACTCGCTGGCACTCGGCAGCGGTTCACTCGGCGTGCGTCTTGAACAAGCGGGTGTGGCCGGTGTGATCACATCACGTCCGAAAGACGCGTGGGGCAGCATTGATGTGTTCGAGACGTACAACACGAAAGCACCGGCAGTTGCACTCTCGTGCGAAGACTACGGCCTGGTGTTTCGTCTTGCCGAAAACAATCAGAGCCCAACGCTTCGCCTCGATCTCGACGCCGATCTGCTCGGCGAACAGCCGATCTTCAATACTATTGGCATGATTCGCGGCAGCGAGAAGCCCGATGAGTACGTGGTGCTGTCCGCGCACTTTGATTCGTGGGACGGCGGCTCGGGCGCAACAGACAACGGCACCGGCACGCTCACCATGATGGAAGCGATGCGCATTCTGAAGCTCGCGTATCCCAATCCCAAGCGCACGATTCTGGTTGGCCACTGGACGGCGGAAGAAAAAGGACTGGTTGGTTCGCGCGCGTTTACTGAAGACAATCCAAAGATGCTCGAAGGCATTCAGGCCGTCTTCAATCAGGACAACGGCACCGGTCGCATTGTGCGCGTGGGTGGTGGTGGCATGGTGAACTCACCCAAGCACATCAACGCGTGGATGGCGAAAATGCCCGCCGAGTTCACCCGGCAAATGACGTTCGGTGGTCCCGGATCGCCGAGTGGCGGTGGGAGTGACGACGCGTCGTTCGCGTGTCATGGTGTGCCGGCGTTCGGACTTGGCGCGCACGGTTGGAACTACGGGCAGTACACCTGGCACACCAATCGCGACACGTACGACAAGGTGGTGTTCGACGAACTCAAAGGAAACGCGACGATCGCCGCGATGTTCGCGTACCTCGCGAGTGAAGACCCCGAGAAGGTGTCGCGTGAGCGTGTGGATCTCGCAGCGCGCGCGAGCGCCGGTGGCGCGGGTGGCCCGCCGGGTGCGATGACGTGGCCGGCGTGTCAGGCTGCGCCGCGGAAAACGAATCCGCGGTTGCGGTAGCTTTTGAGGGGTTCGGGCGCCGCGTCGATAAATCGGCGAGGCGCCCGGGTAGCTCTCCAGCAGGGCTCGGTCATTGCAAAGTGTCAGAAACTATACTACATTTCTGACATGTATACCAGCCCTGAACGACTCACGGCAAGGATTCTCGAGCACGCGTCACGGTTGCCAGAAGGCACCCCAGTCGCTGCGAAGGCCCTGCTGCATTTGGGGACTCGCGCCGCGCTTGACCAGACATTGTCTCGTCTCGTGAAGCGTGGTCAACTGCTCCGGGCCGGACGCGGCGTTTATCTGCTCCCGGTCAGCAGCCGCTTTGGCGTGCGGGCGCCGTCGGTGGAGTTGGCCGTTGAGGCGTTGTCCGCACAGCGCGGCGAGGTGATTGTGCCGAGCGGCGCAGCCGCGGCGAACGCACTCGGACTCACCACGCAGGCGCCTGTCCGTTCGGTTTATCTGACTTCCGGTCGTACGCGCAAGATGAAGCTCGGCGCTCAGACAGTCGAGCTGCGGCACGCTCCGCGCTGGCAGCTCGCGATGCCCAAGCGTCAGGCGGGTGCCGCTGTGCGAGCGCTTGCGTGGATAGGCCCGGAGCACGCAGAAAGCGCTCTCACAAAACTCAGAGGTTCGTTATCGCCAGTCGCTTTCGACGAGCTTGTTGCCGCGACGCCGCAACTTCCAACCTGGCTCGCGCGATGTGTAGGCAAGATCGCGCATGGCTGAGGACTTTCTCGGACTCTCCACACGTGACCGGGCCGACGTGCTGCGAATTGCGGCCGATCGATCAGGCCGCCCCACGCATCTACTCGAAAAGGATGTGTGGGTGGTCTGGGCGCTCTCCGTTATTTACTCGTCGCCGCTCGGCGAGCACCTCGTGTTTAAAGGCGGGACTTCGCTCTCCAAAGCATACCGCGTCATTCGCAGATTTTCCGAAGACGTCGACCTCACGTACGACATTCGGACGATCGCGCCAGATCTCGTCGGAGACGAAAGCGAAGCGCTCCCCAGGACCCGAAGCGAAGAACGTCGCTGGACAAGTGAGGTTCGAAGACGCCTGCCTATATGGGTCTCCACAGTCATTCGACCTGTGCTCACCGAAGCTTTGGACACGGCATCGCTCACAGCCACGATCCGCGTCAAAGGCGAAGACCTGTTCATCGACTATCAGGCAACAACTACCGGATCGGGATACGTCGCGCCGAGCGTTCTGCTTGAGTTCGGAGCACGTTCAACGGGACTGCCGGCGAGCGTGCGAGATGTGGTATGCGACGCGACAGATTGGGTTGATGGAGTCAGTTTCCCAAGTGCACGCCCTCGCGTCATGCACGCCGAGCGAACGTTCTGGGAGAAGGCGACCGCCTGACGCTGTTGCGCGGCACAAGAGCATGTTCTTTCCGGCGAAAGCGGCAGACCGTACCACGATTGACTACGTGGCCGCGGTCACCGGCGGTCTGCAACTTGTTCCTTCAGGCGCTGGTCTGAGAGCGTTGAACTCGGACTACGCGCGTATGCTTGACGATGGACTACTGTACGAGGATGCCGAATCATTTCAGGCGCTCATGGAAAAGTGCGCGGACATTGCGCGACGCGCCAATAGTTGTTGAAAGGTGTCTGAACCGAGTCGTGTAGCTACGGCACGCTCACCACATCCGCCTGCATCAACATCCAGACGCCTTCTCGATACTCGATGGCCATGTCGTACATCGTGCTTCTGATTGTCACGTCGTTGCGCTGCTCGGCACGCTCACTGACATTCATGCGAAATGCGAACACGTTGCTTGCGGGCGAATACGGCGCCTCGAACTGCACACTCGAGACGCGCGCTGGAATAGAACACTTCGCGGCATTGGTACCGATGCCGCACACGAGCGTCGCGCGCGCATTCTGAAATCGCATGTCGGGGTACCGACGTTCGAACGCATCGAGATTCGGTGCGCGTTCAAGGCCGAGCGTAGTAAGCGCAGTGTCGAGGCCGGTGAGATCCACGGCGATGCGGTAGCCCTCCGAAATGAATCGCGTTTCGCCCTTGGCTGGTGCGCGACGCAACACGCGCACAATCGCGTCGTACAGCTCACTCGATGCGCGCGGCGCGCGGAGCGCCAGCTGTTCGGCGATAGTCGGTGGTCGCTCAGCGTCACGCGCATCGCTGAGCCAGTACACGATCAAGTCGCAAAAGCCATCTCGAATGTACGTGCGAAACGGCACCGGCACCTTGCGATATTCATCGTAGTATTCCACGGCAATCACGTCTTCGGGATACCAGTCTGTAACGGGAGCGAAGGTTGGGCGACCGTTCACTAACGTTACCAGACATCGACTTGGCCGCACGCCCGGAAGCAAAGTCCACCCAAAAGGCGAGTTTGCGGGCCGCAAGCGAATGCCAGGAAAGCCCTCGAACAGCGCGGCAAAGTGTCGTGGCTTCATCGATTTGAGTTGCTGCGCGCCGCGATAGTATCCAACTCCGGCCTGCATGCGACAGCGGAAGCCATCGAGTGTGTTCGGGTCGCACTGATTCTGCATGCCATGCGCGCGTACCTCGGCGAGCAGCGGCGCAATGCGCACCATGACAACATCCACGTCGACCCAGCCACTGGTCGGAACCGAAACAACGGTGTCGACCACCGAATAGGAAATCAGCCGAGCCCGCAGCGTAGCCTGACCCTCAGCCACGCGTGGCAATGCGTAACGCCCCGCCGAATCGGTGCGCGCGACCGACGCACTTTCACCGGCGCGCACTTCGACGCCGGCGAGTGGACGCCCGTCGTTGGTGCGCACCACACCACGGATGCCCTGCGCGTGCAAGGCGGCGCTCGAGGTGATCAGCGCGAGACCAGCGACTACTGCCAGCAGTGACGTGATCATGTCGTGAATCTGAAGCATGGGCCGCAATTGCGCTGCGCTGAACACGGACGCATGCTACGGATGAAACCCGATCACACAATCAAAGTGCCTTACTCCGCACGCGTCCAGTCAAGCAGGCTGCGGCGCCCTCCAACGCACGCATGACGCTGCCGCCGCTCGCTCGAATTTCTTTCGCTGTGCTTGCACTGATCGGCTTGCCCAGGCTGACCGTCGCGCAACTGCCGCCAACCAGTGCGGATGTATCGGTCGTGCGCTACCCATCAGGTGCGCGCGCACCCGCGACGTGGCATGTTGGCGCATCGACACTCCGCATCGGCGGCGCCAGCGCGGTTGGGCAAGCATCCGTCGTTGACGTTGTCGCGGTTTTTCTGCTTGATAGCAGTCGCATACTTATCGCCGACGGCGAATCGAGTCAGCTGCGCATTTTCAATGCGCTGAGCGGTCAGCTTCTCCGAACAACGGGACGGCGCGGTCAGGGGCCCGGCGAGATCAGCGACTTGTGGCGCGCGTGGCGCACACCGTCGGGAGTGGTCGCGGAGGATGCCGCTGGAAAAGCGTCATCATTCTCGTTGGACGGGCGATTCCTTCGCACAATGCCGCGCCTGGCAGACAATGCCACACGCGCTGTTGAACGGCTCGACATGTTCAACGACACGTTGACGCTTGCGCGTACGACTGACGATACACCAACACTCGCCGTCGGTGCGTCTGCCATGTCCTACATGCGTCTGCTGGCGGTTGGGCCGTCGTCGAGCCGGATGGTTATACGCTATCCGAACAGAGCGGTTGCTGGCCAGAGTAACGGCCGCGTGCGCGCGTCAGTTTTTTCGGCACGGTCTGTCGCGGCCGTGGTCAATGGACGCGCTTGCGTTGGCTACCCAGCGGCATACGTGATTGATTGTTTCACGCCGCTCGGCCGGCACGTGCTTCGCATTGAACGCAGTGGCGTAGCTGCCGAGCGTGTTTCGAACGCGCACCGCGAAGATTTTTTTGCCAGTGAAACGGCGGCGAATCCCGGTCCGCGCGGCGCACCGTATGTCGCTCGGCTTCGCACCGAAACACCTTTTGCTGACGTGATGCCGCTCTTTGGTGAGTTGGTCGCGGCATCAAACGGAGACTTGTGGGTCGGTCCGTACGTGCCCGTCGGTCCAATCCCCATGAAGCGTCCGTATCCACAGCGCGCAACGACATGGTCCGTGTTTAGCGCAGACGGCCGGTGGAAAGCCGATGCGCAGTTGCCCGCGCGCTTTCAGCTGTTCGCTGTTCGGGACGGGCGTATCGCAGGCGTGATACGCGACGAGGATGATGTTGAGCAGGTTGTCATTTATTCGCTTGAGACTCGCTGAGCTGCGAATCGTGCACACTATGGATTCGCTTGTCTACGGGACGTTCACTTTCTCCGCGTTCGCCAGTCTCCATTCTCCGTCACGTCGTTCAAGCGTCACGTCGTAGTGTGTGCTTACCGTGCTGACATCCGCCCGCGAGCCGACTCGATCAGTCACAATCATTCGGAACGAGAGCTTCTCTTTCCCTTCCGACCGCGGAGTATCGAAGCGAACTGCGGTGGCGCCTGGTGCAAGCGGACACTGCGAATCATCTGTTCGAACGGCGCACGGCGGTGCGAAGCCGTCTGATCCAAAGGTCATATCCGGATAGCGCGTCTCAATCGCGGCGCGCGATGGTGAACGTTCGAGTCCGAGTGTGCCGAGCGCGGTGTCGAGGCCCGCGAAATCAACAGTGATGCGTTGACCGGCGGGCACAAAACGCGTCTCGCCTTTCGCTGGTGACCGGCGAAGTAACAGCACGATCGCGTCGTACACATCATTTGATGTGGGTACGGCAATTGCCGCGAGTTGCTCGGCAATCGAAGGCGGTCGGTCGCCGCGACGCGCGTTGTATAACCAGTACACGGCGAGATCACAGATGCCGTCCATGTGCTGGCGAAACGCGAGCGGGATTTTTCGATACTCGTCGTAGTATTCCACGGCCACGATGTCGTCGGGTCGCCACGATGCAATTGGGCGATAGGGATCTTCCGGTCGACCGTTCACCAGTTCTGCAAAACAGCGGCTTGGCCGAACAGCGGGTCGCCAATTGTCGCCATATCTACTACGATCGAGCCTTGGGCGAATGCCTGGGAAACCGTAGAACAACGCCAGGAACTGCTGTCCATTCAGCGCCTTGAGCTCAGCGGGCCCACGATAGTAGCCCACGCCCGCCTGCCTGCGGCAGTCAAATCCGTCGAGCGTGGTTGGATCACACTGATTTTGCATGCCACGCGCGCGTACTTCCGCGAGCGTGGGCGCAACACGCGCCATCACAATGCTTACGTCAGCCCAACCGCTTGTCGGCACCACAACGCTGGTGTCGAACGCGTTGTAGGTAATCAGTCGTACACGCAACGGGGTGGGTCCCGCTGCCACGCGCGGCAACGCGTAGCGTCCGAGGGAATCCGTGCGCGCTCGCGACGCTGTCTCGCCAACACTGACCTCGGCGCCGCCGAGTGGACGACCGTTCACGTCACGCACGACGCCGCGAATGCCCTGCGCCTGTGCGGTCGCACTTGCAGTGAGCAGCAGCGCGCCCAGCAATAGTCGAAATGTGCGTGCGACCATGAGACGGCAGGAAAGACGTACGCGGCGGGGGCCGACCCGTGACGCGGATTACAAATCAGGCCGGCGCGTACGTCCCAAAACCCCAGAAGTTGCCTTCAGGGTCCAAACATCCGAAATCTCGTGATCCGTATTCCGTGTCGCGCAGGGTGATGCTGATGCGCGCACCCGCCGCGACCACGCGTTCGTAGAGTTCGTTCACCTGCTCGGCGCTCTCCACCACGATGTACACGCACCCTTCACCGGCGCGGTGCGGTGGCATGTCGTTCCCTTTGAGCGAGCCCATCATCACACACGCCGTACCGAACCAGACTTCGGCGTGCGCGACGGCGTTATCAGGTCCGTCGTACACATGGCGGGCGTCGGCGTCGAACGTGCTCACGAGCCACGCAATCGCGTCGTGCGCGTTGGCGTAGGACAGACAGGGAATGGCGTGCGTGTAGCGGGCGGGGCTGTAGGCGGGCATGTCAAGCTCCGATTGAGAACGGTTCAGAGAGAGCAACTCCCCCACACTAACGCTCACTCACTCAGGCGTCTTGGACAAAAGTTCACGCGCCGCCCCTGAGCGAACCTACGCGGATTCCGGCACACTGGGCGAGTTGGGATAACGCTGTGCCGACACAAAGCCGGCGGGTGTGAGTCCCGCAAACTCGCTGAAATCCGCGTGCATGTGCGACTGATCGAAGTAACCCGCCGTGAACGCAGCGTCACTCAATCGCTCGCCGTGCTGCAACGCATTGAGCGCCCGACGAAATCGCAGAATGCGTGCGAGCTGTTTGGGTGCATATCCGGTTTGCTCGCGAAAGAGCGCCACGAATCGCGCGCGTGACAATCCAGCTGCGTCTTGCAACGTGCTGATGCGCGTTTGACCGTGTTGTGCGGCGAGTGTGCGCGCTGCGTGTGCAATGCCGGCGTGTGCAGCTGCGTTGCGCGCAAGCCGTTCCTCAATCCACGCCACAACAATCGCAAAACGATCGGCCACGGTGTGTGCGTCAAAACAACGCGACGCGAGCTGCGCAGACGCAGCGTCTGTCACATCACGCAGATCAATGGTACAGTCGGCAGTCTCGGTGAGCGGCGTACCGAGCACACGATACGCACCGATCGGTGTGAGACGAATACCAAGCACACAACAATGCGCGTTGGGCGATTCGATGACGACGGGTCGCGTTTGCGAACCCGTGAGGCACGCGACGGGAAACGGTGCGCCTGATGTGCCGTCAGCGTGTACGTCGCGAAACTGCGGACCCAAGTGCAGAATGATTTCGAGATAGCCACCGGGGAACGTGCGCTCGCGCGGTAGCGCCATGCGTCCGTCAAAGTGCCACAGGTGATCGAGTACATCGCTCAGTGCGTGCACGCGGTGTTCGTGGTGCGTCCACTGGCCGAGTGGGGAGTTGATGGAGATGGCGTCAGACGTCCGCGCGTTCGCAGTCATGACGCGCGCTCTGTTTCATCCGCAGGGAATGCGGCATCTAACGCTTTCCTGAACGAGTCGGGATCGACCGCAGGGTACCGAAACAACTCTGGTTCCATGCGTAAGAACTGCCGTCTCACTTCCTGTGGATCGATTAACCCACGTTCACGCATCGCTTTGACATCGGCAAGATCCCGCGCGTGTCCCCGCTCGATCTTTGCCAGTGCTTGCGCGGTAAAGTCGTAGTGATAAAACGTCACCCGACCAATGCGCGTGATGACGGGACTTCGATCTTGCCATCCATGTGGTACCGGAATGAATTGATCCGGAGATGCGAGCTCCACGTTCAATCGCATCCGCTCCTTCAGCGTCGGGATCGCGCGCAACATCGCGTCGGATTCCGGTTGCATCACGAGGTCTACATCGACCGTGGATGAACGCCAGCCGATCAGGACTGCAGACGTTCCACCCACGAGATAGACACGCGTATCAGCAGTTGCTTCTCGAGCAAGTGCCTGCAGGAATGCCTCAATGCGAGGCTTGTCGGCTATCTCACGCATGCGCCAGCACGTCGAAAGCTGACGATTCTTCGTACGAGAGAATTGTAGCGAGAGTGCGCACCGTCCCCGTGCTCATCCGCAAGCAGACGGTACAACTTCAGTTCAGGATCAGGAAACGGCGTGGGCACGGCGAGCCCCACACTGCGAAGCGCTGGGGCCGCGAGCGAAACGAGGAGGGATTCGATGGTCTCGACCCCCTCCCGCAAATCGCGAACACCCTGCTCTACCAGCTCTGCCCCCGGCAACCCGTGCGTGTCCATGTGGTGAATCTACCGTCGCGCGGTTGGGCCAAGCCAGCGCGGTAGCCGGCCACCGACGCAAAAGGCCGCCCCGAGGGACGGCCTTTGCGAACTCACGATTTTAGAGGCGCCGGTCGGAATCGAACCGACGAATACAGGATTTGCAGTCCCGGGCCTTACCACTTGGCTACGGCGCCATGCCAATCCCTGCAAGATGAAACAGCTGGGCGCGATGGGCAAGCGCCAACCGCTATCGACTGTCGCATCCAATTCGTCGCGCTGACCCGCTACCGCGGCTTGGTCACCGGCAACCGCTGCAGACGGTAGATCGTAGCCGCCAGCGCCAGCACCGTGACCGCCACCGCCCACGCCGCCGACGTACCCGCGGCCGGCGCCGTCGCAAACGCGCCCGCTCCCTGCTCCGCTGGCTGCACAAAGTGTTGCGTGATGCCCAGCAGCACCTGCTTCGCGCTCAGGTATCGCACCGCTGGCACCGACGAACTGATCGTGCCCTCCCACACCAGCACGTAGAGCAGCCCGACCAGCAGCGAACGACGCAGCCACACCGCCAGCGCCAGGAACACCGCCGAGTACACGGCCGCCCCAACTACACTGCCAATCGCGAACGCGCGCATCACGCCCGTGGGCTCGGCGCCGCCACCCGCGATGAGTCCCGTTCCGATCACCGCAGCCAACACCAGTACACTCGTGCACACGGTCGCAAACACCCAGCGCACCAAACCCAGCATCGCGCGCGACGTGGTCGTGGTCAGCAAATACAGAATAGTGCCGTCTTCACGCTCGGCACTCGTCGCACCAGCAGCAGTCACAAGCGCGGCAAGCGGCAACAACATGGAAACAACAAGCGCGTTGTATCGCGTGAGCAGAAACTCGGCGAGGTTCGCGTCGTCACCACCGGTGCTGCGATAAATGAACGCGAACAGAATCGGCAACGCGACAATGAGTGCACCAAGCACCAACGGCAGCGGACGCACCGTGCGTGCAATCGTAAGACGCAGCAGCGCCGCAATGCGCGAACCGGTCATGCCACCGACCGTCGCCATCGTACCGCCACTCAGGGGTGCACGCGTCGCTGCACGCGCGGCGGCATTGTTCGCCGCATTCATTCCCGTACTCATCGCTGCACCAGATACGAGAAGACGTGTTCAAGCGACTCGTCGGCGGGACGCACTTCGTACAGTGACACACCGAGCGACCGCGCAGCTACGGGCAGCGCCTTGGCTAATGCCGCGTGATCTGTCACGCGCACCGTCAGCCGCGCATCATCAAGCGACACACCAAGCACGGACGCGTTCGACACGAGCGAACCCGCCAACGCGCGATCATCACTCGAACGCACGTGCACTGTGTGCGGACGATCTGTCATCAGCCGGCGCAGCTCACGATGATCACCGCTCGCCGCCAACCGTCCGGCCACAACCACCAGCACACGCGACGCAATGCCTTCCACTTCTTCAAGGATATGTGAACTGAAGACTACAGCGGTTCCCGAAGACGCCTGTGCATCAAGCAGGTGCATCATTTGTGCGCGCTGACGCGGATCCAACCCGTTGAACGGTTCGTCGAGCAATACCAGACGTGGTTCGTGCACCAGCGCCGCCGCGAGCTTCGCACGCTGTTTCATGCCTTTTGAAAAGCCGCCGAGCGCGCGGTTCTGCGCGTCGAGCAACTGCACACGCTCCAGCGCACGCTGTGCGGCATCTGGAGGATTCGCGACCCCGAGCAACGCCGCGCGTGCCGTAACAAACTGCCGAGGCGTAAGCATGCCAGGCACCGCTTCCGCCTCTGGCACCAGTGCAACATTCGCGTAGGTGCCAACGGCGCCAAACGGATTATCGCCAAACACACGCACGGTTCCGCCAGACGCCGGCAACAAACCTGCGGCTAACTGCAAGAGCGTTGTTTTGCCGGCACCATTGGGGCCAAGCAAACCGGTAATACCCGGCTCTACAGTGCACGAAATGTCATTCACGGCGACCACATCACCGAACCAGCGCGATGTGTTGGTAAATACGAGTGGCGTGTTCATGCGTCCACCGTGCGCGCGCGCCAGAAGATGGCACCAAGTGACACTGCGACGTACGCCGCCAGCACCAACACATACACACTTAATGGATGAGCAATCGTACGCACCACCCGTCGCGACGGTTCGTCGAACAACAACCGATTGCAAAAATCCAGCACAACAATCGGATTGAACAACTGCGCCGTTTTGGTGTCCAGCACGGACGTGCTGCCAAGCGCGGTCGTGGCGGCGCCAAGCACAATGAACAATCCAACCGCCGTGGCCGTGGCGAGATGTCGACGCGGTGTCCAAAAGGCGATGGCCGATGTCACGGTGCCGAGCAGTGCAGACGCAAGCAGCGAGACAGCGAGAATCGGTCCGATCGTGGCCCAGCGTTCCTGAAACGCGGTCATGGTATCGGCCGCCATGCCGATGCCGCCGAGCAACAACACGAGCTGCGGAATGAGCACCATGAGAAAAATCGCGACGAGCACGGACAACAATCGCGCCGAGGCGTACTGCAACCGCGACAAGTCGCGCGAAAACATCAGCGGCAAGACACGGTTGGCCTGATCCCGACTGAACAATTCGGGCGACTGCGCGGCGGCAAACAGAATGTATAGAATCGATACGCCGGTGAAGTACGCGGCGTGACGAATCGGCAGCCCTGTTTCCGACGAGACGAACACCGATATATACGCCGGAATGTTTGACATGATGAGCACAAACACGGGCAGCGCTTTTGATCGCGCCGGTCTTCCGAGCCCGAACAATGTGCGAAGGCCGTGCGTAAACAGCGCACTCCACGCGGCGCGGGAAGACAGCCGTTCCCCGTCGTAGCGACGGTAGCCAAGATCATGAATGGTGCTCGTCACGCAACACGCTCCGGCGTACGAACGACTGCCGCGCCGAGCTCTGTGGCAGCACCGTTCACCTCGGCATCGCTGGCGAACAACGCGTCGAGCCTGGTCCGTCCACGTTCCAGTCGCAACAACCCGGCACCGGCCGCAACACACGCATCGCGCACCGCATCAGCCGCACGCGCCGCCACTTCGCGATCGCCAGCCGGAAGCATCAAGACAAAACCCGTGCGATCACGCGTCACGCGCCAGTCCGCCTGCGTCAACGTATTGATCACCGCGTCCACATCACCGTCAACTTCTACCGCCAACTGCGGGATCTCGCTGGTCAGTGCATCCACCGCGATCTGATGCTGCAGTGCACCACGCTCAATCGCCACAATGCTCGTACACGTGCGTTCCAGCTCGCCGAGCAAGTGCGACGAGACCAGCACGCTGATCCCAAACTCGCGGCCGGTTCGCCGTACCAGCGCGAGCATTTCATCGCGGCCGGCGGGATCAAGGCCGTTCGTCGGCTCATCAAGCACCAGCAAGCGCGGATCATGCACCAGCGCCTGCGCCAACTTCACACGCTGCTGCATGCCCGTGGAATACGTGCCCATGGGGCGATAGCGCTCTTCGAACAAGCCCACATGTCGCAGCACCTCAGCGGCCCGCTCACGCGCCGCCGTACGCGGCAATCCGGACAGTTGCCCGAGATGCATCACAAACTCGGCCGCACTCGCATCGGGCGGCAAACAGTCGTGCTCGGGCATGTAGCCGACCAGGCGGCGAATCAACGTGCGGTCTTTCACCACATCATGACCAAACACGCTTGCGGTCCCACCGCTCGGCTCAAGCAAGCCGAGCAGAATGCGCAGAAAGGTGCTCTTGCCGGCGCCATTGGCCCCAACAATTCCGGTAATACCCGCTGGAATGGAAACGCTCAGCGCATCAAGCGCCTTGACGGCCCCAAAATGTCGCGTAAGCGCAGTGGCCGTGACAACGTCGATGGGTCAGTCCTCGAGTGGCGTGGTCTCGCTGCTCGCGGCGTCGGGTTCGCTGTCAGAAACACCAGCCGCAATCAGCGCGGCCGCTTCGGCGGGTGCTGGCAAGACAACACCAGCGCGTGAGGCACGGAATTCGAGCGTTTCCGGATCACGCAGACTGCGCAGCAGCGCGTCGGCCTCCCGGTTCTGCAGATAACGCCCCTTTTCCCAGCCAGCCACGATGCCCTTGGGTGTTCCGTAACAGAGGTCGGCCAACTGCGCCGAGGTGAGCCCGATCGACTCGCGCAGCTGCTTGATTTCCTTTGGCAGCAGCAGCCCGTGCTCTGTACGGATCAGATCCGTGGCTTGTTTCTCCGCCGCGTCACGCTGCTCAATGGTGCGCTGTTCGTGGCCGCACTTCTCGCATTTGAAGAACTCGCGCGTGACTTCGGCGCCCATCCCGCTGAGGCGAATAGTGACCTGCTCGGTGTGCAGCGTGTATCGACCGCCGCATCCGCGATGCAGCGATCCTTCCAGCGACGCCAGACTCATGACATTCCGGGAAAGCGGGACAAATGGGGTGAAGCACTCTCGGTAACCTTGGCGAAGTGTGGCAAGTACACCCCCGATTGCGCTACCCCGTGAGAAAGGCTCCGGCAACTCCCCGAATTTCGCCCGGCACTCAAGAGTGAGCGCGCCGGCGCCGATCCTCATCTCAGACCCTCACTCCCGATGTCCATGTCTGATCTCTGCGTGGTTCGCCAGCCTGTTTTTACCGGCGCGGGCGAGCTGATTGGCTACGAAATTCGCTTTCGAGACACGCCTGAAGGACGCGATGCCTTTGCGCAAAGCTTCCTGACCGGCGGTTTTGACAACATTCGAGCCGATTATCCGGCGTTTGTGCCGTGCTCACGCGGACAGTTCCTGAGTCAGATCATTCAGCTCGCTGATCCGCACACCACGATTCCGCTCATTCCTCCCGATGTTGGCTCTGAGCCGGAGGTCGTGGAGGCGATTGAGCGTTATTGCAGTGCGGGTGGTCAGATCGCACTGGATCAGATGACGGAGCACCCGGGCGCGTCTGACGCGTTGTTGCCGTACGCGCATTGGGTGCGTATTGACGTGCGTTCGGAAGACCTGCGCGCACTTGTCACCACTATGGTGCGAGTTCGTGTGCGACAAGACGTGAAGCTGATCGCCGATCACATCTACGATCCGCAGCAGCTCGCCATTGCCAGGCAACTCAAGTTTGACGCGTTTCAGGGCGCGCAGTTCAGCCGCCCCGAACCGCTGCCGCAGGCGCAGGTGCCATCCTCGACCATTTCGGCGTTGCGTTTGCTCAGCCAGGCGCGCGATCCGAACATTCAGGATCGCGTGCTCGAAGATGCCATCGCGGTTGATCCGGTACTCACCTTCCAACTGCTGCGCATCGTCAACTCCGCGTCGGTTGGCGCGCGTGGCGTCACATCCATCGGTCATGCGCTGCGATTGATCGGACGCAATGCACTGCTCCGCTGGCTGGCGCTGGCCATCGCAGCGAGTCGTCGCGGTACGTCAGATGTAGACGAACATCTGGTGCGCCAAGCGGTCGAGCGCGCACGACTCTGTGAAATGCTCTCGGGATCAGGACGCGATGCCGGCACGCTGTTTCTGGTGGGACTGTTTTCGCTGCTTGATGTGGTATTCCGCATGCCGATCGAGGAGTTGGTGTCGCGCGTAGCGCTTGCAGACGACGCAAAAGCAGCGCTGCTTGAGCGAACCGGGCCGTACGCCGACGCGCTGAACTTTGCCGAGTCCTATGAGTTGGGACTATTTGAAAGTGCCGCGGAAGTGGCGAAGGATATGGGGGTCGACCCGGCCACGATTGGTGAGATCTACGCGGGCGCCTTGCAGTGGACGAGCGAAATGCTTTCGACGGCCGCCTGACGTCTGGTACGTGATGCGTTGACGCTGCTGACGTCTCTTGGATGTGGCGACGTACCCGGATACACTTCGGGCATGACACACAGAGCTTCTCAGTCGAGCGTGCAGTTCGCGCGTGCAACGCACCGGTGGTGGCGCGACAGACGACGGATCGCGGTGGCGTTCGGAACGGGGTGCGTTGTGGCCGCGCTCACGGCGTGCGAGCCGCAGCCTCGCAACGCTGCGACAAGCACCTCAGCTGAAGCGTTGCCCGATATCATCTGGGTAACGAACGCCTGGGTCCGCGCCGGCGACAGCGCTGCACTTACCGGCGCATACGCAACCGTTCACAACCCACGCGACAGTGCCGCGCAAATTGTAGGCGCGAGAAGCGCAGCGGCTGACACGGTTGAGCTGCATGAGACCATGCAGCATGACGGCATGGTGCACATGGAAGCGCAAACCGAGATTGCACTTGCAGCGCGTGACTCGGTTGTGTTTGCCCCCGGGGGGAAACACTTCATGCTGCGTGGGCTGCGACGAGCACTGGTTGAAGGCGAACAGGTGCCGGTGCAACTATTGTTGCGCAATGGCGACACGATCCGTTTTACCGCCGCGGTGCGTTCAATCACGGGTCAGTAGCACGACACGTGCGTTGCGCAGGACTTAACTCAGCGTTGGCGGTTCGCTCTCACCGAGCCAGCCGGTGATAGCCAGCACCAGTAGCGTGAGAAACACCTCAAGCTGAAGTGAACGACGCATCGCCAGCACATTGCCCTGCGATGAACGCACCAGTTGCAGGTGATGTCTCGCACCAAGCGCAAGCACGAGCGCCACAAGACCAGTTTTGATGAGCACCATTCGGCCGTAACCAGGCTCCAGCAGTTGCCACGGCGAATCAAGTCGCGTCCAGACAGTGATTACGCCGCTCACGACCACCACTGGTGCGCTGATTAGCGCCATCGCGCCGTAGCGAGGCACGACGTGATGCAGGGCGTGCACGTCGCTCCACCATGGACGCGCAAGCAATGCCAAAGTGCCGAGCCACACCGCGGCGGCGGTGGCGTGCACAAGCGTGAGCGAGAACGCCAGGAGCTGATTGTCTGCGGCGGCCGCATGGCCAAGCCATGGAATGAGTGCCAGCAGCAACACCGAGAGCGCTCGTGCAGCCGCATTTGTAAAGCGCGCCGGCAACGCAGCGCTGACGAGGGCAGCCAGTGCAAGCAGTGCCAGCGCTGCACGTGTTCGTCCCCAATTAGTGCCGGCGAGCATGTCAAACGTTTCGGCGAGCGGCAACGCGTCAGCCGCAAACGCGTCAAAGGCGAACAGTTGTCCAGTGGTTTGGGCGACCACCGCGAGTGTCAGCAACAGCGCAGCGCCCAGCACAGGCCTGCGAATCGCGCGCGCTGGAGCGAGCCACGAGCACACTGCTGCGCCGATCAAGAGAAGGGCGCCCGTTAACGCGAGCGCGCGACCGCCGGCAGTGAGCAGAAAAGCCTGGTCCATTGCTGATGCTGTGATTCTGGTGATAAACCGTGGAGCAGCGCGTTTCGGTGTTCGTCGCGTGCTTCCCCGATGCTGGGATTCGATGCAATGTACGAGCGATACCGATCCTACGCCGAATGTGTTGTCTCTCATGCTGGTACTCACGTGCGAATCACTCGGACATCCTTGGTGCTGGTCGTGCTCTGCGCGGCCGTCGTCGCGTGCGGCGGCGGAGGGTCAGACACGTCGGAATCGGCATCGTCGCGCACCACGACCGCGTCGCCGAACGTGTCCGCCGATTCCGCCGCCGATAGCGGTGCCGCGCGCGACGCCGGCCGCAATGTGGACAGCATCGTGGCGGCCATTCGTGCCTGCCCTCGCGACGGTACATGGCATGCGTGCAGCCTTGAGCGCCGTTTACAGATGTCAGGATTTCGCACGGTACGCGCTGATTCCATGGTGCGAATTCCCGGTGTGTCAAACGACGCCACGCTCTTTCTACTCGGCCGACAGTCGCTGCACGTGGTGTTTTTTGAATCCACAAGCGCGGCCGACGACGCGATGCGGACGCTCGATTCAGCGCGCGCAGCACCGCGAGGCGACACGGCAGTCGTGTGGCCCGACCGGCCGACGCTCATCCGATCCGCGAACGCGCTGGCTGTTCTGGTTGGCGGCTCGGATCGAACGGTCGAACGCGTGGCCAACGCGATAACCGCTGGTCCGCCCCAACCGGAGCGAACAACTCCTTAAGACAGTTACTGTTTTTGGCTTTTGTTCGGCATTTACGTCACTCACTTGGTACTGATCAGCATTTTCTGCACGGATTGCAATTTATCTGCGTCATTTAGTCGAAAAAGCATTGATATGGCGTCTGAAATCACTAGTTTTCTGCACACCATGCAGAATGCGACCACCCATCGGGCTTGTTGGGGGTGCGGCGCGCTTCCACTTACGCTCTCATTAAACGGTCATGGCCATCGACTCGATTAACCCGCGCTTTGCGATTCTGCGCGAGATCACGCATCGCGGCGTACGCATCACGCCGCGCCCTATGGACGAAAACGGCGTGGTACTGCCGACGTCTGCATTTTTTGGCGACAACACGTTTGGCCTGCGTCAGATGCGTACCAAGCTGCCGGCCCACGTGTACGCGTCGCTTGCCGACTCCGTACGACTGGGCCGCAAGCTCGACAGCGACATCGCGCCGATTGTTGCCCAGGCAATCAAGGAGTGGGCGATCTCGCGTGGCGTCACGCACTTCACGCACTGGTTTCAGCCGCAGACCGGCCTCACGGCCGAAAAGCATGACGCGTTCCTCGGTTTTGATGAAAACGGTTTGCCGATCGAGCAGTTCTCCGGCGAGCAGCTGATTCAGTCGGAGCCGGACGCATCAAGCTTCCCGAGCGGCGGTCTTCGGGCCACGTGGGAAGCGCGCGGGTACACGGCGTGGAATCCTGCCAGCCCGGTGTTCATCGATGAAGAAGGCGGCACGCGCACGCTGTGCGTTCCGTCGGTATTCATTGGCTACAATGGTGAAGCGCTCGATGAAATGACGCCGCTGCTGCGCAGCTCGGATGTCATTTCACAGAAGGCGATGGCGCTGCTTGAAATGATTGGTGATACGGGTGTGCAGCGTGTCGTCACCACGCTCGGTCCGGAGCAGGAGTTCTTCATGATTGATCGCGGGCACTTTGCGCTGCGCCCCGACCTCGTCATGGCGCGACGCACCTTGCTTGGCGCCGAGCCGCCACGCGGCCAGCAGCTTGAAGACCACTATTTCGGTGGCATTCCAGAGCGTGTACAGGCGTGCATCAGCGAAGTGGAAACCGATCTGTACAAGCTTGGTGTGCCCATCATGACGCGTCACAACGAAGTGGCGCCATGTCAGTTCGAAATGGCGCCGTTGTATGAAGAAACCGATGTCGCCGTTGATCACAACCACATGGTGATGGAAGTGCTCAAGAAGGTGGCCATGCGTCATGGTCTGCAGGCCATCATGCACGAGAAGCCGTTTGCGGGCATTAACGGATCGGGCAAGCATTGCAACTGGTCGCTGGCGATCACGTCGGACAACTCGCTCGACGGCATGAATCTGCTCAAGCCCGGCAAGACACCGCACGAGAATTTGCGCTTTCTGCTGTTCCTTGCGGCTGTCCTCAAGGGCGTCCACAAGCATGGTGCGTTGCTGCGCGCCGGCATTGCCACGAGCGGCAACGAGCATCGTCTTGGCGCAAACGAAGCACCGCCAGCGATCATCTCCGTGTTTCTCGGCCGCTCGCTCACCCAGGTGTGCGACGACATTGCAGCTGGCAAGACGGGGAAGGGTTCAGCCGAGCAGACCATGCTCAAGCTTGGTGTCGACAAGTTGCCCGAAGTCGTGCAGGACAACACCGATCGCAATCGTACGTCGCCGTTTGCGTTTACCGGTGCAAAGTTTGAGTTCCGCGCGGTTGGCGGATCACAGAGCATCGCGTTCCCGGTCATGTTGCTGCAGGCAGCGGTGGCAGAAGCCATTGACGACATCACCGGCGACCTGAAAAAGGCGCTCAAGACCGCCAAGACCACCGGCGACGCAGTGCTCGCCGTTGTGCAGAATGCGTTCAAGAGCACGGCCGCGATTCGCTTTGAAGGCAACAACTACTCCGACGAGTGGGTAGTGGAAGCCAAGAAGCGCGGTTTGCCGAATATGCGTCGCACGCCGGAAGCGTTGCAGGCCCTGGTGAGCGACTCGTCGCGCAAGTTGTTTGAACACACTGGCGTCCTGACCAAGCCGGAGCTCGACAGCCGCTATCACATTCGGCTGGAGCGGTACAACAAGGATCTGCTCATTGAAATGCACACGCTGCAGCAGATGGTCGACACGCAGGTTCTGCCGGCGTGCTATACGTACTTCGGCGATTTGTCGGGCGACGCGGGTCGTGGCGCCGCCTCGGGCATCAACATGCAGCCGCTGATCAACGCGGCAAACACGGTGAGCAATCTGATCACCGCGCTGCAGAAGGCGCGCACCGATCTCAGCAAGGTGCTCACCAAGGCGGAGGCATTGCACGACGACATCGTGGCGCAGGGCGAGATCATCTCCACAACGGGCCGCGAAGCGATGGATGCCGTGCGCGTGGTGTGTGATTCGCTCGAGCTCACCATTGGTGACTCGTACTGGCCCCTGCCCCGTTACCGCGAAATGTTGTTCCCCGTCTAAGCTCTGTCAGTCACTACCGTCAGTCAAAACGGCGTCATCCATCTGGATGGCGCCGTTTTGTCATACGTCCGCAGTCCGCCCGTACGTGATTAATCGCTCGTCACGCCGACCAGCAGCGACCGCACGCGGTCAGCCGGATCTTCGGCACTGAGTACATATCCGCAGGTCGCCACGCCACGTGCGCCGGCCATGAGACATTCCCGAGCGTTGTCGGACGTGATACCGCCCAGTGCCACCACTGCCACGCCGCTGCGCGCAGCATCGCGAATCGCGCGAACGCCCGCAGGCGCAGCATCGGGCTTCGACGCCGTCGCAAACACGGGAGCCAGCAAGAGGTAGTGCGCCGCGTGCGAGAACGCGTCTGCTTCCGCGTGCACCGACCGGCCAACGAGCGTTGAAACAGCGGCGGCCGCAAAAAGCGCATCGCGCTCCGTACAATGGACCGACAGCCGCAGTTCGGGATATGCGGTGCGCAACATGGCATAGGCGCTCGGCCGTACGGCCCATGTGACGCGCGGATCGGACACCGCATCGAGCAACACATGACACAACGCGATGTATGCGAACAGATCGAGATCCGGTTCGCGCACACGGATCCATCGCGCGCCACCCTGCGCTGCTCCACGCAGCGCATCTGGTAGTGCCAACAGGCTTCGCGCGCGATCGGTGATCACCATCAGCGGCGATGGCAGCACTACGTCATCTGGCGAATCCATTAGCTGCCAATCATGCCAATTTCAGGACTCGATGGATCGGCGAACAGGCGTTCAGGAATGCGTCCCGCCAGGCGCGCCGAACGGCCGGCGCGCACCGCATCGCGCAGTGCCGCAGCCATGAGCACCGGATGGTCGGCGCGTGCGACCGCGGTATTGGCCAGCACTGCACTCGCGCCAAGCTCCATCGCAAGCGCCGCATGAGACGCCGTACCAATACCCGCGTCGACAATCACCGGTACCGCACTGCGCGAGCACAAATGCTCAAGCGTGGACGGATTCAGAATGCCGCGGCCTGAGCCAATGAAGGACGCCAGCGGCATCACGGCTGCACAGCCCACATCAGCCAGGCGCTGACACGCCACCGGATCATCTGTACAATACGGCAGCACAATGAAACCGTCGCGCACCAACTGTTCGGCCGCCTGCACAAGTTGCACAATATCCGGATACAACGTTTCGCGATCGCCGATCAATTCAAGCTTGAGCCACGGCGTGCCCAGTGCTTCGCGTGCGAGGTGTGCTGTCAGTACCGCATCACGCACGGTAAAACAGCCCGCTGTGTTCGGAAGCAGCCGGTACGAACCTCCAAGTAGCGACGGCAGCGATTCCCCATCACCGCTCAGCGCGATGCGTCGCACGGCAACGGTCACAATCTCCGTGCCGCTTTCCTTGAGCGCGTCAAGCAACGTGCCGCGATTGGGATATCCGGCCGAACCGAGCAACAACCGCGAAGCAAACGTCTCACCGCCGAGCGAAAACAGATCGGCGTTAGCCACCCGCCACCGCCGTGATGATTTCTACGCGATCGTTGGCGTGCAGTTGCACGTCGTCCCACGCCGCGCGCGGCACGACCGTGTCATTGACCGCAATGGCCACGTGTCGCGTATCGGCGCGTAGCGAGAGCTGCTCGAGCGCAGCGTGCAGCGATGGTGAAGGCAGTTCCTGCATCGCGCCATTCAGCTGTACGCGGACGCGCGGCGACACGACAGGATTCGCGGCGTCGCCCGTCGAATGTTCAGAGGGCGGCGTGAGCGGGGACCTGGATGTTTCTGAAACCGGCAAAGTCGGCATCGAATCGTGCGGGAGCGAATGCGCTGATCCAGTCGGGCTCAGCCTGATCGCAGATGGTCATGGCAATCGCGTCGGCCGTGGCAGGCGCAAGCAATATGCCATTGCGGTAGTGACCGGTGGCGAACAACAAACGTTCGTCTCGGTGTCCAATCATGGGTGCATCATCACGCGAGCCCGGGCGAAATCCGCACCAGGTCTCAACCACGCGTGCCGACTCCACAGCAGGCATGGCGCGCCACGCACCTTCCAACAAATGCAACAAGCCGCCCGCCGTGACACCGTCCTCAAAACCACGGTCTTCGACCGTGGCACCAATGAGCAGTCGACCTGATGTTCTCGGAACAAGATACACACGGGGCGTGAACACTGCGTGCTGAAGCAGCGGCGTGCTATCGGGCAGTTCCACCGACAGCATTTGTCCTTTCACGGGATGTACGGGCGGCTTCCATTCATCGGGAATTCCCCCAACGGATCGCGACCAGGCGCCAGCGGCAACAACAATGTAATCCGCCTCGAGCTGCCCAAGTTCTGTCACGATCATGGGTCTGGCACCGCCAAGCGCAACCGCGTCTACGCGACGCTGGTGCACCGCTACACCGTGTGCTCCCAATACATCGCGCAGCGCCACCAGCACCGCACGTGGATCAACCTGACGATCATTGGGCAAGTGACGCGCCGCCAGCGCGGTCGCCTCAAGATTCGGCTCGAGTTCACCGAGTTCGGCGCGCGTTAACCAGCGCTGTGCTGTGCCCAGCGCCTCATGGTACGAGTGTGTATGCTCAAGCTTCTTGACATCGTCACGCGTGAGTGCAATCACGAGCGAACCGCGGCTACGAAAGTCGAGCGGAATTGTGGATTGACCTTCGAGCTCGCGCGCAAACGCCGGCCACAACGAGAGGCTGCGCAAGCACAGCTCGTGCAGCGCATCTTCGGTGGGCTCGGCTTCCACTCCAGGCGCCAGCAGTCCGGCAGACGCACGACTGGCAGCGAAACAACCGCGCCCCTGACTTGGTCCACCAGCATCGAATACGTCAACTCGGCAACCGCGTTGCACGAGGCGCCACGCGATGGACAGCCCAATAATTCCAGCGCCAACAATCGCGACGTGTGGTGCAACGCCGGAGGCAGACACACGTGCCCCCTGAGTAGGATCAACTGACAAAGTACCGGACACCACAAACTCCTCAGCAATAAGGCTTAGCCGCCACTTCACCCGCACCCTGCCCCATTCAACCACTCCGCGAACACTACGAGCTCATCCGTGCGGACGTTGGCGCCCGGTGCCACGTTGGATGATGTGCGCGCGTTCGCGTGCGGCGATCGTGCATGATGCTGGCGCTCCCGTGTGCGGCGCTGCACAATCATCTACAGGCGCCGTTGCAACACTGCGGTGGCGCGGCGCGCGTTCAGTGGGGGCGTGCGATTACGTCGCGACTGAGGAACGTGTGATGCCTCTTGGACGTGTCAGTCAGCGCATCGCGGATGTCGTTGGTCAGTGGGAAGGTGTCACGGTACTTCCGCATCGGTTTGGCGGTGTCGAGTTTCGCGTGCAGCAGCGAGAAATTGGACATTTGCACAACGATCGCACCGCAGACCTCCCGTTTAGCGTCCGCGAGCGACGCGACCTTGTGGCCGCGGGGCGCGCGCGTGCGCATCACATGCTCGCCAACTCCGGCTGGGTGAGTCTGCCCATTCGCAGCGAGCATGACATTCCAGCAGTGCTCGACCTGTTTCGTCGCAACTACGAGCGACTGCGCGGCCTGGGGCCGCGCATGTCGCCAAGTTCAATGGGTGAATCGATCCAGCTGGTAGAAGGACGCAGTATTGATGAGCTGCCAGCCTGATGCCTGACGGCAAAGCGCCTGCGGGCGTCGCACCGGCTAGTTGCGTGTGCTGCCCCCGATCGTACGTACGAATTCGCTGACCGCATCCGCGCCGCGTCGAACGTGCAAGACTGCGGGCGCGCCAATGGGCAGCAATACGCCGGCGCTGGCACGTGTCACGGTCGATGCGTCGGGATGCAGAAACAGCCCGTCGACGCGAATGGTGTCAATCGCGACGACGCCTGCCAGATCGCCCACTTCACGCACTCGTCCGCCGGTGCGCGCAACGGCATCGTCGTAGTTGATGGCCAGGTCCACGCGCGCCGGTGCGCTGCCTGGCAAGACAAGGCTTCCACCAAGCACCAGCAAGTCGCTCGCACCACCGGTATTGAACAGCAGCGTTTCATACGTGTCGGGATTCGCGCTACTCCATGCCCCGGTGGCAAGCGCGTCGAACACACTGATCAACGCGGCCACATGCAACGCGCGTAATCGCTGCTTCTGCGGATCGCCCGGCAGCGCACCACTTTCAATGAGTACGGTGCTGGTTCCCCACTGCTGGATCAGATCGCCGAACGCGCGCGGATTGAACGTATCGTCGTATTTGGCGACACGATTTGGAAGTTCTGTCTGAAATGACGTGGCCAGCGTTGACGCGACAAGACGCGCGCGTGACCGCACGTCGTTGTATCCGCGAGACGCATCATGTGCAGGCGCCAGCAGCGCGATGGCCGCCTGGACACCGTCGCGACCGACACGTGTTCGTGCGTTCTGATCGTGCAGGTTGAAGCCGAACTTTGGCTTGAGCCGGTCATGCAGCGCCTTGAGCGCCTGCGCCTCCGGTGTGGAGAGCCGGCGCGCGTCGCGGTTGATATCCACACCGACCGCGTTCTCGCGCTGAAATACTTCCGCACCATCGGGGTTGAGCATGGGCAGGAAGACCAGTGTGACACCCTTCATGATGCGTTCACGCAGCGCATCATCTCGACTTTCGGCGCGCGTATTGGCAAACCACCGCACGATGTCCGCCAACGCCATGGTTGCGGTAGACTCATCCCCGTGCATTTGCGACCAGAGCAGCACCGTATCGCGCCCGGTGCCGATCGTGATCGTGCGCAGCGGGCGCCCGTGCAGTGACTTACCCACTTCGTCTACCTTGAACTCCGCGTACGTGGCAACGGGCAGCACGGCACTCCAGAACTGCTCGTGCGTGAACCGTCGTGTCGTAATGGTCGGTTCGCGATAGTCCGCCGCAATGCGCAGCGCCACACCCATCGCGCTGTCACCACAACACAGATTGACCGCCGCAGCGTTGGGCGTTGGTACTGTTTCGAGTGTGCGCGTTGAGCACGCACCAAACACCGACACGCTCACAACGGCTGCGGCAACCAACGATCGCTTAGCGAGCACCCGAGTTCTCCCCACTGGCCGCGTTCCGGCTCGCGCGCAGCATGCGCAGCGCTTCCTGAATGGCTTCCATGAGTTCACGATCACGGCCCGCCAACTCGTCCATGGGAGAGTTGCGCACCCACACATCGGGCGGTACGCCGTAATTCTCCAGGTTCACACCGTAGTTGTTCGGCTTGCTCGGATCATACGTCACCACCAACGAGCCGGGCGTACGAATGCTGCCACCGTTAATGAGCGTGTAGCTGCCGGTGGCAATCACAGCGGCCGCCGTTGGGTTGCCCACAATACGCCCGAGTTCGAGCTGCCGGAATGCCATAGGCGTGACCTCGGAATCGGAGCCCGAACGCTGATTAATCAGCATGACCTTCGGACCGGCAATGGCCTGACGTGGTCGACGTCCCCAGCTGCGTGAGCCGCTGCGGTTGTTCCAGAATTGATACGGCTGCCGTTCAAGAATGTCGATCAGTTCCTGATCAATGTTGCCGCCACCATTGTAGCGAATATCCACAATGATACCGGCCTTGTTACTGAACTGATTGATCTCATTGCGAAACACTTCGAGCGACGGCTGGTTCATGCTGCGAATGTGCACGTACGCAATCTGACCATTGGATTCCTTGTCAACGATCGCGCGACGCTCATCCACCCACTCCTGATATTTCACATCGCCGAGTGAGGTCACGGAGTTGATGCGCACCGTGCGCGCACCGTCTCCGCTGGCGCTGCTGGCCACGCGAAGCGGCACGTAGCTGTTCAAGGTGTTGCTCAGCGTTTTCCAGTAGTTGTCGCCCGCTTTGAGATCCTGACCATCAATGGCGAGCACGTACTGCCCCACCTCAAGGTTCAACCATTCCTTGTCGGCCGGACCGCCGCGATGCACGTGCGAAATGCGATAACGACCGGCTTTCTCATCGGCCTCAAGCTCAATGCCAAGCAACCGCGTTTGCGTAATGCGCGGCATGGAGCGAGACGGGGGGCCGCTCACGCCGGTGTGCGACGCATTCAACTCGCCAATCATTTCATTGGCCAGATCGTACACGTCTTCATTCGTGCCAACGTGCGCCAGCAGCGGCTCGTACGTGCGCCAGATCGCATTCCAGTCACGTCCGTGCATTTTCTCATCATAGAAACGGTACTTCATCACACGCCACGACTCGGCCAGCAGCTGGCGCCACTCATCGCGACGGTTCACCTGCACCGCAAAGTTGAAGTTCACGCGCTCGGTGCGCTGTGGTGTCGCAATCACCAGCTTGTGAATTTCTGTGCCAGACGTTGTTGGCGGGCCGTCGCTATCCGCGCCGCCCGTAGCCGCTCGTCGGAAGAACACGGTGCGGCGATCAACGGTTGGCGTGAGACCCTGAAATACGCCGGCCGCAATACGACGGCGATTCTGGCCGTCGAGACCAATGACAAACAGCCCATTCGCGTCTTCGCCGGTGCCACCGGTCACAGTGAAGTGAACCGAGCGTCCATCGCGTGCCAGGAACAGGTTGCCGGCACTGCCCGCACCCCGGGTGAGTTGGATGGCACGCCGCGCAATGCCGACGGTGTCGATCGTAATCGGTGCCGCGGGCGGAAGTGCAGCGGCCGGAGCTGCGGCGGCTGCAGTCGCCGTGGTATCCGCCCGCTCCGGTCGATTTCCCGCGCGACGCAGACGCTCGCGCACCAGCGGATCGTTCGGATCTTCCTGCAATCGCGCCAGTGACACGACAAACAGATGATTCGTGCCGGCATCCCGTGACGACGTGAACACGAGCTGCTTCCCGTCGGGCGTGAGCACCGGATTACCGTCGTTGAACGGATTGTTGCTCACATTGTATTCACGACGCGCGCCGATATCGAACAGAAACACATCGGCGTTCTGATCATCGTCTCGGCGCGTGTACACCAGCCAGCGTCCGTCACCGGAGTACTGCGCAATGGAGTATCCGCCCGCTGGATTGTGCGCGAGTTCGCGCGACGTCCCGTTCGCGAGCTCTACCTCCCACAGGCGATTGTCGGCCACAAACGCCAGCTTGCGCGAATCAGCGGCCCACGTGAGATCGCTCTTGATGGATTCGTGCGTGGTGAGCTTGCTCCGCGCACCTGTACCACGCTCCCACAACCAGATCTCCTCTTCACCCGATTCGTCGGAGATGTACGCAATGCGACGTCCATCGGGCGACCACAGCTGACTGCGCTCTCGCCACGGGGAGTTGGTCACACGCGCCAGTTCGCCCACTCCATCTTCGCTCGGTACCACCACAATCTCACCATGCACATCAACGGCCACGTAGTCGCCGGTTGGTGACACGGTAAATCCGTCCGCACGATTGTTCGCCGAAATCACACCGATATCGTTCTCTTTCGGGTCAAACGCCATGCGGATGTCGACGCGCTGCGGCTGACCGCCAGCCACGCTGAGCGTCCACAAACTGAAGTTGTTTTCATAGATGAGACGCGATCCATCGGGCGAGATTGACGGGAACTGCACGCCGTCGTCGGCATGACGCGTGATCTGCTCCGGGGCGCCCCCCGCTGCGTTGATGCGCCATATGTTGAAAATCCCATCGCGCTCAGACGCAAAGTAGATGCGACCATCCGCGCCCCACATGGGGTGCACATCATGGGTGGCCGACTGGTACTGTTTGATGTCGGTGTCGGTGAGTTCAGTGATTGCGCCGGTGCGCAGATCCTGCACCGCGATATCCGCATTGTTGTTGCCCCGATATCCCTTGCGCCAATAGCTCGGCACGGAGCGGTTGAACGCCACCATGGTCATGTCCTGCTTGATCATGCCCGAACGGCCGGCATCCATTGGCAGTGCACGCGGCAGCGAACCGTCAAGCGCCACGCGATAGAGTGGGGAACCCCATTGTTTCACGCCTCGGCTGGAGGTGAACACCACTTCGCGTCCGTCGGGCGTCCAGTAGAGTGCCTGATCGTCTCCACTATGCCACGTCAGCTGTTTGGGTTCGCCGCCCGAGACCGGCACCACGTACACATCGTTATTGCCCATGCGATTGCTGGTAAACGCAATCCACTGACCATCAGGCGAAAAACGCGGCATCATGTCGCGCGCGACGTGCGCCGAGAGACGTCGTGCATTGGCACCATTTGCGTCGGCCAGCCAGATGTCATCCTGGTAGGTGAACGCAATGCGCCCGTCGTTGGCCACGTGCGCGTAGCGGGCAAAACGAATGGGTGAGTTGGCTGACTGCGCACTCGCGGATTGTGCGCTCGCGGCGGCCGAGAGCAGCAGGGCTGCCAACGCTGCGAGCAGTGGTGCGCGTTGACTACGTAGACGCGACGCGATCAGGTCTCGCGGCGCGGCGAGTGGGCGGGGTGCACCGAGCAGGGAAGGCATGGCCGACAGTCTCCAGGAAGGGGATGATGCCGAGGAATATGCGCCGCTCTCCTGCACCACGCTCCCCCCGTTGCACTCGTCGCACGTATTTTTCTCCGCTGGTTGTCAGCTCGACCTCCCCTTGCCCGCACACTCCATGACCCGCCCCGTCCCAACCCGTTACTCGCTGGCGTGCTCAGCCCTCGCGGCCGGCGTGCTGCTTTCCGCGTCGTCGGCCTCGGCGCAGGTGCGCCCTACAGACGACGCTGCGCTGGTGACGCGTGCGCGCGGCATTCACGAGCGCGTCATGACGCTCGACACGCACGTGGATATTTCGCCCGCGAACTTCCGCGCCGATACACTCAACTACTCGGCCAAGTTGCCGCGTACGCAGGTGGACCTCGTCAAGATGGACGAGGGCGGACTCGACGCCGCATTTCTGATTGTGTACGTGGGTCAGTCGCCTCGGCTTGATGCGGATGGGTTTGCGGGCGCGAAGGCATCGGCCCTCGAAAAGTTCGCGGCGGTCCGTCGGCTTACCGACAGTATTGCGCCAACAAAAGCCGGTCTCGCGCTCACCGCGGCAGACGCCCGCGCTATCTACGCGAGCGGTCGCAAGGTGATTTTTATTGGCATCGAAAACGGCTTTCCGGTTGGTTCAGACATTACCAACGTCAAGCGCTTCTACGACTTAGGTGGTCGGTACATGTCGCTGGCGCACAATGGACATAGTCAGCTTTCTGACTCCAACACCGGCGAACGCGACAATGTCTGGCTGCACAACGGACTCAGCCCGCTTGGTCGGCAGGTTGTGGCGGAGATGAATCGCCTGGGCATCATGATTGATATTTCGCACCCGTCCAAGGCGAGCATGATGCAGACCGTGGCGTTGTCCAAGGCGCCGATCATTGCGTCGCACTCGGGCGTGCGCGCGATCTGCAACCACAGCCGCAATATGGACGACGAGCAGATCGACGCGATGAAAAAGAATGGTGGCGTGATTCAGCTGGTGGCCTTCAACAGCTATGTGAAGTGCGACGCGAAGAAGTCTGCGGCACGCGAATCGGCAGTTGCGGATCTGCGCAAGGAGTTTGGCATCGCGGCCACGAACAACCGCGAAGTCAGTGCCGCGATCGCGGCGCTACCCGACGCACGGCGCAACGAGTACCTGGCCAAACAGGAAGACATCACGGCGCGTCGTTATCCCGCGGATCCGGCGGCCACGGTGTCAGACTTTGCGGATCACATTGACTACGTGGTCAAGCGCGTGGGCATTGATCACGCCGGCATCAGCTCGGACTTTGATGGCGGTGGCGGAGTGGAAGGCTGGCGCAGCGCGACCGAGACGTTCAACGTGACGCTCGAGTTGGTGCGCCGCGGATACACAGAGGAGCAGATCGCCAAGATCTGGAGCGGCAATCTGCTCCGCGTGCTTGAGCAGGTAGAAAAGGTGGCGGGCAAATAGTTCGGTTTACGGCGTGTCGCGGCCTTTCTGAAGCTGCGGCACGCCGTCTGTCATCCAGCGCGGCGCGGGCGCGTCTTTGAGATGATGATCAAAGAACTGACGCATACGCACCTGAAAGTCTTTCTGATTTTCTTTCTTCGCGAGATGATGCGGTTCCCCGGGATACGACAGGAGAATCACGTCTTTCCCATTGCGACGCGCCGCTGAGTAGAGCTCAAGCCCCTGCATCCAGTCGACCGCACCGTCCTCGGTGCCGTGCAGAATCATGAACGGCACTTTGATGTTCTGCACATTGTGCACGGGTGACTGGCTTTCGTAGAGCTCCTTGGCCGTCCACGGCGTAACGCCGCGCCCCATGCGCACCTGGCCGACTTCGCTGATGCCCTGCTGAATGGTGCCACTGCTGCGATAGAGCGTCCCGTAAAAGCTCATCAGGTTGGTTGGCGGCGCACCGGTGACCACCGTGCGGAACATGTCGGTTTGCGTGAGAATGAAGCTCGACTGGTACCCGCTCCAGCTGTGTCCCTGCAACCCAATGCGTGCAGGATCCGCGAAGCCGAGTTCGATGACCTTTTTCACAGCGCTGGTGACACAATCCAGCGCCGATGATCCGGGTTTGCCAATCTCGTACACAACATCGGGCTGCAGCACGAGATATCCATTGCTCGCGTACGTGCTGATGTGCGGACGGTCATCATACACCGGCATGCTGAAGCTGTGGTGCTGCTGGGACATCTTTTCGTAGAAGTACACGATCATCGGGTACTTCTTGCCCGGCTCATAGTTGGCCGGCAAGGTCAGCGTACCCTGCAATTTCTGACCTTTGCTGTTGGTGTAGTCCACGAGACGTTTGCTGCCCCACGCGTATTCCGCGAGTTGCGGATTTGCATCCGTGATCTTGCGAGGGCTCGTAAAACGACGATCGCTCACGTACCAATCGGGATACTCAGTAAAACTGCCCTTGGTAAACGCAATGCGTGCGCCGTTCTCTGACACGGTGTACCCGCCAATCGCGCGATCATCGTACACGAGCGGCACCGGCGCCTGTTTCGGCGTCAGTTCGTAGTATCCGCTCTTCTTGGTCCACTCGCCGTACGCGGTGAGCAACAATGGACGGGTGAGATCGATGCCACGATCCTCTGCGCCTCGTCGCGCGCCTTCTGCGTTGCGCACAATGCGAAACCGGATCTGCTCCTTGTCACCCATGCCTCGCGTGAGATTGACGGCGCGTGAACCATCGAGCGCGAGCTGCCAGATGTCGAACTGGTGGTTCAGCAGTACGTGTTTGCCGTCGGCGCTCCAACCGGCTACGCCGTAGGTGGGAAGTTCGTAGTCGTGGTCGTCCGTGATGTCGACAAAACGCGTTTCCGTGGCGCCATCAATGATTGCATCGCGTCCAACTTCAAGGTCGTACGCGTGCACGCGCTTATCTTGCAGATACAGGAAAAATCGGCTGTCCGGTGACGTACCCATCGTGCGCGACAACGACTTCGCAATCAGCGTGCGTTCACCCGTCGCGAGGTTCACTCGGTAGTAGTCGGCGCGACTACCGCCCCATGCGACTTCTCCTCGGTAGCTCGTATCAATGCGGCCAATCCCCCACTTCTGATTTGTGGTCGGCTGTACGCTGCGCATGACGTCGTCGCCGAGTACACGGAGCACACCCGTGGACGGCGTGAAGCGTGCCGGCAGCGTGGCGCGGCGTTCTTGCGCGAGTCGTACAATCTGAACGGACTGGGGCTCGGGGTCCTTCCAGTGCCATACATCAACATTGGCCACCGGATCGTCTGATTTTTTCGCTTCTGTTTCCTGCACTTTCATGCCGAGCAGGATTGACGCACCGTCGGGCGACCATCGCAGTGGGGCGAACTCGCTGATCACCTGATCGGCGGGCAGTGTGTTTGCAGAATCGCCGCGCACGATCGCTGTTTTCTGTTGCGCGGTTCCGGCGTTGCTGAACGTCAGCAGCGTATTCACGCGCTGTGTCTTTCCTTCGGGCTTGATACCGCGCAGCACCGCCAGGTGCGATCCCTTGTCGCTCCATGAGAGCTGCGCGTAGTCGGCGGGCGCGCCATCGAGTGGGCGAACAGCGCCCGTGGCGAGTGTGAGCAGGTACACACCGTTGCCCAGTTTTTCAGCAGCATCAACCGTGTAGGCCAGATGCGCGCCCGATTCGTCGAAGGCATACAGGCCCACGTTGCCAATGTTGCGGGTGCTGCCTGTGGACAGATCACGCACGATCAGATCCGCGCCATCATGCTTCGCCGTGGCCACCGGCTTGGCTCCGCGCACCGCGAGCCAGGCACCGCCGTTCGCAAACGCAAAACTTGCCGCGTTAGGCATGCTGAACGTTTCGCCGGTTGCCACATGGCGCGCTTCAAAACGTCTCGGTGGTGCGGGTGCAGCAGCGGTCGCTGCACCAGCGGTGCGTGCACGCCGCGCTCGCTCCAGCTCCGCCGTGGTTGGATTCACGTAGTAGCCCACCCAACGCGAGTCTTCGCTAAACACCGGTCCGCTTCCCACGGGAATCGTATGCGTGCGATCGCCGCTGAGCGACTTCACATGCAGCACCGCATCGCCTTCGTTTGGCGAATACACAAACGACATCCACTCGCCATTGGGCGACAGCGCGGTGGACGTCACACGTTTCCACTGGGCGTAGTCATCCAGGGAAAGCGTCTTGAGGGCCGACGACGACGCAGCGGGAGCCGTTGTGGCGCGGTTGGCCGAAACCGGCGCGCTCTGCGCGGAGAGCGAAGCACCGAACAGCAGACACAACGGCGTGAGGCACAACGGCGTGAGGCGCGGCATTCGCGGTGCGCGCACGACGGATTGAGGCAGGCGGGACATGCGGAGTTCTCCGAGGGAAAGGGCGCACAGATTGGCGCGGCATTGCTTCGAAAATACGCCGGAAAACGAAAACGGGCGAACAGCGTAAGCCGTTCGCCCGAGAATTTTCCCGCCATACGTTAGTGCGTCGCCATCTTGCCAAACACAGTGTCCAGCGCGCTTCTGAGCTTCGCCGTGGCTCCGGCGACCGCCTTGTCGATATCTGCCGCATTGTGCGAAACGGCGGTTGGCTGTCGACCGGCAATGCGAACTTCCATGAGACAGCGCTTATCGTCGGAGCCATGCTTATGACTATTCTCGTCGCTCAGGTGCACTTCAATGCGCGTGATACGATCTGAGAAACGAGCGATGCCGTGCCTGACTGCAGCCTCGACTTCAGTCGCGAGCGTCGCGTGGCCTTCCACGCTGCTATCTGTATTGACCAGTACATCCATGCGAGATCCGCCTCAGAAATTAGACGTCGAACAGGATGGACGCGACGCGTCCGCATTCACCAGTTATCGATGTGATACCCCAGACTCCTCGGCTTGAGCCGTCCTGAAAACCGAACACTGGGCGAAGCGCTTGTGCAACGTGTGGCGCCACATGTCGCGCCGCGCCACGCGAAACCCACATCACGCCGCAATCGTCAGCGTCACCGCGCGCACGGCGTTGTTGCCGTAGCCCAGCCGATTCCATTCTGCGGTATCCGGTTGCGTTGCGCCAGTCTCATCGCTCGCACGACTGCGCAGCACGAGCCGGCCCGCCACGGGCATGGGGCAGCGAAATACCCACGGCGTCCACGCGTGTGGACTGGCGGCGGTCTCAAGCTCAGCGGATTCCCAGCGTTCACCGCCGCCGACCGCGACTTCAACCTTCGTGATGGCGCCGAACCCGGACCAGGCCCATCCACGCACCTCAAGCTGCGCACCTGAGATCACGCAGTCGGGCGCGGGGGACGTAATCAGCGACTTCACCCGCATACGCGTCACCGGCGTGTTCGTGCCGCCTGCATCATACACGTAGCGCTGCGATTGAAAGTATCCAGTGAACGGTGTCGTCAAGAGCGATACGCGCTGCAGCCACTTCACATTCGCCATGCCATACCAGCCGGGCACGATGAGGCGCACCGGCGCGCCGTGCATGGTGGGAATAGGCGCCCCATTCATTTCGTACGCGACCAGCGTGTCGGGATCATTCGCGGCGGCCAACGGCATGGCGCGTGCAAAGCGCACGTCGCTCTGATGCAAGGCATCCTCACGCGGCCCGTAATCGGCGCCTTCCGCCAGCACTTCGATCACATCCGATGACACGCCTACGCGAGCCAGCACCTCGCGCAATCGTGCGCCGCGCCAGCGCGCGCTGCTGACCGCACCACTTGCCCACGGCTCGCCATCGGGAAGCGGCTGCATGCCAAGCCGATCGTTCCCCGCGCATTCCATCGTGATCAGGACTTCATGCGCTGGCAGGGCGCGCAATGCATCAAGCGAAAAGCTCTGCGCGTCCAACACGGCACCGCCTACCGACAACTCGTACTCCTCAAGAGAGAGCTGCGGCGTCGCAAAGTTCGAGCGAACGTAGTGCGCGTTGCGCGGCGTCTCGTGGGCAGTCAGCTCTGCGAGCGCCGTCTCGGCGTTGTACGGCTGCGTGTTTACCAGATGTCGTGTCATGCTGTGCAAGTTACTGGCGCCGCGCGCAGGCGCGCTATTGTGACAGCGTGCCCCGGTCGCCATCATCTACCATGCTCTCGTTCCTGGCCGACCTGTGGCCCGTTGTCGTATCAATCGGCCACATCATGGCCGCAATTGGCGTGACGATTGATGCCGTGTTGCGCAAGCGACAGGTGCCTGCAGTCATCGGCTGGGTGGGGCTCGCCTGGTTGGCGCCGGTCATCGGCTCCATGCTCTACGTCGGATTCGGCATCAACCGCATCAAGCGCGCCGCAACGGCGTTACAGCGTGAACCGGTGCTTGGCGACACGGGAGAGTTTCGCGCGGCGATGGCCGGCGCCGAGTTCATGAACGCATTGGCCGCACAACACCCAACGCTTCCAGGTCTGGCGCGACTGGGATTGCAGACCACAGGCAATCCGCTTATGCCTGGCAATCGCATCAGTCTGCTGCGTGATGGCGATGAAGCGTATCCGGCGATGCTCGACGCAATCAACGCCGCACAAAAAACGATCACACTGCTCAGCTACATTTTCGACAATGACGCAACAGGTGAGACGTTTCTTCACGCGCTCACCGCGGCGGCGGCGCGCGGGGTGGCCGTTCGCGTATTGATTGACGACGTCGGATCTCGCTACACGCGACCAACGATGACCTCACGACTTCGTGAAGCCGGAATCCCCGTTGCCACATTCTTGCCAACGCGACTGCCGCGTCTCTTTCGCTACGCGAACTTGCGCAATCACCGCAAGATTCTGGTGGTGGACGGGCACATTGGTTTCACCGGCGGTATGAACATTCGTGATGGACACTGGCTGTCAAAGAATCCGAAGGGTCCCGTGCGCTGTTTGCACTTTCGTGTGGATGGACCGGTGGTCTACGAGTTGCAGCGCGCATTCGGTGTGGACTGGGCGTTTTGCACACGCGAAGCACTGGATCGAGATCCGTGGTTTCCCAGGCTAACCGAACACGGCAGCATTGTCGCACGCGGCGTGCCGCACGGGCCAGACAGTGATCTTGAGAATATTCTCGAGCTCATTCTCGGCGCGCTGTCGGCCGCAACGCATCATGTGCGCATTATCAATCCGTACTTTTTGATTGACGAAGTGTTGTTGCGCGCGCTTCAGGTGGCGGCAATGCGCGGCGTCGCGGTCGACATTGTCGTGCCCGCGAAGAGCAACCTGCTCATTATGGATTGGGCGATGACGCCGCAGTTCAGGCCGCTGCTTGAGAAGGGCTGCCGCGTCTTTCGCTCACCGGCGCCATTTGATCACACCAAGGCGTTCACGGTGGACGGGCAGTGGAGTTTGATTGGCTCCACCAACTGGGATGCACGCAGCCTGCTGCTGAACTTCGAGTTCAACCTGGAATGTTACGATGTCGAGCTGACCGCGCAGCTTGACGCGCTCATTGATGAACGCATTGAGAGCGCGCGCCCGATTACACTCGCCGAGCTCAAGGCGCGCTCTCTGCCGATTCGCTTTCGCGATGGCGTGGCGCGCCTTGGTGCTCCGTATCTGTAGGTTGCGTTACTTCTTGACGGTGATGCGAATGGGCTTTGACACCAGATCCCGACTGATCACCTTGTGTTCGTGATCGGCAAGCACAGCGCGCAGGGTATACGTGCCAGGCGCCAGGGTGAGAGTGGTTTCGATCTGCCCCGCGCCAAAGTGGCGATGCAACGAATCGGCGGGAATCATAACGCCGTCAGCTGGCGCGTCCACGTTGATCAACACGTGAAAATGGCCGGTGCCCTTGAGGTTCACGCCGGCCGGGGCCACGCCGTAGTTCTTCAGACCAAACTCAACCGGGAACGTGGTGCTCACAGTGGCACCATCGCGCGGCGTGCGCAGCGAGATTTCCGGTTTGGGCGCAGCAACAGCGGCCGTGGTGCTGGCGGTTTGCGCGTGCACAGTGGTTCCTGAGGCAACAACGAGGAGTAGTGCAGCGATGGCGACGCGAGTGATCATAGGAAATCTCGAAGATGCAGCGGGAAGTCGGCGAGCATCACGCCCGGCGCGAAACGTAGGGTCGATGGTGACGCGATCGTACACCATGGATACACCAAAGATAAAGCGCCGGACACGATTCCTCGTGCCCGGCGCTCTTGTACCACGTGTGTTCGAGCTCGTTAGTTCGGCAGCAGACGCGTCTTCTCGAGGAAGACTTCGCGCCCCTTCCGCTCCAGCAGATAGACCACACCGTTCGTTCCAAAACCTGCAATGCTGCGACCGGCGGGCAACTGCACGCGGTGCACAAGCTCTCCCTTGCGGTTAACCACATCGTACGCGAGTCCCGACGCCTCCGGGGCCGCCATGCCAGCCGGCAACATGCCTGCGGGAATCTGACCACGCACGTTGGCCGGAATCATCGCCGACATCTGCGCGGCCAGGGTCGAGGTCGTAGGCAGAATCCAGAGGTTGCCATCTTTGTCGGCTAACGTGCTGCCGGCGCGAATGGGCGGGAAATAGTCGGGCAGATAGCTGGCGTCCACCGGGTCAAACGCCGGACGGAAACGTCCCGCGCCACCGCTGGCGGCCATCATCTGTTGTGCACGCTCGGTGGCTTCTTTCGAGGCCGTCTTGAGCGAGTCAACGATCTTGTCCTTTTCTTCGTCGGTAATGCGCTTCCAGTCGAACGGCAGCGGCGCTGAACGCTGCACCGACCCATCAGGACCGATGTAGTCAATGCGATAGTCGAGCACACGCACAACCGCGACCGTACCGTCAGCCAGCAGTGCCCAGTCATCGTTCTGCGGCAGCGGATTCATCTTCACGCTCATTTGCGTGCCGCCGTCTTCCGTGGCCTTCATTTCAACCTGCGGATTCGTCACGCGCATGAACGCGACCGTGTCGGTCTTTCGCGTATCGAAGTTCGCGCGCAGGATCGGTACCGAGTCGGGCAGGTTCTGCTGATTAAACGAACGCGTGCGACGCTCACCGTTCACAGTGATCTGCGCGCTGTTGGCGCCGCCACCGGGGAATCGGTCTTCCTGCACCGCCGCAACCTGTCGACGAATCTCCGCCGCCGTCTGCTGGTTAGGATTGGCTGGCGCCGTCTGACCACCACGACCGCCTTGCGCCTGTGCGCCCTGGCCCGGCTGGCCGGTCTGTCCACCGCGACCGCCGCCACCCGCACCGCCGCCACCGCCAAACATTCCGCCCGCCATGCCCATCATACCTGGCGTGCCTGCGAAGCCACCACCAAAGCCGCCGCCACCTCCACCGCCAGTGCGGTAAATCAGGCGACCCTCTGAATCGAACGCGTTCGAACCAAGGTTCGCGTTCGCCAACTGATTGAGATCGTTGGAGCGAGGCGCTGACATCACGCGCACCATTTCACCACGTGCGTTGAGCACCAGCATCGACAGCGTGGCCGGATCAACGATTAGCGTGGAGTCTGCAATGTACGGCAACAATCCCGCGTTGCGCTGGCCATAGGGAATGGCCGCCTCGAACGTATCCGCGACAACTTTGGAAATCTTGAGATCTTGATCAAACAGAACGATCTGACGGCGCGTGCCATCATTCACGAGCAACGTCCCGTTGCTCAGCGCACGCAGCGTGTTCACGTTGCCAAGTGACTGCGCCGTTTTGGCTTCCACCGGGCCGAGCTTGCGCACCGGAATCTGCACCGCCTTGGCGGCCGTCGAATCTTGCGCCGCCAACGGAGCGGCGAACAGCGCCATCGTCGCGAAGGAATACAGTGTCTTACGCATCATGTTGACGGGCTCTGAAGAAGAAAACAACAGCCGATGAGCGAGCGTGCGGTTCGTGTGCATTAGCGACCGCCTCGGCCGCCGCCACCACCCATTCCACCCATTCCACCACCGCCGCCACCAGCGGTCCCCGAGCGAATGGCACGCAGTGAACGCGCGTCCATGAACGCGGCCAGCTGCGCCGGCAACAAGCGATACTGCTCGGCGGACAACAGGGATTTGATTTCCGGCACAATGCGCAGCAGCATGTCGACCGTCTGCTCACGACCCTTGCGGTACTTGTTGAACGCGATGTCGTGATTAAAACGATCGGGCAGTTCGGCAAACTCGCGTGCGAGCGGTGCCCAGACCGAATCACTCTTGAGCACGTACCAGCGATTCAACGTGGCCAGGCTGTCTGCCTGCTTACGCGTCAGGCGCAGCGTGTCGGACTGCTGGAGAATCTGCGCCATTGGGTTGAGCAGACCAGCGCTCACCGTACCGCGCAGCTGCTGCGCGCTCGGCTTGTTGCCAGGACGCGTGCGACCACGGTCAAGCGTCTGCATGAGCGTCTGCCGTTCACGCGTGGGGCCAACGTCGAATGTGAGCGACGCGGTGATCGACGTTGGCGAGCGTACCGCATTCTGCTGCGGACGCGTGTTGCCAAAGCGCTCGTTCACTTCGTACGCGTATTCCTTAGTGAGCGGGTTAAAGCCGCGCACGTACAGCAACTGGTCGTCAGCAATTGGTGTTTGTCCCCAACCCTTCAGCTTCTCTTCGCCATTCATCAGGCGATCGAGACCGCCAAGCGGGTTCTGCACGTCAAGACGGAGATTCACGCGCTGCGGCAGGCCAACCATGATCGAGTTGAACATGATCGACAGGTTTCCCCCAGTTACCCAGGGACGCTTGCAGGAGTTTCGACCGGCGAGCTGTCCAAGCTGCGACAGGATACACTCGCGTGCTTCACCCGTAGTGCTCGCCAACAGCGCTTCCATTCCCGCCGCAACTCGCGTATCCGGCGTGTTGGCCGGATCGAAAATGAACGCGCGGTCATTGCTGTAGCTATCGCCGTTCACATCGCCGGCAATGCGCGGTGTGTAAGGCGTTCCAGAGCGAAAATTCATACCATACCTCAACGTCACGCGCTCGAAGAACTGACGAGTGAGGTTGATCTGGAACGCGTGACGCGAAAAGTTGCCGGGGCCCCACTCGCGCGACATCGGATCACCAACGGTGCTCGAAAATCCGTAAAACTGTTCGCGCACATCAGCCAGCACATAGTTCACATTCCACTGAAACGCAGAGTTGAACGCGAGCGGGCTGAGCGTCACGGTGAGCTGCTTGCTTTCGCTGGTCAGACCCGACGTCTGCTGCGTCACCCGACCGAAGTCGTCAACGACACGCGCTTCACGCCAGGCAGTCTGGCCCGTGGTGGGCACGATCACCGACGGCGACACGAACACCGGGCGGTTCCCTTCGTTCGCAAGCAGGAACTGCTGCTGGCCCGGGAAATTCAGATCGATGCTGCCCGTCTGCGCGAGGTTGCGTGAGTACGTCGCATCAATGGAGCTGCGGAAGCGATTCCCAAGAATCGCACCGGCCCACTGCAGATTCGTACGCAGCGAACGCTGGGCATTGAAGTTGTTGCCAAACAGTGTGACGTTCGGATTGCTGTTCGAGAACACTGTGCCGGTCGTCCCGTCAGCACACGTAAGCGGAATGTTTCCGACATCAATCTGATAGTCACTCCAGTTCGGCGACGGCGCGGCGGCGCCAAAGCAGGTGAGCTGCTGCAGCCCGCTCGCCAAACCCGTGTTGTCGATCGCGCCCTGAATGAGCTGCGTATTCGGCGTATTCTGGAAGATGCCAATGCCACCGCGCACCACGGCGCGCGGCGCCCGAATCATGCCCGGAATGAATGCAACCTGCGCATCGGTGCCGTACGTCCACGAGAAGCCAACACGTGGGCTTACGTACAACCGATTTGGTACCGCGGCGTTGTCGAGGTTGAACGCCGACACCACGGCCGGATTGGTAGTCGGTCCCATCAGGAAACGATTGCCATCCACACGCACACCGTACTGCACCTGCACGTCGTTGATCGGACGCCACGCGTCACCGAGCGACATCGCGCCCACAACCTGGCTGCCGTTGCGGCGACGCGGCGCCAGCTGACGGGTGTACGAGGCAGGCGTGCCGGATTGCAGATCAGCCAGCGAGTTGAAGCTGAAGGTGCCAAGCTCGTTTGTGGTGAAGTCCTGCCAGTAGCTCTCGTAGCGCAGCTCACTGGTGAGCTTCACGCGATGCCGATTGTCGTTGCTGAACAACGAGATGGTGTTGACGAGACCGAGATTGGAGTTGCCGCTCTGCGTGTTCGAGTTGGGGCTTCCACCGAACGAGAGGTTACGAACACTGCCCGTACCGTTCTCAAGCGTGGAGTTCACACGCACCGAAGCGGCCGGCAAAAACGCGTAGGGATCCTGACCGCTGCGGCTGATGCTTGCGCCGAGCGATGTTTCCGTGAGTGCGCCGAACAAGCCAAGCAAACCGCTCTGACGCAGCTGCAGTGACCCACTGTACGACAGGCTCTTGCCCTGACGCGTGGGCGTGGAGAGCGCAGATCCACCGCCACCGCCACCGCCACCAAATCCACCACCGCCGCCGCCCGCCGGCACCGAGCGATTGAAGTTGCCCGACATGGCTAACGAGTAGGTATTGCCACGCGCCGAGTTCAGCGGCGTAAAGTCAAAGCTCGTGAGCAAGCTGCCGCTCGTACGAATCGTCTGTCCCGGGAACCCCGCGATGTTCGCCGGCAGCCCCTGACCACCGAGGATATCCAGGAAGCGCGAAACAGAGTCGACCGCAACACCCGCAGTGTTGAGACCAAGCGAGTTCGTATTCAGCAATGTCTGCAAATCATTCAGACGGCTGTCAAACTGGAATGATCCGTTGTAAAACAGCCGATCAAACGAAATCGGACCGGACGCTGAACCGCCGACCGAAATGTTGGTGTACTGCTGGCCGGTGGCCGCCGCGGCGCGGTCGGTCCACTGCATGGCCGGCGCAACGAGATTCGAGCTCAGCGAACGACGCATGAAGTTCGAGCCGGCGCGCGTGCGCAACGAAATCTGTCCGCCCGAAAAACCACCGCGTGCCACATCGTACGGCGACGTGGAAAGCGACTGGAACACCGCCGCATCACGCGGAATGTTTGTTTCACCAAATCCGAGGCCGTTGAGCTGCGTGTTGTTCTGATCGCCGCCCAACCCGAACACAGAGAACTGATCCGCGCCGCCATCGGCACCCGGAATCAGCTGCACGCCCGGAATCGCCGACGCCATGGCCACGAGGTCGCCCATCTGCTCAGCCGTAAGCTGCGCGGCGTTCGCATCCGCCAGATCGCGTTCGTTACCGCTCACGTCACCCACCGTATCACCGCGCGTCGCGGCCGCACGAGTCGTCACCGTCAAGGCATCGAGGTTCACCGCGGCCGGCGCCATGCGCGCGTCAGCAATCAGGATTTCCTGATCGGCCGTGCGCTTCACCTGATAGCGGCGCGGCGTGAGGCCGATCGCATTAAAGCTCACCCAGTAGTCACCTTCACCACCGGGGAACGAGATGGTGTATCGACCATCGCGGCCCGACGTCACGCGTCGGCTCACCTGACCGGTGAGCGTGGTGGCCGTCACCGTAACGTTTGGAATTCCTTGGCCATCCGGGCCCGTAACGCGTCCGCGGATGATATCGACGCCCTGAGCGGCTAGCGGTGACGCAAAGCCGAGGACGAGAAGCAGGGCCCCGAGGGCCAGAGATCGTAGAGTATGCACGGACGATTGGACGAGGACTTCGGCTGAGCGTTAAGGCAGCTGGAAAAGGTTCCGCTCAGCGCGTATGCAGCAGACGCAGACCGCTCCCAAATCGTTGGGCGGCTTGCACTTCGCTCTGTTTCGTCCCGTCTGACGTGCCGTTCGTCCCGAACTCGCTCAACCCTCAGGTTGAGCAGGCCTTTGGCTCCAGTTCCGCGCTCACGTCCGTCCCCGCCAACAGTGTCCGCGTGCCCGACGCGCTCAAGCAGGGGGCGTTGTGCGGGCCGGCCAGGGTAATCCCGCGCCCCGCAACGTCCAACCAGCTCCCCTCCGGCAGGCCAACGGCTCGGGCCAACGGGTTCAGCACCAGAAACTCGGCCAATCGTTCGCGGCGCGTCTCACCGCGGAATCCAGGCGGATGGGCATCCGTGAAATGCGCGTTGATATGAAAGTCGACCAAACCCAGGGCTGCGAAACCGTTCGGCGCGACAATCGGCATGTCGTTAGTCGTCGCAATGCTCGGCCCGGCGACTACTGAGCCGGCGCTCCATCCTATATAGGGGACACCCGCCGCCACGCGGGTGCGTATTGCAGCGAGCACGTCATAGTGCTGCAGCCGTTCGAGCAGCCGGAAGGTGTTGCCGCCGCCGACCACAATGCATTCAGCATGGTTGACGGCGTCAGCTGGCTCAGGCGCTTCGTGCACCGATTGCACCGTCACCCCGATCTCGGCAAACGCGGTTCGCACCAATGCCGTGTACACCTCGGCCGTGATCGTCACGCCCGCGTACGGCACGAACAGCACGCGCTTCACGCTTCCCACATGCGCCCGGATCGACTCGCGCGCGTGTTCGAGAAATGCTCCGTCTGCATTTCGCGAGTTCGACAGCAACAGCAGTTTACGATCCGACATGTTCTTTCGCTCGCATGGTCAAACGGGCGGAATGTGGGGGCGACTTGGCGCGAGCGGTGCCTCATACAACATCATGCGATCCAGCAACCGGTTCACACTGTCGTCAACAATGAGCATGTCGTGATGCGATGATCGCACGAATCCCTCCGCGAACGCGTGGTCCAGAAACGCACCAAGCTGATTGTAGTATCCGCCCACATTCAGCAGAGCGCAGGGTTTGGCGTGCACGCCAATCTGCGCCCACGTCCACGCTTCAAACAGTTCTTCAAGCGTGCCGATGCCGCCGGGAAGTGCAATAAATCCGTCACACAGCTCCGCCATTTTCGCTTTGCGGTCATGCATGGTGGCGGTGATGTGCAGCTCCGTGAGCGACTCGTGCGCCAACTCGCGGTCACGCATGAAGGCTGGCAACACGCCAATGGCTCGTCCACCCGCATTCAGTGTGGCGCTCGCAACCGCACCCATCAGTCCCACCCGCGCTCCGCCGTACACCAGTGCGATGTTGCGCTCGGCGAGTGCCTCGCCCAGCGCGCGAGCCGTTTCGAGGTACAGCGGATGGCGACCGTCGCGAGATCCGCAGTACACGCAGAGCGCTCTCACAGCGTGCATATTTATTTTCGGGTGGGGGGCGGTGAACGGGTTCGACTCGACTTCTCTTTGGTAACGCCATGATGCAGACCATCAAGATTGCCCACTCGCGCGGCTCTGTTGTAGTGCCCGCGTTGCATCGGTTCACGCGAGCAGCCATTGCCATTGCGGTTGTTGCACTCGGCGCCTGCGGCGGTGAGCAGCCTGGAGCGCCCGCTGGAACACCACCTGTTGGCGCGGTGGTGCTGAACGACATTGAGTTTCCACGCGCCAGCACACCGAATCTGGCGGTGGCGCCTGATGGCGCGGTACATCTGAGTTTTTCTGAGCGCGTAGATAGCACGACCAGCGCGCTGCGATTTGCCACCTGGAAAGGCGGCTCGTGGAGCACCCCGCGCGACATTGCGCGCGGCCTCGATTTTTTTGTGAACTGGGCCGATTTTTCGAGTATGGCCGTGCTCGAGAACGGCGATCTCGCCGCGCACTGGCTCGAACGTGAAGGCAAAGGCACCTACTCGTACGGCGTGCGCATAAGCCGCTCACGCGATGGTGGTGCAACATGGGACTCGGCGCGCACACCGCACGCCGACGGACTCCTCGCCGAGCATGGATTTGTGGCGCTGTGGCCCGCAGGCGGTGACGCCGTCGGCGCGGTGTGGCTGGACGGTCGCAAAACCGCCATGAAAGACAGCGCGCGCGAGATGACACTGCGCACGGCTTCAATCGGGCGCGAGACAGCGGCGATTCCCGAAGTGCTGCTGGATTCGCGCGTGTGTGATTGCTGTCAGACCAGCAGCGCGCTCGCACGAAGCGGACGCGTGATCGTGTATCGCGATCGCACGGAGGAGGAGGTGCGCGATATCGCGATTGTTCGCGAACAGAACGGTGCGTGGAGTGCACCAGTGATTGTGCACAACGATAACTGGGTGTTTGACGCGTGTCCGGTGAATGGACCCAGCGTGGCCGCCGTTGGCGACACCGTGGTGGTGGCGTGGTTTACCGGAGCGCAAGACACGGCGCGTGTTCGCGTTGCCACCAGCGTGAACGGCGGACAAACGTTCGCGGCGCCCGTGCGCGTGGACGACGGCGATCCGCTCGGGCGCGTGACGGTGGTTCTCGACGAAAGCGCCCGACCGATTGTACTGTGGATGGAGCGCGTGACGGCCGACAGCGCGGCCGTTCGTGTGCGTCGTGTTGGTACCGATGGATCGCTGTCGGCCGCGACGACCGTTTCGGCAGGGGCCGGCAGCCGGCGCAGCGGATTCCCGCGCATGGTGCGCTCGGGTGATTCACTGGTGTTTGCCTGGACGATTCCAGGTGACAGTGTGCGCGTGCGTGTTGGGACCGCCGCACTTCAACCGTAAACGTGTAGTCGCTCTCGCAGCGCGCGCTCTACGGTCGGCCATTCGTCGCGCAGAATGCTGTACATCACGGTATCGCGCACGGTACCGTCGCGGCGCTGGTGGTTGTGCCTGATCACGCCGTCACGCTGCGCGCCAAGTTTTTCGATCGCACGCTGCGAGCGCACATTGAGAATGTCGGTGCGAAGCCCAACCGCACCGCATTCGAGTGTGGCAAACGCGTGCTGCAGGAGCAGCAGCTTGCACGCGGGATTGACTGTGGTGCTCTGCACTCGAGCCGCGTACCACGTGTAGCCGATTTCCACGCGACCCGCAGCAGGAACCACATCGTGGTATCGCGTGGTGCCAACGACTTCGTCGCTGACAAGATCACGCACCGCCCATGGCAGCATGTGTCCGCCACGAAATCCTTCGAGCGCGGTAGTGATATACTCCAGCGTACCGCTGGGTTCCGGCACAGACGTGTAGCGCAACTCCCAGAGTTTGCCGTCGCTGGCCGCGCGCGAAAGAGGTTCGGCGTGGTACGGCTCCAATGGTTCAAGCCGAACCCCAAACCCCTCTAGCTGCACAGGCGCCAGCGGTTGCATGTGTCGTTCAGGACTCGGCTGGCGCCGTTTCGTCGTCGGCCTCTTCGCCTTCGGCCTCTTCGCCGTCAACGCCTTCTACGTATCCCTCTTCGCCTTCCTCGGGAAGTCCGGCTGCCTTGCGGCGCGCACGCTCTTCCTTCTTGGCTTCCTTCTTGTTCTTGCGGTCCATCTCCTTCTTACGTCGCTCGAAATCGTAGTTCGGCTTTCGTGCCACAGGGCAATACTCCGTTCAATGTCCTTTGTGTGAGGCACCAGGACACTGCGTCCCAAGGCACCGCGCTGCCGCACTTGCGGTTCGTATCTGAAAACTAACCCGCGTGGCAGCGCCCTGCCGATTCAGACCGCGTCGGACAGGCTCGTGAAGTTGAAATCCCGCACTTTGATGGGTGGCATCACGAGGCTCCCGCCGCCCGCAGTACGGACCGCCGCACCAATGCCCTCAAGATTGTTGAGCATGAACAGCGGCGAGTCGTTGAAACGGAAGTTCTTGATGGAACGGGCAATCTTGCCGTTTTCCACCAGAAACGTGCCGTCGCGCGTGAGGCCGGTATACACGAGCGTACGCTGATCCACGGCGCGCAGATACCACAGACGAGTGACAAGAATGCCACGCTCGGTAGACGCGATCATCGATTCGATTGTATCGGTGCCGCCCGCAAGTCGCAGTGAGTTGGCGCCGCCGGTGGCGGATTTGCCCTGTTTCTGCGCCCAGAAGCGTGGATACGCGAGTTTTTTGAGCACACCACCTTCAATCCACACCTGACGGGTGACGGGCATGCCGTCGCCATCAAACGGGCTGCCAAGCACCAGCGGATCACGCGGATCGGACGACAGCGTGACTCGCTCGTCGAGAATTTTCTCGCCAACTTTTGTGCCGCCCGTTTTCGAGAACGCGGAGCGACCTTCGTCGGCGGAACGCGCTTGCAGCGCACCGCTGATCGAACTCACAATGTTCGCGGTAGCTTCGGGTTCAAAGATGACCGTGTAGCGACCGGGTTCAATCGCCACAGGATTGCGCGAACGACGTGCTTTGTCGATCGCCGCTGTTGCGACGGCGTTGAAATCAAGACGTGTCCAGTCGTTGTCTTCAATGGCAACCCATCCGGAGCCAGTGCCATCGTTGGTACGTGCCGTAAGCGAATAATTCGCGTTCGTGCTGCGGTGATAGGCAAAGAGTCCGGCGCTGTTGCCCAGTGCCGTCGCGGACGCATTGCACACGATGTAACCGGCAACCGTGAGATCATTCGCCGAGCGCGCGGGGGCGAGTGCTGTCAGCGCGGCCTTGGCGCGATCATCGGCGCTGAGCTCAGCGGTCGCATCGAACCATGCGGGTACCGGCTCGTACGTTTGCGCGGGCAGCTCACCCAGATATTCGGGATCTTCCGGCGCAAGTTTGGCGATTGCCTCAGACTGTTCGACGGCGCGACGCAGACCAGCGTCTGTTCGGTCATTGGTAACAACCGACGCTTTGCGTTTGCCGAACACACTCTGCACACGAATGGTGGTGTTGGTCGTAGCGCCCGACGTGGTCATCTGGTTGTCGGCAAAACGCAGATTGGTTTCGCGTCCGCTTTGTACGGACACGCTCACCGCGTCCGCCTTGGACAAACGCACCGTGCGTTCAATCAGCGACTGCGCTTCCTCGCGTGTGATTACGCTGTTGGCGGCCAGTACACCATGCACTGAGAAATCGCGCAAGCGGCGCGGCGTTCCGAGATCGCCACTCACAGTGCACGCCCCGTGTTGATCACGTTGATATTCTTAAAGCGCACCGGCGGACAGCCGTGGCTCACGGCGTTGGCCTGTGATGGCTGACCTTTGCCATCATTGAATGTGCCGCCAAACTCGTAACTCGACTTGCCGCCCAGCATGTCCATGGCGTTCCAGAAGTCTGGTGTGCGCATTTGGTACGCCACATCCTTGAGCTGCCCCACAATCTTTCCGCCCTTGATCTCGTAGCACAGCTGCGCGCCGAACTGCGCGTTGTAGCGCTGTTGATCAATGGAGTACGATGAGCGCCCAATCATCGCGATGCCACGATCGGTAGCCGAAATCAGATCGTTCCACGAGAGGTCCTGCGCACCCGGCTGCAGTGAAACATTCGGCATGCGCTGGAACTGCACGTCGGCCCAGCTCTGCGCATACGAGCAGCCGTGCGAACGCGGCTGCTGTCCGTTCTTGGTGTACCACCAGTCGAGCAGCGGCGCCTGTTCGCGCGTGGTCTGGAAATCGTTCAGGATGCCATCTTTGACAATGTGAAAGTCGTCGGGCTGCACGCCGTCGTCGTCATAGCCGATCGTGGCGAGTGCGCCCACTTCAGAGCGATTGCCCACCAGATTCATCATGGGCGGACCGAGCTTGAGCGAACCCAACACCTTCTCCGGCGGCGCCATGAAACTCGTGCCCGCGTAGTTGGCTTCGTAGCCCATGACGCGATCGAGTTCCGTTGGGTGCGCGAGCGATTCGTGAATGGTGAGAAAGAGTTGCGACGGGTGCAGGATCAGATCGTAGCGGCCTACATCCACCGGTTTGGCGGTGAGTTTTTCAGCCGCCTCTTCGCCCCATTTGGCCGCGTTACCGACAACATCTGCTTCGAGCACGTATTCCCAACCACGACCGGCGGGCTGCACCACTTCCGGACCACGCACTGCAACCTCGCCGTTGGCTTGCGCCGTGACGGAGAGCGTGACCCAGCTGCGCACATAGTCCTGCGTAATCACTGAACCATCAGTGTTGGCGTAGTTCCGCTCTTCCTTTACGAACGACAATCCGGAGTTCACAAAACGCACGTTGCGCACCTTCTGCGCTTCGGCGTTCGCCGTGAGCAGCAACCCGACTTTGTCTTCCAGCGACACGGTGAACGGATCAATCGTGTAGGCACTGCGCCAGGTGGCGTTCGGATGCGCCGGCGCCGGCGCGAGCGTGACTCGGCGATCCATGGCCACACGGTTTGCTTTGGCAATCGCCGCGGCTTCCTGCGCCGCACCGCCCACTCCGGCTTTGGTAAGTTCCTGCGTGGCGGAGAAACCCCAGCATCCGTCGACCAGCACGCGCACTCCACAGCCCATCGTGTCGCTCTCGACAACGTTGGTCACTTGCTGCTCACGCGTATTCACGGAGTTGTTGCGATTGCGTCCAATGCGTACGTCGGCCCACGATGCACCGGCGCGTTTGGCTGCGTCGAGCGCTTCCATCATGAGCTCGCGCGTGGCCGGATCGGTGTAGACAGGCGGCAACGGACGCAACAACGGATGTGAACCGAATGCGGGCGCAGCGCGCAGCAGCTCCGGTCCAACGGCCAGTGCGCCGAGCGACACACCACTGGTCTTGAGAAAGTCGCGACGGGAAGTCATGAGGCGGGGCTATGGCAGGAGAGAAAATGTCTACATGAGCTACGCTGCAGCGGTTACAATCGCTGAGCTTTGCACGCGCAGCTACTGTTCCGACGCGACGGTTTCGAGTTCTTCCCACCGCGCCATCAATCGCTCGATCTCACGCTCCACACGACCAAGCGCCTCGCGCGCCGCGAACACCGCGGCGGCGTCACGCACGGTGGCCGGATCAGCGAGTGTCTCGTAACTCTGACTGCGCTTCGCTTCCGCGGCTTCGATTTGTGCAGGGAGCGAAGCGAGTTCAGTCATTTCTTTGAAAGTAAGTTTGCGCTTCCGCTCGGTGCGCGGCTGCACAGTGGGTGATACAGGCTTTGCCGGCTGCGGCTTTGTCGATTCTGTGGGCACTGCGCGCTGGCGCACCCAGTCGGTGTACCCCCCGACAAACTCGCGGACAATACCGCGACCTTCGAAGACCAGCGTGCTGGTGACCACCGCGTCGAGAAACGCACGGTCGTGGCTGACCAACAACAGCGTGCCGTTGAACTCGAGCAGGCGATCCTCAAGCAGATCCAGCGTCTCAACATCGAGATCGTTCGTTGGTTCGTCGAGCACAAGCAAATTGAAGGAACGCGTGAACAGGCGCGCGAGCAGCAGTCGATTGCGCTCACCGCCAGACAGCGCACGCACTGGAGTCCGCGCGCGTTCCGGGCCAAACATGAAGTCCTGCAAGTAGCTGTTTACATGCCGGCGGTTGCCCGCGATCTCCACAAATTCGGCGCCATCGGCAATGCTTGAAAACACCGTCGCATCCGGATCGAGCTGATCACGCAGCTGATCGAAGTACGCGATTTCGAGGTTGGTACCAATGCGAATCGTGCCCGATTGCGGCTCCAACTCGCCCAGCAGCAGCCGCAGCAATGTGGTTTTACCCACGCCGTTCGGGCCAATGAGCCCGATGCGGTCGCCGCGCATGATCGTGCACGTGACATCGCGCGCAATTTCCTTGTCACCGTGAGCGAACGACACGCCACGCGCCTCGACCACCAGTTTTCCACTGCGCTCAGCTTCCTGCACCTGCAGTTTTGCGGTGCCCACACGATCTCTGCGCGCCGAACGCTCAACACGCATTGCTGCGAGTGAACGCACACGACCTTCGTTGCGGGTACGTCTGGCTTGAATACCGGTGCGAATCCACACCTCTTCTTCAGCCAGTCGTCGGTCAAACTCCGCCCACTCCTTGGCCTCGGCGTGCAGCGCCGCGTCTTTGCGTTCGAGGTACAGGTCGTAGTCTGCACCCCAGTCGGAAAGCTTGCCACGATCAAGTTCGACAATGCGCGTGGCGACGCGTCGCAGGAACGCGCGATCGTGCGTCACGAAGATCAGCGTGAGGTTGCGTTCAATCAGCCACGACTCGAGCAGCTCGATCGCGGCAATGTCGAGATGGTTCGTTGGTTCGTCGAGCAGCAGCACATCGGGCTCACGCACGAGCGCGCGGGCAAGCAATGTTTGCCGTTTGCGTCCGCCAGAGGCCGCGTTGAACATGGCGTCAGGGTCGAGTCCAAGGCGCTCGATCACGGTGCTCACACGATTGTTCACATCCCACGCGCCGGCCACGTCAATCGCCTGATGCAACCGGTCGAGCTCGCGCAACGCACGCTCGTCCGAATGCTGGCCCAACTCGTGACTGACGTGATGGTATTTGGCGAGCAACTCGCCTACGGGGCCGAGGCCGCTCGCGACCACGTCAAAAATCGATCCTTCGAGGTGATCGGGGACATCTTGCTGAAGTCGCGAGACACTGACGGTGCCCTGTCGCACCACTTCGCCGCTGTCCGGCTGCATGGTGCCGTCAATCAACTGGAGCAGCGTACTCTTTCCCGCACCGTTGCGGCCGAGTAGACACATGCGGTCGCCACGTTCGATGGCCAGATTGGCCTCTCGTAACACGGGCGGACCACCAAAGGCCATGGAAATGTTCTGAAGAGCGAGCAGGGCCATCGGTACGGTCTGGAGGAGTCGTGAACGTGATTGTGCGCCCGGCGCTCGCGCGAGGGCACGCACACAAGATATCCTGAAGGCATGCGTTGCCGACTGCTTGCCGACCGCTTTCGCCGACCCAGTGCCGCGTTGACGCTGGGCGTGGGGCTGTTGGTCAGTGCGCTGCCAGGCGCCGCCCCATTGACGGCACAGTCCGTTGCCACGCCCACCTCGCGTGTGCGCGCGCTCTCGAACGCCGACTTTGCCAGCACGATTTCGTCGATTTCAGAGGCCGGTGGGTATTTCGACACCGACAATCTGATTTCAAATGAGCGCAGCTATCTGCACGTGATGGAGCAGCTCGACCGACTACAGGTGCGCGGCGGTGCCTTCATCGGCGTAGGCCCGGATCAGAGTTATTCGTACATCGCACGAACCCGTTCCGAGATCGCGTTCCTGCTCGATATTCGCCGTGACAATCTGTTGCAGCACCTGCTGTTTAAGGCACTGTTCGCCGAGTCTCGAACGCGCGCTGAATATCTGGCGCAGTGGCTTGGTCGACCCTCCGTCTTATTGCTGCAACGTGATGCCGCGCGTTCCATTGAAGAGCTGTTGCAGCAGCTTGAGCTGACACCTGCGACCGCCGAGAGTCGCGGAGCCGCGCAACGTGCGGTCAGTGCGCAGATCGCACGCATGGGACTTTCGTTGTCCCCAACGGACATGGCGACGATCTCGCGATTTCACGAGACGTTTATGTCGCAGGGACTCGCGCTGCGCTTCACATCAATCGGCCGCGCGCCGCGCCCATACTATCCCACGCTGCGCGATCTGCTGCTCGAGACTGACCGTTCAGGGCGGCAGGCAAACTATCTGGCGTCTGAAGCTGACTTTCAGTACGTGAAAGAGCTGCATCACCGAAACCTGATCATTCCAGTGGTCGGAGATCTCGCAGGCGCAAAGGCGCTTACCGGCGCCGGTCGATTCGTACGCGATCGCGGTCTCCCAGTCAGCGTGCTCTACGCGTCAAACGCCGAGGACTACGTGATGCGTGACGGTGGCTTCGCACGCTACGTACAGAATGTGGCATCGTTGCCGCGCACGTCGAACAGCGTGATGATCCGCAGCTGGTTTGGCGGACCCGGCACACATCCGCACGAAGTGCCGGGCTACTTCAGTGTGCAGCTCTTGCAAACAATGGACGCATTCGTGCAAGCGTCGAAGGCCGATGTGCTGTGGGGATATCGCGCGCTGGTGTTTACGCCACACGTAGCGCCCTGAAGCACGTCGCGTACATCGTGGAGTTACACCACGACATACGCCTCCATCGCGAAGTACTCGGCCAGACCGAGTCGATCGAGCAACGCCGCCGTCTCCTTGTTACGCGCATCAACACGCTGCCAGAACTCACGATCGTCCTGACCTGGGAACGGCGCCGAGTCTTTCTGCGACTGGTGCTTGAAAATCGCCTGAATCTTGAGGCGCAGTTCGTCTTGTGAGATCGGCACAAGCCACGTGGCTTCCGTGACCGGCCATTCCTGCCACGCGCCGCGATACAGCCACACTTCGGGTCGCACAAACGACGCGTCTTCAATGAGCAGTTCTTCCAGCGCACGCTCCACCGCTTCTTTGCACATGCGATGCGTGCCGTGCGGATCGGACAGGTCGCCGGCCACAAAAATCTGATCGGGCGACAACTCACGCAGCAGCGCTTTCACAATGTCTACGTCGGCTTTTCCGATCGGATCCTTACGCACCTTGCCCGTCTGATAAAACGGTAGATCAAGGAAGCGTGCAGCCTTGCTCGACAATCCGATGGTTTCAATGCCCGACACCGCTTCCGCTTCACGAATCACGCGTTTGATATCCTGCACTTCAGCGCTGTCCACATCGCCGGCTTTCTTGGACGCAAGAAAATCCAGCACGCGCTCGCGCACCGCTTCAATGGCCGGCACATCAAGCTGCTGATCGCGCGCCAGTCGCACGAGAAAATCCACATGGCGACGCACATCATGATCGAAGACGGCAATGTTGCCGCTCGTCATGTATGCCACGGTGATGTCATTCTCGTTGAGCACCAGCTTGCGGAGAATGCCGCCCATGGAGATCACATCGTCATCTGGATGCGGCGAAAAACAGATGATCTTCTTTCCGGACACCAGCTTGGATCGCCCGCGAATGCGTGAACCCAGCGTATTGAAAATCAGGCCGTTCACATCACCGGCCGTGCCATGCTGCGCGAGCAGCGACGACAGATGGTACTCGGCGTAGTCACGCTCGGTGAGCTTGAGAATCGCCTTGCCCGCAGTGCGTGAGAGCCACACAACGGCACGGAGCGTGAGGTCGGGCGTCCAGTGCACTTCATCAATGAGCCACGGCGTGGCGATGCGCGTGAGTTCCGCCGCCGCCGCGTCGTCTACATAAAACGTGGTGCCCGGATGACGCTGCAGGAACGTGGCCGCCACATCCACCGCGATTTCACCTTCCACCGCGCGCTTCACGATGGCGGCTTTGTGCTCGCCTGTGGCCAGCAGCGCAATCTCACGCGCCGCAAGAATCGTGGCCACACCCATCGTGATGGCTTCGCGGGGCACATGCTCTTCGCCAAAAAAGTCTGCCGCCGCATCACGGCGTGTGACCATGTCGAGCGCAATCATGCGCGTGCGCGAATCGGCACCGGAACCGGGTTCGTTAAAGCCGATGTGTCCCGTTTTGCCAATGCCAAGCAGCTGAAAATCAATGCCACCGGCGCGTTCGATCGCCGCCTCGTACTCGGCCACATGCGCGTCGAGTCCATCACGCGCCACACTGCCCGACGGGATGTGCACGTTCTCCGGCTTGATATCAATGTGCGAGAACAGGTTCTCCCACATGTACCGATGGTACGCATGCACGCTATCAGGCGGCATGGGATAGTACTCATCGAGATTGAACGTGGTCACGTGCTGAAACGACAAGCTTTCATCGCGATGCATGCGAATCAGTTCGCGGTACACGCCAATCGGCGTTGATCCGGTTGCCAGACCGAGCACGCACGTCTTGCCCTCATCGGCCTTCTGGCGCACAAGCTTGCCGATACGCGCGGCCACAAGGCGCGCGATATCGTCGTGATCGGGGACAACAACTACGGGAATGCGTTCGCGAGTGGTCGAATGCGTTGGGGAGTTCACGTGCGATCTGATCGGATGGGTCGGCGGAACGCTGAGCTGGAGTGCCCTAGCGGGTGCCGAACATGTAGCCATTAAGATACTGAATGGTTGACTCGTGCTCAGCCACACGGAAGGCGAGCATGTCACCAATTGTCACGACCCCGTACACGGTCTGCTCATCGGCCACCGGCAAGTGGCGGATTCGGCGGGTGGTCATCACGGCGCTGCACTCGTCAATCTTGGTATTGGGCAGACAGGTGATCACGTCGCGGGTCATCACCTCGGCCACGGGCGTCTCTTTGGGGTCCCGGCCCCCCACGACAACGCGTCGCAGGATATCACGCTCCGTAAACACCCCGAGCAGGTTCTTCCCTTCGTCCACGATGAGCAGACCGCCAACCCCACGCTCGTTCATGAGCTCGGCAGCCTGAAGGACCGTCGCCGTGGGAAGGATGGAGACGACGGCGGTACCCTTGCGGGCGAGAATGTCGCGAACTGTTGGCATGGTAGAACTCCTGGAGAGAGAAGGCGGCCCGAGGCGAAGCCGAATGGTGGCTTCTGCGTCAGCGCGTGAGCCCGTACACGATGTAGTTGGTGGCGAACTTGTACGCATCGTTGGAAAGGTTGACCGGATACCAGCCTTCGCCGGACCACTCCATATAATCGCCGATGTCGTTGTTGTAATTGATGATCACCATGAGTCGGCGCGACGGGTCATTGTTCTCATAAATGCCGAGATATTCAGCGCGAGCACCCGGCGTGCCAGGGTGATTCATGCCGTCAAGCGATGCGATCGAGAAGAACGAATGGAACACCGGGTGATCGATCGTAAGCGGAACAATCTGCGCGTCGGGTAGCACCTGCAGCATGGCGCGCTCAAACTGCGCCCACTGATTGAGCAGAAAATCATCGACGATCAAGAACCCACCCTTGTGCAGCCATTTGCGCAGGCCGTCGGCTTCGCTCTCGTCGGGATACCAGTAGCCAGGCTCTGACAAATAGGCGATCGGATAGCGAAACAGCTCTGGATCGTTCATGTCGAGCACGTTGCTCTCCGTGACGTGCGGATGAATGCTTGTGAGATCATCCATGATCGTCATGAAGTTGCGTTCCATGGCTGGATAGTCGAACGACCAGCCAGGATGCCCCTGGTAACGCAATCGCGCGAACGTGAACCGCCCGTCGTATGCCGCGTTGGGTTCCACGTACTGATAGCGTCGCTGCGAGTCCGCGTGTCCGGCGGAAAACACAACGGCAGCGAGCGCCACCAGCAGCGCCTTGGTGCGTGTCACGAGCTTCACGCCGACGCGTCGTAGGCGGTACGAAGCCACTGCACGAGATCATCGTCTAGCTCGGCCGTGGTGCCGAGTCGCGTTTTATAACTGCACATGCCGCCGGGCGGGATCGCGAGTAAGCGATCGGTCGCGTCAACGCCCTTCATATTAAAACCGATCTCGATCTTGTCCTTTGTGGCTGGCCCAATGGTCGCGAACTGTTTGCTGCGACGAAGACTGACATACGTTTTCTTCGGCGCATTCTCAAACGGTCCGAAGCTGCTGATCACTTTCAATATCGCGTCGTGCATGGGCCGCAACCCGGCTTTGGCGCCAGAGTAAATCGCATCCAGTGCATCGGCGTCCGACTTACCCGCAGCCAACGCATCACCGTGTGATTGCATGACCATATGCACGAGCGTATTCGCATCGCCGTGCCCCATGCCGAGCTGCTGCTTGAGCATCGCGACCTTTTCACCGTGCTTGGCTAAACCACTCGCCTGAACAATGGCGGTGAGCTCAGCGAGCGACTTGCCCGTTCGCTTCTCGATATTGGCCATTTGTGTTGCCACGGCCTGCGCCAAATCAGTCATGCGGCCTCCGGTCGGAGTGGGGCACGAACGCGGGGAGCGTTTGAGGGGGGACGGGAAGCATGTGCCCTGCAGCGGCACCCGTCAACGTACAACGCACTGAACAGAGGCGCGTGGCCCCGACAGCGCACATATTCCGGGGACGAGTTGCCGAGGCCCGCCTCGCGCTCCCTCCCGCCCGCCGCGAAGCCGTTGCGTCGTATAATCCGCTCACTCGCCCGTTGGACCATGCCCATGCGCCATCTTTCCGCCCCCGCCGTCGCCCGCCGCTGGCGTCGCCTGACCTCCACCACCGCTGTTGCGCTGACGCTCATTGCCCACGCAGCATCCGCACAGTCAGGACGTCCGTTTACCGATAGCGATGTGATGCGAATGGCTGCCGTGGGCGGCGTGGCGATTTCGCCATCGGGCGACCGCGTGTTGTACACGGTCTCGGCATGGGAGCATCCGGCAGCGCGTGGCGACACAGCGCTGGGCGATCGACACGATCGACGCTCGCATGTGTGGCTCGTGCCGTTCGCCGGTGGTTCGGCGCGACAGCTCACCACGGGCGAACGTGGCGAGTCACAACCACAGTGGTCGCCCGACGGCGCCCGCATTTCATTTGCCGCCGCGCGAGGATCGGGAACGGGCGAAGACGCACCGAAAGCGCAACTGTGGTTGCTACCGGCAGACGGCGGCGAGGCCACACAGCTCACGACCGCGCGCGATGGCGTCGTGGCCTACAGTTGGTCCCCCGATGGTTCGCAGATTGCCTACCTCACGCCCGACACGTTGTCGCGCGACGCCGAGGCACGCACACGTCGTCGTGATGATCCCAAAGTATATGAAGGTGATTTCCGATTGAATCACATCTGGGTGATTGATGTCGCGACGAAACAGGCGCGCAAAGTGACGAGTGGCACGTTCACGGTGCGAGGTGCGCCCTCGTGGTCACCCGACAATCGTTCGCTCGCGTTTGATGCATCGCCCACGCCGATGATCCGCGACGAACGTCGTGATGCGTACATCGTTGACGTCGCCGCAGCACGCATTGAGCGCATTTCATCGACGTCTGACGTGGAATCCACGCCGCAGTTTTCGCCTGATGGCAAACTGCTCGCGTACACGCAGCTAGCGCACGAATGGAAGGCAAACGCCGACGGCATCATGCCGCGCACGCTGCGCAATGCACGCCTTATCACCTATGACATTGCAACGCGTCAAAGCACGGATCATGCGCTGCGCACCTTTGATGTGAGCCCCGGACAGCCGCGCTGGTCACCCAACGGCCGCGAAATCTGGTTCACGGCGTCGGATCGCGTCTGGCAATCGCTGTACAGCTACGACATTGCCGCGAAGAGCTACAAGAAGGTCACCAACGACGTCATCGTGAACGGCATCTCCGCGAGTCGCGACGGCTCGAAACTGGCGTTCGTGCTTGACACACCCATCTGGCCCGGCGAAGTGCATGTGTCAGACGGTAGCGGTGCGTCGCCCAAGCGCATTACGAACACCAACCCGTGGCTTGCGGACGTGTCCATTGGACGCAGCGAAGTGATCACATGGAAGAGCAAAGACGGCACGCCAGTGGAAGGCGTGTTGCTGCTGCCGATCAACTACCGCACAGGCAGCAAAGTCCCCCTCCTGGTCTCGGCGCACGGTGGACCAACCGCCGCGCACACCAACGGTTTCAAAGGCAGCTCCAGCCCGGGACAGACGTGGGCCTCGCGCGGCTGGGCGGTGCTGTATCCCAATCCACGCGGCTCCACCGGCTACGGCGAAGCATTCATGCGCGGCAACATTCGCGACTGGGGTGGTGGCGACTATCGCGACATCATGACCGGCGTTGACGAAGTAATCCGCCGCGGCATTGCCGACTCGTCGCGCATGGCGTTTGAAGGCTGGAGCTACGGCGGCTACATGACATCGTGGGTGGTGTCGCAGACGAGCCGCTTCAAAGCGGCCATGATGGGCGCGGGATTACCATCACTGCTGAGCATGGCGGGCACCACTGACATTCCCGGTTACATCAGCACGTTCTTCAACGGCGCGCCACAGTACGATGGCAGCCTCGTGAATCCCAATATCAAGTTCTATCTCGAGCGTTCGGCCGTCAGCTACACCGATCGTGTCACCACACCGCTATTGATCTTGCACGGTGCGAACGACGAACGCGTCCCGATCGGACAACCCATGGAGTTCTATCGCGCGCTCAAGGACCGCGGCAAAACAACCGAGCTCGTTTTCTATCCGCGCGAAGGACACGGCCTGTCCGAGTACTACCACCAGCTCGACCGCATGAAACGCGAATACGAATGGGTGGCGCGCTTCACATTGGGAACCACCACCCTGCAGTAGCGCAGTTCTCCCCAAAAAATCCGTTGCTCTTCTTCGTGTCCTTCGTGCCTTCGTGTCCTTCCCGCCGCAGTTCCCTATGCATTAGGAGCATCTCGGCGATGAAGTCGGACGCCCTCCTAATGCTGGAGGAACTGCGGCGGGAAGGACACGAAGGCAAGAAGGACACGAAAACTGCGATGAAGAGTTGGGTTCATTTCAGGAAGAACAGCAGTACTGCGCCCGCGACTGTGAAAAGCACGGCCCAGATGGGAGAGGTTCGGGAAAGAACGACCCAGCCGAGCAGTAGCAGCGCGATGTCCCACGCGGTGCGAACTGCGCTGGTCCACACGGGATCGTAGAGCGCGGCGGCGAGAATGCCGACAACAGCGGCATTGATCCCAGCGATGATGCGTGTGGCGCGCGGGAGTTCGTGCAGTTGAGGCCATACGGGAAGCACCGCGATCAGCAAAAGAAATCCTGGCGCAAAAATGGCCGCGATGGCAACGAGCGCTGACCACACCAGGTGTGTCCCTGATGCCGCGCCCATGTATGCCGCGACTGAAAAGAGTGGACCTGGGACAGCCTGAGCGGCGCCGTAGCCGAGCATGAAGGATTCGGCCGACATCCACCCGGTGGTCACAAGCGACTCTTCGAGCAGGGGCAGCACCACATGTCCGCCGCCGAATACGAGCGCACCGGCGCGATAGAACGCGGCCGCGATCGCTGGTACGCTGGGTGTGCTCAGTGACCATAGCAGCGCGAGCGCGAGACCAACAACAAAGAGCACCGCCGCACTGCGTGATACACGCGGACTTACCACAAGTATTGGTGTGGGTGTCTCGATACCTGATGAATCGTGACAGACGAACCACCCCGCTGCGGCACCCAGTACGATGGCGAAAATCTGCCCCCACGCTGTGCCGATTTGAAGCACGATCAACGCGGCCGCCACGGCGATAAGCACACGCTGTACATCAGGTGTCATCGTTCGGACCATGCGCAACACACCGTGCGCAACGATCACTACTGCTGAAAGTTTGAGTCCGTGCAGCACCGCCGTTCCCACGCCGCGGTCCAGCGCTGCGGCATAACGCGCCAGCACCAACAGTGCCATGGCAGAGGGCGTGGTGAACGCGATGAACGCGGCGAGCGCACCCTGCCACCCCGCCCGCATCCATCCAATCGCAAACCCCAGCTGACTGCTGGCCGGCCCTGGCAAGAGCTGACAGACGGCCAGTAGTTGTGCAAACTGTGCGTCGGTCAGCCAACGCCGCCGCACCACAAACGCCTCGTGCATATAGCCGAGGTGCGCGATCGGGCCACCGAACGATGTCAGGCCAAGTCGCAAGAATGCGACAAATACCGAGCGGGAGGAATCCGGTGCAGGAACGTGCATCGCCTATGCTAGGTAATTGGCAGGGTCGGGCGCGAGGGGTACGTTCCTCGCCAGCCCGCACGCTACAAATTTTCTCACACTGGCATTTCGCCGCCATCGAGCTCGCATGACTCGTCGTAATCAGATCGCTGCACTGCTCACGCTGATTTCCCTGGGCGTGTTGATTCCAGGCCTCACGCGTCCGGTGCTGACCATCTCGGCTTCAATCTCCATTCTGGGCAATACGCGCGAAATTTTCCGCGAAACGCAGAGCATCATTGAAAGCGTACGCAATCTTTTCGAGTCGGGGAACGCATTTGTTGGTTCGCTGATCCTGCTGTTCAGCATTCTCGTGCCACTGATCAAGGCCGTGCTGCTCGGCGTAGTACTTTTGACCCAGAAGCCCGCTACCCGCGATGCGCTGGCGCGCATTGTGCGTTCCATCAGCAAATGGTCCATGGCCGATGTGTTCGTCGTTGGCATTTTCATTGCATTCATGGCGGCCAACGCACTCGACAACCTCGATGCCGTGGCCGGTGAGGGACTGTACTACTTCGCCGCGTATTGCCTGATTTCAAATCTGGCATTTCAGTTTCTGAGCGTGCCGTCAACCATGCGAAACAGTTAGTTGGCAGCTGTTCTGCTTCAGAGGCGCGCTCAGAGATCGTCACGCAGTACAGGCTGCTCGTCCCGGCCCGCTGGCAACTGTCCCTCCGCTGAATCCTGAACGTAGGTCGGGCGTATCTGACTTCGTGCGCAGCGTGATGTGCGTACGAAATCCCGGCGCGTGCAGTATCCACACTCAGGAGGTCAGCATGTTGTTCCTAACGCTTACGTCGGCTGCGATGATCGCGGCCACGCCACTCGCTCCCGCTACACCTACCATCCCCGTCTGCGCTCCGGCCGCAACCGCCAGCGTTGCCAACCCGCATCTGCTCAACGCGCGCGCGGCCATCGCCAGGGGTGACATTACCACAGCGCGTCGTGAGTTCCGCTTCGCCACCATTGTAGATCGTGACGAAGGCTGCCTGCCCGTAGAATCGTCGAACGGCCTGGCGTCTTTGCTCTTCGCGCAGTCGCAGAAGCTCGAAGCGGCAGAAGTCATGCAGGACCTGGCCGACGAAGCGGCCAAGGGTGGCGATATCAATGTTGAAGCGCGTGCACTCGTGTCCGCGACGTGGTTGCGCATCGAAGCTGGCGACAAGCTTGCCGCCAAGGCCGGCGTGCGTCGTCTTCATGAAATCGCCAAGGACGCTGGACTGACGTCGGATACGCGCGCGCTGCTCAAGGAAAGCCTCGGATGATACGCGACACACCAGACGCGGCACGCTGAGCGGTTGCTCGCCTGCCGCGTCTGGTGTATGCGCGCGTTGCTCGGCTATTTAAATCGCATGCCGTTCGGGGCTACAAATCCCTTGGTAGGTACAATCGAAGGCTTGGGGACTACAGGCTTGGCTATGGATTTCGTCGCGGTTTGCGACGGGGCCCGTTTGTCCCTCTGCGCCGACGACGTGTTCTCGCTGGCCACGCCTGACTTGCTGCGCACGCCGCCGCCGTCGGTGCGCATGCTCAGCGCAATGCGATTGCGCGGCAGGTCAATACTCTGCACCGTGACCTTCACGCGCTGTCCCACCTTCACCGCGTCGTTCGGATCCTTGATGTAGCGATCAGACAACTGGCTCACGTGCACCAGTCCGTCCTGGTGCACACCAACGTCTACAAACGCACCGAACGCCACGATATTGGTGACTACACCTTCAAGCACCATGCCGGGCACCAGATCCTGCGGCTTCTGGACATCGTCACGGAACGCAGGCGGCTCAAACGCACTGCGCGGATCGCGGCCTGGCTTGCGAAGCTCGTCGGCAATGTCGACAAGGGTGGGCATTCCCACATCGTCCGACACGTACTGCGTCAGCTTGATCTGGCTTACCAAAGCTTCGTTGCCAACGATTGACGCAACGTCAGCACCAAGATCTTTTGCCATGCGCTCGACCAGGGCATAACGCTCCGGATGCACGCCGCTTGCGTCGAGCGGATGCGCACCGCCGCGCACGCGCAGAAAGCCGGCGGCCTGCTCAAATGCTTTCGCGCCAAGGCGCGGGACTTCCTTGAGCTCGGCGCGTGAACGCAAACCGCCACGCGAATCGCGCAACGAGACAATGCTCTGTGCCAGCGATGGACCAATGCCTGCCACGTACGACAAGAGCGCGGCCGACGCGGTATTCACTTCCACGCCAACGCGGTTCACGCACGACATCACCGTGTCATCGAGACGTGACTTCAGTCGCGGCTGATTCACGTCGTGCTGATACTGCCCGACGCCAATGCTCTTCGGATCGATCTTCACGAGTTCGGCGAGCGGATCCTGCAAACGACGCGCGATCGACACCGCGCCGCGCAGCGACACATCAAGCTCAGGGAACTCCGCGCGTGCAATGTCACTGGCCGAGTACACACTGGCGCCCGCTTCGCTCACCACCACCACCTGCGGCACTGGCGGATCGAGCTCACGGAGCGACGCTTTGACGAGCGTTTCGGTTTCGCGACTGGCCGTACCATTTCCAACGGCGATCAGATCGGGCGTGAAGCGCTGCACCAGCGCGCGCACGGCGCCGGCAAATCGATCTTCCTGATGCAGGTACAACGTGTCGGTGTGCACCAACGCACCTGTTGCACTGACGACCGCCACCTTCACACCCGTGCGAAATCCCGGATCGAATCCGATCACACGCTTTTCGCCCGCAGGTGCGGAGAGCAGCAACTGTTCGAGGTTGCGCCCGAAAATAACGATCGCTTCGTCATCTGCGCGCGTTTTGAGTTCCACCCGCAACTCGACTTCGATCGCTGACGCCAACAGGCGCTTGTAGGCGTCGGCCGCGACCAGGGTAAGCTGCGTAGGCGCGCGACGCTCCTCGGTCAGTTCGCGCGTGAGCCGCCCGACAATCTGTTCGGCCGGCGCGACTACCTGCCACTGCAGTTCACCTTCTGCCTCGCCGCGACGAATCGCCAGCATGCGATGACTGGGAATCGTGCCCAGTGCCTCTTCAAAGTCGAAGTAGTCCTTGAAGCGCGACGCATCACTGGCCTTGCCCGTCATCACGACGCTCTTGACGCGACCCTGTGCACGCGTGAGCTCACGAACCCAGCCACGCACCACGGCGTCTTCTGCAACCTGTTCAGACAGAATATCACGCGCGCCTTGCAGCGCGGCGGCCGCATCTGGCACATCATCGTTCAAGAAAGTCACCGCGAGTGCTTCAACGGCCGAATCGTCGACCGTGCCGCTCCACACCTGCTCGGCCAGCGGACCAAGCCCGCGCTCCCGCGCGATCATGGCACGGGTACGGCGCTTGGGCTTGAAGGGCAGATACAGATCTTCAAGCGCCTGTTTGCTGTCGGCGCGAAGGATTGTCGCCCGCAACGCGTCGTCGAGTTTGCCCTGCTCCTCAATGCTGCGCAGAATGGCCGCGCGCCGGTCTTCCATTTCGGTCAGATACGCCGAGCGCTCCTGCACGTCTCGCAGCTGCACTTCGTCCAGCCCGCCCGTGGCCTCTTTGCGATAGCGCGCGATGAAGGGCAGCGTATTGCCCTCATCGAAAAGCGCCAGCGTATCCCGGACCTGTGCCGGCGTTAGCGAGAGTTCACGGGCCACCCGCGCGACGATGTCGGCGGCGGTAGGGGACGAAAGGACAGCGGGCATGAGGTGAAGTGCGTAGGCAAGACGAGTGATGCAGGCGCGAGCACAGCCGGAACTGCACGCGCGGTGGCGAGGGCGCATATTGTGCCGAGCCGCTCGCGCGGGCAACGGCTTGACTTCCCCCGCGCATCGATCTTGTCACGGCCGTTTCCCACCCCCGGAGAGTCATCCGCATGCAGTTCACGAGTTCGCCGAGCGCCGTTCGTGCCTCGCGCTTCCCGCGTTTTTCCGCCTCGGCCGCGCTCGCGGCGCTGTGCGCCACTGCGTTAGTGCCCGTGGCAGAAAGTCACGCGCAGCCACCGTCCCTGCTGCCACCACCCACACAGACCGTTCGGGTAAATCGCGCCAACTGGACGCTCGCCGATCGTTTCAGCGTGGCAAACATGCGCAATCTCGCCTTCAGCACCTCGGTGGCGCCGCGCTGGCTGGGTGAAACCGATTCGATGTTCTACAACTGGCGCGACAGGAACGGCGGCACGTTCTATCTCGTGGTGCCGACCACGCGCACCAAGCGTCCCCTGTTCGATCATGTCAAGCTGGCCGAAGAACTCTCGCGCTTGCACCGCAAGCCGTATGAGCACAGCAAGCTGCCGTTTACCACGCTCAACTTTACGAAGGACCACAAGAAGATTCGGTTCCAGGTGGACTCCACGCGATACGAGTGGAATCTGGCGGCGGAAACACTCACGAGCCTTGGCACATGGCGCCGCGATTCCGTGGCCGTAGACGAGGAGCGTGAACAGGGTGGTGGTGGCGGTGGGCAAGGCGGCCCCGGTGGTGCACCGGAGTTTCGCAACTTTTCACCCGACAGCACCGCCTTCGCCTTCGCGCGCGAACACAACCTGTTTGTCGTGGACGTGAAGTCGGGCGACACCGTGCAGCTGAGCACGGATGGCGTCAAAGACTACAGCTTTGGGTTTCGTGACACAGCCACGACCAACCTGCAGCAGCAAGACGACGATCAGCAGGAGAATCAGAACACCCAAGGGCAGCAGAGCCGCAGCCGCGATCCGCGCGTGCGTGCCAGCGTCAGCTGGTCGCCGGATTCCCGTTCCTTCACCGTGCAGCGCAACGATTCGCGCAAAGTGAAGGAGCTGTATCTCGTGAACGTGCTTTCGAATCCGCGTCCGACGCTCAGTTCATACAAGTATTCAATGCCGGGCGAAGCAGACGTGAGTCAGCAAGAGCTGTTCGTCTTTACGCGCGGCGAGAAAACACTACGCAAGGTACCGGTCGACAAGTGGAAAGATCAGCGGGTTAGCAACGTGCACTGGCCGGTAAAGTCGGAAACGTTCCGTCTGGTACGACGCGATCGCCTGCAGCGCAACATGGAACTGGTGGAAGTGAACACCACGACACTCGCCATGAAAACGCTGCTGACCGAATCCGTAGAAAACGCATTCCTTGAAATTCAGCCGGTCCGTTATGTCACGCGCGGCGGAGATTTTGTCTGGTTTTCCGAGCGCAGTGGCTGGGGTCACTATTACCTGTACAGCCATGACGGCACGTTCAAGCGCGCACTGACAAGTGGCATGTGGCGCGCCGAAAACGTGGTGGACCAGGACACGGTGCGCGGCACCATGTTCATCAGCGGCGTGGGACGCGAGCCGGGCCCGAATCCGTATTTGCGCCACACCTATCGCATGAACGGTGATGGCTCAGGCTTCACGCACCTCACGCCCGGCACGTACGATCACGCCACACGTGTCTCGCCGACCAAGCGCTTCATTGTCGACAACTACTCGCGCTCAGACACAATTCCTGTGTCGGTGGTGCGTGACGCGTCAACCGGTCGCGTGGTGATGTCACTGGAAGTCATGGATGACTCACGCATCCGTGAAATGGGCTGGTCACCACCGGTTCCGTTCACCACCAAAGCGGCCGATGGCACCACCGATATTTACGGCAACATGTGGAAGCCGGCCGATTTTGATTCCACAAAGAAGTATCCGATTATCGCGTACGTCTATCCGGGGCCGCAAACCGAACAGGTCACGAGCGGATTCAGCACCGGTGGCGTGATGCAGCAGCTCGCGCAGCTTGGATTTGTGGTGATTCAGATTGGCAATCGCGGTGGCACGCCGCAGCGCTCGAATGCCTACCACAGCTTTGGCTACTTCAACCTGCGCGACTACGCGCTGGCTGATAAAAAGACGGGTATCGAGCAGCTCGCCGCGCGCCACTCCTTTATCGACATTGACCGCGTGGGTATTTACGGACACTCCGGTGGCGGTTTCCTCACCGCCGCGGCGCTCATGCTGCCGCCGTACAACGACTTCTTCAAGGTGGGTGTGTCGTCGGCTGGCAATCATGACAACAACATCTACAACCAGAATTGGAGCGAGCAGCACCACGGGTTGCGCGTGATCACGGAGCGTCGCGATACCACGCAACGCGGCCGCACAAACGGTGGGAACGGTGGCGCGCGTACGCAAACGCAGCAGCAGGGCCGTAACGGCGCGCGCGTTGTGACCGTCGACGATTCGACACGTTACGAGATTCGCGTGCCGACAAACGCAGAGCTCGCCGACAATCTCAAGGGCAAGTTGCTGCTGGTGCACGGTGACATGGACAACAACGTGCATCCCGGCAATACCACTCGCCTCGTCGATGCACTCATCAAAGCGAACAAACGATTCGACATGATGATGCTGCCCGGACAGGCGCACGGCTTCGGTCCCATGCAGCCGTACTTCAATCGCATGCTCATGGAGTATTTCGCCGAGCATCTCATGGGTGACTATTACCGAGCCACCGCCGAGATTCGCTAAAGGAAGTGCTCTAGATCACAACTAAAGAAGTAAACGAACGCGGCCGGCTGTCTCATAGACAACCGGCCGCGTTTCGCATGTGCTGCACCTGCATGTACTTCCGCTTCGCTCGAGACGCTCGCAGGGAGCGCCGGTACCACCCTCGTCGCCCGGAGCCGGAAAAGCCGAATCGGGCAGGCCATATATCAGGTAACCCCACAATGCGTCGGGTGTGTCATCTGCATGTCATCGGATACACAAATTGTGTCCGCTGGAGTTGCGAAAGCTCACCGTTGGTTGCAGCGTGAAAGCTCCTACCCCACCGCACCAGCCCCGTCATGGCACGTCCACGAGTGTGCGGGCGACTGCCCTGCCTTGAGAGCTCGCCATGAACAACCGCCGTGATTTTCTTCGGATCTCCGCCCTGCTCGGCGGCGCCGCATTTACGCGTGGAATCCTACCCAGGCTGGACGTCGACCGTCTCTTTTCACCGCCAGCCCCCCGCGCCCTCAAAGTGCTTGTGCTCGGCGGTACGGGTTTTATCGGACCGCATCTCGTCCGCCATCTCGTCGCGCGTGGACACACCGTCTCGATTTTCACGCGCGGCCGGAGACAGGCTGACCTTCCGGGATCCGTAGAGCGGCTGGTTGGTGACCGAGACGCCAAAGACGCAAACGGCAATCTCGCCGGCGACTACACTGCGCTCGCCGATCGACGCTGGGATTTTGTGTTTGACGACTCCGCCAACAATCCGGCGTGGGTTGAGCAGTCCACGGAGATGCTGCGCAACGCGACCACGCGATACTTGTTTGTGTCATCGACCGGCGTGTTCTATCCGTATCGCACGGTCGACATTGCAGAGTCCACGCCCGTGCGCATGAGCATGGCAGAGGAAGCAGCCGATAGCTTCGGCGTGAATAAGTCAATCGCTGAAGCACGGACACGCGACGTCTTTGGTGATCGTGCAATCGTTGTGCGTCCCACGTATATCGTAGGTCCCGGAGACAGCAGCGATCGTTTCACCTACTGGCCGGTTCGACTCGCGCGTGGTGGCGAAATCCTTGCGCCCGGCAAACCAACCGATCGGTCGCAGTTTATTGACGTGCGCGATCTCGCCGAGTTCATGGTGCACATTGCTGAAACCGGTGCAACGGGCACGTTCAATGTGGCGGGTCCGAAGGAAACGCTCACCTTTCCTGAGTTTCTCAACGCCGCTCGCGCGGCGATCAACACGCCCACCACGCTCACGTGGGTTGATGACTACGATTTCCTCGCGGAGCAAAAACTCACGTTTGCGTGCCCTTGGGGGCTACCACGCGGCGACGTGCTTGGCATGATGGCCATCAGCCCCGCCAAGGCGATCGGCGCCGGACTTAAATTCCGCCCCATCGACCTCACGGTGCGCGACACGCTCGCCTGGTGGAATACGCTCCCCGCTGATCGACACGCGCGGAACCGCTTCGTGCTCACCCCTGAGCGTGAGGCTGAGATTCTCGCGGCGTGGAAAGCGCGGCGATAGCCAGCCCGGCGGCGTTCAACCAGCGCCGTCGCCCGCGCGTATTTTTCCAGTCGTGTGCCTGAGCGCACGCTCGGCTCGTAAGCCGCCCTACCCACTCGGAGTCGTGTTTCATGGTCTCGTCCGCATCGCAGACGCCTGTACGCCTACGCGCCGTACGCACCGGCATATTCACCGCACTGCTTTTCTCGGCGGTGGCCCCGGCACTGGGCACCACACTGCCCGCGCAGGACCGCCTGCCCTCCATGCCGGGCTACGCGCAGTTCCAGAAAATGCGCAACGAGATCCCAAACGCCGTGCGCTCGGGCGCCATCACGCCGGTGTGGGAGGCAGACGGGCGCAGCTTTACCTACACCGCCAACGGCAAGCGCATGCGATACGACATCGCCTCGCGACGTGCCAGCGAAGCACCGGAAGCGGGAGCAAACGGTGGCGCCCGCGGCGCCGGCGGTCCACGCGTTGAGCGAGGACGTCAGGCCGAAGTCGCGTACACCAGCGACAGCGCGCGCCGCGCCGTTCACCGCGATCGCAACCTGTACGTGCTCGACAAAGACGGCAGCAACGAACGTGCCGTCACAACCGATGGCAGCGCGGAGAAACGCATCAAGTACGGCACCGCCAGCTGGGTCTACGGCGAAGAACTCGCGCAAACCACCGCCATGTGGTGGTCACCAGATGGCAGCAAACTCGCGTACTATCGGTTTGACGAGTCGCCAGTGCAGGACTATTTCCTGCAGCTGTCGCAAACAAAGATTCAGAGCACCATGGATACCGAAGCGTATCCCAAAGCCGGCAGCGCCAATCCGGTAGTTGATCTGTTCGTGTACGACGTAGCCACGAACAAGAGTATGCGCGTGGACGTGCGCAGTGGTGCGCCATTTACCGACAGCACCGTTGGCCACTACGTGTATCGTGTAGGTTGGACGCCAGACGGCAGTGCGATCACGTTCAATCGCACCAACCGTCGGCAAAACGTGATGGAGTTCACGAGCTGCAGTCCCACGAGCGGGGCCTGTCGCCCCATTGTGCGCGAAGAGTGGCTCGCCAGCTGGACGGACAATCGCCCCGACATTCGCTGGCTCTCCGACAATCAGCGTTTCATCTGGACGTCCGAGCGCAACGGCTTCAAGAATTACTATCTGTATCACATGGACGGGCGTTTGTTGACCACGCTCACATCACACGCGTTCGAAGTGGCCGGCATTACGCGTGTTGACGAAAAAGCGGGGCAGCTGTGGTACATGGCGCGCAGCGGCGACAATCATATGAAGCTGCAGTTGCACCGTGTGTCGCTCACGGGCAAGAACAATGTGCGCCTCACCGACCCGGCGTTCAATCACACCGTGAACCTGTCGCCCGACGGCAAACATTTTGTTGACATTGCACAAACACACAACGCGCCGCCGGTATCAACACTGCGTGATGCGAGCGGCAAACTTGTCAGCGAATTGCTCACTAGCGACGTCACCAAAGCCACCGCACTCGGCCTCAAGCCGGTGGAAATGTTCACGTTCAAAGCCGCTGACGGCGTGACAGAATTGCACGGCATGTTGCACAAGCCGAGCAACTTTGATCCGAGCAAAAAGTATCCCGTGTTGGTGAGTGTGTACGGCGGCCCCGCTACCAACGGTGCGCGCGAAACGTTCAGCACACCCAACGCGCTCACCGAATACGGATTCCTTGTACTCACGCTCGATGCACGAAGCGCGGCCGGCCGTGGCAAGAAGTTCCTGGACGCGATTTACGAAAAGCTCGGAACGGTGGAAATCGACGACTTCGCGGCCGGCGTGCGCGAAATCGCCAAGCGCCCGTATGTCGATGGTTCACGCGTTGGTGTGTTCGGCACCTCGTATGGCGGTTATGCATCGGCCATGGCGCTGCTGCGTCACCCTGATGTCTTCCACGCGGCCGCGGCCAGCAGCTCGGTCACCGATTGGCGCCACTACGACACGATCTACACCGAACGCTACATGTACACGCCGCAGGCCAACGCGGCAGGCTACGATGCCGGCTCGGCCATGACCTACGCCGACAAGCTCAAGGGCCGTCTCATGATTTTTTACGGCACGGCCGACAACAACGTGCACCCGTCGAACAGCATGCAGCTCATTCAGGCCCTGCAGCGCGCCGGCAAGAGCTTCGATGTGCAGGTGGGACCGGACGTTGGCCACGCGGGACTGTCGCAGCCGCGCATGATGGAGTTCTTTATTGAATACCTCGTGCTGCCGCGCGCCGGCAACACCGCCAGCAACTAAAAAACGAGACCCGTGTGACCGCCGGACGATCTCAGGGGTTATCACTGCCATGACCCCCACCGATGCCCAGATCGTTCGGCACGTCCTGGGCGGCGACACGGAGGCCTTCCGGGGCCTGGTGGACCGCTACCACGACGACGCCGTGCGATACGCCACCCACCTGCTCGGCGACTACGCCGAGGCGGAAGACGCCGTCCAGGACACGTTCCTGCGCGCGTACCGCTACCTGGCGAGCTACCAGGAGCAGGACAAGTTCCGGGCGTGGCTCTGGCGCATTCTCGTGAACCGCTGCCGCACGCGCCTTTCCGACCGCAGCCGTCGTCCGGAGCCTCGGGATACGGCTGTCATTACCCAGCTCGTTGACGCGAACGCCGCCGCGCCTGACCATGACCTCGACCGCGCCTTTTTGCGCGACGAGCTGGCGCAGGCCCTGGCGACGCTGCCCCCGGATCAGCGCGAGGCCGTGGTCCTGCACTTCACGGAGGGGCTCTCCTATCCGGAGATGTCCGCCGTCACCGGCACTGGCGTGTCGGCCCTTAAAATGCGGGTCCATCGGGCCTGCGACCGCCTGCGTACTCTGCTTTCGGATGTGATCCATGGCTGACGCCAACACGCCCCTGCTTCCGACCGAGCTCGAGGCCGCCTTCCGGCAGGCCGCGCCGGTGGATCAGGCCCGTCGCGCCCGTTCCGTAAACGCGATTATGGCCACCGTGCACACGCTGCCCGCCCCGCGTCGCTGGTCGCTGCCGCCATCCATGACCCGCTGGCGTCGCCGTGGCATGCTCGCGCCCGCGGGTGGCTTGGCCGTCACGGCCCTGATGGCCCTCTGGATGGGCGTCACCGCCCTGACGGATGTCTTCCAGCGGGGTTCGTCGGCCGTGTTGGCCCGGGCCGAGTTTATTGGGGATACCGTCATCGCCCGGCTGGTCCCGGTGGTCGATGAAACGCGTCTCGTGCGGGCGGGGAGCATGCGGGCGGCCCTCCATGATACTTTGTACGACACGATGCGCATCGTCCGGTTTGCCCTGCGGGCGCCGGAGGCTTCGCAGGTCACGTTGGTTGGCACCAAGTCTTCCAACGTACCCGATGCGCAGGAGTCCCGAATTGCGGTGGCGCGTGACATTGCCAGCGGACTTTGGGAAATGCGGACCGTACTGCCACGCGATGCGGTGGCCAGTGCATTCGCATTCGTGGTGGACGACGCGCAACGGATTCCGGTGCGCTCACCAGTGACTGTGCACTCCGTGTGGACACGCGAACAGGCATTGGGCGACACCGCGTTCTGATTCGCCCTTCTTCGTCTTCGTTCCTACAACATGTCTGAACTTGCTTCGTCCTTGCGCGGGCGCACGGCGCTCCTTGCCGCGCTGACTGCGCTAGCGCTTCTCATTGGTTACGGCGACCTGTGGCGCGGTGGCACCACCATTTCAGCGCTGTGTCTCGCCATTGCGTACGCCGGGTTGATTCCGGCCACACTGCTTTCGTTTGGCAAAGGTGACGCCACAACACCACGCGCTGACGAACGGTTTGCCAATGCACCGTGGATACCGGCCGGTGTCGTCGCGCTCGCGCTGTTTCTGCTCTACGCCTTCACGCTCGGCCCCAGCACGGCGATGTGGGACACGAGCGAATACATCACGGCTGCCAAAGTCTTCGGTGTGCCGCATCCGCCGGGCAATCCGGTGTTCGTCATTTTTGCACACGCGTTTGGATTGTTGCCGCTGCCGCTTGAATACGGTGCACGCATCAATCTGCTCGCCGCCGTAACGAGTGCATTGTCGGCCGGACTGTGGTTCCTCGTCGCCGAAGGTGTGATGCGCACGTGGATCACGATCAAGTGGGCGCGCATCATGGCGTCGGCCACCACCGTGCTCATTGGCGGCACCGCGTTTACGGTCTGGAATCAGAGTGTCGTCAACGAGAAGGTGTACACGGTTGCACTGCTCGGACTCGCGGCCGTGAGCTGGCTCATGCTGCGCTGGAGCGACTCCCCCGACAAGCCGACATCAGATCGTTATCTGCTCACGGCCGCATATCTCGTTGGACTTGGCTACGCGAATCACCCGGCTGGTTTTCTTCCGCTGCCCGCCGTTGGCTTGATCATTCTCATGCGTCAGCCGTCAGTCTTGCTGCGCTGGCGTTTGCTGCTCGGCACACTGGCCGTGGCGATTGTCGGTCTCACACCGTTTGTGGCCATGCCGATTCGTGCCGCGCACGAACCGTATCTCAACAGCGGCGGCGTCTCGGCGTGTACGGATGGCATCAATGTGTCGTGCACGTTCAGCGCGGAAACGTATCGTCGCGTGAAGGCGCACATTGATCGCGAACAGTATTCCGGTCACAACGTAGCCGAGCGCAAAGCGCCGCTCACCGCGCAGTACGGCATGTTCTGGCTGTACTTCAAGTGGCAATGGTTCCGCGACGCCTACGGTCAGGCACCGCAGGCGCAGTCGCTGCTCGCGCTGCTGTTCTTTACGCTCGGAATTGTTGGTGGCATCACGCACTTCAGACGCGACCGGCGAACATTCTGGTACGTGGGCGGACTCATGTTTACGCTCACGATCGCGCTCGTGGTGTACCTCAACTTCAAGTACGGTCACTCGCAGGCGCCAGAACTCGGCAACAGCGTTGACCGCGAAGTGCGTGATCGCGACTACTTCTACTTGTGGACGTTCTCGCTGTGGGGACTGTGGGCCGGACTCGGCCTCACCACGCTGTGGACGTCGCTCGCTTCGCGTCTTGGTGGTACCGGTTCCGTTACCGATCGTGGTCTTCGCCTGGCCACGCCGATTCTGTTGTTGGCGCTGATTCCGCTCGTGACCAACGCGATTGACGCGCCGCGCAACAAGCACACGTTCACGCGTGAATGGGCGCGTGATCTGCTGAACTCGGTCGAGCCGTACGGTATTCTGGTTACCAACGGTGACAACGATTCATTCCCGCTCTGGTACGCGCAGGCGGTTGAAGGTGTGCGACGTGATGTGATGGTGGCCGTTGTTCCATACCTCGGCACCGAGTGGTACGCGCATCAGCTGCAGAATCGCAAGATTGAGCCGTACGACAAGGCCGCAGGCCCGGCGCGATTCCGCGATCGTGATTGGCCCATGCCAACCAAGCCGCTGTTTCCGCTTACACGCGCGGAGATTGACGGAATTCCGCCAGTGGTCGGGTTGTCACAGCCGCAGCGGTTTGTTCACGATGGCATGGACGTAACAATCAATCTCGACATGCTGATGCGCGACGAACAACTCGTGCTGTACATGATCAAGCATGCGTATCCGGAGCGTGGTTTGTTCTTCTCGTTCGGCGGCTACGCCTCGCGACTCGGCTTTGGCGAGAACATCATCAACTACGGTCTCGCGCAGAAGCTGGTAAGCACACGACCGGAACCGTCGCTGTCCTTCATTCCACTGCGTGGCAACGAAGTGCTCGACGTAGAAGCCACGAAATCCTTCTGGTCTGAATACCGCGGTATGGACGCGTTGATCGCCGAGAACGGTTGGGTCGACGACGCCTCTGCCGGCATCCCGGTGCTCTACCTGATCACCGGCCAATACCTCGCCGGTTCACTCGAAGCCGCCGGCGACTCCATCGCCGCCGAAAAAATCCTCGCCAAGGTCGACACCATGGCGCAGCGGTCGCGGATTCGTTAACCGTCCAATTTTTTGCAGTTTTCGTGTCCTTCGTGCTTTCGTGCCCTTCCCGCCGACGTTCCCTTGCATAAGAAGAGCGTCTGGCTTCTACGCCGAGATGCTCCCAATGCTGGGGGAACTGCGGACGGGAAGGGCACGAAAGCACGAAGGACACGAAGAACTGCAACAGACTTTTGGGGAACTGCGCTTACGGTGCGACGGCGATTCCGCGGATGGGGGTGGCGTTCGCGACACCACCAACCGGGAAGAGCGAGCCGCTCTGCAGATTCACTACGTAAAGCATTGAGCCGGTGAAGCCGCTGCCGGTGGTGAGTGTGACGTATGCGGTGCCGGTGTTGCCCGCGATGTCAAAGCCCACGTCGCCCGTGGTGTTTACGCCAAGCGGTCCGATGGTGGTGACAACGCCATTGTTTGGATCAGCGAGCGTGACGAGTGCATCACGCGCAAAATCGATCGCGTACAGGACGGTTGTTGTAGCACCTGACACGCTGTTCGTATACGCCGTTCCGCCAATGCTCGGTGTGCTGAGTGTGCCGGGATCGCCGAGTGCGTAGGTGAGTGCACCGTCAACCACCGCCACTGCACCGTCTGTTGCACCACCAAGGCGCGGCACAAGACGCAAGTTCTGATTCAGGTTACCGTGCACGCGAATGCGATTCGGAACGGGATTGAAGTCGAACCCGAAGCGCGTACCCGCGAGCGCAGGCGTGAATGGGGTGGTGCCAACCGCTGTTGCTGCGCCGGTGAGTGTATCGAGCGTGTAGATGCGGCTGGATGAACCGAGCGCGTACAACCGTCCGTCGACCGGACCGAAATCAATGCCTTCAACTTTTTCGTTGGCCACGAGTCCGGTGATCGTCATACGACGACCAACCTGATCGGGGCGGAGCGCGCCGAACGTGATCAGCATGTTCATGCTGTCGACCGCGTAGATCGTGCGACCATTGTTGTTGCCCGGAGCGCCAGCCGGGCCGCCGGGGCCAGTGGGTCCGGCGGGACCACCGGGACCGGTGGGGCCGGGAACGCCTGGTATGCCTTGTGGACCCGTGGGACCTTCCGGCCCCGTTTCACCTTCGCACGCCATCGCCGTCAGGCAGAGGCCGAGCGTAAACAATCGAGTGGACCAGGACGAACGATGCATGACGATGGCCTCCCTGCCGCTGTGCGACAACGCTGTGACGTAAACGAGCCAACACTCGTGCGCCGAATTGGCGTACGAGTGCTCCGTTTTGGACTGTACGCCGCGTTCTTGCAGTCGGATCTCCGCCAATAGGTCGATTTTGATTGCTCTTGTGATCTGACGCACGCGTATCGCGAGCATTGACCCTTCCACCTGATGTGCGCATACTCAGTAGATGAACTGTCAGAGTGTCCACTACTCAACACGCCCGTGAAGGGCGGCAAAACCGGCGCGGGCCGTCCGCGGCCCAAGCCAAAGGATGAACCCACCTCGCGCAAAGTCACCAAGAGCGCGAGCCGCGGCACGCCCAAGCGCGACTTCGGTGCAATCGAGCGCGAGGTTCCCGTGCGCGCGCCCGATTCCAAGCCGCCTAAACGCAAGTAGCATGTCACGCGCTTTCCTTCGTGACGACGCCGAAGGTGAGATGCCTCGGCGCAACTATGATCTGCCACCGCGAGACGATCCGGGCTACGATCGGGCCGCCGCGCGCGCGTTGCTCGAAGCCGCGCGTGTTGGTGAGACGCAGCTCGCCGAGCGTGCCACGGGATACTACTGGGGCGAGCCGCTGCTGCGCGGTTACGTGGAAGAGATGCTGGTCGCCGCCGAAACGGCTGGCGACGACCGACTCGAACAAGTCGCGCGTCGATATCTCGCGTAGCGCGTCGCGCGGCCTTTAGTGCCGCCGTGTGACTGCGCTGTACCCGGTACCCGCGTTGTCCGGAATCAGCACTCGATCAATCACGTGCACCACACCGTTGCTCGCGGGAATGTCGGCAATGCGCACGGTCGCGTCGTTAATTCGCAATGTGCCGTTGCTTGAGCGAATGCGCAGTGATTCACCGGCTACGGTGTTTGCCGAACGCACGGTGCGCGCCTGCGCGGCCGACACGCGCCCTGCGATCACGTGATAGGTAAGGATGGTGCGCAGCTGTTCACGATTCTCCGGTTGCAGCAGATCACTCACCGTGTTCGCCGGCAACCGAGCAAAGGCATCGTCCGTTGGGGCAAAGAGCGTAAAGGGGCCACGGCCTAGCAACGTCTCGGTGAGTCCGGCGGCCTCGACGGCCGCGAGCAGTGTGTTGAAGATGCCCGCGCTCTTGGCGACCTGCGGAATGCTCGGTGACGCGGCGGCGCTCGAGCGCGCGGGGTGCTGAGCCTCGGATCGTGATGGTGTGGCGAACGGGAGTGAAGCCAAAAACGCAAATGCGATGCAACGGTTCATGAGAGGCTCCGGGACTGAAGGGGCAAGTGCAGGTCCGCACTCGGGATCTTGCTGGGACACGGTGCTGTTCGTTAGGCAGGAGCGCGTTGGATGCAGCCAGCGGCCCCGCTCAACCCCGTGCATCCAGCTCACTCGCGCTCACGAATACTTGCGGTGAAACCTCACGCTCCTCTCGCGCGGTCGCATCTGACGTTGGTGACCACGACTGATTCTTCAAGCGCGGCTGCAGCCACGCCGCTACTGCCACGCATTGCGAACGGCGACGAACTCGCCGTGCGCGAAGTGGTGGCGCGCTACGGTCCCCTCATCTGGTCGCTCGTGCGTCGCTGGTCACCCGATACCAATGACGCCGAAGACGCGGTGCAGGATGTGTTCGTTGATCTCTGGCGCAGCGCGGCGCGATTTGACGCGTCACGTTCGACCGAGCCTGGCTTCGTGGCCATGGTGACGCGACGACGGCTGATTGATCGACTGCGCAAGCGTCAACGCGCCATCGAGTTCGAGCCGCTCAGCGACAACACCGACATGGCGGTGGACCAGGAACCCGACATTGATCGAGAAGTGCGTATTGAACGGGCCCGCGATGCGTTGCGCGCGTTACCCACAGCGCAACGCACAATACTTGAACTTTCGTTGCTGCACGGTCGCACACACGACGAAATCGCACGTGAAACCAACACCCCGCTCGGCACGGTGAAATCGCACATTCGTCGTGGATTGCAACGGGCGCGCGATTTGCTGGCCGGCAGCAGCACAGAAGCCGCAGTACGTGATGTAGACGGTGACACGCTATGAACACTCCAGGTGACAACATGCACGACCCATCGAATCCCTTGCACACCGCGCTGCCGAACAGCGCGGACGAATCACACGAGCTGCTGCTCGGCGAGTTGACCGCCGCGCTCGCCGCTGAGGCTGCGTCGTCGCTTGATGCGCTGCCTGAGTCCGCGTCTGCTCGTGCCATTCATGTAGGTGAGGCGATGGTGCGAGCGCAGGCGTCGTCCGTTGCGTCGGCGACAGCATCGCGTGTGAACGCTGATGCAACCACCACGGCGCCCATTGTAGTGCAGCGTGTCGCGCCTGCTGAGAACTCGCTGTCGGGTTCACGCATGCGAACGGTTACCGCCTGGAGCGGCTGGCTAGCTGCTGCCGCAATGCTCGCGTTTGTAGTTCGCGCGCCTCGCGAGGTCACAGCGCCAGCGCCCGTTGTTGTCACCGCCGCCATGCTGCACGACTCGTTGGCACTAGCAGACAGCCAAGCCGTCGTTATCCAGTGGACACCGGCCAGTGATTCAACCGCACTCGGCGCTGCAGGCGATGTGGTGTGGAGCACCACCGCGCAGCGCGGTGTGATGCGCATTGTCGGGCTCGCTCCTAATGATCGTAGCAAGTGGCAATATCAGTTGTGGATCTTCGACAAGAACCGTGACCAACGGTATCCCGTTGACGGCGGCGTGTTCGACATTCCCGCTGACGGCCGCGAAGTGTACGTGCCAATCGACGCGCGTGTACCGGTTGACGAAGCGACGCTGTTTGCGGTGACGATTGAACCAGCGGGCGGTGTGGTCGTGTCAACGCGTGAGCGGATTGCGTTGACGGCGGGGTTGTAGACGCGTTAGTTCACACCCACCAGTCGAAACCTCGCGACCTGCGGCTCGCCGTTGGCACCTTGCACCACCGCCCACACGGCGTTGCGCGCAAAGACTGGCGCCGGCCGAGCGCCGAACTCGTCCGGAACGGCAACAGACCCAAGAAACGTGCCGTCTTCTTCGAAGACGTCGAACGTGCGCCGCTCGGTGTAGCGCAGCACTACGCCGTTGTCGTCGGTCTCGGGCGTTGCACGTTCAACAGCGGCGCCTGCACGCAGCACCCACACGCGACCGTCACGCGCGGCGAACAGTTGTTCGAACGCTGGCTTGGTATCCGGAATGGGCGCGCCGTTCCACGTCCACGATGAATCGAGCCAGCGCATGCCTGCAGTGACGCGTTCGGTCTCCTGCGCGCGTTCATTGTCTGCAACGCGTTGGGCCAGTACGTCTCGTTCAATCTGAAGCACGCGTTGTGGTTGCTGCAGGGTGATGCGATACGCATCCGAGTTGCCAGACACGAAGTAGCCACGCGGATGCCAGGTCCACTGCGATGACGTCGTCCACGGCACCGGCAAACTCGCGTTGTTATTCCCACGGCGCGTGGTGACTTGTTCGCGTGCCGCACCTTGCACAGGCAGTGCGAGCGTGTCGATCACTGCGCCGTTCGGTGCAATGCGTACCAAGGCCATGGACACATTGTTGATGTCGGTGATTTCACGCGATGGTTGCAGCGTAAGCAGCGTATCACCATTCACGAACAGCGGCTCTCGCGATCTCCACTGCCCCGAGATCACCGACCATGTGTCTCTCGGCGTACCGTCGGGCGAAAACTTCTGCATTCGCGCATTGCCCGGATCACGCACCACAACATCCCCATTCGAAAGCACCGCGAGCCCCGCGTCTGGCGACCGAAACTCTCCGGGCCCTGCGCCATCGCGTCCCCAATCGGCGAGGTGCGCACCGGTGCTGTCGTACACACGAACGCTTCGCGCCTGTCCATCAAGCACGAGCAGACGACCACTCGCGTCGACCGCAATCGCATTGATGCTGCCAAACATGTAGCGTTCATCGCCGTCTTCGACGCCAATGGTCAGGTCGCGTTCGAGCACAGCGGAGTCACCCCAGGTTGATCCTGAGATGGTGCGCACTACGGCGGTGTCACCGCGCTGCGTGCGGGATTGCACCAGTTCTGTGGAAACGGCGCTGTCTGACGGCTGACAGGCGAGCGTGAGAGAAACGATGCCAAGCGCGATGGCATGGCTGGCACGTGACGGGCCCATGGCGGGGAGTGCTTGAGTCTCTTGTGAGCCATGATCGGCGCGGCCGCGGCGTTCAGGGATACTAAGCATTCGAACGAACGTTCGTCCCAGATGCGCCCCCGACTCTGCGTCAGCTCGTGCCGAGCTTCCATATACGAATCGCGATCAACCCCGCCGCGGTCTCAACGATTTCGCTGGCATACCCCGGCGCCGGAAATCCGAGAAACGCCCCGCTCACTTCTCGTGACGCAAGCAGCGCACCGGACTTCACATCGAACACCTCGATCACTCCCTCAAACAATCGACTGTTCTCTGTAAACGAAGGCATGTTGCGAATCGGAACCGGACGGTTCGCATCCACACCGCGCGGCGTTGCTGGCACCCAGTTGCGATGCGCTCGACGCACCAGCACCCACAGTCGCCCGTGGTCGTCGCTCGAAATGGCTGCAATGCGCGCACGCGGTGGCGCGCTCCACGGCGCTCCTGGCAGTGCGGGTTCACTGGTAAACCATGGCACATCCCGCTGGATCGTTTGCACCACCGTGCCGTCGCGCGATAGTAGTTCGATACGGTATGCGTTCCCCCGCGCCGCCCAGATGTGTGCCGAATCCATTGGAGCCACTACACCAAGCAGCGCGTCGGCCTCTTCAACCGCGTGCTCAGGCCCAAAGCGAACCGACAGCGCATCGGACCACCTGCGCAGCGCTGGTGGCATCACACCCTTTCCGTATCGCACATACGCCGCGGAAAGAATGCCGTCGCGAGTGGGCTCGCCGAGCAGCGGCTCTTCTACCTTGACGCTGCGCGCATACGCCAGGCTCGGCGGTGGTGCATACGCGTGTGCGGTAAAAAAGCCGTCTACAATCCAAAGTGTATCGGCGGCGCCAAAACCAACGGCGCTCACCTCCCGAAACTCTCCCGGTCCTCCGCCTTTCTGACCAACAAGTTGCGAGAACTCACCGCTCGCGGAGAAAACCGCCACGCCTCCAGACGGCTGATCTTCGCGATACGCGGCGATGTAACCCGAACGCGAAATCGCGGGAACGCGTGGTTGCAGATCCACGCTGTCACCGCTGGAGGAGATCGTCACAGAATCGCTGAGTGTGATGACAACCCGAGCGCGCGTTGCGTCATTTTTGTCTCGGCAGCCGAGAACCGCAGCAAGCACGACGCATAGCAGTGCGATACGAGGCGCAAGGTTGTCACGCACCACCACTCTCGAAAGCACTGCGCGAAGCATCACGGCTCAGCGGGCGGGAGTATTACGCGTCAACGCAACGGGTGTCTCCAACACAGTCCATGCACATCCTTCAGAGGAAACCGTGTATCGTCGCTGCGTTGCACGCACTGTGCCATCGTCATGCACGGTACGCGCAAGCATCAGCACGGTATCGCCGCTGAACACGACGCGCGCGAGATCCACAGACGGAAGCCGGATCGGCTCGTCAACACACGCTCGGCTGAGATCGGCCGATACAATGCTCGCCCAGTACGTCGTGTTTGAGTACTCCACTTGTGTAGCCGCTTGCACAAAGTCGGTATCCGCGTGCACCACGAGATAGTTGCCGTCCGACAACTGCGTTACACCCATGGAGAGTGACGCGAGAAAACGATCCGTTTCGGCCGTGAGCGCAGCCGTCTGTTCAATCAGGTCCGCTGGCACACCGAGCCGCTCTCGACGTGGTAGCGTAATGTACGAATGCGCGACGCCCTGTGCATCAGTGATGTACAATCGATCGTCGGCCGGCATGAGCGCGACCCAGCTGCTACCGTATGGTGCCAGTGACGGTTCGCCACCGCGTGAATACGCCGAGGTGCTTTGCGCGATCAGCGTAGGCGCCGACCCCCAGCGTTCAATCGAATCGGTGGCCAGCACCCAGCGCACGAACGGTTGTGCATCGAGCGTGACCGGCATGAACACAGTGTCGCCGCGAATGCGCCACTGTTGTCCGGCGAAGAATCGGAATGGCATGGGCACTTCGCGTTGCAGCGTTCCGTCTGCGATTCGCAGCACGACTATTCTGTTGCGCTGCGGGTCCATACCGGCCAGCAACGTGTCGCCCGGGAGTGGGATGATGGCCGAGACACGACCGAACTCGCCCGGACCACCGCCTGGTCTGCCGAGTGCGCGGATCAGTGCACCGCGCGGAGAGAAGTGCAGTGCGGTTGTGCGAAAGTCGAGCAGGATGGAGCCGTCTGCGAGCACCGCCTGCGTGCGCCCGTTCAGGAACGGCATGGTGTCCGGAATGGCGAGGTCGGTGTTGTCGAGTTGCGTAACGAGCGGCGATTCGCGCGGCGGTGACTCAGCACCGCAGGCTGCGATCGTCGACGCCAAGAGCGCCGTCGTGGTCACGCGAAACATCGTTCCGTTGCACCGCCCTCGTATGCGCAAATGGCCTGTCAGCGTCATGTTTGCATGGCTTGAGCGATGTGCAAAACGAAAGGTGCTTGTCTTCTGCGAACCTCAGGAACAACTCAGCGGTCACCTTTAGGCCGACGGCGCTGCTGGCAATTCCTACCGTGCATTCCGCGTCAATGCATACTGCAGTACATACTCCCGGCCCAGTAGGTCTTTGGCCACGCCGAGTATCCAGTCGGTGCCGACCTGATCAACGCGCAGGCGACGCGGAACAACCACCCTCGCCTTGGTGGCACCTCGACTATCCACGACCAGCAAGTGTGTTTCATCCTGCTCACTTGCTACGGCGAGCTCCACCCACATCTCGCCGTTCGAGCCGCCTGTGAACCGTGTGAAATGCGGGAGCGTGCTGGGAAGGTTGCCACGCGCATACATGGCGCGCACCCGTTCGCGTGCGGCGCCATCTGCCGCGTTTTCCAGCGCTTCGGCGCGACGTGTTTCGACAAGCTTGGGCGTTAGCGCAGCTGGTGCATTCGACAGCCTCAGCGTACGCTCGGTTGCACCATTCACGTTGACCACGCGGATGGCACCAGTGCGTGCGTTGCCAATCCAGAATGAGTTGCCCGACACGCCCGTCACGAGCAAACTGCCGAACGCAGAACCCACGACGCCCGGTTCACCATTCGCCGCGGCATAGCCAAACATCTCCAGCGACGGCACCGAGCCGATCGACACCCAGCGCGGCGTAGCGCCCGTCGAATACACGCCAAGCGGCAGCGAATCAACGCGCGACTGACCAGCACCGAGTGGCGCAGCAACGCGGAATCCGCCTACCGCCGCCAGTACATGCCCACTCGGCGTCCGAAGCATCGGATTTAGAGAGGCAGGCGCTCCCGGTGCACCACGCAGCGCGAATCGTGATGTGCCGCCGTTGCGCGTGAAGACGTGAACTTGCGCCGTTCCCGGCGGTTGCTCAAGAACGAACACACTGTCGGCCGCCGTACTGACCGCAAAGTTGCGCGCGTCGAACTCACCCGGACCACGTCCGCGTCTGCTGCGTCTGGCCACGAAAGCGCCGTTGGCGTCAAACACGCGCACTTCGTTCACGCTGCCATCAACAACGATGAGATGACCCGTGTGAAGTCGAGCCGCGACTGCGCGGGAAAAGATCGTTTCGTCTGCGGCGTCGCTTCCAATGGTGTGCGTGGGGGACGATGAGACGCGCCACGTCGGTTGGGCGAGGAGCGTGTGCGCGCTACGTGAGGCAAGCAGTGCCACTACGGCCGCGCAACAACCGAGTCGCCTCAGACAAAGCGCTGCCCACACGTGAACCTGGGGTTCTGACACATTGCCTCGCGCTTTCCAACGGGTTCGCTGCTTGCTTGAAGCTCCGTCTCACTTTCAGCTACGATGGAGCACGTCAACGACACGCCGGGTAAGCGCAGTCAGCAGCGTCTCGCGAAACGGTTGCATCGCGAGCGCTTTTTCTTCAGCCTCTCCCTACTCAGGGATTCGCAGCCGCACCAACCGTTCCAGATCATCGTCGTCCCGCTGAACTCCCCAGAGTGTTGTGCCCGATGCGGCAAATACCCTGATATTGCGAGGCGAGCGTAGCACGGTTGGAGCAGCCTTTTGCCCTAGCGGGATTTTGACCCACGTTCCCGAATGCCCTACGCCTTCACGCGTCAGCTCGAACCTTTCAAGCAGGATGTAGCCACCGGCTTGATCGCATACCATAGCGGCGGCTAGTGGACGCGTAGTTCCGATGAATACTTGTACCGAACCATCGGACTCGCTTTCTCTGACTAAACGCTCAACAGTTGAATCGTGGGCAGACATGTTTGCTCCGATCAGAGCGCGCCTGTTGAGGTGTCTTATGAAGTTTAGCTGTTCCTCGCGGCTGAGAGTTGCGCCCTGAACCTGCATCAACGTCTGGTCAACCTCGAATCGTGGGCCCTCGGCGTTGCCCGTAAAGCTTCTGATCGATTGCGCAACTGGATCTAGCACGAAGAGTCCCGCATCGCCTGTTGCGCAAGCCAGCGGATGGTCGGGGAGATACGTGGCCGTAACGGGCGTCCCCGAGTCGATGGGTGCGAAGCGGGTGATCGTATCCGTAATCACCTGACCCTCGACTGCAAGTATCAAAGCGCGACGGAAGGATCGAGGATAGAAAAGTGCAGAGTCTGGCTTGAACAGCTGGAAGCGCTGACCCTCCGATGTTGCCGTCACCGGGATGTGCGCGAGAAGTGGTACAATGTCTGTCCGTGCATCCACCGAGGTTGGAAATGGCGCGTCACGTAGCGTCGAGTCGAGCGATATGAGCGCGCGTCGGCCGAGGTCAACTACCCTGGGTAGTGAAGCACCTCGATGAGGCGCGAACGCGATCGGAAAGCGCAGCTCAAATGGGCCACTACCCTTGCGGGCTACTCGAGTGGCGCTATCGCTTTCCATATCAAGCAGATCAACAGTGGCCTCACGATGAGACAGCACAAGCGCTTTGTTACCGTCCAGGGCGTGAACTGCAGTGACGTCGAACAATGACGCTGAATGTGCTCGATCAATGATGAGCTCAGTTGGTTGACCCGAGCCTCCAGTCGTGCGCTCGGACGCGCAAGAGCTAACCAGCAGAGCAAGGAAAACCGTAGTCGCAGTGGCACTGACGCGTGGCCGGCGTGAAAGCAGGGCCTGGCGAGATGCGGTTTTCGAACTAAGTGTCTCCGTGTCGCCCCCGCTCATGGAACCACACTCCTGCCTACTCGTTGGCACGAGACTAGTCGCTCATCCCTCGCTGTTCTCATAGCGTTGCTTTGCGTTGCCAATCGTGTGATGAAGGATACGATCTCACGAAGAGTGCCCTCGTGTGGTTTCCACCGGTGATGCTCCATATCCGTGAAGGTATGATCTGTATCTGCAAAGCGAACGCAGCGCAGCTCACTCGCGCGACCCGGGTTGACGAGACGAAGAATGCTATCTGCTTGGAGCGGATCCACGTCTATGTCGCGATCGCCCTGAACGATGAGCACCGGAGACGCTCTGACACATAGCCTCACGCTTTCCAACGTATTCGCAGTTTCCATCGAAGCGCTTAATGATGTTTCAAGGATAGCCGTAGCGCCACAACTCCTGCACACCATCGGAATCAGTGACGATCACGTAGAGCCCACGTTTTTCGCTGCCCACCAGCGCGGCGCCGTGCGGCAACTGCATTTGCGTTACTCGCGTTCCGCTTCGATTGATCACATCAACGACACGCGGTCCCCGGTCAAGTTGTCGACGATGTACATACAGGCGGCCGTCGTCGGCCGCCAGCACTGGGTGTGTGAGCACCATCTCGAGCGCCGGCACGTGAGCTGACCAGAACGGGAAATCCGACGGTGATAGCTTGACCGAGCCATCATCGTCACTCCACCGAAGCGCCAGGACAGATCGCTTGATTTGATCCGTGACGCGCATTGGTGCTTCAACTATTGGTCCAACGCTCGCGCGGCCGTTCGGCTCGATAAACTCAACGCGATACGGATTCAGGTATACTACCGCAATCGTACCATCGCGAAATGTTGTCGCCCACTCGCTCGCGCGGAGCGGGTTGACGACCTGGTGCACCGTTCGCCTTCCTCGGAGCGTTACTGCTTGTTGAACGGATGGGCCATCGTAGCCGCCGCGAAGCGTGCGAATCGAATCAACCCTGTCTGAGCCAAGATGAAACCGCAGCACGCGAATCGAATCAGCTCCTGAAGGCTGACCTGCGTATCGCCACGGGACATCCTTCCGCGGAATGGCGAACCCGGCGAGCTGGAGTACGCGACCCTTTGAGTCGATGGACTCAAGCTCAGCGCCGAGTGCGCTAGCCAACGCCTTCGCAACGTCCGGCAGCGGAGCAAAACGAGTTCCGACGAGCAAGAGCCACCGGCGGTTTGAGCCATCGACCACAAGCGTGGTGTCGCCTCCAAGAGCGAACAGTCGGGCAGGCTGCCGGTATTCCGCGGGGCCGTCGCCTTCTCGACCGACTTGTCGTGGCACTCTTCCGACGGAAACTGCAAAGAGCGCGCGTTCCTGCGTGTCCGTGTACAACAGCGTCCCGTCTGACAGCTCGCGCACAGCACTTACTCGAGAAAGGTCAGTCGCGATGCGCACTTTTTCTGAAGGCTGTGCGCCGAGGGGAGTACGGGCGCCGAGCGCAATCGCAAATAGGAGTACTGCCTGGGTGAGTCGCATGTGAGGTTGGAGCCAGTTGTCACGACACGCTACTGATAGCATAAGAAAATGCTATGAGCAGCGAGCAGTCGTTACTCCCATTTTTTGTCTGCATTATCGCGCCGAAAACGCTCGAATCTCCACACGGGGGAACGGCGCATCGAACGTCACAACGGCCATGCGCGGTCCCACCGCGCCGATCACGGGTACAGGCTGATCCGACAAGACCGCCTGCCCGGTGTTTGGATTCAGCACAACGGTGAAGCGAACGCCCGCTGCGTCTCGCTCGCGCAGCTGCGCGTTCGAGAGAAAATCATACTGCGTCACGAGCCCGACTCCGGGTACCATCACGAACCCACTAAGGTTGTGAACACCCGCCGAGTTTGGCCGCGACTCAACGGCGATTCCGCCGTCTGACTGTTCAAGCAGCACGTTCGCGCTCAGATCGGACACCGTCGTCCGCCACACCGGCGTGCCGTCAAGTCGGTACGCACGAATGTCGCCGATCAAGCTTTTCGGCGTGAAGAACACGAGTCCGCTCGTCTCGTCACACGCTACTCGGCCACTGTTGATTGTGGCATTGACATATGAATTGGGCGACTGGTATAACCGACCGAACCGCCGTTTCACCGCGCCAGTAGAATCAAGCACCGCCACAACCGCTGAATCTTTTTCAGACCGACTGGCGGCCACCAACTCATTCCGCAGGTAGCACATCGACTGCACGCCAAAGGGAAGCGTCACGGTATTTGCGATCCGATAACCTTGCGGTCCCTTCACAAAGGTCGAAAGGCGCCTGCGCAGGTCGATGACGAGAAGTTCGTCGCGCGGCGCGACCACGATCGCCGCAGGATTTCGGAACTCTCCAGGCCCATCGCCGGCACGTCCAATGCGCTCCACGAACTTCCCGGTACGGTCAAAAACGCGCAACTCATTCGCCTTTGCGTCCATTACCACGATGTTGCCGGCACGCGTGACGGCCACGCCATCGATTCGGTTGAAAATCAGATGATCGCTTCCATCTTCAACACCGATTGTCGCGGCGGCCGCCGCGAGTCGAAGTCCAGCCGCGGCGCGAGGTCCATTTAACCGGACGGTATTGGATGTCCGCACGCTCTCACTGATGAACTTCGCATCTGGATGCCGTCCACCCTGTTCGTTTGCCGGCGCGGTAGCTGCCGGAATTACCAACGACAACATCACCGCTGCGAACTGTTTCCGGCCGATGATACGGTGCGGCGGGCGCCGACGCGCCTGAAGTGTCCGCGCCCGTTCACGATCTGGCAGACTGGTCAAGACTCTCTCCTAGGTGAACAACGCGATGCAGACGGTCTCTCCGACCCACCTCCATCTCTCACGACACCATCCACAGCTCCTTCTGTCGGCTGCATGGTCCCCGAAGTTGCGCTCGAGGTGCAGGAGGTGGCAACCGCCGCAAGGACGCCGAGTTGGATCATCCTTCGCCTGGTTTGATGATCTGCACGTGCCACACAGGTCTGGTCACAGTTCTCGAGACAAAACCACTTGACGCCCCCGCTCCCGCACGGAACTTCCCCGCCATACCCGTTCCCCGCCCCGGAGCCACACGCATGCAATCCCATCAGCGCTTCACACTCGCGCGCATCACGTTTGCCCTCGCTACTCTCGCCCTCGCCACCACTCCACTTGCCGCACAACCCGGCGTACGCGGCTTCTACCAGCACCCAACACTGCACAGCGAAACCATCGTATTCGCTGCTGAAGGCGACTTGTGGCAGGTCCCCGCCACCGGCGGGCTCGCCCGTCGCCTTACCTCGCATCCCGCTGAAGAATCACATCCGGTTATCTCACCCGACGGCACCACGCTCGCGTTCACCGCGCGCTACGAAGGACAAACGGAGGTGTACACCATGCCACTCTCTGGCGGCCTGCCCACGCGACGCACGTGGGAAGGTGAAGCGTCCCTCGCTACCGCGTTCACGCCGAACGGTGAACTGGTGTACACGACCACTAAATACAGCGGCATTCCCAAACCGCAAATGGTGCGCGTGAACCTGAGCGATCACGTGCGCACACTCATTCCACTCGCCGGTGCGAGCGAAGGCCAGTACGACGCAAGTGGACGCGCGCTCTATTTTGTGCGCCCTCACTTTCACAACAACGTGACGAAGCGCTACACCGGTGGCTCGGCGCGCAATGTGTGGGTGTTTCGCGAAGGCGCGGCCGAAGCGCAGCGCGTCACCCCCGAATGGCGCGGTGAATCGCACACACCACTGTGGTTCAACGCGCGCGTGTATTTCGTAACCGATCGCGACGGCACCATGAACATCTGGTCTGTCACCGAAAACGGCACCGACCTCAAGCAACACACGCGACACAGCGGCTGGGATGTAATCCGCCCGGCCATGCACAACGGTCGCATTGTGTACCAGAACGGCGCCGACTTGTGGCTGCTCGATACACGAACCGATAGCACGCGCCGAGTAGATATCACCATTGCGTCAGATCTGGATCAGCTGCGGCAGCGCTGGGTCAGTGAACCGCTGCAGTATTTGTCATCAGCGCACTTGTCACCCACCGGTGATCGTGTCGTACTCACATCACGCGGCCGCGTATTCGTCGCACCGGCCGGCCCGGGCCGACTTGTGCGCGCCTCACTCAAAGACTCCGTGCGCTACCGCGATGCCGTATTCATGCCCGACGGCAAATCGCTGCTCGCACTCTCCGATGAACGCGGCGAACTGGAGTTTGCTCGTGTGCCCGCCAATGGCGTGGGCACCGACAGTCTGCTCACACGCGACGGCACCGTGCTGCGCTTTGAAGGCACACCCAGCCCCGACGGTGCGTGGATTGCCTGGGCCGACAACAACAATGATTTCCATCTCCGCAATCTGCGCACCAATGAAGTGCGCAAACTCAATCTCAATCGCGAAGGCGTTGGGGATCGCAGCTGGTCACCCGACAGTCGGTACCTCGTGTGGGAACACGTGGAACGCAACACGTTCACACGACTCATGCTGTACGATGTGGCCGCCAATCGCTCCACACCGCTCACCAGCGATCGCGTGAACTCGTTCAGCGCCGCCTGGGATCCCAAGGGTGATTTCCTTTACTTTCTCTCCGACCGCAACCTGCGCACGAGCGTAGGCTCACCGTGGGGCGCGCGCCAACCCGATCCGTACTTCGATAAACAGATCGAGATCTACCAGCTCGCCCTGCGCACCGGCGTGCGGTCACCATTCCGCGCCCCCGACGAACTGCACGCGGCCACAGACACCACCGCACGACCAGCCAACAACACTACCGCACCAGCCGCACGCCCCGCCGCACGCACCGACATTCGCATTGATACCGCGAACATCATGCGCCGCATTGACCGCGTGCCCGTGCCGGCCGGCAACTACTCACAGCTCGTCACCAACGCCGACGCACTCTTTTATCTCGCGCGCGGCGAATCACGCACCGATGTACACGCGCTGCGACGTGCGCACAAAGCCGAAGCGGTACCCATTGTAGAAGGCGCCCGCTCTCTCGAACTTTCACGCGATGGCAAGAAACTGCTCGTGCGACGCGCCGATGCACTGCACGTCATCGACGCCCGCGCCGTCAAACCCGGCAACATTGCCGATTCACGCGTGGACCTCTCCGGTTGGCGCTTCGCCATTGATGTGCGCGACGATTGGCGCCAACTCTTCACCGACGCGTGGCGCCTTGAACGCGACTACTTCTACGATCCGGGCTTTCACGGCATCGACTGGGCCGCGACGCTCGCCAAACATCAGCCGCTTGTTGAGCGCATTACCACGCGTCAGGAACTTTCCGTCCTCATCGGCTGGATGGTGGGCGAACTCTCGGCGCTGCACACATCCGTTGGCGGCGGCGACCTGCGCCGAGCGCCCGACATCATCAACACCGCCTCACTCGGCGCGCATCTTGTGCGCGAACCTGCTCGCGGCGGGTATCGCATTGCGCGCATTTACGAAGCTGATCCCGACTATCCCGATCAGCGCGCACCCCTCGCCGACCCGTATCTCGACATTGCAGCCGGCGATGTCATCACCGCCGTCAACGGTGTGCGCACACTCGACGCGCCAGACATTGGCGAACTGCTGCGCGATCAAACCGGTAAACAGGTGCTGCTCACGATTGCACGCGGCAGCAGCACGCGCGATGTGGTCACCACACCCATCGGAAACGAGAGCAACCTGCGTTACACCGACTGGGAACTCTCACGCCGCCGCACCGTCGAAGCCGCGAGCAACAACACCATGGGCTACGTGCACTTGCGCGCCATGGGCGCCGATGATGTGAATCAGTGGTACCGCGAGTTCTACCCGGCGTTCAACCGTCAGGGACTCATCATTGACGTGCGTCAGAATCGCGGCGGCAACATTGATTCGTTCATTCTCGACAAACTCATGCGCAAAGCCTGGATGTACTGGAAGGGTCGCGCGGCTGAACCCACCTGGAACATGCAGTACGCATTCCGCGGTCACATGGTGGTGCTGGTCGACGCCGAAACCGCGTCTGACGGGGAAGCCTTTGCCGACGGCTTCCGCCGGCTTGGCATGGGCGTCGTCATCGGCACGCGCACGTGGGGCGGCGAAATCTGGTTGAGCGGTGTGAACACACTCACCGACGGTGGTGTGGCCCGCGCACCCATGACCGGCGTGTACGGCCCTGAGGGCAAGTGGCTCATTGAGCAGATCGGCGTAATTCCAGATATCGAAGTGGACAACCTGCCGCACGCCACCTTCAATGGGAAAGACGCGCAGCTCGAAGCCGCGATCGCGCACCTGAAACAGAAAATCGCCGAGGATCCCCGGGACGTTCCGAAGCCCCCGGCATATCCGCGCGTGGCGTTTCCGTATCCGCCGCGCTAGTTATCGGTAGAGCCTCACTAAGCACGGGCGTTTCCATCCGGTCGCCCGTCCCCCCGCGTGTTGGAGTACCCGTCCATGACCGCACCCACTGCTGCGCAGCTGTCGCTCGACACGCTGCAGCACGACGCCGCGGCCCTGCGTGATCAGGTGATCGCGTGGCGTCGTCATTTGCATCAGCATCCGGAAGTTTCGTTCAGCGAACATGGCACGGCGCAGTACATCCACGATGTATTGTCCGCACTGCCGCATCTCAGTATCACGCGTCCCACGGCCACCAGTGTTGTCGCACGCCTGGCTGGACGAGACGCGGGACGTGTTATCGCCGTGCGCGCCGATATTGACGCGCTCCCGATTGAAGAAGAAGCCGACGTGCCGTGGCGTTCAAAGAACCGCGGCGCCATGCACGCCTGCGGCCACGACGGACACACGGCCATCGCGCTCGGCCTCGCCACCCTGCTCTCAGCGCATCGTGATCAACTCGCCGGCGAAGTACGATTCATTTTTCAGCACGCCGAAGAACTCTCACCCGGTGGCGCCGAGCAGCTGGTGAACGCGGGCGTGATGGACGGCGTGCATGAAGTGATCGGCTTGCACCTTTGGGCGTCCATGCCAACCGGGCGTATGGGCCTCATCAGCGGACCAGCCATGGCCGCCCCTGACACGTTCCAGTGTACCATCACAGGTCGCGGCGGACACGCCGCGATTCCACACGACACCATCGATCCGATTGCGATCGGTGCACAGGTCGTGACGGCGCTGCAGCAGGTGGTTTCGCGCATGGTGGATCCGCTCGACCCGTGCGTCGTCTCCATTACCCAGTTCATTGCGGGCACGGCCTTCAACGTGATCCCCAACTCCGCGTACCTCTCCGGCACGGTGCGCACGTTCAATGCCGAGCTGCGCAAGCAGATTCCGCAGCGCATGGAGCAGCTCATTCGCGGTATCACTGAAGGCTTTGGCGCCACGTACGAGTTTACCTACGAACTCGGGTATCGCCCGGTGGTGAACGATCCCGCACTCACCGCGCGACTCACTGACGTCGCCGCGCGCACCTTCGGCACCGAGGCGATTGAGCCAATGCGACCCAGCATGGGCGGCGAAGACTTTTCGGCGTACCAACAACGAGCGCCTGGCGTGTTCGCGTTCATTGGCGCCGGCAATGTGAGCGAAGGCATTGTGTTTGCACATCACCATCCGCGCTTCAGCATTGACGAACGCTCACTGGACATCGGACTGCGCTACATGGTGGCCGCCACGCACGACTTGCTCACCGCGTGAGTTCCGGGGGCGCGCTTAGCGCCGTTGACCGCCGTGCGCTGACCGCAGTGCCTGCCTGATCAGAAAATTCGCTCGGCTTCTTCCGCGCGAAACAACACCGCATCACGCTCAAGCAACGCGCGGCTGCCTTCATCCAGCGGTTCACGACGATTGGCCGGCGCCCCAACATCTACAAACAGTGTCTTCAGCGCGGCACGCTGCGCTTCATCGTACGACAGCGCTTGCGGCGTCACGGCCAACGCGCGCAACCACGCGCCCACAATAGGATGCGCCAGCACGCTGCTGCGTCCTTCTGCCGTCGACTCAGCGACCGCACGTGCCAGTTCAGCGAGACACTGACTCACGGCGACGAGCGCCTTACGCTCGACTTCGTTGGCCGGCTCGCCAGCCAACAGTGCGCGCGCAGCCTGTGCACGGGCGCGCAGCAAACTCATGTCATCAAAGAAACGCAGCAGTTCATTTACGCGGCGCACAGAGGCGCGTTGCGCCACGCGCTGTTGCAGCAACCGGAACCCCAGAAAGCCAATCGTGAGCAATGATGCAATTAACAGCGCACGCGTGGCGCCCTGAATAGCGCCTGTGGCCATGCCTTGCATGAGCGGCAGCACCACGCTGATGGTCGCGCTGAGGAGCAGCAGGCGGTAGAGCGGGCGCGACTTGCGTTGTGTGATAGCCATGACGAGGCGGGCGAGAAACGGACCCGCCGAAGCGCGGGCTTTCCGAACAGACGACCCAGCCGCGTGACGCGGAACATCAAGACATCACCAGGAGGGCCCGTTTTGTTACGGAATCAGCCGCGTGACTTCCGCATCGCCACTCAAGACCAATTGTTGGCCACGTTCGCGCTACGAATCAAGTTTGGCCGCACACTTCCGACAGAAGAGCGCGTCCGGTCGGTGTCCCTCCGCGCCACAGTCGGGGCACGCGGTGTTGGTCACGGGCTCACGAGCAGTGCGCGTCAACTCTGACGTCACAATGCCGGTCGGCACCGCAATGACGCCGTAACCCAGCAGCATCACGAGCACCGCCAGAAAGCGACCAAGCGGCGTGATAGGGGCCACATCACCGTAGCCCACCGTGGTCAGCGTGACCACCGCCCAATACACCGACGTGGGGATGTCAGTAAATCCACTCGCCGGCCCTTCCACGAGATGCATGAGTGCACCGACAATTACCACGATCGTACTGACAGTGAACAGGAAGATGGTGATCTTCCGCCGACTCGCGATCATCGCCTGCCACAGCTCCGACGACTCCGCGAGGTACGCCGACAGCTTCAGGATGCGAAACACCCGCAGCATGCGCAAAATTCGCACGACCGCGAGGCCCTGCGCACCAGGCAGGAGCAGGCTGATATACGTAGGCAGAATGGCGAGCAAATCCACCACGCCGTAAAAGCTGCGCACGTAGCGCCACGGTTTTCGTACTGCGAACAACCGGAACACGAACTCGAGCGTGAACAGCAGCGTGAACGTCCACTCGAGCAGGTAAAACGTGCGAAAGTGCTTTACCTGCACCGCCTGAACACTTTCAATAAGCAACACCGCCACGCTCGCCAGAATGCTGACGAGCAGCACCAGGTCAAACGTGCGGCCGGCGCGCGTATCCGCTTCGAAAATGATGTCGTGTATTCGCCGTCGCCACGGCGCAATCGGATACTGCGGGTCCTGATCGTGCGGCAAATGCACAGTCATTGGAAATGGAGCGCGAGGTGCACTACGCCGTAAGCGACGCGAGAATACTCAGGCGTTCTCGCGCGGTGGATACAGGGACTCATCAAGCGGCGCGGCTTCATCCACCAGCATGATGGGAATCCCATCATGTACGGAGTACACGAGCTGCGATGCTCGGCACACCAGCACCTCGGGCGGGCCCGCGTAATACTCGAGCGGGGCCTTGCTCTTGGGGCACACCAGCAAAGCCAGCAAATCCGGGGACAGCGTCACATTTTTCTCCAGAGGACGGTCGAACGACACAACCCAATCTGATGCCAGACAGGGTGTCGCCGCCACCTCGCGCGAGAATCAGCGACGCTGAGGAAGCGCGATCGGCACAGGCAGCGCGTCGATCCAGTCCCCATAGGCGGCCAGTGCCTGTTGTCGCGACGCTGGGCGGGACAGGAACACATCATGCACGGCCGCGTCGATTGCGACTTCGGTCACCGAGCGGCCAAGCTTTGACACCGCCCGGTGCATGTGGTCCACATTCAGCACACCGTCGCTCACATGCATGCGATCGTCCCAGCCGCGCACTTTGAGCGAATCTGTGCTGTGCAGCATCAAAACCGGCACCGCAATCGACAGTCCCTTCGCGACCTGGGCATGCCCCGCCCGCACGGCGCGCAACCAGCCGGCATAGGCCGGAAATCCCTGCTCAGGTTTCCAGCGCAAATCAAAGGACCACTCACCGCGAAAGTCGCGGTGCAGGCTCTGTACATAGGCCGGCGACAGCACGCCGGGAATCGGCAATGTGCTGAACACGCCGCCAACCGCAGTGACCGCATGCAGCGCGACGCGCTCCACCGCACTGGCATTGAAATCCATGAACGGACTGTTCAACACCAGCGCCTGTACACGATCTCGGGACTCGCCATTGTGCATATACAGCGCCGCCGCGAGGCCACCCGTTGAGTGGCCGGTCAGACATAACAGCCGATGTCCGGGCTGCGAGACAATCACCGCAATCGCAAGCGTGATTTCCCGATCGTACTCGCGTATATCCCGCACAAAATACGGCCGATTGCCAGCGCGTAGCGATCGTCCCGAGCGTCGCAGATCGAGCGCGTACACATCCCAACCGCGCGCGTTCAGAAACTCCGCCACATGCGCGTGAAAGAAATAGTCCACAAAGCCATGCACATGCAGCACCGCGCGACCGTTACCGTTTTGTGCCTTCTTGCGCACAAGTGTGGCGACCAACGTGCCATCATCTTCGCTGGCGAGCGGAATCGTCACTGCTTCGAATCCGGAAAGCACCGGATCCAGCACCCAACTCACAACTGGGGCGTCGATCACACGCGCGCGGTCCCGGTCTCCGCGCGCGGACCGCGCACGGGGGCACTGTCCGAGTTGGCAAACGTCGTACCGCCGAGCAGCCGCAAGGCAGGTGCCACACCAGCCCAGATCGCCGAAAGACACACCTCAATCGAAGCGGGTTTGCCCGGCAGATTCACAATCAGTGATGTGCCGCGCGTGCCCGCCACTTGTCGCGAGAGAATAGCGGTGGGAACAGTGCGCAACGATTCCGTGCGCATCGCTTCCCCAAAGCCCGGAAGGAGCCGTTCACAGACGGCCATGGTGGCATCGGGCGTGACATCGCGGATCGCCGGGCCAGTGCCGCCAGTGGTGATGATCAGTCGACACCGATGCCAGTCGGCCAGTTCCAGCAATGTCGCTTCCACCAGCGGGCGATCATCGGGAATGCAGCGGTACATCTCGGTCCACGGAGACGCGATCCAACGGGACAAAACGTCACGAATTGCGGCGCCGGACAAGTCGTCGTATGTACCAGCCGCGGCGCGATCTGAGACGGTGACGATCCCAATGCGCATGACGTCGGCGGGTTCGTGCTCCACGATCTCGCTCATCCGTTCGCGCGACGCGAGAAAAACATCGCCAAGCCGACATCACTCACCGCGACAAACATGATCAGACCACCAACCACGTAGTTCTGTCGCGCCGCCATGAAGTACACGCCGAGCAGCGCGAGCAGTGCGGCGGATCCGAGCAACATGAATGACAGCAAGCGAAATCGCTGGTTCGACACGGCGTGGTGGGTGTGCGGTAAAGGCGAGAACGCCTCTCTCAGCGAGGCGCTGTTTACAGGTGGCCGACGCTGAATCGCAACTGCACGCTGCGGCCCGGCGCGTCAGCGAACTCTTTGTAGCGACTGAGAAACGGACGGTACCGCTGATTTGTCAGGTTCCGAACCACCACATCAACATGCACGGGACCGCGCTGTGTGGCGAGCGCCACCCCGGAACTCGCGTGCCAGAGCGTGAATCCCGGCGGCGCAATATCAATCGGATCCAGACGCGACTGCGTTGCATGTGTCTCGCCGTGCAGGCGAACATAGGGCATGGCCGACCCGGGAATCATCCCCTTGAGCCGCCGCCCTGGATCGGTGAACCGAACGCCCCACGTGGCGCGTGCCGGTGGCACAAACGTGAGCGGGATGCCGGCCGAACGATTGTCGCCGAGCGTAATGTCGGCACCCGCGTCGAGCGTTAACCAGCGCAGGGGTTGCGCCGTGGCTGCGATTTCGCCGCCTCGCAGCCACGCATTCCCCTGGACCACTTCAAGCGAGTCGAAGACACGACCGGTGGTCGCAAAGGGACGCAGGTAGATGTAGTTGCGCACCTGATTGGAGTACACACCCGCATCCAGCGTGAACGAGCGCTGACGCACCCGAATACCAACGTCGGCATTGAGCGACGTTTCAAGATCGAGTTGCACGTTGCCGCGTTCGTAGGCCCGCGTGCCTTCATGAAATCCGTTCGCGAAGAGTTCGTTGTACCACGGCGAACGAAATCCGCGCGCGACGGCAACTACAAACGCCATGTCGTCACGCAACGAATAGGTGGCACCGAGGTTGCCACTCCACGTATTCCAGACGCGACTCGTGGGCTCCAGTGCGAGTACGTCATCACGCGCCGCGGCGACCGTCCGCGAATCCCATCGCGCGCCAACGCTCACGGTCAGTTTGCCGAGCGTGGCTTGCTCGTAGCCGTACAGCGCAAAGTTGTTGGCGGACGCATTCGGGATCAGCGTGCTGGTGCCGGATTTTCTGAATGACTGGCCCATGGCGGCCACGCCCAGCATGCCTTGCCACTCACCACCCCAGGCGTCACGCACCGCTGGCAACCAGTGTGCGGTAAGCGTGCCGGTGTGCGCGGTGAGCCCCAGCACATGGTCGTCCGCGTCCACGTCATCAAACTCGCGTCGCACGTTGCGTTCGCCAGCCAGATCGATTTCAAGTCGACCATCGCGCACCGGTACACGCCATTCCAGCTTGCCACGATCGCTCACGATACGCTGGTAGCCCGAATAGCCTGGAGCCGCGATTGGATCATCATAAATTTCAATGCGTTCACTGCGACGCGAGACACGCGTCGACACACTGCCCCACCGGCCGCGCATACCGGCTGCACCCTGCGCGTTGACGGTTTCGTTCTGTGTGTTGAGTAGCGCGCCGTCGGGCGTGCGCATATCGCCCATCGCGCGTCCGGTCATCGATGCACGCCAGCCCAGTGCCCCAGCACCGCCTTCGAGAGTCACGGTGGCCTCAGGTCCGCGCAGATTCGCATCGTAGAGCGCCGCGAACCCCGTCGTCATAAACGGGTCGCGGCCCGTGGCATCCGGCAGGGCACGCGCAATCACATTCACCACACCACCAAGCGCATCGGAACCGTACAACACACTCGCCGGACCCTTGATGATCTCAATGCGTTCGGCGTCCCGCGTTTCGAGATTGGGAGCGTGATCTGTGCCCCACTGCTGACTTTCGACGCGTTGTCCGTTGTCGAGCGTGATGACACGCTGCGACGATAATCCGCGAATTACCGGCTTGCCAATTCCCGTCGTCATGCTGATGGAACGCACGCCGGCCACCGGTTCAAGCGTTTCGCCAAGCGACCGGCCCTGCGCTTCACGCAGCGGTTCGCCGCCCAGTGTAGCCATCGCTTGTGGCGCAGTGAGCGGTGTGGTGGCGCTCGGACTTGCACTCACCTGCACCGCACTCAACTCAACGCGGCCTTCGCGGAGCGTAATGCGCAGGCGCTCGGGCATGCTGTCCACACGAATGGTTTGCAGGGCCGGCGCGTAGCCAATGCGCATGACCGACAACCGGTAGCGCCCCGCGGGCACGGCCCCGAAAAGGAATCGGCCATCGGCGCCGGTAATGATGTGCCGCTGCAACTCCACGAGTTGCACCCGGGCACCAGAAATCGGCGTGCCGTTCTCTTCGAGGAGTTGGCCCGACACGGTACCGGGAGTGACGGCCGGCTGGCGCGCGGCGGCGGCCAACGGCGATGCGTGCGCGAGCTGAGCCAACGCGGAAAGCGCGAGCCCTCCAGCTGTCAGTGCGAAAACCAAGACGCGGCGACGGCGCCAGCGCACGAGTGGGGACAAAACCATGAATGAGTGTTTCCTAGAAGGTTATTTAGGATACACTAAAACAGCCGCGCGCCGCTGGCAAGTCCTTACCCTGCTGGCCTATTCGAATCGAGGGCGCTCGTGGCGCGTTACGCGCCAGCGGCCGTCATCCAGCCGCTCCGCCAGATACACAGCGCCCGCGCCGATTCCCACCACACGGTGGTACAGCGGCACGGTAACATCGTGGGTTTCGGAGACGCCTGGGCGGAACACCGTGTAGCGCTCCTCCTGTTTCGGCGCGTCCTGCGTCCGCCACGTCCACACCTCACCGTCACGGCCGGCCCGCGCTTCAATGAACGGCCCCTTCACCGGCGCGTACTGAATCGCCGCTTGGGACACGGATTGGCCCGCTGGCAGACCACGCAGGAACCCTTTGTCGGCATCGGTACTGCGAATCGCGTTGAACGCACGCGGACCGCCAATCGTCTGCGATCCGTCGGGCAACCGATAGTCTATTTGATGCGACCCGCCGCGGGCGATCCAAACCGTGCCATCGGCGAGCACCCCCCACAGGTCGCGGGGCGCGTATTCCGGCGGCGCCACGTACGAACGCTGCCCCATCGGAATCGTGACGGTGGCTTTGGGCACGTGGATACGAGTGAGCGTATCAACCGCCGTGCCTGCCACACGCACCAGTGGCACCGAATCATTGCGTGACAAACTCGACAACGCCGACACCAGCGCGCCGAGCGTGTCTCGTCGCACCAGAAACTGATCGACACTTTCGGGAACGGTCACCACGGAATCCGCGTCACCGTCACGCGTAAAACCCACCAGTCGTTTCGCCACGCCATCGAGTGCGATGATGCCGCCCGCCGGTGCGTCCATCACGGCAAAGGGCATGCGAAACTGCCCCGGCGCGTTGCCGAGTGCGCCCAGCGTATCGGCCGTTGTCACTGCACCAAACGTTGCGCGCAACAATCCGGGCTGTTGGTAGAGCGCAATCCACACGCGCCCATCCACGTCTTCGTGCAGCTCTTCAACCTCTCCGACAATCAGAGGCGCCGCATCCGTGAACGACAGCGCCACGGCACTCGGCTCTGGCGTAGTTGTCGAAATGTCCTTTGCAGAATCCGCGCATGCAGCGAGCGCGAGACACAACATCACGGGTATACGTCGAGTACGCAGCATCAGCGTTCCGGGAAGGTCAGGAGAGTGCGGCACACCACCGGCCACACGCATGAAAAGCACATCGCAACCAGCTATCGCCCCCATCGCCGCAGTGGATTTGTTGTTCGACGTGCGCCGGCCAGCAAAGCCACCAGCACCAAAACACACGCGGCGACAATCGCACCAAGAAACGCCTGTCTCGCTACGCCAAATCGCGCGCGCGAAACCGTGTACGCCTCTTGCGTCACGCGCACCTGGAGCGCCACCAGCTCACGCAGTGCATGACTGAATGCATCAAACGCCGGGAAAAACTCCCCGTTGATGTATTTCGTCAGAGAAATACTGTCCCGCGTGGCCAGCGTATCCTGCAGTCGGTGCGCCACGGCAAATCCGTGTTCGATCGTTGGCGTGACGCGTACGACAAGCGCCGACTCTGCTGGCGTAAACCACGTCTCCAGATAGGCCGCCCACGACGCTTCCGCATGCTCCCGCGCAACCCGTACCGCAATCAGTGCACTGTCATTTGTCACCAGGTCCCGGTCAACTTTCACCGCCATATCCACCAGCGTGTGCGACATGTCGTCATTCACCGTGTGCAGCAACGCCAACGCTTCCACGCGATCATGAAACACACTCTCGAGGCTGCGCAGTGAGAGCCCAAGAAATCCCCAGGCCAGCGCCGTTGTGACCAGCACCACGGCCAACAATCCGATCAGCGCCGACGGCAAACGACGGTCTGCCGACATCCGCGCGCGAGAGGAAGCGACGGGTGTATTCACAATGGTCAGTACCGCGCCAGGTAGCGATCCAGTTCCCAGCGCGTAACCTGCAACTGATACTCGCGCCATTCGGCGCGCTTCGCGGCCAGAAAATGCTCGGTCACATGTTCGCCAAGCGCGTTGGTCAACACCTCATCCTTCTCCAACTCATCACACGCTTCGTCGAGCGTGCGTGGCAAATCATCAATGCGGAGGCGACGACGTTCCCGGTGCGACATCTCCCAGATGTTGGCGTGAACCGGTTCACGCCAGTCGGCCTCTGTGCGTACACCATCCAGGCCGGCAGCGAGCATTGCCGCGAGCGCGAGATAGGGATTCGCGCTTGGATCCGGCGTGCGTAGCTCAAGCCGCGTGCCGCTGCCTCGGCGATCCGGCACGCGAATCATGGGCGACCGATTGCGGAGCGACCACGCCGCGTGCACCGGCGCCTCAAAACCCGGCACCAGTCGCTTGTAGGAGTTCACAATCGGATTGGTAATCGCACATAGCGCACGGGCGTGACGCAGCAACCCGCCAATGTAGTGCAACGCGGTGGTCGACAACTCCCACTCACGCTGTGGATCCCAGAACGCGTTCTGGCCATGACGAAACAGCGACTGATGCGTGTGCATGCCACTGCCATTCTGCCCCATGATGGGCTTGGGCATGAACGAGGCGAACAATCCGAACTGTCGCGCCACTTGTTTGACCACAAATCTGAACGTGGCGATGTTATCGGCTGTGCGCAGCGCATCGGCGTAACGGAAATCGATTTCGTGCTGCCCGTGCGCGACTTCGTGATGCGCGCCTTCCACTTCGAACCCGAGCTGTTCGAGCACGTCCACAATGGCGCGCCGCGCTTCTTCACCCAGATCCATGGGCGCCAGATCGAAGTAGCTGCCCACATCGTGCGTGGTCGTTGACGGTCCGCCATCGGCGGTCGCCTTGAACAGAAAGAACTCGGCTTCCATGCCCGCGTTCATCGTGAATCCCAGCTCGGCCGCCGCTGCCACTTGTCGTCGCAATACACCGCGCGGATCGCCAGCGAAGGGCGTGCCATCGGGATGGTTGACATCGCAGATGAGCCGCGCCACGCGCGCTGCTGGATCGCCCCACGGATACACCTGGAACGTGCTCAGATCCGGCGCGAGCAGCATGTCGGACTCTTCCACCCGCACAAACCCTTCGATGCTTGAACCATCGAAGAGGATGTCGCCCTTGAGCGCCTTACGGAACTGCGACGACGGAATCTCGACATTCTTGATCACGCCAAGAATGTCCGTGAACTGCAGACGCAGAAAGCGCACCTGCTGCGAGTCGGCCAGTTCGAGAATGTCGCTCGCAGTGGCGCCGCTCAGATCAGCGGGCACGAGGGATCGGGGAGTGCGGGGCACAAGCCTGGGAGAAGGGCGGAGCGTGAGGCTGGCGCGCAAAGACGCCCATCACACTCTAGAACCTGCCGATCATCAATGGAAGTGCGCGGGGTGCTCGCCTAAGTTCCGGGTCTCATGACTGCTTCGACTTCGCCTTCGACCGGGAGCCCTCTTGGCCCCGGCAGCTTCTGCGCCGCGTGCGGCGCCTCCCTCTCAGCGGGCGCGCGTTTCTGCCACCGTTGTGGTACTCCGGCGGGCGAGGGCGTGCCGGTGGCCCGCGCCGTAACCGCCAGCGCCCCTGGCACCGGCGGCGGCCTGGCCGGCGTGCTCCCCTGGGGCGTTGCGTTCGTGGCGCTCATGGCGCTGGTCGCCATGGTGGCCGGACGCAACTTTGGTGCGGCCAAGGGCAGCGCGATTGACGGTTCCGCCAACGCGCTCCCCACACAGGCGATTGACGGGCCCGCGCTTGGCGGTGCGCCCGGTACCGGACCGCGCGCACCGGACATCGCAAACATGACGCCCGAGGAGCGAGCAGACCGACTCTACGAGCGCATTATGGGCTACGACGAGCGCGGCGCGCGCGATTCCGTGCTGATCTTTGCGCAAATGGCGCTGCCAGCGCACGAGCTGCTCGAAAATATCGATCTCGATCGCCGGTACCACGCCGGACGAATTGCCGAGGCGGCGGGTCTTCCCGATATGGCACTCGCGCAATCCGACACGATTCTTCGCACCGATGCCAACCACCTGCTCGGCATCATCCTCGGCATTCGCGCCGCACGTCTGAATAACGATGAAGCCCGGGCGCGCGACTACGAACAGAAGCTGCTGCGCGTGATTGACACGGAAACAGCGCGTCAGCTCCCCGAGTATGAGCAGCACCCGGCGGAGATCCGCCTCGCGCTTGAACGCGCCCGCCAGAAGTAGATCGTGACCGGCGCCGCTGTAATCCGGGAGCGGCGGGAGCTCGATGCATTGCTGCAGCTGGCGCGTGAAATGGCCAGCGGCACGCCGAGCACGCGACGTGTCCTCGAGCAGCTCGCGGAAACGGCGCAGGACTTCACGCAGTCGGAAGGCGCGTGCGTGTTGGAGCTGCGAGGCGACGTGTTTCACGTGGCTGGCCCATCCGGCATCGTTGTGCCGTACGATGGTCAGTCGTTTCAAATCATGCCCGCTCCGTCGATCTTTCGTGAAGTGCTGGCGACGTCCGCTGTGGTGATCACGAACGACGGACAACGTGATCCGCGTGTGGACCCACGCTTCCGGGACGTCTTGCGTATCCGACATCTCGCCGCGGCACCGATTGTCCTTGAAGGGCGTATTGACGGGTTGCTGATGCTGCTCAACTCAGCGAACCCCGACGGCTACAGCGCCAACGATGCGTCGCTCTTGCAGCGATTGGCCGAGTTCAGCGCGGTTGCACTGCGCGATGCACATCTGGTACAACGTGCGGAGCGTGCCGCAGAAGACGCGCAGGCACGCGCGCGCGAGGCAGCGATTGCGTCACGACGCCACGAGGTGCTCGCGCGCACGGCGGACGCACTGGCGAACGCCGGTACGCCAGACGCGGTGTATCAACGCATTGGCGACATCATGAGCGAATTGCTCGGCGCCGGTGGGCTCGCGATCTATGACGTAAACGTCGACTCCCGTACGGTGAAGTTGTCGTTCCAGACCGGCATTGGCACGATGGATGCGGCGACCGTGGTTCGCTTGTATTGGCAGACCCGTCTGGCGGATGTGGTGCTTTCTGGGGTGCCGGCGTTCGTGGATGACATGCTCAAGGGAAGCGAAGTCGAGCTTGCCGTTACCGAACCTATGCGACAAGCCGGGATAGGCGCGCTCGCACTGCTGCCGCTGCGTGTTGATGGTCGCGTCATCGGATCCATTGGAATCCGGTTTTTCGGAACGCGCGACTTCGACGAAGCGGAACGCGCGTTTCTCGAATCGTTCTCTTCGCAAGTTGCCATTGCGTTGCGCAACGCCCAGTACCTCACCGACCTGCAGGATCGCGCCGAACGGCTCGACAAACTGGCCCGTGAGCGCGAGCTCGAACAGCGGCGTGCGGAAGCGGCGGCCGATGTGGCACGTACCGCGCTCGCACATGGTGGATTGATGGCCGGCGTGCAATCGCTGCTCGGTATTCTGGAACGCATCGTGCCGTCGTCGGGCAAAGCGATTGGTGTGGCGCGTGCGCGAGACGGTCGACTCGAGTATGTCGGCGCACACGGCTCGCTGTCCCCGCTGCTCGGACATCGGCCGGCGGGACTTCGCGGCGTGCTCGGCATCACACCTGATGGTTTGCCAATCGAGGTGGAAAACCTGCGCAGCGAAGCGCCATTGCCACTCGCCAACGCGGTACCCGATGAACGCGCGCTCGTGTTGCCGCTGATCGCGCGCGATCGCGCACTTGGCGTACTGCTCGTGAGTGCAACACCAGACGGGATGTGGAGCGACACGCAGCGTCAAACACTGGAGCGCGTGTCCACATCGCTCGCGCTCGCCATTGATGCTCTGCTGCTCGATGAGGAGGAACGTCACGCGCGTGAACGAGAGGTGATGCTAGCCACGGCGCTCACCACGCTCGATCACCCGGTGTTTATCCTTGAAGACAACATTGTTCGCTACGCCAATCCAGCGGCGGCGCGCGAATATGGCTGGAGCACGGTTGAACTGATTGGTCGCGTCTTCAGCGAGTTTGTCGCATCAGATCAGCCACAGAGCGGCGCGGATCTGCTTGTTTCGGCCGAACATGAAATCGAACCACGCGACCACGTACATCGTCGGCGCGATGGTAGTGAGTTTGCGGCGGTGCTGACCGTCAGTCGGTTGCGTTCGGAGGCAGGCCTGACAACTGGCGCCGTGGTGTCCGTGCGCGATGTGACGCGTGATCGCGCCATTGCTGAACAGTTGCGCCACTCCGAAAAAATGATCGCGCTTGGCGAGCTGGTCGCCGGCGTCGCGCATGAAATCAACAATCCGCTCACCGGCATTTCTGCCTTCTCGGAACTGTTGCTCGAAGACGCGCTCACCGATGAACATCGCGAATCGGTGCAGCTCATCAAACGTGAGAGTGATCGCGCAACCGCCGTCATCCGTGACCTGCTGATTTTTGCACGCAAAGCCGACGCCGGCACGAGACCCGTCGACATCAACGAGCTGGTGGAGCAAACGCTGCGGCTTCGCGCGTACACAACGCGGGCGATTGGTGTAGTCGTTGAGCTTCACCTGGATCCATCGCGGCCCCACGTACAGGGCGATGCGCAGCGACTGCAGCAAGTGCTGCTGAACCTTGTGGTGAATTCCGAGCAGGCCATGCATGGTCGCGAGATACGACGGCTGACCGTGCACACGCGACTGGAAGGCGACCAGGTCCACATCACCGTGAGCGACACGGGCTCCGGCATGTCGGCCAACGTCAAACGCCGGTTGTTCGAACCCTTCTTCACCACCAAGCCGCTGGGCGTGGGCACCGGACTCGGGCTCAGCGTGAGTTATGGCATTGCGCAGACGCACCGCGGTACGCTCGACGTGCAATCCGAGGAGAATGTTGGTACATCGATTACTCTCACTCTCCCGGTTCTTTCCCCCGATTTTCTTGCGCAGCCTTGACTCGGCGTTTCCGTTCAAGTACTAGGGGGGTGCATGGTTTTGGTGCAGAGTTGTTTTCGACGTTACCCGAGAGGAGGCGGTCATGCCGCGCAGTGACGAAGTATTCGGAGAGGATCCGTCTCTCCAGAGCGACCAATCAGTCGCTCGCCTGGATGCCTATGGCGGCTCCTACGACGATGACGAGGAAGAGGACAGTTACCGGATTCCCGACGAGGAAGACGGCAACGGTCTTTGGGATAGCGCGGACGACTCGGATGACGATGAGGACGAGGACTACGGCGTCACAGAAACCGAGGATGACGAAGAAGACGTCGAGGAAGAGGAAGACATCTTTGGTCGTCCTCCGGCTCGCCGCGGCCGTCCGCCCGGACGTACCAAAACGGCCGTTCCGCTGATCGTGGAGGACGAGGTCGAAGCCGATGACGATCTCGGCATCGACGATACCGACGACCTCGACGACGACGGTGCGGATGATCTGGAAGACGATGAAGACGGCGTGGACGACGAGGATCTGGGCGACGAGGATTTGGGTGACGAGGGCGACGACGGTCCGCCGATGAAGGCACCGAAGGCGGCCAAGCCACCCAAGGCCGCGCCGGCACCCAAGGCCGCGCCGGCACCCAAGGCTGCGCCGGAACCGAAGGCGGCGCCGGAACCGAAGGCGGCGCCCGCGCCGAAGCCTGCGCCTGCGCCAAAGCCAGCTCCAGCGGCCAAAGCGCCGACGCCGGTCAAGGCCGCAGCCAAGGCACCACCGGCCAAGGCACCACCGGCCAAGGCGCCCGCGAAGACGGCTGCAAAGGCACCTGCCAAGG
>JALHNZ010000007.1 GCA_022843265.1 Gemmatimonadaceae bacterium
GCGTCTACTGCAAACTCTGCACGACTCGGCCCGGACGGCCGGTTGGCATATTGACGTGATCGTTCCCGCCGTCGTCGCGTGGAGCGAAGCGGCCAGGAAGTTCGGCGAGCAAAACTCGACCGGTGCCACATTGCTTGTGGTGCACGACTCGCACACCGATTTGCTGCGCATTGAACACGACCAGCTCGCCGCCGTGCGTCGGTTTCGCTCGGGACAGACCGATAGTGCCGAAATCGAAAAAGAATACACGTCGTTCGGCGGCGCACTGCTACTCGTAGGCGCGGCCGAACCTCGTGCCGCGCTCGAACACGCACTGCAGGCGCGTGGACTTCCAGCGCGCGTACCAACCGTCATCGATCGTGAGCTGGTTGCCGCGCCCGACGCGCTCGCGGCGGCGCATGTTCATGCAGCACTGACACCGGCACTTGTCACCGACGCCATGCGTGCCATGCGCGCACGCACCATTCGCGCTCTGTCGACACGCCTGTTCGTTGCTGCGGCGGCGCTCGTATTGATTGGTGGGTCGCTGCAGCTATGGGGCACGCGACGTGAACTGGACGCGGTGCGCGCCGAGCGTGAAGCGCTCCGGCCGCAGTTGTCTGCAACGCTGGTCGGTCGTACCACAGTCGAAACCGCTTTTCGACAGTTGGCTGTGCTGGTCGCTGCCGAACGTGACGCCGCGCCGTGGTCCACCGTGATCGGCGGCGTCTCTGATCAGCTGCCGCCCGAGGCACATCTGACCGGATTTCGCGGTCGCGCCGATACCGTTGGTATTGACGGCCTCGCCATGTACGCCGCGCGTGTATTTGATTCGATTGAACAAGTGCCGCAGCTCAGCGGCGTGCACGCATCCGCACCAGTCCGTCGGGAGACAACACCTGAGGGAGAGGCGTTTGAGCGCTTCCAGATTACGGCGCTGCTCAAACGTGCTCCGGCTGATTCAGCGGGAGCGAAACGATGAGTCGACTCTCGTCCATGTCCGCGCGCGACAGGCGTGCGCTGACGCTCGGCGTGCTGGTATTGGCGCCCGCACTGTTCTTCATCTGGGGCGTAAAGCCATTTCTTGCGTCGCTCGAAGAGTCGCGTGATTTTCTGAGCGTCGAACGGGCAGCTCTCGCGCGCGAACGTGCCGCGGTCACTGCCGCGCAGCGCAATCCCGGAATGCAGGCGCTCGCCGATTCACTGATGCGCGCGATGTCGCCGCGTCTCTTCGCCGGGCGTGATGACGTGATGGCCACGGCCGAGTTGGTCTCTCATCTTGGCGCGGTGGCACGTGAGCATGATGTGTGGCTGCAGAACGCGACCACGCGCCCCGCAACCGTGACTGACGCTGGCGTGCGAACACTGCACGTTGCCCTGCGTGCGGAATCGGATCTGCAAGGGCTGCTGAACTTCTTACAGGCCCTTGAGCGTGGCAATAAGCTGGTGCGCATTGAACGTCTCGATGTGTCGGTTACGCAAGGCCCAGTCACAGAAGACGGCATTGAACCGGTCTCGATCTCCGCGTCGATTATTGGCTACGCAATTCCCGAAGACACTCCTCGCCCCGCGGGGGGCGCGCAATGATCGAGCGCACTGTGTTCAGAAATCGTCGTTTGCAAAGCGCGATCGCAGCGCTGGTGCTGGGCGCCGCGTTCGCCGTCTGGTCGCTGGTGATGGCGCTGCGCATTGAGCCGGTACCCGACGCCGCGCCGCCACAGTTCAACACAGCGGCGGCGCTACCTTCCGTGCAACGAGCGCGCGCGCTCAATGTGAGCGCGGTCGTTGAGGAAAATCTGTTCTCCCCGGATCGGAGCCCGCCAGTCACCCGATACCGGCTACCTGGCAATGAAGACACGTACGTCGAAGCCGAGCCCATCGACGTCTCCCAACTGTTGGTACTCGGTACCGTAGTTGGTGCCGGTAGTCGCACGTTCGCCATGTGCTCACTCAACGGCGCGTCGACCGTGATCGTGCGCGTGGGTGATCGGATTGGTGATTTCACTGTACGATCGATCAAGCGAGGCGTGGTGGAGTTCTCCACCGTGTCCGGCGAGCGGTTCGAGATTAATGCGAACCCCACTTAAACGCGGTACCGACTTATGAGATCGTTCTTACAGATCACCTTGATGCTGGCCGTTTGTTCGTCGCCGCTGCTCTCGCAGCGCGGCGGCACGCCGCCAAGACGTGATTCTGCGTCGCTGCGGAACAGCCCAACAGGCCTCGTGCTTGACTTTGTTGATCAGGATGTTGCTGTGGTGTTGCGTGCAATCGCAGAAGCGGGCGGGCTCAATATCACACTGAGCAACATGCCGGCGGCGAAGGTCTCGCTACGCATGGCACAACAAATGAATCGCGAAGCGGCAATCGAGGCGATCAGAGCCGTGGCCGAAGGCAGCGAGATCACGGTGAGTGAAGGGACGTCGGTGATCCGGTTGATCGGCCCACCGCGTGTGGCACCGCCGGTTCGACTCACACCGCAACAAATGGCGATGCAGGCGCAGCAGAATCGCGTGCTGAATCTGTACACGGTGCGACTCAAGCACTCGACGGCGACAACGGTGGCGCCAATGTTGATGAACCTGCTCACAGGATCTGGCAGTGTGGGCGGCGCCACGCGCAACGTGACCGCGCCCGGTGGCATTCAGGGGATTCAGGGCATTCAGCAGGGCGGACGTGGCAATGCTGGCGTTGTCGGGATTATTGGTGGGAACGCGCAGCAGGGCGGTGGAGGCAACAACAATCAGAACAACCCACAGAACGCCATCCGTGAAGCCATGCAAGCGGCCTTCGGTCTGCAGGGTGCTTCCACTAACTCGGCAGCTGCCTTCTCGGATATCCGCATCGTGGCTGATGAAACCACGAACTCCCTCATTGTGCGTTCCACGGCGGAAGACTTTCAGGCGCTGCAGTCGCTCGTGCAATCGGTGGATCTGCGCCCGCTGCAAGTCCTCATTGAAGTCACCATCGCGCAGGTTGAGCGCAGTAGCGATCTCGGCCTCGGTGTGTCCGGTGTCGCGACGCGTAATAGTGGCGCGAATGCGGGTGATACAGCCGCTCGCCTGCCAGGCGCAGGCTCGGCGCGCGATTTTGTGTACCTGCTCACCGGTGGCCGAGGCTCAGTCAACTACGACCTGGCCATCAACGCCCTGCAAACGCGCGGCAATGTGAAGGTGCTCGCGTTGCCGATCATCATTGCGCAGAACAACCGACAGGCGGTGCTCAACGTGGGATCAAGCGTGCCGTTCGTTCAGGTCACGCAGGCCGGTGGCATTGATCCAAACTCCCGCGTGCAAACCATTCAGTATTTACCGGTTGGAAAAACGCTCACCATCACGCCCACAATCAATACGGATGGGTATGTGAACATGGAAGTCGTGCAAACCAACAACGACGTGAGCAACAACCTGCTGTTTGATGCGCCAATCATCAATGAGCGCGAAGCGCAAACGTCGGTGTTTGTGCGTGACGGTCAAACCACAGTGATCGGCGGTCTTTCCGACAACACATCCGACGAATCGACCTCGGGCATTCCGTTCCTGAGCCGACTCCCGTTGATTGGCTGGCTCTTCGGCAATACGTCACGCAGCAATCGCACCACCGAACTCTTTCTCTTCCTGACACCGCACATTGTCTCGAGCGACGAAGACATTGATCGTCTGCGCGAATCGGTGCGCAGCAGCAGCGACCTCCTGAAGGACATTCGCATCGAAGGACGGGTTCGCATGGGGGGAGACACCATCAACGTTGGGGTCCCCGACTCCACCGTTCGCCGTCGGCCGCCATCGATGCCCGAACTCTTTCTCCGCGAGCCGCAGTTCTGATGACGGCGGTCAACGGCGCGGATCCCGAGGCGCACTCAGCGAGCGAACTGCTCGACGTTGAGCGATTGTCGAGCGTCCTGTCATCCGACTGGCTTGAGCAGCACGCGGTTCTTCCGCTCAGACTTGAGTCGGGGCAGCTCACAGTGGCCACCTGGCTCGATCGCGTTCAGCCACTCGCCCTCGATGAGCTGCGCTTGCAATTCAACGCCTCCATTGCGCTGATGCGCTTCGTGGAACACGATGTTCGCAGCACCATTCGACGAGTCTACGCGCAGGACGCCACGACAGCCGAGGGCATGATTGCCGGCATGTCGTCAGAGAGTCGAGCGCTCGGTATTGATGAGATTCCGCTCGACGATCTGCTGCACCTGGCGAACGAAGCACCGGTCGTGCGTCTTGTGAACCTGCTGATCATTGAAGCGCTCGATGCACGCGCTTCTGACGTGCACCTTGAAGGCTACGCAGACGGATTGCACGTGCGGTATCGGGTAGACGGTGTGTTGCAACCGGCGCCGTCTCCGCCCCCGCATCTCACGGCCGCTATCGTAAGCCGCCTCAAGATCATGGCCGAGCTCGACATTGCGGAACGCCGCATGCCGCAAGACGGGCGCATCCGACTGCGCTTGCAGAATCGGCAAGTTGACGTACGTGTATCGACCGCGCCCACACTGCGTGGTGAAAGCGTGGTGCTGCGACTGCTCGACAAGGAACGCGGCCGCATTTCGCTCACTGACATGGGCATGGCCGACGATACCCTTGAGCTGTTTCGCGAGAGCATCTCACGTCCGCACGGCATCGTGCTCGTCACCGGGCCTACCGGCTCAGGAAAAACAACCACGCTGTACGGCGCGATTGAACTGCTGCGCACAGGTCGCGAAAAGATTCTCACGGTTGAAGATCCAGTCGAGTACGAACTGCCGGGCGTTCCGCAGGTGCCGGTCAACGAGAAGGTGGGCGTCACCTTCGCGGCGGCGCTGCGCTCGCTGTTGCGTCAGGATCCGGACATCATTCTCGTGGGCGAAATTCGCGATACAGAAACGGCGCAGATCGCCACGCAGGCCGCACTGACCGGACATCTGGTGCTCTCCACATTGCACACCAACGATGCACCAACAGCACTCACGCGGTTGCTTGATCTGGGCGTGGCGTCGTACCTGGTTGCCAGCACAGTCGACGCCGTGCTGGCTCAGCGACTCGTGCGTGTGATCTGCCCAAAGTGCAAAGCGCCCACCACACCCGACAAACGTGCGGCGCGATCATTCGATCTGGCCGCACTTGGCCTGGAGACGGTCTGGAAAGGAACGGGTTGTGAGTACTGCCGAGACACGGGATACCGCGGTCGTCAGGGTGTCTACGAACTGCTCGTCATGGACAACGAACTGCGCCTTGAAACGCAGGGGCGCCGCGGATCAGAGGAGTTGCGCGCGATCGCCATTCGCAACGGGATGCGCACGCTGCAGGACGATGCGTTGCGTCTGGTGCGTGCTGGCGTCACGACGCTCGACGAAGTAATGCGCGTGGCGCGGGCCTGAATCAGTTCTGGCGCAATCGCAGCACGAAGAACCCTTCGGTGCGACTCGTCATCACGATGATGCCGCTACCAAAGTACGGATAGTTGCTCCACGAACCGCCAAAGCCCGGTGTATTCGGAAAGTTTGGCGCGGTGTCAAAAAATCCGATTTGCGCGGGCGTTCGCGGATTGCTCACATCGATCACACGAAGTCCGAACTGATACGTGGACGCATACATGCGCGAATCGCGAATGTAATGGTTGTGATCGGATGCCGGGTTCGGGCCGAGGTACTCGCTCACAAGAATCGGGTCCTCAAGATCCGCCACATCCCAGACCAATGTTCGCGTGCGCAAACCGAATCGTGTTTCGTCTGTTTCATCGTTCACGAGAAAGTAGCGCTGGTCGCTCGTGAACCAACCTTGATGCGTATAGCCAACCTGCGGGTAGCCGGCCCGACTGATCGCCTTGGGCATCTGCTTGTCCGTGACGTCCGCCACACTCAAGTGCGTCTCGTTGCTACCCAGACAAACTTCGCGACCCGTGTAGCGCGTATCCGGTCCCTGATACCGCACGCACTGTACATCATGCGTGTAGCCGGTTGACGCGCGGCCCGTCATCGGATCAGCGAAACAACCAGCGAACACCGGTGCACTCGGCGAGCGAATATCTACCATGTGCAAACCGCCGCCACACGTTTGGCCTCCACCGCTCGCGCCCACGATGTATGCAAAACCGGTCGCTTCATTGATGGCGATATTGTGCGCGCTGTTGATGTTCGTGTACGTCGCATCGGGTGTGAACGTGCGCGGCACACCCGCGTGTTCTCGCAGCCGGCGCAAATCGAACACCTGCATGCCGTGCGGGCCCGCTGCATCTGCCACGATGAACGCAAATCCCTGATACACTTTCACATCGTGCCAGATGTTGGGTGAGGCACCCGGCGTGATGGGAAGGCTGCCCAGAAAGATCGGATTGCGCGGGTCACTCACATCAACAAATGCCGTACCGTCGCGACGCATGACGATCACGTACTCCTTGCCGCTTGTCTCGTCGGTCCATCCCCACAGATCATTGAGATCAACGCCGGGACCGCCACCCATTCCAGACACGGGCAGGAACGACAGCAGGTCCACATTCTCGCACGGAAACGGACCGGCCATTCCTCCGCTACACGGCACCGTTGCGCCGAGGAGCGGTCCACCAACGGGCGATGTGAGCGTCGCGGTCAGATTGCGCGTTGCCGAAACGCCAGCGAACGTGGCCGTGACGACGCTCGCACCGGGACGCGCCGCGGTCACCACACCATCCGCGGTGACAGGCAAACTCGCACTGTTCGACGAGCTCCACGTTGGAACGGCCAACGGGAGAAAACGCCCGTTCGCGTCAAGCACCGTCGCGGTCAGCTGTTGCGATACGCCGAGTACAGAAATGTTCGACGGGGCCGGCGATAGCGAGATGGTGGCGGCCACTTGACTCACCGTGATGACTGACGTGCCCGTGAGCGTTCCACTGGTCGCCGTAATGGTGTCCACACCATTCGCGAGAACAGTGACCACACCACTGTCACTGACAGCCGTTGCACCGCTTCCTTTGCGGGACCAGGTAAACGTGCGTCCGGTCAGCACCGAACCGTTGACACTGCGCACTTCGGCGCTCAACCGAGCAGTACCGCCGAGCGACGAAATGGTTTGCGTAGCCGGCGTAATGACCACCACACTTGGCGCCGCGCCGGGATCGACCGCGTCGCTACCGCTGCACGCCGACAGCAGCACACAACCGCTCACCAACAACGCGCGAGAGCACCGCGAGCGGATGATCACAACGGCTACTTGAAAATATTCAGCAGATTGCCAACAAAGCCGGTCCGATCAATCTGTCCTGCCGCAAGAATCTCCAACTCGCCTTTGTCCAACCAGATGCCTTCGCACTGCGGGCACTGATCGATCGTGACGTGATTTGTTTCCTTGGCCACGAGCGTGGAGCCGTCGCGAGGACACTTGTTCCGCTCGGCGGCGACGCGTGCCGCCCGCTCGTCGTCGGCTCGCTGACGCAACTCTTTGCGAAGATCCGCATCGAGTCGCGCGAAATATTCCTCTTCGTTACGACTGGGCTTGTTTTCGATAGCCATCATTCGGGGGGAGAAATGGTGAACGACCGTGCGGCTCGCGCGAGCACCAGCGCGCCGGTGGCCTGACCTGCATCTTATCCCCAAAGCCTCCGGTTCCGGAAGCGCTGCGCCTGGTTGAATCTCATCGTTCACGGAGTCTCTATGCGAATCCGGCTGCTCCCGCTGCTCGCCGTGGTGTCACTCGGTGCGGCCATCACGGCGCTTCGTCCCATCGCCGACGATCAGCGCGACGCTCGCATCCCTCGCTGGTACAAGGGCAATACGCATACGCACACGCTGAACAGCGATGGCGACTCGCATCCTGACGACGTGGTCAAGTGGTACCGCTCGCACGGATACCAGTTTGTGGCGCTGACCGATCACAACGTGATCACAAGCGTCGATGGATTGAACGCGCTGCACGGACTGGACAATCGCTTTCTGGTGATTCGCGGCGAAGAGGTCACCGATCGATTTGAGAGCCGCCCCCTCCATATAAACGGGCTGAACGTCTCCTCGCTCGTTGCTCCGCAGGGCGGACAGAGCGCCGTTGACGTGGTCCAGCGCAACGTCGACGCGATTCGAGCAGCGGGCGGGGTACCGCACATCAACCATCCCAGCTTCGGATGGGCACTGTCGGCCGACGAACTGGCTCGCATTCGAAATACGAAACTGTTCGAGATTTTTAACGGCCATCCACAGGTCAATAACATGGGTGGCGGCGGGGTCCCTTCATTAGAAGCCATGTGGGACACGATTCTCACACGGAATATCAGGATCTACGGCCTCGCGGTCGACGACGCCCATCATTTCAAACGGCACGACGACCGCACCGCCTCGCGTCCCGGCAAAGGCTGGATTTACGTACGCGCAGACACGCTGACGCCAAACGCCCTGCTCGAGGCCATGGAACGCGGCGACTTCTACTCCTCCACCGGTGTCGAGCTCAACGACATCACGGTGTCCAGCACCGAAATTTCCGTCACGGTGCGCGAAACGGCCTGGAGCCGATATCGCATTCAGTTCATCGGACGAGGCGGCGCGGTCCTTCAGGAGTCACTCAGCAGTCCGGCCACCTACAGATTCCGCGGCGGCGAAGGGTACGTGCGCGCGCGGATTCTGGAATCCAACGGTGACATGGCCTGGACGCAGCCGCATTTTATACCCGGATAAAATCACGTTGCGCCGAACCCGGCAAACTCGGCCATCAATTCCGTGTGCGGAAGTTTATGCCGCATGAGAAGCCTGGTTCGGCGGGGCCGTGTGGCGGCAAATAGTGCCGTCAGGGGCAAAATGACGTGCCGGACGTCACCATTAAGTGTTTTTAAAACAATCACTTAGCCTGTTTCTGCACAGTCTGGCGCAGCCCCGTCAGATTTGTGGCCCAAGCATTGCTTTTGTAGCTCGTGGACATTCACGCCGTTCCACGAGGCTACTCAGATGCTCTTCGGATTTATTGATCGCGTTTCCAATGCGTCGCCGCTGCGAGGTGCACTCGATCAGAGTGTCGCCCGCTCGCGTGCGATTGGTGACCGCGTTGCCAAGGCCTCCCTCGGCAACAGCGACGGGTTTGCGCTGAAGGCCGGCGAGGGCGACGCTCAGCTCGCCGAGGGCAATCCAGTTGACGTCGAACAGGAAATGATGGACCTGGCCGATGAACAGCTGCGCTTCCTGACGACGGCCAAGCTGTTGGAGCGGACGTACCAGAGCATCCGCACCGCGATCAAGGGCACCTGATGACTGACCCACGTCGTCTCGGACTGCTGCCCGCGGCCGGAGTACAGCCGCCGCGCCCGCACTTTCGCTCACTGAGCATTTCGGCGAGCGGATTGTCAGCGCAGCGCGCGCGCATGGAAACGATCGCGCAGAACATTGCGAACGCCGACGTCACGCGCACTGCGGAGGGCGGCCCGTATCGTCGTCGCACCACGGTGATTGAAACCGCGACGCGCGAGAACGCCCGCAACGGCAATCAGCCGGCAATCCACGGCACGCTGCCCACTGCGAGCGGACCGTTCGGCGCCCAGCCGTTTCAGCTGCCCGCCATCGGCGACGTCAATCGTGCGATTCCCATTCCAATGAATCCCCCGGACGACGGCCTGCACGGCGTACGTGTGGCCGGAACGGAAATGGGACCGGCAGACGCCGGAAAACTTGTGTACGAACCCGGTCATCCGGACGCCGACACCAACGGCTATGTGCGCTATCCCGACATCGATCCCACGCAGGAACTCGTGAATCTGCTCGACGCGAAGCGCTTGTACGAAGCCAACGCGACCGTATTTCAGACCACGAAATCAATGTTGCGCGCCGCGCTCGACATCTGATTCACCATGCATCGCCTCTCTCTTTCGGTTCGCCTGTCATGAGTATCAACGGCATCAACAACAATCCGCTGCTGAATTCACTCGGCCCGCTCGTGCGCTCGAACAGCACACCGAGCGTGCAGAATGGCAACGCACCGGCCGCTCGTCCGGCCACCGAGCGTGCAGGCCTCGCCGAACGCGGCGCCATCACCGCGCGCCCGACGATCGCGTCGCAGCCCACCACGGTTCCGGCCGAAGCGCCTGCGGGAACGGATCCCGCGCTGTGGAATGTGCTGACCACCGAAGAGCGCGCCTTCTTTTCGAAGTCTGCAGCACTCGGCCCGCTCACGTACGGCAAGATCAAGAACGCCACGATGCCAACGCCGCCTGCCATGCGCGGTGGCCGTCTCGACGTCCGCGCCTGAGGAATACGACATGTCATCACGCATCGATCTGATCACACGCAGTCTGCCAGAGTTTCAACAGCCCGGACTCGACACGGGTGCACGTCCGTTGTCACTGCCGGGCGTGGAAGAAAACGGCCCATCGTTCGGCGACACGCTTTCCAGCGTGCTCAGCGGCATCAGCGAAGTCCGGAATCACGCCGGCGATATGACCCGCCGGTTTGTGGCGGGAGAAGATGTGGAGCTGCACCAGGTGATGGCAGCGCAGGAAGAGTCCGGCGTCGCGCTTGATATGCTCATCGAAATGCGCAACAAGCTGGTCGAGAGTTATCGCACGCTCATCAACATGCAGTCGTAAACAATCCGTATGGCTTCCTTGCTTCCCTCAATGTTTGGACGTGTCGAAGGCAATCGCCAGATGGGCATCATTGCCGTCGGTGTGATTGCCACGGCACTGGTGTTCGGTCTGTCACGCTGGGCCACGCAGCCCACGTACGTGCCGCTGTATGCCAACGTACCGATTGAGTCGGTGGGCGTGATCACCGATAAACTCACGGAAGCCGGCATTGCGTTCAAATTGGAGAACGCGGGTGGCACCGTCATGGTCGAGGCGTCGAAAGTCGCGACCGCTCGTGTGGCGTTGGCGCGCGAGGCATTGCCTGGCGGCGCACGTCCGGGGCTGGAGCTGTTCGACAAGCCCACGTGGGGCATGACAGACTTCACGCAGAAAGTGAACTACCGTCGTGCGCTCGAAGGTGAGCTTGAACGCAACATCGGCACGATGCGCAACGTGGAGCGCGTGCAAGTGCACCTCGCGCTCGAAGACGACAAGATCTTCAAGAAGGACGCACGTCAGTCGAAAGCCTCTGTGACGCTGGCGATGACGGGCGGAGACACGCCAACCCCAGAGACGGTGCGCGGAATTGCCAGCCTGGTGGCCGGCTCCGTCGGCGGACTCGAAGCCGATCATGTGGTCATTATTGATGAACGTGGCAACGCGCTCACCACACTCGATGATGCCTCTGGGGTTGGCTTGTCGAGCCGTCAGGTCACCATGCAGCGCGACATTGAGAAGTACCTCGAAGCCAAAGCCGAAACACTGCTGTCGCAGATTGTAGGCGCGGGTAACGCGCGTGTGCAGGTGGCGGCGACCATCAACTTTGACAAGGTCGAGCGCACCACGCAGGCTGTGAATCCCGACCAGCAGGTGGTCAGCGTTGAACACAAATCTGAAATCACACCGCAGGACGGTCAGGCCGGTGCGGCATCAACGAATGTCGCCACCACGTTCGAGACAACGCGCAGCGTGGAGTCGTTCACCGGTGCGGTTGGCGACGTGAAGAAGATGACCGTGGCCGTGCTGGTGGCAGACAAGGTCACCATTACGCCTGATGCAGACGGCGCCGCGGCCACGCCGCCGGTTATCACGCCTCGCAGCGCCGAAGAACTCACCCGCATTGAAGCACTCGTCCGCAACGCGCTCGGTATTGATACCATGCGGGGTGACGGACTGTCCGTCATCAGCGCGCCGTTTGACATGCCCGTGATTGAGCGTGCGGTCGTGGACTCGGTACCCACGCCAACGATGGTGACGCGGGTGCTTGATAATCCGAAGCCCTTGGTCGCGATCGCGTCGCTCGTAGTCCTCTTGATTATTGCGATGGTATCGGTGCGCGCCTTGAAGCCTGCTCCTGCGCCCACGCCCGTGCTCATGGCGGCGGCGCCGTCGAACCAGCAGGCGTTAAGCAGCGGACAGTTCCGTGAGCCAGCGCCCGAAGCGGAACTCGACCTCGCGTTGGCCGCGAAGAAGCCCGTCGTGCTGCCCCCACCCTCAACGACGCCGGAACGTGAGCAGGCGATTGCGACGGTTGAGCAGCGTCCCGATGCGGCGGTACGTGTGATGCGCACCTGGTTGCGGAACTGATCATGGCTACCGCAGTCGTTTCAACTCGCGGGGCAGACAAGTATTCGGCGGAACGTCTCACCGGGCGGCAAAAGGTAGCCATCGTGTGCATGGCACTCGGCACGAAGCACGCGGCCAAAGTCACCGGACAGTTGCATCCGGAAGAAGCCGAAATCGTGGCGCTGGAAATGGCCACGCTTGATCGGGTCCCATCTGACACGATTTCCATGGTGTTGTCGGAATGGCTGGAGCTGACCGTGGGTGTGGATTCGCTCTCCACCGGCGGTGTTGAGTTTGCACGCGAAGTGCTTGAAGAAGCCTTTGGTTCAGCCAAGGCCATGCAAATCCTCAAGCGCATTCAGGGTCAGCTCGCTGATAGCGATCGCTTTGGTCGACTCCGTCGCGCCGATCCGCAACAGCTCGGCAGCACGCTGCGCGGTGAGCATCCGCAAACGATCGCCCTCATCCTCGCCCACCTTGATCCCGCACACGTCGCGCAGATTCTGCGTGAACTCGACACGGCGCTTGGTGGCGAAGTGATGTATCGCATTGCCCGGATGGAAAAAGTCGCACCGGAAATGATTTCGCTGGTGGAACGCGCCATCGGCAGCGAAGCCGAACTCGCGTTCACGCAGGGCATGAGCAGTGTGGGTGGACCAGCGGCTGTTGCCGCGGTACTCAACCTGGTCAGTACGTCACTCGAAAAAGAAGTACTCGAGGCGGTGTCCGATCGCGATCCTGGACTCAGCGATCAGATCAAGAATCTCATGTTTGTGTTCGAAGACCTCAGCGCGCTCGACGACAAGTCGCTGCAGCGGTTGCTGCGCGAAATCGACGTCAAGCAGCTGGCACTGGCCCTCAAGGCCGCGAGTCCCGAACTCAGACAGCGGATCATGGGTGTCATGTCGCAGCGTGCAGTGGCAGGCCTCAAGGAAGAGATCGAGTTCCTGGGTCCGGTCAAAATGCGCGACGTGGAAGCCTCACAGGCCGACATCGTGGCGAAGGTGCGCGCGCTCGAGGAAACCGGCGAAATCGTGCTCTCGGCGGGGACAGAAGATGTCATTGTCTGACGGATTCTCGCCGTACAGCGCCTCCGCGTGGGATCTCGACGAACTCGAGGTGCCGGATGTGTTCATGCCCATCGACGTACCCACGTCGATGGGCGAACACGCACCACCGCAAGGCGAGGAGCCCCGTCTCGACAACGCCGCGTTCGAAGCGGCCGTTGCCGCGCGCATTGCTGAGATGAAAGCCCGCATCGAAAAGGACGCGTACGCTCGTGGACATGCAGCCGGCGTTGAAGAATCGCACGCCAGCGCTGCAGACCAGATCTCGCGTGTGCTGCAGGCTCTCATCGAGGCCACATCGCTTGTTCAGGCTCACGAACAGCGTTGGCTGGGCAACATTGAAGAGAATCTTGCGGCGAGCGCGGTGACCATTGCGCGACATCTGATTCAACGCGAACTCACCATGGAGCCGTCGGTTGTCACAGATCTTGTCACACGCTCGTTGCAGCAGTTTCCAATGGAGCGACAGATCACCGTGCGGATGCATCCGGATGACCTGGCCATTGTGCAGGACGTGATTTCGCAGAACGCACTGGTTGGCACGGAGAAGCGCGCCATTCACTGGTTCGCGGATCCGCACATCGTGCGTGGTGGTTGTCTGGTGGATGGGCGTGAGCGTGTGCTCGATGGACGCATTGATACGGCGTTGGAGCGCGCCTACCGCGCACTCGGCCAGGTGCACACATGAGCGCCGCATTGCATCACGCCGCCGACACCTTCGCATCCCGTCTCACCGACGTGGATCGGTTCGCGACCTACGGCCGTGTTACACGTGTCGTTGGCCTGGTACTCGAGGCCACTGGTCTCGAAGCCGGACTTGGCGCGCTGTGTCGCGTAACCAGCCACTCGCGCGATCGTTCAGTGCTCGCAGAAGTGGTGGGCTTTCACGAAAGCGGTGTGTTGCTCATGCCGCTCGGCGAAATGGATGGACTGCATCAGGGCAGCATCGTGCAGCCTCTCGGCCGTTCCTTCGGCGTTGACGTGGGACCCGGGCTGCTCGGTCGCGTCCTCAATGGTCTCGGTCATCCAATCGATGGCAAAGGCAAGCTTGATGTCGTTGATCGCGTGCCACTCTCCGCAGAACCGCCAAATCCACTCGAGCGCCAGACAATTGATCGTCCGCTCGAAACTGGTGTTCGTGCGATTGATGGACTCTTGACCATTGGGCGCGGCCAGCGTGTTGGCATTTTTGCCGGCTCCGGCGTGGGCAAGAGCACCATGCTCGGCATGATCGCGCGTCACGCACGTGCGGATGTCAATGTGATTGCGCTGCTTGGCGAGCGCGGTCGTGAGGTGCGCGAGTTTCTCGACAACTCCCTTGGTGAAGAAGGACTGGCTCGCAGCGTTGTGATTGTGGCGACCGGTGACCAGGCAGCGCTCGTGCGCGCGCGTGGAGCGCTGGTGGCAACGGCGATCGCTGAGTATTTCCGCGATCAGGGCAAGCAGGTGCTGCTGATGGTTGATTCCGTCACGCGTGTCGCCATGGCGTGGCGCGAGATCGGGCTTGCGACCGGCGAGCCACCAACCACGAAGGGATATCCGCCAAGCGTGTTTGCGAATCTTCCGCGCTTGCTCGAACGCGCGGGCAATGGCACGCAGGGCGGAATTACGGGCATCTACACGGTACTGGTAGATGGCGACGACTTCAATGAACCCGTTGCCGACGCCACACGCTCGATTCTCGACGGACATATCGTGCTCACGCGAAAGCTCGCGGCGCAGAATCACTATCCATCGATTGACATTCTCGAATCGAAGAGTCGCGTGCGTGATGCGATCATTTCGCCGGCGCAGCGTGAAGCCGCCGGCCAGGTGCAGCGGCTCGAGGCGGCATACCGGGAGAAGGAAGATCTGATCATGGTCGGCGCATATCAGCGTGGCAGCGATCCGTACGCCGACGCGGCCATTGCACACCGCGACGCAACATTGGACTTCCTGCGTCAGGCCCCGGATGACGTCACGCTGTACGGTGACACGTACTCAGCCCTCACGCAGCTCGGTGGCACGATTGCCAACGCCACCCGGAGACCGTCATGAGTTTTCGTTTTCGACTGCAGCGTGTACTTGAGCTTCGTGAAGAGTCTGAGCAAGCCCGAGCACGCACGCTCGCCGCGGCAACAGACCAGGCGAGTGAATGCAAGCGGCAGCAAGATGCGATGCAGTCGCTCCGCGAGTTGCAACGCGAAAGCCTTCAGGCGGCCGCGCGTGGTGTCATCACCGCCGGCGAACTGCATCATCTCACTTTCATTATTGGCCAGCTGGACGACCGGTTGGCGCGTGCGAACGATGATGTAGAGGAAGCCGAACGCATTGTGTCTGTGGCGCAGGCCGCGCTGCATCTCGCATCGCGGGATCGGCGCGTTATCGGTCGATTGAAGGAACGGCACGCCGAACGCTGGTACGACGCCGAGCAGCAGCGCGACCGCATGCATATGGATGAAATCGCGCTCTCCCGATTCACGCAGGCACGATCCATGCGTACAGGCACTGATATGAATGCTGCCGATGCGTCGACCGAACCGCTCGTGATTGATCGCTCCCTTACCCCACCGGCTTCGCCGGTAATCTGAGTCGCTCCCGATGCTCAAGACCGCTATTCTCCCCGCTATACTCGCGATCGTTGTCGGACTGGCCGGAAGCGCCGGCTACTCGGTCATGCAGTCGCGTACGTCGTATGCAGCGCATGTTGTGGTGCAGGATTCGATCGCGAAGGTCCGGATGGACAGTATCATGGCCGACAGCGCCGCTCTCGCCAAAGCCGCATTGCAGGCGCAGGCAGATAGCGCGCAGGCTGACTCTGCACTACACGCGCTCAGCACGCCGGCAGATTCGATTCGCGCACTTGTCTCAGAGCACAATCAGCAAGCATCCGCAGTGACACCCTCGGTGTCAGCGCCGCTTGCGCCGGCGGCGTCACTGAAGCCGGAACTGTCTCAGGCCGCGAAAGTCTCGCCGCCCGCGGCCATTCCCGCGCAGCCCGCGGCCGAAGTGCTGCCCGAACGCCGCCTTGCCAAGATCTTCAGCGCGATGTCATCGAAAGACGCAGCAAAGGTTCTTGAGCAGATGTCTGACAACGACATTCGGACCATTCTCTCGATGATGGGCGACCGGCAGGCAGCCGCCGTGCTCACGGCGCTTCCGACATCGCGCGCCGCTTCGATTACCAAGGCAGGCACACCGTCCGCCGGGAGTATCACACCATGAGTTTGTTGCCGTTCACGTCAAACGTTTCGGCAACTTCTGCCGCAAACTCGGTCAATCGTGCACGTCACGCGGAACGCCCACAATCCGCCGAACGAACGCCTCGCACTGAAAGCGCCGACGAAACGTCGCGCACAGACAAACCCGTTCGCGAACACGCACCGCCAGACTTTTCGTTGTTGCTCGCGCTTCTCAATGGTACAGCGCCCAAGCCCGCACCTGTCACCACGACTGACTTGCTCGCAACCGACGTGAGCGTGGAACAAGGCGCTGATGACGTGCAGCTCTACACAGTGGGCAGCGAAGGCGAAGGCGAAGCCGAGCAACCAAACCCTGAAGCCGAAACGCCGTCAACAATGGCTGACGCGGATCAACGCGCGCTGGCTCGTGCGTTGCAGTCTGACGCGATGCGCGCCGCGCGTGCGATTCTGGTCTCGAGCAACGTCGAGAATCGTTCGGCCGCCTCAATCGGTGAACGCGAGCCAGGACGCGGCGTGAATGGTTTGGCCAAGGGTCGCGCCGCCGAGTTGGCGGCGGCACTCGCGGGTGCGCAGAACGACAATGAGTTTGGAACCACTGGCATCGCCAACGCGGATTTGCTGGCGCTCGCCGAGCGTGCTGCCGGTCGCGGCCGCGGCGAGTTGATGGCGCGCAATGATCAGCGCGCCGCCGATGTGCGTGCCGCAATCGACGCCTTGCTCGACGTGGCGGGCACGCCGCGTGGACGGGTCATCGCGGAAACAGCGCGTCCCGAGTTTGCCAATGCCGTGGCCAAGTCTGCGGAGAACGTGGCGACACCGGTGCGCGACGTTGCGGGTCTCGCGCCGGAGTTCCGCGCGCGTCTCGACCGAATCGTCGATCGGATGCGCGATGAGTTTGGACATGATGTCCAGGTCGTGGAAACCGTGCGCTCAGGTGAACGCCAGGAACATCTGTACGCGCAGGGACGCACCGCGCCGGGGCCGATTGTCACATGGACGACGAACAGTGCGCATGAATCGGGTGAAGCCGCCGACGTCATTATTGATGGCAAGTGGAATCATCCGGTGGCGTACGCGCGTTTGCACGCGATCGCGGCTGAAGAGGGAGTGAAAACGCTCGGCATGCGCGACCCGGGCCATCTCGAACTGCGAGGCTCAGCCAATGGTCTGCACGGCGATGACTCGCTGCGGGACGGCGTGCGCGAACAAAGCACGCGCGTCGTGAATATGGGCGGCATCGCACAAGTCGCTTCGGTGGCGCGGGTTGCACACGTCGCGCAGGTGGCGCAGGTAGCGCGACCGGGCAACGGGGTGCGCGCGGGCACGCTGCGCACAGAAGCCGAAAACGTGCCGCTACTCGACAACGCACGCCCGTCCGATTCAGCGTCTGCCTTCGGTGCGCGCATTTCAGATCTGGCATCGCAAGGTCGCGCCCGACAGGGTGGCGCCGGTGCAACGTCGGATCGGGAGTCGCGCGGCAACAGCGGCGAACGCGCACGAGGACTTGAACGAGCGGTAAACGTCGCGGATGCGGGCAGTGCCATCGGCGCACTCAACGCCAGCGTCGAACGCGTACTCGATGGCGGTGCACCTCGCGTGCAGGCACCATCGGGTAGTACGGCCGCCGCTCGCGCCGAAGCCATCGCGGTGCTGCGCGAGGATGCGCCGGCACCGGCTATCTCGTCGCTGACCATGAGTATCGATACTCCAACGGGCGCCGAAGAAATTCGGGTGAACCTTCGCGGCAGCGCCGTTGGCGCGCAGATCAGCACGAGCAACGCGGCACTTGCCGACCGGTTGCGCATGCAAACCGCCGACCTGCAAGACGCGCTCGGCCGTCACGGTCTGGAAGCGGAGCCCCTGCGCGTGCAGCAGACCGCGCGCAGCAGTGAAGGCGATGCCATGCGTCAGGCCATGGCCGACCGCACCGAAGTACTCAAGACAGCGGGCGCTTCGCACGGACAGCAGTTGGGTCAGCACAACGCGCACGACTCCGGCACGAAGGAGCGTCCGACGGCGAAACAGCAGCCCGGCCGCGACGCGCGTGACGAGCAGGAGAGCAATCACCAGCAGGGCCGGCGCAATAACCGGCAGGAGAATCACTGATGTTTGACATCACGCGCGCAGTCAGCACGCCCACCTCGCTTTCACCGCGTTTCAACAACGCGGTCGCGAATTCAGACGCCCCGGTGCAAGCACCGGCCGAGGCAACACCACCACCTGCCGCCGGCACGGGCAAGAAGAACGACGCGCTCGGCCGCAATGAGTTTTTGCAGCTCCTCGTGGCACAGATGAAAAATCAGGATCCGCTCAATCCGATGGACGGTCAGGAAATGGCCGCGCAGCTCGCGCAGTTCTCGCAGGTTGAGCAGCTCATTGACATCAACTCGAACATGAAAGTGGTGGCCGAGAGTCAGGTCGAACTTGGTAATGCGATTGAGGACTTGAGCCAGATCACCATTACCCAGGGTGATGCGATGGCCAAACTGCTTGAGCAGTCCATGGCCATCAACACGGTTGGTCGCACGGGAGTTGTCGCCGGCGATCAGGTGTTTGTGGATCGCGATGGCAAAGGCTCCATCACGGTGGACACGGGTGAAAAGTCGGGCGTCGGTCGCCTCACGGTGATCGACTCGAAAGGCGAGGCGATCGGCCACTATGTGATCGGGGACGTCGCCAAAGGTATGCAGTCGTTTGAGCTCGAAGACTTCGGCATCACGCCGCCGCTCCCGCCCGGGCAGTACAAGTATCGATTTGATATGGCGGATGCCCAGGCCAACTGGCTCCCCGCGAAGACGTACACCAGCGGACGCATTACCGGGCTGCGCTACGAACAGGGCGTTCCCACGCTGCTGCTCGGCGACCGCATGAGCGTTCCGTTCTCCGCATTGCTTCAGATCCGCAGCTAAGTCTGCGACCACTTCTTACCAGAGGAATATTCCTACATGCTGCGTTCTCTCTTCGCCGGTGTATCGGGCCTGCGCAATCACCAGGTTCGCATGGACGTCATCGGTAACAACATCGCGAACGTCAACACGGTCGCATTCAAAGCGGGTCGTGTCACGTTCAAGGAAGGCTTCGCACAGTTGCTGCAGGGCGCGAGCCGTCCGCCTGGAGATCAGGGTGGTATCAATCCGATTCAGATCGGACTGGGTATGCAGATCGGTTCCATCGATCAGATTTTCAATCAGGGTAACATTGAAACGACGGGTCTTGGCACGGACATCGCGATTCAGGGTGACTCACTGTTCGTGGTACGCAAAGGCAACCAGAGCTTCTACACGCGCTCAGGAAACTTTCAGGTAGACGCACTCGGTCAGCTGGTGTCGCCGACCAACGGTTTCGTGGTGCAGGGTCGCATGTACGAAAACGGCTTGCTGCAGGATGGCATTCAGGACATCCGTCTTCCGTTCGGACAGAAGGTGTCCGCGCGTCCCACGAGTGAAGTAACGCTCGCGGGTAACCTCAACGCGTCGTCGCCGATTTTCCAGGGTGACTTTCTCGACCCCGCGGATCGTGCACTGCCTGTGAACGAGAAGGCGTGGACAGAAACGCAGATCGCCGTGTACGATTCGCAGGGAACCAAGCACGACGTGAAGATTCAGATGTGGAAGACCGGTGCGAACGAATGGCAGTGGCAGCTTGATCCGTCCACGAGTGCGTCGCGTCAGTCGTTTGAAACCGACTCGAACTCACCGCCGACTGCGATCGCGTTGCCCACGCCGCCAGCCGGTTACGAAATCCTGCCGGAGAACGTGCGCGTGACGAGCCCGACCGGCGCGAACTACGAAACGCCCGCGGCGTGGTCGTTTACAGCCGGCCCGCCGCCGGGCGTGTCGTTTACGGCGAACATGCCGTCTGATTCCGCGATTGAGGTGTCGTACTTCATGAGCCCGACTGCGGCCGCGACGGGAGTCAACGGTGGCACGCTCACGTTCGACCCGACGGGTGTGATGACCACGAACATCACGGCCGCCATCGACTTCGCGGTGCCGGGCGCCAATCCCGTGCAGGTTGATATCAAGCTGGCCGGTGGCGTGAATGGTCTTACGCAGTTTGCATCGACGGCCTCAACGGCTGTACTGCGCGACCAGGACGGGTACACCGCCGGCTCGCTGCAGAACTTCTCGATTGATCGCTTTGGTTTGATCACGGGCTTCTTCACCAACGGCACGACATCACCGTTGGGCAAGATTGTGCTCGCTGACTTTAACAACCCGGCTGGTCTGCTCCGTGTTGGTGACAACATGTATCAGGAGTCTGCGAACTCCGGCAGCGCCGTACTCGGCTTCGCACTCGAAGGCTCGCAGTCGCAGATGACCGCCGGTGCACTCGAAATGTCGAACGTCGACCTGGCGCAGGAATTCACGAGCATGATCGTCGCGCAGCGCGGCTTCCAGGCGAACGGCAAGGTAGTGTCGACGTCGGACGAAATGCTGCAGGAACTGATGAATGTGAAGCGGTAATCTGAGCGCGTAGTGAGACCAGCGGCCCGGCGACTGTGTGTCGTCGGGCCGCTGCGCGCTGGGGAGTGGTGCGGTGCATTGTCGCGGTCTGAACTGCATTCACCACGGAGGCACGGGGACACGGAGAACGGCACGCTGAGTCGAGGCACGTCGCATCAGTTCAAAAAATTGATGATGTTCGCATCAGGAGACACCGTCCGTCGCAGCACGCTGTCCTCCGTGTCTCCGTGTCTCAGTGGTAAAAGCAGTTGCCGTTGCCGTTGCCGTTGCCGTTGTAGTTGCCGTTGTAGTTGCCGTTGTAGTTGCCGCTGCCGTTGCCGTTGCCGTTGCCGTTGCCGCTGTCATTTTCGGATCCCGCAGCGCTTCATCGAGTATACGTTCGTGATGCGCCTCACCTCGACCGCCCTCACGCTGGCCTGCGTCGCTTCCCTCGTGATGACGCTAGCGCCCCGACGCGCCGCAGCACAGCCGGTTCGCGGTTCGGTGGTGGACACGCTTGGTCGACCGCTGCCCGAATCGGACGTCATCGTGGTCAACACGCAAATCTCGGTGCGAACAGACGCTGAGGGCCGCTTTGCCCTCCCACTCGAACGGGCCGGCACGTACGAGATTCGCGTCCGAAAAATCGGCTACATCAGCTTCGGCGCGTCGTTCTACTTCAGGCCGGGCATGCCCGAAGAGCTCGTGCTCGTGATGACCCAGTTCTCGAACATGCTGGACACCGTGCGAGCAATCGCTGATGCGGATCGCTGCGCTACAACGACGCTTGAAGGCTTCGAATGCCGGCGCCAGGCGGGACTCGGCTATTTCCGAGACGCGGGTACCCTGCGCTCTCTGCGCTCCGATCACTGGGCCGACATGTTCGAGGGTATGCCGGGGCTGCGTCGCAACATGGTGCTCGGGCCCATGGGTCGAGAGTGGCGCATCATGGCGCGACCCAGCCGCTGCCTGGTCGAACTCTGGAACGGGCAGCCGCCCATGCTCGCGCAGCCGGGAGACTTCCCACCCGATATGCGATGGCGACCCAACGACGTGGTCGCCATCGAATACTACGACGAGTTTGTCAAAGTCCCCTCCCGCTACCGCAGCTACGTACTCGTTCAGGGCCAACAGCCCTGCGAGCTCGTGATTTACTGGCTCCGCGGGGCCACCAAACGAGACTGATCGAAACCGCCCTTTCGTGCCGTGGCCCGCAGCGCAGGGCACCGACGGGTCCAACATTGACCGCTGCCGTTGTCGGCATGGTGCCGGAATAAATTTCCGGACACCTCAGTGCGGCAGCAATTGCCGATCTGGCGCCATTTATTCCCAGTATTTCTGATCCTCGAGTAATCGGGCATTCGAGGCCCGTTGCGAGCATCGCACCATAAGTCCATATAGAACATAGCGATACAACCCTTCGCACCGCGTGAGGCGGGCGCGTTTTCGGCGTGGCATCAGGTATGCTTCTAACAGAATCGGATATTCACGTTTTCCCCGATTCTTCGTTATGGCCGACTCTCCAGACACTCAGGCTCCAGAACAGGACGCAGCGCCCAGCGGGATGAAGGCGCGTCTGCCGCTCATGGTGGCCATCATTGCAGGACTCGCCGTTGGTGTCGGTACCGGCGCCGTCGTGGTCGGACCCGCAGCGGCCAAAGCGCTGGGCTTCGGCGTGACGTCCGCAGACGCCGCGGCGGCCGATTCAACGGCGGAGCACGCCGAAGGTGACTCCGCCGCCGCCAGTTCAACCGCGCCCGCCCTGTACACACTCGATAACCTGGCGCTCAATCCCGCCGCATCGGGTGGTACGCGGTTCCTGCTGCTGACGCTCACGATCGAGTGCACCAACGCCGCCGGCGTGACTGCGCTGCAGGCGCGTGAAGCAGAACTCAGTGACGTGGTGCTCTCGACACTCGGACGCAAGACGGTCGAAGAACTCACGGACATCATGATGCGCGAGTCAATCAAGACCGAAGTGCAAACCGCAATCAACGATCGTTTCGGAAAGAAGACGGTCGTGCGCGTCTACTTCCCGAAGTACGTGGTTCAGTGAGGCGCCACGCATGAGCTCCGAAACGCTCTCGCAGCACGACATTGACCGACTGCTTGGTAGCAGCGGTGCCGGACGCGCCACGCCAAAAGCTGGCGCCGGTATCGACGTGCAGGTCTATGACTTCCGCCGACCGGCGCGTGTCAGCAAAGAACGGTTGCGCACGCTCGAAGCCATGTACGAGCGCTTGGTCAAGAATCTCGAAGCGTGGGTGATTTCGCGCGTTCGCGGCCAAATCGAAGTGCGTTTGCAGAGTGTTGAGCAGTTCAGCTTTGGTGAGTTCACTCTGTCGCTGCCGACACCGTGTTCGTCGTTCGTTTTTGAAATTGCCGAAACCGGACAGAAGGGTGTCATCGACATCGGTCCCGAGTTTGGCTTCTACGTAATTGATCGCGTTTTTGGTGGTACCGGTCAGGCCGCCGTGCCCAATCGTTCGCTCACGCCAATTGAACGCATGGCCATTCGCACGGTTGCGGATCGTGTGGCGCAGCTGACAGAAGAAATCTGGCAGGATCACGTACCGATGGCCCTGAACATCACGGGCTTCGAATCGTCGCCAGAAATTTTGCAGGTCGCCAACCGGGAAGACCCTGTGCTGGTGGCCAACGTGGAAATCACCGCGGCCAACCAGAGCAGCCTCATGCTGATCTGCCTGCCCTTCTCGGTGCTCGACAAATTCTTCACGTCGAGCGGACAACAGCGTCTCGCGCTGCTGCATTCGAACGACGCAGAACGTGAAGCCGCGCGCCTCAAATCAGAGAATGCGGTGCGTGACATGCGCGTACCGATCTCCGTACGCATGCCGCAGTTCGAAATGACACTGCAGGATCTCACCGAACTGTCAGTTGGCAGCGTCATCCCAACCGGGATTCCGAAGGATGCACGATTGATTGTGCGCGCAGGCGAGCAGGAACGATTTGTAGGCCAGGCGGGCCGAGTGAGCGGCATGCTCGCGGTACGCATTGTTGACTCGGTAACACCGAACACGTTTTAGCCAACCCATACGCAAATGAATCCCGCAGAAATCGACGCGCTCGTTGCGAGCGTGCAGGCCGCGAAAGCAGCCGGCCAGCCCGCGGCGCAGCCGGTCGCAGAATCGACGGCAACCCCGGCTGACAATCAGCCCGCTGCACCGCAGCTCGCAGAGTTTGAACGCGTGGCCGCTTCAAACACGGAAGTGCCGCTGAGCATGCTGTTCAGCCTGTCGCTGCCGATCTCGATTGAACTTGGTCGCACGTCCATGTCGGTGCAGGAAATCCTGCGACTCGGACGTGGCTCCGTGATTCAGCTCGAACGCCTCGCCGGCGAACCGATTGACATCTTTGTTGGCGATCGTCGCTTCGCAGAGGGTGAAGTGGTGGTCCTCGGCGAACACTTCGGCGTGCGCGTGACGCGCATTCTGTCGCGCGGCGGTGCCGCGAAAGAAGCCGCATAGTCCACGCCGTTCACGTCGTCCTCGCACTTCACCACACGCTCATGCTTTCGGCTGGCATCGGAATTCTCGCAGCACTGGTCTTTGTACTTGGTCTGATCGCACTTACCGTGTGGGCCCTGAAGCGCGTGGGCGGTGGTGCACTGTCGGGACGTGCACGACTGCAGGTGGAGATTGTGCAGCGACTCCCGCTCGGCCCCAAGTCAGGATTGGCCGTGGTGCGTGTGGGAGAGAAAGTGCTGGCGGTGTCGGTTGGGGATGGCGGAGTACATACACTCTTTGAAGTCGACGAAGCCGATCGGCAGCGCATCATCGCCGGTAGCGAGATGCCAACGCCAATGGTCTCGAGCGCCACAGCGCACGCAGCGTTCACCAAGTCGTTGACGAATGCATTCACCGCGCCGCTGCAACGCGCGTTGGTCGCGCGGCGTGGTGCCAATGCGACTGCTGCAACAGTTGCACCGTCGTTTGATCGTGCGCTGTCGCAGGCTACGCAGCACGGGGTGTTCGCACCGCAAGCGGCGGTCAGCGCGCCCGAACCAACGACGCCATCGCCAGTCGTTGTCTCGGCGACGCCGCGCGCGCCGCACCGTGATCTGCACAGCGTACTGTCCATGACACTCGCACCGTCTACGCGGCTGCTCTCAATCGCTGCGTTCGCGGTGCTCTCGCAGTTCACGTCGCCGTTATCCTCTGGCGCGCAGGCGCAGCCAGCCGCGGGTGCGGCGCCAGCGCCAGCCGTGCTAGCGCCAACGGTGTCAGCACCCACGGTGCAACCACCAGTCGTTCGCCCGACGCCGAACACGCCGTCAGCACCCACCGTGCAGCCACCAGTCGTTCGCCCGACGCCGAACACGCCGCCGGCCGCTACGGTTGCTCCGGTCGGCAACACGCGCCCAGCTGACGCGACCGTCGCCGAGCCCGATCCGACCCAGCCGGCCGCCGTAGCTGACGCCGTTTCCGGCCTGGTGCCCCAGCTCGACCTTCGTGTCGGAAGCGGCCCAGATGGCGGACTGCGCTTGAACGGTACCGTTGGTGTCGTGTTAATGATGGGTCTCATGACGCTCGTTCCAACGTTGCTGCTCATGATGACCGGGTTCACCCGCATTCTGATCGTACTGCATTTCCTGAAGCAGGCGATGGGCACACAGAGCGCGCCACCCGCCCACCTGGTCGCGGCGCTGGCGCTTTTGCTCACCGGGTTTGTCATGGCGCCCACGATTTCAGAGGCCAACCGCACCGCGATCAGCCCGTGGCTCGAAGGGCGTATGGAGCAGACGGAGATGCTCAAGACAGGCGTGGTCCCGTTTCGCGAGTTCATGCTGCGGCAAACCAACGAAAAGGACCTGCGCACCTTCGTAGAGATGAGCCGCATCGAGCAGCCGGAAACGCCGGATGATGTGCCGCTTCACGTGCTCATGTCCGCGTTCGTGGCGAGCGAGCTGCGCACGGCATTCCAGATCGGATTCGCGATCTATCTGCCGTTCATCATTATCGACGCGGTCGTCGCGTCTGTTCTGATGGCGATGGGCATGTTCATGCTGCCTCCGGCCATGATCTCCCTACCGTTCAAACTCTTGTTGTTCGTGCTGGTGGACGGCTGGAGCCTCACCATGCAGAGCCTGATTCAGAGCTTCAAATAGCGGCTGGACACACGCCGACGCGGAAATCAGCGGACACACATCAATGCCGCGACCATCTCAGGTCGCGGCTTTTTGTGATTCTGGACCGCTGATTGTGTGATCGGCATCTCCTTCCTAGTGGCGAAGGACCTCTCGGTGTCGGCTGAGCAATAGGGAAGAAAGTGCCGGGCTGCTCGCATCGCAGAAACTCGCCTCCGGACACTTTAAATCCCCTAAACGTATAAAGAACAACGCTTTCCATTATTGCGAACAGAAGATACTGATCGTGGTACGACTCCTGCTTTCTGTTGTGGTCGAGGCGGACGCGCTCCGTCGTCGCAAGACCATCATTGACCACCAGATCTCCGCATGTCGCACCAGTTCGTTATCGACCTCTCGCGCGAAGCGATCCTTACCGCGTTGATGATCGCGGCCCCGATGCTCATCCTCGCGATGGGAATTGGATTGCTGGTCAGCGTGGTGCAGTCGGTGACTCAAATCCAGGAGCAGACGCTTTCCTTCGTGCCCAAGCTTGTGGGCGTCGGAGCCGCGTTCATCATTGGCCTGCCCTGGCTGATGCAGATCCTGATCAAGTACACCAAGTCACTCATCCAGGGAATTCCTGGGATGGTGGCGTGAGCGGTTTTCCTGACCTGTTCGCTCCGGGCACCGCGTCAGCACTCGTGCTGGTCGCGCTGCGTGTGGGCGGACTGTTGCTCGTGGCTCCACTCTGGTCGGCCAAGACGGTGCCGATGCGGTTGCGCACCGCGTGTCTGGTGCTGTTCGCGGTGGTCCTGCTTCCCAGCGCCATTGCCAGCGCGCCGGCCGGTGCGATTGCGATCACGCCGGCCGCCTTCATTGGTGAAACGCTGATCGGCTTCGCGATTGGTTTTGCGGGCGCGATCATCATTGCTGGCGCTGAAGCGGCTGGTGACATGATGGCCATTTCGATTGGGCTCTCCGGCGCCGCCATCTTCAATCCCACGCAGGGTGGGCAGACGATGGTGCTCGGACAGTTCATGCAGTTGCTCGCACTCACGCTGCTGCTCACCGCGGGTGGGCACGTCATGATGATCGACGCGCTCGCCGACACGTTCGCCGTGCTTCCACTGGGCGCTCCGATCAACCTGGCGGAAGGTGCGCAAGCGCTCGCCGCCACGGGTTCGTGGATCTTTGCCGCCGCGCTTCGATTCTCTGCGCCAGTGCTCGGCGCCATCATGCTCGCCAATGTGTCACTGGGTGTGCTGAGCCGAGCCGCACCGCAGCTGAACATTTTCAGCGTCGCATTTCCGTTGCAGATCGGCATTGGTTTGCTCACGCTCGCCCTCACGCTGTCCGTGATCGGCGGTGCGCTCGCGCAATGGCCTACAGAGTTTGGCCGCTCGCTTGAGAGCACGATGGGCGCGTTTGCGCTGCCGGGAGGTCGCTGAGTATGGCGAAGGAAGGACAGGGCGGCGAAAAGACCGAAGACGCCACCGACAAGAAAAAAGAAGACGCGCGCATGGAAGGCCAAATTGCGAAGAGCCCCGAGTTCATGACCGCGGCGTTTCTGCTGTCGATGGGGCTCACGCTCACCGTCGCGGGTCCGCCGCTCTGGCGTTTCCTGCTTGATGCCATGGGTCAGAGCCTGATGTACTCGGGCGATTTGGGCCGCCTGGACGGCAATCCGATCCGGAGCCTTCAGGGCATGGGGTGGCGCACGCTTGCCGCCATGGCGGGTGTCCTGGCCGCCAGCATGGCCGTGGCCATTGGTGTGAATGGCGCTCAGGTCGGCGCCCTGCTCACCACCAAAACACTCGCGCCAAAGTTCTCGCGCATCAATCCGATCAGCGGATTCAAGAAGATATTTTCGGCGCGCTCCGTGGTGGAGCTCGTCAAGTCGCTCCTGAAAATGGGCATCGTCGCGCTGGTCGTCTGGATGACCATGCGCCGCGCATTACCGGCGCTCGAAACGCTGCCGATGCTCGAGCCCACCGCGCTCATGAACACAGTCGGCGAATACACACTCAAACTGCTGCGCAACGCCGGCATGATGTTTCTGGTGCTCGCGCTCATCGATTTTGGCTATCAGCGCTGGCAGAACGCCGAAGACATGAAAATGTCCAAGCAGGAAGTCAAAGACGAAAGCAAGAGCGCGGAAGGTGACGGTAACATCAAGGCGCGTCGTCGCGCGATCGCACGCGAGCGTATTCGTCGACAGATGTTCACGGACGTCAAGTCGGCCGATGTCGTGATTGTGAATCCAACGCACATCGCGATTGCACTCAAATACGACACCGATCTCGCGCCCGCACCCTTTGTGCTCGCTATCGGGCAGCGCAAGATCGCTGAAAAGATCAAGGCACTCGCATTCGCCTCGGGTGTGCCGGTGATCGAGAACAAACCGTTGGCACGCGCACTGATCAAAGTGGCGCGGGTCGGATCCATGATTCCGGTCGACTTCTATCTCGCGGTGGCTGAAGTGCTCGCCTTCGTGATGCGTCAGAAACAACGCCACGGCAATGCCTGGCGCGGCACTGCGGCGGCCTGATCATGGCCAGCGCTGCAATCCCGATTCCAATGGAAGCTGGCGGACGGAAGATCGCCGAAATCGGCCTGGCAATGGCCGTGGTGTTCATCCTCGCGCTCATTGTGATCCCGCTACCGCCCGTGTTGCTCGATCTGTGCCTCGCGGCCAGCATCGGACTATCGCTGACGGTGCTGCTCGTTTCGCTCTACAACACCAATCCGCTCGACTTCAGCTCCTTCCCGTCGCTGATCCTGCTCCTGACGCTTTTCCGCATTGGACTGAACGTGTCGAGCACACGACTGATTCTCTCCAAGGGTGAAGCTGGCGAAGTGATTGAAGCATTTGGCGCGTTTGTCATCGGTGGTAACTACGCCGTTGGTATCGTGATCTTTTTGCTGCTCATTGGCATCAACTTCATCGTCATCACCAAAGGTGCTGGACGTATCGCGGAAGTTGCTGCGCGCTTTACGCTCGATGCCATGCCCGGCAAGCAGATGGCGATCGATGCGGATCTCAGCGCTGGCCTGATCGACGAAAAGGAAGCGCGGCGGCGGCGCGATGACATTTCGCGCACGGCCGACTTCTACGGCGCGATGGACGGCGCGTCCAAGTACGTCAAAGGCGACGCGATTCTTGGCATTCTGGTCGTCGTGGTCAACGTGCTCGGCGGCATCTTCATTGGTGTGGTGCAGCGTGACATGGACTTCGCAACGGCGGCGTCCACCTACACGATTCTCACCGTTGGTGACGGTCTCGTTTCGCAGATTCCAGCACTGATTATCTCCACGGCTGCCGGTATCATGGTGACCGCGGCAACGGGCACCGATCGTATTGGCGTTGTCCTCAGCAATCAGCTCAGCGCACATCCGCGTGCGCTCTGGATAACAAGCGGACTGCTGGCATCGTTTGCACTCGTGCCGGGACTACCCATCCTGCCGTTCATTGCCCTGGCTGGCGGTACCGCGTTGCTGGCACGAGCGAGCAGCAAGCAGGAACTGCGCCGGGAAGAACTGGCGCTGCTCGGCCCCGTGCCGGAGCCGGAAGAGCCGCAGGAGACCGATCCGATGCGCGATCTGTTGCAGATCGATCCGATCGAACTCGAAGTGGGTTACGCGCTGATTCCGCTGGTCGACGAAGGTCAGGGCGGCGATTTGCTCGAACGCATTTCGCTCCTGCGTAAACAAGCCGCGCTTGAACTCGGCATTCTTGTACCGCCCATTCGTATTCGCGATGACATTCGCCTGCCAGCGAACGAGTATCTCATCAAGCTGCGCGGTTCGGAAGTCGCGCGCGGTGAAGTGTTGCCGCGTTTCCTGATGGCGCTCGACACGGGCGGCGTGGTTGGTGACATCGACGGCATGGAAACGGTCGATCCGTCGTTTGGTATGCCCGCGCGCTGGATTGCATCGCCGCGTCGTACTGAAGCCGAGGCACTTGGCTTTGTGGTTGTCGAGCCGACCACAGTAGTCGCCACGCACCTTATGGAGACGCTCAAGTCGAACGCCGCCGAGTTGCTGGGCCGTCAGGAAGTGCAAGGCATGATCGAGACGCTCAAGAAGTCACATCCGGCGCTCGTTGACGAAATCGTGCCGAACAAGATCTCACTCAGCACGTTGCACCGTGTGTTGCAGCGGCTGCTGCGCGAGCGGGTACCGATTCGCGATCTGGTCACGATCCTTGAAGCGATTGGTGATGGTGCGGAGTCCACCAAGGATCCGGAAGCACTCACCGAAGCGGCCCGTCGTGCACTCACCAATGTGATTGCCCGCATGTTCGCGGACGCGTCAGGCACGGTACGTGGTGTGACGATTGGTCCGAAGCTCGAATCGGCGCTCACTGGATTGTTCTCGCCGAGAGTTGCGGCGCAGGGTGTGCCGCTGCTCACGCCGGATTCGCTGGCGACGCTGCTGCGCGCCCTCAACCAGATGGCCACCACGCACGCCGTCGATGGTCGTCCGCTACCGCTCATTACACCGCCTTCGCTTCGCATTGGTGTGCGTCGACTGATTGAGCCTGTCTTGCCGTCGCTGCCTGTGGTGTCGCTGGGTGAACTCCCGGCCACAATCACACTGCACAGCGTCGCAACCTGGGAAATGACACATGCAACTTGAGTGCTTTCGTGGTGCGGACTTCAGCCAGGTGTCGGCGCGCGCGCGCAAGGCGCTGGGCGAAGACGCCATGATTCTACATACGCGCACTGTGCGTGATGACGGCGTGCCGCGTGTTGAAGTGCTCGCCGCAACAACCGACACGCTTGAACACGTGCGCGAGCGTTTGCAGGCAACCGCACTGCCCACGCCCCTGCGTCGTGCGTCGGGTCGCCCCTACGTGATTGCGCTGGTTGGTCCAACTGGCGCCGGCAAGACCACAACGGCCGCCAAACTCGCGGTCCGTCCGGGAACGTTCGGTATTGGTCGCCCGGGGCTGCTCACCATCGACACGTATCGCGTGGGTGGCATGGACCAGTTGGCGACCTACGCTGAACTTGCGAATGTCCCGTTTGATGTGGTGTACGACGCGAGCGAAATCGGTGATGCATTTTCTCGGCTGCGTGACTGCGACGTCATCATTGTCGATACACCAGGCCGTTCACCAAACGCTGCGGACGTCACCGACCGTTGGCGCACACTGCTCGACGCGCTCAAGCCCGACGAAGTGCATCTCGTCCTGCCGGCGACCATTCGTGGCGATCTGGCGTTGGCTGCGGAACGTGCGTACCGCACCAGCAGCTCGCATGTGGGTGCCACGCACGTCATGCTGTCCAAGCTCGACGAAGTGCCGGGTGAGCGTGGTGTAACGGATCTGGCACTCTCGTTGGCATTGCCCACGCGCTGGATCACGGACGGTCAGGACGTTCCAGCCGATCTCGCGCCCGCGGTGCCGCGTTTGTTGCGCTCCCTCGGTCTCGGCGTTGACGCCGACGACGCCTGGACCGCCGCCTGATGTCCGCCCTGCTCTCGACTCCTGTGCGCGGTTCGCAACTCGACGGACTCCGCAGTGCGCTTGCGGCACGTGGTGCCGTTGAGCCCTCGCGGCGTACGGACGGTGCGGGTCCAACGGTATTGGTGTGTGCAAGTGGACGTGGTGGCAGCGGCACGTCTCTCACGTCGGCGTTGCTGGCGCTCGCCGCGGCCGGTGATGGACATCGCACGCTGCTTGTTGACGGCGACGAACTCGTTGGCCCGCACGCCTTGCTGCTCGGTGTGTCGCCGCGCCTGCGCTGGCCTGCTCTGCTTGGTGGCAACACACAGGCCTCACAGTTGCCACTGCAAATTTCTGACACGCTGTCGTTCGTGGCTGGTGGTCGCGGCGACAGTGCCAGTGACGTGTCTCCACTCAGCACCGCTGAACGTCGCGCTTGTTTTGCACGCCTGCACACGCTGGCTGATAACTATGCCCTGATGGTGATTGACGCCGGTTCACGCCTTGATGCGGTGCTCGCGGCCATCGACGGCAGTCGCACGAATGTACGCCTCGTGGTTGTCACGGCCGGACAGGATCCCATTGCAATGGCGTCATCGTACGCACTGCTCAAGGCCGTACACGCCCGTCAGCCCCGCCTCGACATCGATGTGCTTGTGAACAGACTCGATGACAGTACCGCCTCTCGTGTCGCCGACACGCTCGCCCAGGGCGCAGAGCAGTTTCTCGGCCGCTCGCTCTCGTTTGCGGGAGCGTTGCCGAATGATTTCGCGCTTGATGCTGCGCTTCTCGCTGGCATGCCTTTTCTGGACGCCGTCACCGGATCTCCGGTCGCCGTCGCCGCTCACGATACCGTGCTTCGCATGGTTCCCGCTGTTTCCACTACTCGCTCCGGTGTTTGAACCATGGCTGTCATCACGCCTCGAGGAACGTCCGTTATGAATCACACACTCTGGGACGCCTTCAAGCAGGGCGATGAGCCCTCGCGCGCTCGCCTGCTGCAGGACCATCTCGGACTCGTGCATCATGTCGCGCGGCAGATGTCGCGCACGCTTGCCGTACGCGCCGACTTTGATGAGCTGGTGAGCGCGGGTACGATTGGACTCATGACGGCGCTTGATGGGTTTGAACCGGCTCGCGGACTTGCCTTCAGCACGTTTGCTGCACCGCGTATTCGCGGCGCGATTCTCGATGAACTGCGCAAACAGGATCATGTGCCGCGTTCGATCCGACGCAAGACGCGTGAGATTGCCGCCGCGCGTGAAACGCTGATGCGCGTGCTTGGTCGCCTGCCGGATGATGAAGAGTTGTGTGAACACCTTGGGGTGGATCGCAACACGCTGTGGCGTTGGCAGGCCGATGTAGAGGGCGCCCACCACATTCCCCTTGATCGTGCACCAGGCGAGCGTGAAAGCCATGCGCCGGCGCCCATCGAAATCCTCACGTCAAGTGAAGATTCGGAAGTGGAAGAAGCGATGAACCACGAAATGGAAGTGCACCACCTCAAGGACGCGATCCTGCGGCTCAAAGAGCAGGAGCGCATTGTGCTCTCGCTGTACTACTTCGAAGAGCTGAAGCTGCACGAAATCGCCAAGGTGCTCGAACTGACCGAATCGCGCGTATCACAGATTCGCAGCAAGGCCCTCGGAAAGCTGCGTACTGATCTGCAGCCGATCCGTGAGCGCATCGCATGATTCCTCGATTGATGATCAAGCGCGCGCCGCGTCATCGCACGTCTGCGGGCCGGGGTGAGTCTGTGAAGTGGGGTCGGCTTGCAGCCATCACGCTCGGCGTGATGACGTTCGGGATAGTAGCCGGTGCCGCGTTTGCCGCACCTGGCGAGCTGTTGCCGGTTGCCCGTGCTGCGGGTGGTGCCATGCTCGATGCCAGCGGACCGGTGCTGAGCAGCCTGCGCACGGCATCAGAGCAGGTCATGACTACGGCTGCGCAGGGCGCATCGTCCATGCGCTCCGGCAACGTCTCGCCGCGCACGATGGCCATGGTTGTGATCTCCATGCTCGCCGCCCTCTTCGGCGTGGCCGCACTGCTGCTGTCGTATCGAAGTCGTCGCCAGTCCCCCGCGAGCGCGATGGCGCCTAACCTGTCGGCCAATGTCGCGCCGATCACGAGCAGCCGTCGCGGGAATCACCCCACGCCCAAACAGGTGCTCACCCTCGCGCAGCAAGGCGCCTCGTTGTCGGACATCGCGCGGCGTACGGGCATGCCGGTAGACGCCGTCTCGGTCCTGCTCGCGATCGCCGACCCGGCACGGCAACTACCGCCCACAGCGGCATGATTTGCCGCCTAATGCGTGACTTTTGAGCTAGGCATAAATTACCCACACGAATACAAGCTGTTTAATTACAACAACTTACGACACAGCATAACGGTCGGGCCAACGTGGCCCGACCGTTGCTTTATAGAGGGGCAGACGCCAGTACCGTTCGGGATCGTCCACGGATTGTATCGGCCCAACTTGATCTGCCCATGCCCCCAGGACCCGTTCGCATTAACGGAATGACCAGTGCCGCGGCGTCGCTCGCCATGCTCGAGCGGCGGCAGCAGGTACTGGCCAACAACCTCGCCAATGTGAGTACGGCCGGCTTCAAGCGCGAGCAGGTGTTCGCCCGCTTGGTCGGTGACGCGGTCTCGGCCACCGATACGCGCGTCGACCTCACGCCGGGCACCGTGGCACAAAGCAACAACCCGCTTGACCTCGCGCTTGAAGGCGATGGTTTTTTCGTGGTCCGCACGTCGGAAGGCGAGCGCCATGTTCGGGGCGGCAGCTTTCGCCTGGATCCGGAAGGCCGAGTGGTCGACAACTCGGGCAACGCGCTGCAGAGCGACACGGGTGATATCCGCGTGCCGCCCAGCGGCACGGCCAACATTGAAATCGACGCCGCTGGCAAAATCTCGGTTGATGGTCGCGCCATGGGGCAGCTGCGTGTTGAGCGCATTGCCGCCGGCGTGAGTCCGCAGCATGAAGGCGGCGTGCGCTTCCTGCCCGATGTATCACGCGCTGATGTACCGCCCGCCGAACGCCGCGTGAAGCAGGGCTTCATTGAAGAAAGCAATGTCAACCCGATGGATGCCATGACCTCGATGCTGCAGGTCCTGCACCGCTTCGGCGCTGCACAAAAAACCATCTCCACGCTTGATGCTGTGCGCGGGATTGCCGTGAACGATCTCGGCAAGCCTGTCTAAGTCACTTCCACGAGACCTCCCATGGATCCCGCACTCCGCGCTGCCGCAACTGGCATGATGGCCCAGCAGACTCGTACGCAGGTCATCGCCAACAATCTGGCCAACGTGAACACGCCTGGCTTCAAGAGAAGCCGCGCTCAGTTTGAAGACCTGCTCTATCAAACCGTGCAGGGCACACAGGTGCTTGGTACCGGTGATGCCTTTACGAATCCTGCCATTCAGGTTGGACGCGGCACACGTCTCGCCGCCGTGCAGCGCATGCACATGCAGGGCGCGATCGATCAGACGGGTCGCAACCTCGATGTCGCCATTGAAGGTGATGGCTTTTTTCAGGTGCAGAAGAACAACGGTGACATCGCGTACACACGCGACGGCAGCTTTGGTATCTCGGATCAGGGTACGCTCGTAACGAGCAGTGGTGAAGGTCTGATTCCGCCTATCCGCATTCCCGACGACGCGAGCGAAATCACAATTTCGCCAACCGGTATTGTGAGCGTGATTCGCGCCAACGATACGCAGCCAAGTGAAGTGGGTCGTATTGAACTCGCGCGCTTTGTGAATCCGAGTGGCATGCTGGCACTGGGTCAGAATCTGTATGCGCCAACTGCCGCGAGCGGTACGCCCGCGATCGGTTTCCCAAGCGAAGAAGGCATGGGACGTTTGCAGCAGGGCAGTCTTGAAGCATCGAACGTTGAAATCGTGCAGGAAATGGTGGAGATGATCACTGCCATGCGCGCGTACGAAATCAACTCGAAGGCGATCAAGACGTCGGATGAGATGGGCCAGATCGCCAACAATCTGACACGCTAACTGCTCGTGTCTTCTCTGCCTCGCCTCGTGATCTTCTTTTTCGCCACCGTGCTGAGCGGGATTGCCGCGACGCTGCTCGCGCCCGCGTTCGCGTCGGCGTACTCGTCGGCGCACGCGCAGGGCACGGCCACGACGTATGCGCGCGCCATCAGCGCACCGCCGGTGACGTGGTCGCGCGCGGTCGCCACGCGCGCACTCGTGCGCGGCGATACGCTGCGCGCCGATGACTTTGTGGTCACGGACACGGCGATTCAGGGACGTTTGCCCTTTGGACTCGACACGACCACGCCGCGCGCCGGCTGGCTTGTACAGCGGGCGGTGTCCGCCGGTGAATGGCTGCGGGCGCCGGCGGTGATTCCGCGTCCAGTCGTGACCGCTGGCCGCCCGGTGTTTGCGCTGTGGAGTGATGGGACCGTATCGCTTGCGGTCTCCGCTGTTGCTTTGGGGAATGCGCCCGTTGGTGGCGCCGTCTCCGTTCGCGTTGGTCGCAATCGCCGCTTGTCTGGCATCGCGATCGCACCTGACTCTGTTCGCCTTCGCTGAGCTAGTTGTGACTCATTAATCATACACCACGACCCGCGACCTGTTGCTCGCCGCGGTGACCGCGGCGTTCGCCGCGCTGCTGATCGGCGCGCCAACCTTGCGGGCGCAGGCTGCACCACCTGTCGCCGATTCAACAACCGTGGCTGACGCCGCGCCTGCACGCACACCGCGGCAGTCCTGGGTAGCCGATCGTCGCGCATTTGCGGTTGGTGATGTGATCACCGTACTTATCGACGACTACACGATTTCCACGGCCGTGAAGGACAACATGGCCACCGATACGCGACGCCGAAACATGGGCGTATCGATTCGGCTGCCCGCTCAGGGCACCCGGTCTGGCGGCATCGATTCGCGCAACGACTCCGACACCCAGCAGCGCGGTGCCTTGCGTCGGGAGAATCGTTTTCAGAATGAAATGAGTGTGCGTGTGGTTGCCACGGGCGCCAATGGTCTGCTGCAGGTTCGCGGCAACAAGAATATTACGGTCGACAAAGCATCGCAGGACGTGATCTTTGAAGGTTGGGTGCGCGCGCAGGATGTGTCACCACAGAATCTGGTGGAATCATACCGCGTCGCTGACGCCACACTTTCGTACAACTCACCAGGACCGCTCGGCAAAACCAAGTCGGGCCTCTTCACGCGCATCATCGGGATCTTCCTCCCATGATCCGTCTGCTTCTTGTGTCAGCCGCGCTCACGCTCGCGTTGCCATCGGCGGTTGCCGCACAGGCTGAAGCACGCATTCGCGATCTCACGACCGCTGAAGGTGCGATGCCGGTCCGGCTGATGGGTTACGGGCTCGTCGTTGGCCTTGATGGTACCGGTGATCGCGCGATCGGCGGTCAGACCGCCGGACAGACCGTGCAGTCCGTCGTGAACGTGCTGCGCCGTTTTGATATCGAAGTGCCGCCGAATCTGCTGCGAATGCGCAATGTGGCCGCGGTGCTGGTAACGGCCGAAATGTCGCCGTACCTGCGCGCGGGTGGTCGCTTTGAGATCCAGGTGGCCAGCATGGGCGACGCGCGCTCACTGCGTGGTGGCGTGTTGTACATGACACCACTCGTTGCTGAACCGGGTGGACCGGCCATGGCAACAGCGCAAGGACCGCTGCTCGTCAGCGAAGGTGGTTCTGCAACACGCTACGCACCAACCATTGAAACATCGGCGCGCATCCCGAGCGGCGGCATTCTCGAAGCCGATCTACCGCGCCCAACACTCGCCGCTTCAAGTGCTCGTTTGTTTTTGCGCGAACCGGATCTTGGTACGGCCACTCGCATTGTGACCGCGATCAACGGTCAGCTGCAAGGTGATGTGGCGGCGATTGAAGACGAAGGGGCGATCAGACTCACGCTGCCCGATGGTGCGGAACGTGCCACATCGCTGGCCAGGATTCTTGAACTCGCGGTGCGTCCTGATCTCAAGCCGCGTCTCGTGATTGATGGGAAAGACGGTACGGTGGTCGTTGGCGGTGACATCACTGTTGGTCCGGCCACAGTCAGTCACGGTGGTGTGACGCTCTCAATTGGTGATGCACCAGCGGCTGATGAAGCCGGAGCTGCCGCCGGCAGTGTCCGCCTGGCAATCGGAACACCGGTGCAGAAGGTGGCGAGTGCGCTCCATGCCGTACAGACACCGCCACAGGAAATCGCCGCGATCTTTGCCGCGCTGCGTGATGTTGGCGCAATCACCGCCGAGATCATCGTTCGATGATCAATGGCGTCGGAGTCTCACCGATTGCACCGAAGACACCCGCCACGCCTGGCGCAGGTGCACAACCGCCACGTGATGCGCGCTTGCAACAGGCCGTGACGCAGCTGGAAGGTGTGTTTGTGCAACAACTGTACAAGGCCATGCGCGAATCCGTTCCGCAGCAGGAAGGAATCGTTTCAGGTGGGGCCGGAGAAGACATGTTTACCGCGATGATGGATCAGCACCTTGCTGCCGAGACTCCCAAGCATTGGGAGCGCGGTTTATCGCAGGCGCTGTACCGGCAGCTCAGCCAGCACCTCGTTACGCCGTCCACTAGCGAAACAGCAACCGCTGCGTCGCATCCCGATACCGTAAGCCAGCCAGACCTCTGATGTCTCCAGCTCTGCTCACCGCCGAACCCGCTTCCATGGCCTACTCGCAGATCGCGCCGGCCATACTCGAGGCCCTGCACGATGCGCTCTCCACGGAGCGTCGTCTGCTGGATGATCTTGTCGTGCAAATGCGTCGACAGCGTAGCGCCGTTGGTGCTGACGACATCGACAGCGTCGACGAGAGCGTCTTTGCCACGCACCGTATTCTGGCCACGCTTGGCCAGGCGCGTCAGCGTCGTCGTCAGCTCAATGAGTTGCTCGGTGGCACCGCCGATATGCCGTTGCGTGATCTCGAAGCACGCCTCGGGTCGCAGGTTGACGATCGCCTGCGCGACGCGCGCGTGCGATTGCAGGCCGCCGCCGATACGCTCTCTCGCGAAGTCGGGATGAATCGAAAGCTGCTCCGGGAAGCACTGGCGCAGAACACGCAGCAGGTGCGCGTATTGTCAGGCGAACCGTCTACGCCCGCCACGTACGCAGCAGAAGGCGGTGCGCCGACCACGTCGCAGCCGCGCGGACTCGTCGTTAACCGAACGGTCTAACCCATGTCTACCGGCCTCTTCAGCATTGCCCGCACGGCGCTGCTGGCACACCAGACTTCGCTTCAGGTCGTGTCGCACAACGTCGCGAACGCGGAGACGCCGGGCTATTCGCGTCAACGTCCGATGTTGTCCGCCAATACACCGATCCGTATGCCGTATGGCAACATCGGAACAGGCGTCGCATTCAATGGCATCGAACGTCAGCGTGACGCACTGCTTGATCAGTCCTTTCGTACGGCCTCAAGCCTGCTTGGTGAATCCACCACGCGTCGCGACCTGTTATCGCAGGTCGAAGGAATTTTTGGCGAACCGGCCGACGCCGGTATGTCGGCCTCACTCGACCAGTTCTGGGCGTCGTTCAGCGATCTCGCGACATCACCGGGAAGTCTGAGCGGCAAAGCCGTTGTACAGCAGCGCGGTAAACAACTCGCGCAGCTCTTCAACGACTATGACACACGACTGACACAGACTCGCGAACAGGTAACGTCGCGCCTTGACGCGCTCGTGTCGCAGGTCAATCAGTTTGCCGAACAGGTCGCGGAGTTGAACGGCCGTATCGTGACGGCGGAGGCCACGGGCACGGTGGCGTCCGATCTGCGTGATCAGCGCGATCTGTTGATTGACGACCTGTCACGCATGGTGGGCGCACGCGCCGAACCGCAGCGGGACGGTTCGATCACCATCGTAATTGCCAACTCCACGCTTGTCGATGGGACGTCGGCGAGTCCGCTCCGGCTGGAAATGGATCCGCCGGTACCACCGCCAGCGGTGATGCCGTCAGATATTCCGGTGCGGCTGCGCCTGGGCAATAGCGTGGACCGTCTCGCACCACTCGCGGGTGAGCTCAAGGGCCTCGTCGATGTTGTGAACACCGACGTGCCCACGTTGCGCAGCCGCCTCGACGCGATGGCATCAACGATTGTAAGTGCCGTGAACAGCGCGCACAGTGCTGGATTTGTATTCAATGGCAACGCCATTCCCGGCACGGCCGCTGGCAACTTCTTCGATCCCGGTACCGTCGGTGATCCGGTGCGTGCCGGTACGATCAAGCTGTTTGCCGACGTGGCGAACAATCCGGCCAACATTGCGTCATCGGGTAATGCGAACGCACCGCTTGATAACAGTGTCGCGCTCTCACTGAGCGCGCTGCGCAACAACAGCTCGGCCATTTCGTATACGGGTCCGAACGGCCAGACAGAAAACACGGGCTTCGCCACGTTCTTCCGCACCACGGTGACGCGCCTCGGTCTCGATGTGCGCGGCGCAACAGACGATAGCTCAGTGCGCACGATTCTGGTTGACCAGGCGGATTCGCGCCGGCAATCGGTCAGCGGTGTGAGCACCGATGAAGAACTCATTCAACTCATGCGCGTGCAGCAATCGTACGTGGCCGCCACCAAATTGGTGAAGACGGCCGACGAAATGCTGCAGACGCTCCTCAGTCTCGTGTGACGGAGCGACAATAGATGCTCGTACTTGGCAGAAAAGAAGGCGAATCAATCCTCATTGAGGGCGGCATTCGCATTGTGGTGGTCGCCTGTGACAAGGGCGGCGTACGCCTTGGCATTGAAGCGCCGGCGGAACTGCGTATTCTGCGCGGTGAAATCGCCCAGTCCGTGGCCACAGAAAATCAGCGTGCGACCGTGCCTGCAGACAGCGCGTGGCTCGCATCACTGGGCGCGGCGCCACGAAGCGAGAAGGTTACGCGGGCCACGGCAACGTCGCGCGAGGCTGCGCGCTGATGTCCATGCGAATCGCCGTCGATTTACCGACCTGCGCGTCGTGCAGCCGGCAGCGTGGGAACGGTGAGCTCACAACCACCGTCGGCGCGCGCCTGGGCACTGCCGAAGGCCGACTGCAGGTTTCGGTCTGCGGCTCCGGCGTCGAGCGCGGTTCGCAGCGTATCAATGTTGGCCACAACGGCTTCGGGATGCACACTGAAGCAAACCACGTCGGCGTTTCCATGAACGTGCAGCTGCACACCCAGCATGTGCGGGAACGCCGCGCGCTTCGCCGCACTCAGCGCGAGCAGCAGCGATTGCATGAGCGTGTGCGGCTCTACCCACACGGGCAGCACGTCGGCATCCGTTCGCACCGCAACCACCACGTCGCGCAAGTCGCAGTGATGGGCGTGCAGCGCGACGGCCTGTTCCACCACGTCGGCCGCCACAACGGGTTCGAAGGCGGCATCATCGCGGGAAGGCAGCAGCCGCAGCAACTGCAGCAAACCATCCATGCGGTCGGTCTCCTGTCGCAGCGACTCCGCGGCCTGCTTGCAACTGACGTCCTCGAACTCCAGCATGTACGCGCTCGCCGAGAGGGTCGCGATGCGATTACTCAGTGCATGCGTGACACCACGCAACAGCTCGTCGTGCAGATCGAGCCAACGCGATCGCGCGAGCGCCAGTCCGTTCTCGGGACCGGTACTCAGCGCCGGCAGCCCCTCTCCACTCGCATCACTCGGCGTCTCCCGCACACCGCTCATCTGGCGAACTGCCATGTGTAATCACCACTCAGGCTCAGGTACGACCGCGTGCTCGTAATCATCGGATTAGTCATCGTCTTTGGATCCGTGCTGGGTGGCTACGTCATGCACCACGGCCAACTGGCGGTTTTGATTCAACCCAGCGAGTTCGTGATCATCGGTGGTGCCGGACTTGGCGCCCTGATTGCGGCGAATCCTCCGGCGGTCATCAAAGCCACGATTGGACAATTAGTAGCACTCGTCAAGCCAACTCCCTTCGGCGCACAAGCGTACGCCGAACTGTTGCAGGTTCTGTACGAGATCTTTCAGAAGGCGCGAAAAGACGGACTGGTAGGACTTGAAGCACACATCGAAGATCCAAAAGCGTCCGACATTTTTCAGAAATATCCCTCATTTCTTAACAATCATCACGCCGTGTCGTTGTTGTGTGACACACTGAAGGTACTGCTCACTGGAGCGGTGGAAGACCACAACCTCGCCGAAATCCTCGACCTGGACCTTGAGAAACATCATCACGAAGCGATGAAGGTGCCGCAAGCGGTCTCGGCCGTGAGCGACGCAATGCCAGGCTTCGGCATTGTTGCCGCCGTGCTCGGCGTCATCATCACCATGGGCTCAATCGGTGGTGAAGCCGCAGAGATTGGACAGAAGGTTGCTGCTGCACTTGTCGGAACGTTTCTCGGAATCCTTCTCGCTTACGGATTGCTCAGCCCAATCGCTGCGGCAATTACGTCACGGATTCATGCCGAGAACGATTATATGCTCTGCATTCGTACCGCGCTGCTCTCATTCGCCCGTGGTGACGCGCCGATGACGGCAGTTGAGTTCGCGCGCCGCAACGTGGAACCGCATGAGCGCCCCAGCTTCTCCGAGCTCGAAGAGCTCACGCGCAAGAAGGCGGCGTAACGTATGGCAGCGCGTGGTGGCAAAAAGATCGTCATCGTTAAAAAGAAGGTCGCCGGGCACGGCGGCCACCACGGTGGTTCGTGGAAAGTGGCCTACGCCGACTTTGTGACCGCCATGATGGCCTTCTTCATGGTGATGTGGATTCTTGGCATGGACGATCAAACCAAATCGGCCATCGAAGGCTACTTCTCCAATCCCGTTGGCTACCGCAAGGGATACGGTGCCGGATCCAGCCCGATCGCTGTGGGATCAACCGTGACCAACATTCAGCGCACGCCGCTGCGACTGGTGGTGCGGGCGAATGAGGAGAAAACGTTCGAGGCTGCCAAAAGCCGCATTATGGCAAAGCTGCAGGCCAATGATTCACTGGCCAAACTCAACGCTGATGTTGAAGTCGCGGTAACCAGCGAAGGACTGCGCATCGAGCTCATTGAAAGCGGCACAGGCGACGTGTACTTCCCACTCGGCTCGGCCCGCATCAAGCCGGCGATCGCGCTCGTGTTACAAGTCGTGGGCAGTGAACTCTCCGCACTCTCCCATCCGATTGTATTGGAAGGCCATACGGACGCTGCAAAGTTCAGTCCCGATGCGACCTACACAAACTGGGAGTTGAGCTCTGATCGTGCGAATGCTGCACGTCGTGTCCTTGAAGCGTCCGGCGTCGGTCAGGAACGCCTGGTGGAGGTGCGCGGCTACGCGGACAAGCGCTTGCGCGTGCCAACTGACCCGTCAGCTTCCGCGAATCGTCGCATCTCGCTGTTGCTCCCGTTTACGAATGTGCCGGAAGGAATTGTGGGCGACACACCGATTGAAAAAGGACCGCCCCCCGTTGAGGCACCGAGCTTGCCTCCGGCTTCGTCCCCAAACGAGCAGCCGTAGACTGTACAGTGCAGCGTTGGTGTTCTTGAACTGTTTGACACTGGTTACGGAGTTGGGCTCACCGACAGCCGCGATTCGGCCCAGGTCACGGCTTGCACGTACACCTCGCCAAGTGACGCGCCAGTTGTCGTGCCCAACTCGGACACCGTCTCCCAGGCGGCGTGCTCATACGCCTCGATCAACGAGAGCACGTGCGCGTGTTGCCCGACACCGTGCAGCAAGGCATCGCGCACATCCGCGCTGACGGGCAAACGATCGAGCACGTCCGACATGGGCAAGCCCAACAGCACATCAAAGCGCGAGAGCAATCCCACAAGGAAGCGCGCCGACGGATCACCGGAGCCCGTCGTCGCACTGATGATCTCGCAAAATCGTGCCCGGACGAGCGCGTGCTTCACCGCCTCCTGCGCAATCGGATTGCGCGACGCCACGCCAGAGACCAGCAAAATCAATAGCCAGCGCGAGAGTGCTGCGCGTCCGAGCAGCTGCACAGCGTACGGAATGGATTCCACATTGCGAAAGCCAAGGCTTGCGGAGTTCACAATGCGCAGCAACGCGTACGAGAGCGACGGATGCGAGCCGAATGCTTCGTCCAGCGCGCGCTCGCTGACTTCGGGATCGCTCAACAGTTGCAGCAGATTGGCAATCGTGACTTGCTGCAGCGACAATGCGCGCCCGCCCAGTGTCTCTGGCCGACTGAAATAGTAGCCCTGAAACAGGCTGAAGCCGAGCTTGGCGCATAACACGCGCATTGATCCCGTTTCAACGCGCTCGGCGAGCAGCTTCAGATGCGTGTAACGACGCAGGGGCGCAATAAAGGCAGACAGGCTGACAGCGTCGTGTCCCAACACATCAACTTTTACAATCGAGGCGATTTCAAGCAACGGCACCCATGACGATTTTCCTTCGAAGTCATCGAGCGCGATGGTATAGCCTTCGCTTACGGCACGTCGGCACGCATCAATGACGAGTTGGTCAGGCGTGATCGTTTCAAGCAGTTCGAGTACGACTTCCCGTGGGTTGAACACCCGGTACAGATCCGCCACCAGATGTTCGCGGCCCAGGTTGATCCACGCGGGCGCGCCGGCGGTCAACCGATCAAGCCCGATGGACACCACCGCGTGCAGTGCGGTATCGCTGCACATCGCGTCTACCGAAAAGCCACCCGCGCTCGTTGACACGGCGTTAGCACGATAGAGCAGCTCGTAGGCCACACACCGATTACCCAGGTCAAAAATCGGCTGCCGAGCGAGGCAGACGTCCTGAGCAGTTGGTGGAAGTGGCAGCGACGAAGATGCCATGCGGCGGTGTAGCTGAAAGTGGCAATCGGAACCGCAAACGCCCGCGGCGAGTAGTGGAGCTACGATCCGCGTTGATCTGTGCAGTCGCGGCGCGCTCTCAGAGGGAGTATCGTCACATGATGAAGAAAAGCGTGACTTTTTTCGCCAACCGTGCTCTGCCGTTGACGCGATGCCTCGTGTTCGCGGGGGGCGTGTGTGCGCTCTCTGCGTGCGAGACGTCCAGCGACCGCGCATCGTCACTCGACCCAGCGTTGGAGCGTGACCTGCGTCTGGCCACAGCGCCAGCCACCACGACGCTGTCTACCTTTGGCGACACGGCAACGTCGGAACGCACGCCAACGCCCGTTGTTTCGCCTGTGGCACCGCCATCACGCACGCCGGTGCCGGCGCCCACACCCACGCCGCGACCGCAGGCCACAACGCCTCGTCCCGCGCCGGTGCCGGAGGTCGTTGAGACCGTTCCGGCACCGCAAACCGCCGAGACCGCTCCGGCTGCCGCGCCGGCACGCCGTTCACTGTTGGGCGCGGGCACCGCGCTCGTTGGTGCCACGGGCACTCGGGTGTGCAACAACACCAACCGACCTGGTGATCGTGTGGTCATGCGGCTCGCAAGCGACGTAACGGGCCAGGACGGCGTGCGATTAGCCGCTGGCACGCCCGTGTTGCTTGAGCTCGCGACAGCGACCGACAGCACGCTCACATTTCGCGTGCTGTCGATTTCAATAGATGGTGAGCTGTTCCCCGTCACCGCCACCGCCGCGATCGAAAGCGAGCTGAGCAACACGCGTGTGGCTGGCGGAAACGACAAGGCCAAAATCATCGGCGGCGCAATTGCTGGTGCCATTGCCGGACGAATCCTCGGTGGCGACACCAAGGGTACCGTGATCGGTGCAGCGGGTGGTGCGGCGGCCGGAACCGTAGCAGCACGGCGTGGCGGAACGACCGAGCGATGCCTCGCGGCCGGTGGTACTGTTCGTGTGGTGCTCACGGAACCACTGCTTACGAACGGAACGGGCGTGTGATTGAAGTTTCTCAGTACAACAAACTGTACGGCGACTTTCGCGCAGTCCACGATTTATCGTTTACCGTTGCCCCGGGTGATGTGCTCGGGCTTGTTGGTCCAAACGGCGCAGGAAAAACCAGCACGCTGCGTGCGCTCGCTGGAATTCTGCAGCCCACGTCGGGCACGATTCGTGTGAATGGCATCGACCTCGTCGCGCATCCTGTCGAAGCCAAGCGTCACCTCGCGTTCATTCCAGATGAACCACAACTGTTTGAGTATCTCACGGTCGTTGAGCATCTCCGCTTCATGGCGCGGTTGTATCGCGTACGCGACGCCGACGCACGGATTGATCCGCTGCTTGTAGAGCTTGAACTCGACGCCAAACGCGATGCGCTACCCACGGAACTATCGCGTGGCATGAAGCAGAAACTCGCGATCGCGTGCGGATTGCTGCACGATCCCGTCGCACTCATGCTCGATGAACCACTCACCGGTCTCGATCCAGTTGGCATTCGGCGCATGAAAGCCACGATTGCGGCGCGAGCGCGTGCTGGGTCGGCGGTGATTCTGAGTTCACATCTCCTGCATCTGGTTCAGGAACTGTGCACGCGTTTGCTGGTTATTCGCCGAGGTGAACGTGTCGCGTACGGCACGATCGCAGAAATTGTCGCGGAACGCCCGGAGCTCGCAGGGATGTCGCTTGAGGATATGTTCATTGCGCTCACGGGGACTGATCCGCACAGCGCCGACCCAGCGACACGCGTGGACGCGTCGGCCGACGCGGCCCATGCAACGACCGAACAGATAGCCGCCCGAAACGAGTGAGCACGCGCGCCACGGCGTCTGCGCTGACGTACCTCTGGTTGACTTCGGCGCGAAACCGTGTGCTCGCGCAGAAAGCGCAGCTCCGCCAGCCACGTTATGTCGTGGCCATGCTGCTCGGTGGCCTCTACCTCTGGTTCGTGGTGCAGGCGAACGGCAATCCCGAATCGTCGCCGTTTACTCAGATCAATACGAATGGGGCCGGAGAAACCGTTGTCGCGGCCGTGTTGCTGTTGTTGTCGGCGCGATGGTGGCTGAGTAAACCCGATCGCACGGCACTCGCGTTCACGCCCGCCGAAGTACACCTGCTATTTCCGGCACCGATTTCGCGACGCGAGCTGGTGCAATCAAAGCTTGTGCGCGGTCAGCTGGCCATTCTTTTGAATGTACTGATCTGGGTGGTCCTGTTGCGCGGAAGCGGCGCATCGATCGAAGGCTGGCAACGCGGAATCGCGCTCTGGATTCTGTTTTCCACCTTCACGTTGCATCGGCTCGCCGCCGCGCTCGTGCGTCTGAGTGCGGCACAGAACAGCCGTGCCGGAAGAAAGCGCGCCGCGGTACCTGTACTGGTATTTGTCGCCATGTTCGGCACCATCGCCGCGTTGCTGTGGCAAGCGCGACCGGCGATCACCTCGTCATGGGTTTATGGCTTTGGCACCGTGCTTGGCACCGTACATGATGCGCTGCAGCATCCCGCCGCTCGCATCGTACTGGCGCCGGTGCAAGCGCTCGTCGCACCCGTGTTTGCTACCTCTGGTACCGCGTGGTTATGGTCGCTTGGTCCCGCGCTGCTCGTGCTGCTGCTGCATTTCATGTGGGTCGTGCGCACCGACGCCGCATTTGAAGAAGCGGCGCTTGAGGCGTCGCAGGAGCGGGCCAAAGCTATCGCGTCGCTCTCGGGAAAGCAGTTGTCCGCGAAACGATCAAAGGGTGGCTCCGTAGCGCGCATTTTGCCGATTCCGCGCTTCGGACATCCGGCCATCATGATCGCCTGGAAAAATCATGCGGCGGCCCTGCGCGGCGGTGGATGGCTGCGACAACTCGCAATATTCATTGTGGTCTTCGCGGGCTCCTTGCTCGCACTCCAGGCGTCGGTGGGCATGCCGTTCGAAGCAGTGTTGTCGATCACGGTCATCTGGGGCTTCATGCTGCTGCTGCTTGGCCCGGTGTGGACGCGTTTCGACCTGCGACTTGATCTGCGCGATCTGGGGACCATTCGCACGCTGCCGCTGAGCGGACGTTCGATTGTCAGCGCCGAGATCGTGGGTGTCTCGATCCTGCATTCGATCACGATTTTCGCGCTCCTGATGGTCCCGGTGGTGTTCGCGATATTTGACGAATCCACGCGCTCGAGTGCGCTCGACCTGCTCGGCGCTCCGTGGCCGGCCGCGGTGACCGTGCTGCTGCTGGTGCCCATGTTCAACCTGCTCACCTTCACCGTGCAGAACGGGCTGGCACTGCTCTACCCGGCCTGGGTGCAGCTCGGCACGGACCGGCGAGGATTCGAAGCCATGGGTCAGACCATGCTGACATTCGGCATCACGTTGCTCGTGGCGGCGGTGGCACTCGTCTTTCCAGTCCTCATTGGTTTGGCCATGGCGTTTATCGGCCGGATGTGGTGGGGCCCCTGGAGCGTGCCGGTGGCAACCGCCATTGCACTCGCGATTGTGCTAGCGGAGTTGATACCAATCTGGATGGCGCTGGGTAGCGTATTCGAGAAGACGGAACCCGGTGACGTGCCTGGCCAGAAAACGTGAATCGCGTGTACGGGCGCTTCAGGGTATCTCATGGGCTTTATATCATGCTGTCCGGTGCCTAACCTGCAGGTGACGCCAAAACGCGGCGTCTTCACTTTGTGCCATCCCATTCGCCGCCATGGCTGACGATCCGCTCGACTTTACCAACAGCGACGACGAGAACGACAGCGAATCGCGCCCCGCCGTGTTTGTCACCACGCGGGAGCCTATTCGCTTATCCGTGTCGCGGCTCGAAGATCCGCGTGCGCCCGAGTCGAGCGCGCTCGCCGCGTACATTGACGGGCGACTCGTCGCACGCTGTGCGATGCCGCCTGAGGCGATCGACCGTCTCGTCGCCCTCAAGTTGTTTGAAGAGCCGCTGCCAATCGGCTTGTTCGCGTATGAAGAATCGCCCGGTCTGCAGTGCCGATTGTTCGCGCTCGTACCGCGAGATGCGCTGGAGGAAGCCGCGCACGAACATGAGCCGTGGAAGGCAAGTGTGCCGAGTTACGAAGAAAGCGACAACGACGAAGACAACGGACCCGCGCACCCGTACGAAACCATTTTGCTCGGTCACATCGTGCGCTTCGCCAAAGACAGACGGCATCCCGACGACCTCGCGGCGGAAGCGGTAGACATTCTGCAAAAGATCATTGGCGGTGGCGATGAGCTGCGTGACGCAGACAAGCGCGCCATCGACGACCTGCTCGACTCACTGTAGGCTGAGGCCGCGCTCACTCGCGTGGCCCGTATTCGCATTGGTCCCGGGGCGTTAGTTGCCGCTGCGTTCATCGGACCGGGTACTGTCACGACGTGCACGCTGGCGGGCGTTCGAAGCGGCACCACGCTGCTGTGGGCGCTCGCCTTTGCCACGCTTGGCACGATCATCCTGCAGGAAATGGCGGCGCGGTTGGGTACGATCGCCGGTCTGGGACTCGGCGATGCGCTCCGCAAGCGCGTCACCACACCCGTGGCGCGAGTTGCGGTGCTTTCGCTCGTCATCTTTGCCATTGCCGGCGGAAACGCCGCCTACCAAACGGGCAACTTGCTCGGCGCCGCGCTCGGCCTCGATATCGCGTTTGCTGGCGGACCGCGCGTGTGGGCCGCTGGCGTCGCGACCGGTGCAGCGCTGCTGTTGTTCACGGGTCGCTATCGCGTGATCGAGCGCGTGCTGGTGACGCTCGTGATCTGCATGTCGCTGCTCTTCCTCGTTACCGCAATTGCAGTGTCTCCGAATTGGAGTGCGATTGCCGGCGATCTGATTCGTCCCACACTTCCCGAAGGGTCGGCGCTGCTTGCGCTCGGATTGATCGGCACAACCATCGTGCCGTACAATCTGTTTTTACACGCGAGTGCCGCCGCCGAACGGTTCACCGAGGGTTCGCCACGCGATCGACTGTTGGCCGCACGTCTCGATTCCGTGGTGGCAATCGGGCTGGGTGGACTCGTGTCCATGGCCATCGTCGTGACGGCCACCGCGGCCGGCGCGCGGGGCGCTTCGGTCGACTCCGCTGGGAGTATGGCCGCGCAGCTCACGCCGCTGCTCGGCGAATGGGCCACCATTGTTTTTGCGCTTGGTTTGTTTGCCGCTGGCATGACATCGGCGATCACCGCACCAATGGCCGCCGCGTGGGCCGTGGCCGGCGTGCTGGGCTGGCCGCGCGACCTGCGCGACGCACGACTGCGCGCCGTGTGGATGTTCGTGATCGCGATCGGATTGCTCGTCGCGATCAGCGGTGTGCAGCCGCTACCCGCGATTCTCGCGGCTCAGGCAGCCAACGGATTTTTGCTGCCGATCATTGCCGGCTTTCTGGTGTTCGTGATGAACGATCGCAACACGCTGGGCGAACATGCGAACGGCGTCTGGGCGAATATTGCAGGTGCTGTGATTGTGGCCGTCACCCTTACGCTTGGCGCGCGAGCACTCTGGAGTGTGATCACGCGAGTGTTTGGATAGCGGCAGCAGCCTTGCGTGTTACACCGGAAACAGTCCATCTATCGAGAGATAACGCTCGCCCGTGTCGTAGCAGAACGTCAGCACGCGCGAGCCGTCCGGCAAATCCGGCAACGTTTGCGCCACCGCCGCGAGCGACGCTCCAGATGAAATCCCGATAAAAATTCCTTCTTCGCGCGCGGCACGCTGTGCGAAGCGGATAGCATCTTCTTCTGACACCTGCACCGTACCATCAAGCACTGACGTGTGCAGGTTGCCCGGAATGAAGCCCGCGCCAATGCCTTGAATACGGTGCGGCGACGGGGCACCACCGCTAATGACCGGTGACTTCATTGGTTCAACAGCCAGTGCGCGAAATCCAGGCCACGCTGCTTTGAGTGTGTCGGCGCATCCGGTAATGTGACCTCCGGTACCGACACCCGTGATCATGATGTCGAGACCAAGCGGGAAATCGTCCAGCACTTCACGCGCGGTCTTTTCGGCGTGCACGCGAATGTTTGCGGGGTTATCAAACTGCTGCGGCATCCACGCATTCGGCATTGAAGCGACCAACTCACCGGCCCGCGCAATGGCGCCTTTCATGCCGAGTTCCCGCGGAGTCAGTTCAAACGTCGCGCCATACGCCGCCATGATGCGACGTCGTTCAACAGACATCGACTCGGGCATGACAAGCACCAGCTTGTACCCCTTCACGGCGGCGACCATCGCGAGTCCGATGCCCGTGTTGCCAGACGTTGGTTCGACAATCACGCTGTCACGTGTGAGCGCGCCGGAGCGCTCCGCGTCTTCTATCATGGCCAGTGCAATGCGGTCCTTGATGCTGCCGCCGGGATTTGCACGCTCCAGTTTCATCCACACTTCCACACGTGAATCAAACATGCGCTGCAGCCGAACGTGTGGCGTGCGACCAATGGTATCAAGAATCGACTCGGCGCGCATGAATCCTCCAGAGGAAACGTCTGATGCGCACAACGGTGCGCTGGCACACGTGAAACGGTTGACTTCCTGATCGCAACCTGAGCAGCTTCACTGAACAACGCGAACATGTGCGTACTATTTTCTGCCAATCAGCGGGAGCATCAATGCAATCAATCGTGCGTTCGACAGTACTCGTTGCACTCATCACTGCTCCGCTTCAAGCCCAGTCCATCCCTTTCGATCACACCGCGTCGCACTCACTACAGTTGGGAGCAGACGTACGCGACCAGCGCACACCCGCGAGTAACTTCACGCACGCATCGCCACGAATTCCGGCCGAGCACATGCGATCCTCACTGGAACTGCCGCCGCGCTCCTCGGCACTGTCGTACACGGTCAGCGAAGAACTGTTCGGGTCGTCGGAGCGTGGCCGAAACACGTTGAAGGGTGCCCTGATCGGCGGCACGGTTGGTTTTGTGCTTGGGGCAATCGGTGGCACGCAGATTGGCACAGGCTGCGAAACGACGACTTCATCCAAGTGCAACGCCCGCCGAAACGTGGTCTTGGGCATGGGAGGCGTTGCGGCGGGATTTGGTGCAATCATCGGCGCCGGCATTGGCGCGATCCTCTAAATGTGGAACTCAATACCATCGTCCGTGGGCCGTGTATCCACGGTGCTCTCAAACTGAATGCGGGATCGGGGCGGAATACTGTGCGTGAGCCACACATTGCCTCCGACAATGCTGTCTTCACCGATCACGGTTTCGCCACCCAGAATTGTCGCATTGGCGTAAATCACCACACCGTCTTCAATCGTGGGGTGCCGTTTGCTATGCGCCAATCGCTTGTGTACAGCCAGAGCACCAAGCGTAACGCCCTGATACACACGCACGCGATTACCAATCGTCGTCGTTTCGCCGATCACCACGCCCGTGCCGTGATCAATGGCAAACCCGCTGCCAATTGAAGCACCGGGATGAATATCGATTCCGGTTTCTCGATGCGCCCATTCGCTCATGAGTCGCGGAAGCAACGGCACGCGTTCGCGATAGAGGACGTGCGCAATTCGATGGACCGCCGTGGCAAGAAATCCCGGATAGGCGAGGATCACTTCGTCGACGCTGCCCGCCGCGGGATCGCCGAGCATGAGCGCGTTGGCGTCGTCAAGCAGTGCCACACGCACCTCGGCAAGCGATGTTTCGTAGGCGGCGGCGCACCGAGTAGCGTGCGCATCATCGCTCACCGCCGCGACGGTCTCACGCACCAGTCGGGAAAGCAGCTCCACCTCCACACGAACCGCGTTGGGTTCGGTGGAGGGCTGCGCACCAAAATGTGGGAACAGCAGCTGCAACGACTGACGCACCAGCACTTCAGCACGCTCGCGAAGATGCGGCGGAAAGCGATGGGCGAGACGCGCCGCGGCCACGTCGTGTGCGAACTGCGATGGAAAAGTCATCTACAATACGTAGCGCGCGTACGCGCACTCCGCGAGCACTTCTTGAATTAGAACTTTCCGAACTTGAAGGTCAGTGTCCCGACCGCGCCACTCAGCGCCCCGTCATTTGCCCGGGGGAGGTCGCTCCCGTCCACGTAGCGGTAGCCGGCGCCCAGCCCCATGCGGAACCACGTGCTGATGTTCACTTCGGCGTTCACCGCCGGCTCGAGCACAAAGACTTCAGACGCCAGGCGTTGCGTTGAGGTGGCACCGTTGCTCTCACGAAAGACCTCATAGGTGGCCTCACCGCCGCCGATCAGCGTGTACCCCGTGACATGAACCACGCGGTGCGGACGAAAAATGTACTCGAACTCCAGACCGCCGTAGTCGAGCCCAAGAGCCGGCTCGTCCCCGTTGGAAAACGTAAATCCGGTTCGCACATTCTCGCGCGCGAGTGAATAGCCACCGCCGCCGATCACAAACTTGTTGTTGATGATCAAACCGCCCCGCCCGCCTGAAAACACCGCGTCTTCACCGGCGATGCGCCCGACTTTGACCACAGGGCCACCGAATCCGCCGTATTTGGTCTTGCCACGTCCACCAAGCAGCGTCTCTTCTCGCTGCGCGTCGGCCTGACTGGATGTCGTGAAGAGCAACAAGGTGGCGGCTATAACAGCGCGGTTCAGCACTGACCATCGCATAACACAATCTCCGGGAGTGTAGTGAGCGTCCGTCACTCTACCTACGCTCGTGTCAGGCGGGGGTTTCGCGCCGTTCCTGATGCGCCCCGGCACTGCAGCGAATCCTCGAAGAAGGCGACTGCACTTACCCGCGCTCCATCGCGGACAGTCGATCGGCCTCGGCGCGCGTCACGTAGCACTGCATGCCCAGCGGGACAAAGCCGGCACTCTGCAATGTGGTGCGATACCACGCCGCCGGTTTTGGTTTGGGCCATGCCGTATCACCCACGTATTCGTCGCCCTGTGCGAAGAGCTCGAGATACGCCATGCCGGCCGTGCGGCGGGCTACTTGTTTCAGCCCCGCGCGCAATGTGGCCGCGTCGAGGTAGTTGAGCATGCCCACGCACAGGACCAGATCAAACTGAGCATCCGCCTCTATCACCGCATCAAGATCGGTGATCCCTCCGAGGCGGACACCGCGACGCGCCCCATGCGTTTCCACCGCCCAGCCGCTGGGATCAACGCCAATGTACCGCAACTTGGGGCGTCGCTTTCGCAGGGCCACACCCCACTGTCCTTCGCCGCAGCCGACATCGAGCACGCTGCCCACTCGCTTCTGCAGCACCCACTCGGCCATGTGCAGTGCAAAATCCACCTGGCGCGCAAACTCCGCTGGCGAGCGCACCCGATGCGTTGGGTCGCGATACCATTTTTCGAAATATTTCTGGTCGTACGTTTTTGCGGGCGTCGTTTTAGGCATGCAACGAAGGCGAGAAGCGTGAGAGCAGAACGCACGTCGCACAAACTATATCAGCGGCTCCTACAGAATGCCCCAGAAGGCGCGATCCACATCAATCGCAAAGCGCCACGTGCCGCGGTGCAGGCCTCGCGAAACGTCCACGCGAAGCAAATCGTAGAAGAGCAGCGCGCCAACACCGAGCGCTGGATACACGCCATCCTGATATCGCGAAACCGTTGGACTCGGATGCGCTCCGTGCAACAGGACCGCCTGCGCAAACGGCGCCAGAAGAATTCGCGACGGTGATGCACCGTACTTCCCGAGCGGCAACGATGGAAACGGCACCGGTAGGCGCCATTCGATGCGTGGTGACGCCATCGCACGACCCACAAAGTCGTGAAAACCATATCCGGGTCCCGAACGAGGACCACCCGCGTACTGCAGCCACTGTGGCGGCAATCCGCCGCCAAGCGATGAGCCGAGCAGCGTACTCGCCACAATCAATCCACCGTTGGAGAGCGGCCACTGCACCAGCGCGTCCGCTTCGAACCGAAGCGCGGTCGGGCGAACGGCCACATCGCGCTCATCGGTACCAGACGCCGATGAGGCCGTCGCGCGCCACGTCCAGGCGCCATTGCGCGCATCCGTCGCGCCGAACCGACCCGTACGCGCAACGTCCGCACGCATTCCGCTCAAGGACCACGCGGGTTTGATCGGGCCAAACGTTCCAGAGAGGGGACGGGAGACAAGCGCAAGCGCGCGCTCATTTTCGTAGGCCGCACGCAGCGACCAATGCCGCGCATTACCCGGTCGCCATTGTACACCAATCGCACGCGCATCAACGGGCGACGTATAATCGCTGCCGAAAAATAGCGATGCGAGTGAGTTGGTCACTCCCGCCCGTTCCGGTATGCCCAGCTCACGATATTGCCGTTCGGCGAACAGCTCGATGATCGGTGCACCGCCAAGTGCGGGACGTTTGTCCAGACTGACACGACCCTTCGCTGAGACATCGTCCACACCATAGCGCAGGCGACCGCTGAGTGTGATCGCTTGCGGCCAACGATGGGCCAATCCAAAACCCAGCCCCAATCCCTCGGTGCGGGAATACCGCACGGCGTCAGACACGCCCCGTCCCGCGGCGGCCAGCGTCATGGGCCGCGACAATGCCGCAGCACGCAATGCGGTTTCCGCACGCAGCTGCGCATCACGCACATCCGCATCACGCGCGACGAGCATATCCGGCGGCAACACGTTCACCACCTCGCCTTCGAACGCCCATTTTTCGAGGGAGTCGCGCGACAGACTGCTCCACTTTGGCAAAATGAGCGTGAGCGCGTCCACGCCTTCATTCACCGTGTACTGCGACACCTCCCAGTGCCCGCGCACAATGCCACGCGCTGGTACATCCATCCACGTGCTGCGTCGCACGACTTCAACTTCCTGTCGGCGCGGCAACCAGTAGCGACCGCGGACCAGACTGTTTTCAAGCGTGACCACCAACGTCTCAATGCGTCGATCCAGAATCGCGGCGCGCGTGAACGTGAGCTGCAAGCGCACAACCGCCGAGGTTTCGATATCGAGATACACGCTGCCAACGGCGCGTGCCTTCGACGGATTCCGTGGTCTGAACTGCACTTCCTGCACAACAATGGATCGATCGGGCAAGCGCATGGAAAACGATTCGCCGCGACGATACTCGTACAGACTGTCGGCACCCTGTGCGAGTGGATGCGGGACATCGGCTACGTCGAAACCATCGCCGAGTCGAATGCGATCCGGCAGGTTGTCGAGCACCACGCCGTAGCGGTCGCGATAGTAACCCACACTGGCCGGCATGAGGGTGGTATCGCGACGTCCCACCAGCTGCTGGGCACTGCGTCCCGGTTGCCACCACGAGACGCGCAGCGCAAGCTGCTCGGTCTGCACAACACGCGGAGGATCCACAAAATCCTCGCCCAACTGCGCGAGGAACGCGAGGAACCCGCGTGCTGTGGCCTGATAGTCGAGAAGGGTGCTGTCCGCGAGTTGCACACCACGACGATCGATGGCTCGTTCGACACGCGCGAGCGCGATCGAATCATTCCAAGCGTCGCCGCGCTTCATCGGTGTGCTATCCGCCGCTTGCTGCGCGTGTGTGACAGGCGCAACGAGCAACAGCCATCCGAAAATCGCCGCCGCATATCCAGCGACACGCAATGGAAAGAACGCCTGCGACAAAGCGAACACCGGTCTCCTAGCGCGAACTGTCGCGCACAGCGGTCGCGCTTGCTTCGCGCACACGTGACGTCGCTCTCGCCCGTGGCTTCGACGCCACGCGTTGCGGTGGACCAAGTCGCCAGCCGGGAAAACCACCCGCGTGTACAGCGGCGCTTTTCTCTGGCAGGACCACGAGATACGCCCATCCATGACGCCACTGCACGACCCGATCCGAACTACGGATTGGCGCCACTGGCGCGCGCACCGACACTCGCGCTAACACCTGCGCTTCAAGTGACGTGCGGTTGCCTGACGGATCCTCAAGCAAAACGCGCCGACCGGCCGCATGAGGCGGAGCAAACGGCAGATCTCCGAAATGCACCGCCATCACCGTGTCACGCGTGGTGGTGCCCACGATGCCCATAATCCGCGCCGCCGACGGCGATTCGCGTCCCGCAGTCCGAGCCTGCGCGATCGTGTCGGAAGGGACCACTTCACTCGCGGCGTACCGCCGCAACGTCCACTGTTCGAGACGCTGAAGTAAAACACTATCACCCTGCGCCGCGCCGCTGTCGCCAGCCACCGCACGCGGGTTCTCAAAACCCACCGGCGTCAGCTGACCTGGCGCCACAACATCCATCGCGGCACGGAGCGCCGGATCATCAACGGCGGCGTACTGCCACAACGCGTCGTCACCGCGTGACATTTCGAGCAGTCGACGCACCGCAACGCGCGTCCCGTCGCCAAGCAGCGCTTCGCGACGTTCCGCGGTGAGATCTGTCCGCGACAGCGCTGAGGCCAGCGAATCGCGGAGGCGACGCTCCAGCAACGGCAGCGGCGCATTGCTCGATCCATCAAGCATGGCCTGTACAACCACCGCGTCGACCGCTTCGCTCAACGTGCGCGCAATCACAGGCGACAGCGAACCCGGCACCGCCGACGGGTCGATCCGAGCCGCCGGCCACACCAAAACGTCCGGCGCCAAGCCACCAGAAACCACCCCGCCTTTTTCCTCGCGCCGAGTGAGCGCGGTACCGGCCGGCGAGAGCCATCGCGCCGTGGTCAGACGCAGCGAGAGCTCGGAGTTGATGTTGACCACACGCTGCACAAAGCCTTTGCCGTACGTGTGATCACCCACAAGGAGCGCCCGCCCATGATCGCGGAGCGCCGCAGCAATCAGCTCGGCGGAGCTCGCGGTATTCGCGTCGACGAGGACAACCAGGGGCAAGTTCGGCCAGCGCGTGCCGCGCGCTATCTGCTCCTGACGATCGGCACTGCCGCGACGGTCCAGTGACGCCACCAGATCTCCGCGTGACAAAAACAGGGACGCCGCCTTCACGCCCTCCTCATACAACCCCCCCATGTTGCCGCGCAGATCGAGCACGAGCGACTTGGCTCCGCGATCGATCAATCCCTCAACGGCCTTTTCCAGCGCGTCAGACGAGCCGTTCGAGCTAGAGCCGAGCGTCACGAAACCCACGGTGGGCAGGATCATCGATACGTCAGTGACGGCAGAAGCGCGCCATGAAGAAGGCACAATACCAACACTTACCGTGTCTCGAGCCGCAAAACGCACAATACTGAGCTGAATCATTTCTGCCGAGCGAGCGCCGAGCGAATCGGAGGCCATATCGGGCCGAGGCGAACTCCAAGCCTCGTTGGCCTTCCGACCATCCACCGCAACCACCACGTCACCGGATCGGACACCGGCCACGGCAGCAGGCGACCCGGGGACCACGCGTCGCACAACGACGGACTGCCCGCGCAACCGCAGCAGAAGGCCGAGCCCCTGACTCTCTCCGCGGAGCGTCCCGCGGTAGCTGGACGCGCCGCTGCTTTCCAGCAGGGCGGCGTACGGGTCGTGCAGCTCGCGCAGCATACCGCTCACGGCGCGGCGCATCAGCTCACCTTCCGGCAGCGAGTCGAGATAGTTGACCCGCACGGAATCGAGCGCCGTGGAAAGCAGTCGCTCACGTGCCCAGGGCTGGCGCGCCTGTTCACGGCGCTCTCCCAGCCACAGGCCACCAACAAACGCCATCAAGACGGCGCTCATGCCCGCGACGCGCCACCAGACCGATCGCATTGACATCACGCGACAAGCTTCCGCTGCGCGACATTGCTGTCGCCCAACTGTCGAGGAACCCTGAATCGCGTCTCGTTCTTTGTCACTAGAATCTCCGATCGGTCAACGGGCAGCGTAGCACTGTAACGCTGTACGCCCAGAATAGTCGCACGTTCCGTTTACGCCCGCATCTGTACGACGGTAGTCGTCAGAGTTCGGTCACCGTTTGTCTTGCTGGGCTCCAGATCAACGGAACCAGTGGCCATATTGCTGGTATCGATCGCGAACGCCTTGCGCCGTGCCGACTGTTCGGGCCAGCGCTGCGGTCCCCATTCATTATCAACGATGCCTACGTTCACGTCTCCACTCGTGGTCTCGTGACGGTCCCGCAGTCGTCGGAGCTGTCCACGCTCGATTCTGACACGCCCACCAGCAACGAACCGCTCGTCGAGCGGGTGCTGGCGCCGTTTCAAAAGTTCGCGCACGCCGAAGCGGCGGGCGGAATTGTTCTGCTCTTCAACGCCGTGCTGGCGCTGATCTGGGCCAACTCTACCTGGGGCGATTCCTATCACCATCTGTGGGATCTGCCAGTCACCATCGGGACCCCCGGATTTGGCCTGACGGAATCACTGCACCATTGGATTAACGACGGTCTGATGGCCGTGTTCTTCTTTGTGGTCGGGCTCGAGATCAAGCGTGAAGTTTTGGTGGGTGAGCTCGCGTCCGTACGGCAAGCGGCGCTGCCACTCATTGCCGCCCTCGGCGGCATGGTTGTACCGGCGCTGGTTTTCGTGCTCTTTGCTGCCGGCACTCCCGATATTCGCGGGTGGGGCGTGCCCATGGCCACCGACATTGCTTTCGCGCTTGGCATTGCCGCCATGCTTGGCTCGCGCGTACCCACGTCGCTCAAGATCTTTCTGGCCGCGCTCGCGATTGTCGATGACATCGGCGCCGTGCTCGTCATCGCGCTCTTCTACACCGCGTCCATCCAGGCCACGGCACTGCTGATCGCTGCGGGAGTCATGGCGCTGTTGATCGGCCTGAACGTGGCCGGCGTGCGTTCAACGCTCCCGTATTTTTTGCTCGGCGCCATTCTCTGGGTCGCGTTCCTTAAGAGTGGTGTGCACGCCACTATCGCGGGGGTGCTGCTCGCGCTCACGATTCCTGCGAGTACGCGCATTGACGGCGAAGAGTTTGTCGAAGAAGCTCGGTCACACTTGAATGACTTTGACGCGGCCTGCGAAAACGATCCGGAAGAGTTCAGCACTACACAGCGACACCAGGAACCGATCTTCGCGCTCGAAGACACCACGCGTCGCGCACAATCGCCGTTGCTTCGCCTTGAACACAAGCTGCACGGTGTCGTCGCATTTTTTATCATGCCGATCTTTGCGCTCGCCAACGCCGGTGTGGTGTTCGGCGGCGACATGTCCGCCTCGCTGGTCGACCGCGCCGTGCTCGGCATCTTCTTTGGTCTGGTTGTGGGCAAACCGCTCGGCATCCTGCTGTTCTCATGGGTCGCTGTGCGTCTGCGAATCGCGGATCTTCCCGCGGGTGCAGACTGGCGACACGTGGCCGGTATGGGTGCGCTCGGCGGCATCGGTTTCACGATGGCCTTGTTCATCGCCGCACTCGCCTTCGGTGAAGGGGCCAAACTCGAAGCGGCAAAGATTGGCATCCTCGCGGGTTCGCTTGTGGCCGGATTGTTGGGCTGGTTGCTGTTGATGCGCAAGCCAGTGCGCCGACGGTAGAGCAACAGATGGAGGAGGCCAGTCCATTTTCGAACGTGCTTGCCCAAGGTGCGATCGTCGTGTTTCTGGCGATCGTACTCCTGGTTGTACTGCGCACCCTCATGTTGCCATTGGGCGTTTTGCTGCTCTCTGCTATCCGCGATCGTCGGCAATCCGCCGGCGATCCTGTCGAGAAACCGTCGTCGTCAGTGCCCCCCGCCGCGGAATGACTCGGGCTTGGCTTCACCCGATCTGAGCAGCGACAAGCGGAACAGAATCGGACCGATTGTCTCATTAATGGCGATGATGGCGAGGAACAGCGTGCGCATTTCTTCACCGCGCTCTGGATAGACATTCGCCACGACACTCGAGAGTCCAATCGCCACACCAGCCTGACTGATCAAGCCCATCCAGGTGTATTTCGCGGCCGCTGGCTCCGCTTTCGCCCACCACGCCCCGAGTTGTGTTCCCGCCCAGATACCGGCGGCACGCACCACAACAATGGGAATCACAAGCGGCCAGAGTTGAATCACCGCTTCCGGTTTGATCTTGGCACCGGCCAGCGCGAAAAACACCACGAACACCGGCGCACCTGCCCGTTCCATCGCATGTCGTAAATGCTCTCCCTCGCCGCCGCCCGCATTCTCGGCCACGAATCCTGCGACGAGCAGCGTGAGCAACGTTTCAACATGCAGAAGCCCCGCGATCTCGGCACCAAAAAACGCGACGAGAATGGCGAAAATGAAGAGCTCGCGCTTGATGAATCGCAAGTACAACGCGACAACGGCACCAAGCACCGCACCAACCAGCACGGCACCACCAATCTCCCACAGCACCGCCCACGAGGAGACCACGGGTCCGCCACTGGTTGGCGGAGCAAGCACACGCGTGAGCGCCAGCGCGCCGGAGAACGTGAGCACCACCGCAACGTCGGCAAGCAACACGACACCAAGCGTCGTGCGCGCCACCACGCCCTTCGCCCCGCTCTCGCTCAGCAACGCCATCGTGACCGCAGGGGAGTGCACGACGGCCACCGAAGCGAACAGAATGGAAAACCCGATGACTTCCGCCCACGGCGCACCATCAAGAAATGGCAAGTAGTGGTGCAGCGACACGAGCACGACCACAATGCCGATGAACGACACCGACAACTCGGCCGTCATCATTTTCAGCAACAACACGCCACGCTTTCGCACTTCGTCAATCTGCAGCTCGGCACCAGCAAGAAACGCAATCAGCGCGATCGCCAACTCACTCACCGGCGCGAGCTGCTCCATCACCGGCACCGACACAAAGTTGAGTGCTGCCGGACCAACCGCGAGTCCGGCCACCAGATAACCCACGATCTTTGGCAATCGCACGGTGGTTGCCAACTCGCCCACGCTGTACGCGCCAAGAATCAGGAACCCGAACGCCATTAACACGAGCGCCGCAGGCGTACCCTCACCGAGCGGAAGCACCGCCTGCATCAATAAATAGAGCAGCATCAACACAATGACGCGACGCATCAGTGCGGCTCTCCCTTTGACTTGTTCGACACACTGTCTGCCGCTTTGTCGACAGTCTGATCAGGAGCCGCCCGCTGCGCAGGCGCGTCTACTTCAGGACCAAACAGTGTGGTCGCCCCTTCGTTTTGCGGGGGCACGAAGACACCACTCACCGCGGCGTTCTCCGAGGTGATACTCGCACCGTTTTCTTCAGTCGCGTCTACCCACGGCAGACGATGCGCAAGATCACGAAGCGGTTCCACAATCGGCAACAACGCGGCACGCACCAATCGCGCCGCCGCGAACTCCGTGAGCAGCACGGAAGCGAGGGCTGCGGTGAAGACCACGTCGCCAATCGGCAGCTCCGGTCGGCGCGCGTAGTCCAGCGCCAACGCCACCGTCAATCGACCCTGTCCAATCAGCGCCTTGCCCCAATCACGCCCTAACTGCGGCGTGGCCTTGTTCCACACCGTCGTTGCACGTGCCGCGTACACTTTGGACATCGTGCGCGTGACGAGATACAGCAGCACGACGGCCACCACCGTGAACGAAGTACTCGGTCGCCACGAAAGTCCTGCCAACAACAGCAGCACGTAATAGAATGGACGTTCGGCCTCCGCGAGCACCGTACGAAGCTCGGTGCGTCCGCGGCTCGTGTTCACCAGCACGATGCCAACCACCAGCGTGGCCAGCACCGGCGACACGTTCAAATACGCCGCGGCACCGCTGGCCAGAATGATCGCGCCGCCGAGCGAGACCACGAGTCGATCAACCTTTCGCTCTTCACCGAGAAACAAGTGAAAGAGCGCCCCGCCAAGCACACCCACACCGATCGTGATTACCGCCCACTCTGTTGGCGTGGGTGGTCGCAAGGCACTGGTGGGCGCGCGGTGTACCCAGGAAAACAGAATGCCGATCGTCATCACAGCAACAAAGGCGTTCACGCCGAGCGACGTCTCCAGCTGATTCACAACGGGCTCGCGACGTTTTCGATCGCGAAGCGCGATATCCAGGCCCGACGGGGTTGAGGCCACCGCAATCGCGCCCAGCGCGATGGCGGGCACAATCGCCCAGAATTCCGACGTCAATCCGAGCGTCGGCAACACCCACCACATGGCGGCCGTCACAACGACCAGCGTCACGAGCGATTCAATAACGGCCAGTCGAAAGGTGAGGCCGGTGATACGAACCAGTCTGGGCAGGTAGAACTGCATGCCGACGGTCAGACCGATCCAACCGGTACCCAGCACCACGATGGGACCGAACGACTCTGCAGACTCGACGGAAATGACCCCGGAGACCTGTGGACCGAGCAAAATACCCAGCACCAGATACTCCGCTCCTGATACGATCAGCAGGCGCTTGGCCAGCCACTCGTAGAGCAGGTGCGTCGCGAGATAAGCGGTCGCGACCACAATGATCAGGACCAGCGAAGCGCTCACGCAGAACGGGCTGAGGGGAGAACACGGTGACGTCATTTCGTTCGTGACGTCGTTGGTCGGCTAGCCTCGCAAGCTATGCTGCGGACAACTGATCGGCACCCTCAGTCGGGCACTTTGACCGCCTGCATTTTGTTGTTCCGCCAGATCCATCACTAGGTTTTTCCACTGTGTCTGCACCAGCCGCTCCGATCGCTCCCAATGCGTATTTAACGCACGCGCCCCTCGGGCTCGTGCTGCTGCTCGGCACGCTGATGGCGTTCGGACCGCTATCGATCGATACATACCTGCCCGCGTTTCCCGCAATCGGACAGGCATTTGGCGCCGATGCGGCAGCGGTGCAGAAAACGCTGTCCATGTACTTTGCCGGTCTTGCTGTTGGTCAGGTGGTGTATGGACCATTGGCCGATCGATTCGGACGACGCGCGCCGCTGCTGGGCGGCATGACCCTGTATGTGATCGCGGCCGTTGGCTGCGCCACGGCGCCATCGCTTGGCGCACTCACGATCTGGCGCTTCGCACAGGCGCTTGGTGGGTGCAGCGGCATGGTGATTACCCGCGCCGTGGTGCGCGACAAATTTGAGCCGCGCGAAATGGCGCGTGTCTTCTCGCAGTTGATGCTGGTCATGGGGGTGGCGCCCATTCTTGCGCCACTGCTCGGCAGTACCCTGCTCACCATGTTCGGCTGGCGCGGAATTTTTGCGACGCTCGCTGTACTCGGTACGGCGTGCTTGATCGCGCAGGCGCTGTTTCTCTCGGAATCGCTGCCAGTCGAACGCCGTGCCAAGGCGGGCCTGCGCACGATTGTGTCGACCTATGCCTCCCTGATACGCGACCCGCGGTTTCTCGCACCCGTGATTGGGGCCGGACTGTTGTGGAGCACCATGTTCGTGTACATCGGCGGCGCACCGTTTGTGTATATGGAGCTGTTTCATGTGTCGCCCACCGCGTTCGGAATATTTTTCGGCGCGAACGCGGCCGGCATGATTGGCGCGGCGCAGATCAATGCACGGCAACTTCGTGTGCACTCGCCGGGCGCCCTGCTGCGTTTTGGCGCCGCGCTCGTGACCATCGCCGGCTTTGCGCTGCTGCTGGCCCTGCTGAGCGGACGCGGTGGACTCTTTGCGGTGGCCATTCCGATCTTTTTCATGCTGTCCGGACTCGGCTTCATCGGCGGCAACGCCTCGTCGGCAGCGCTGGCACCCTTTCCGCACGCCGCGGGCAGTGCATCGGCTCTCATGGGCACGGTACAGTTTGCGATTGGCGCAATTGCCGGCGCGATCGCCGCAGCGCTGTTCAACGGGACCGGCGTCGCCATGGGCGTTGTGATTGCGCTGGCCGCGTCAACGGGCGCACTCGTGGTCGTGAGGTGGCGTGTAGGCGGGCGCTGAGCTGTATTGTAACGGCATCATAACATGGCTGTGCCGAACGTGCGACGTACGTAATCTTTGGGCGAACCCTCTCCCAACTATGCACATGCTTCGTCGATACGTCGCCTTCTCCGCATTCGCGCTGGCCGCGTGCTCAGGCGCGGACACCACGCCTGCTGCAACCGCAGACGTCACCTTGTCCGCGGCGCCAATTGCGACCGACACGCTGACACCGGTCGTGATCACCGATACGCTGCCCGGTGATAGCGATGATCCGGCGCTCTGGCTGCATCCGTCGGACCCGTCACTGAGCCTGGTGCTCGGCACCGACAAGGGAGACACGACGGGTGGTGTGTACGTGTTCGATCTGGCGGGCAAGATCGATCGTACGCGCAGTGTGTCGCCGCTGCAGCGCATGAACAACGTGGACGTGGCGCAAGGCGCAGCCCTCGGCGGCGCCACGTTGGATATCGCGGTTGCAACGGAACGGAATCGACAGATGCTGCGCGTGTTTTCATTGCCCGACATGCGTCCCATCGACAACGACGGCATTCTGCTGTTTGACGGCGACACCACGCGCGCCCCGATGGGCGTGAGTATCTATCGTCGACCAAGTGACGGTGCAACATTTGCCATTGTTGGCGGCAAAGCCGGACCCACAGATGGCACCTACTTGTGGCAGTACCGACTGGAAGCCGACGCGAACGGTGTTGTGACCGGCACCAAAGTCCGTGCGTTCGGCGCCTACAGCGGTCGCAAGGAAATCGAAGCGATCACGGTGGACGATGCGCTCGGCTACGTGTACTACAGCGACGAAGGTGTGGGTGTGCGCAAGTATTACGCGGATCCCGATAGCAGCAACACAGAGCTCGCGCTCTTCGCCACCACAAACGTGATCGATGATCATGAAGGACTCGCCATTTTCGAACGTGATGCGAGCACCGGTTACATCGTGATGTCTGACCAGGGCGCGAACCGCATCCACATCTACACGCGCGAAGGGGTGCAGGGCGCGCCGCACCAGCATGAGCTTCTGGCCATCATCCCAACACGCGCCAGCGAGACGGACGGACTTGAAGTGACGTCGCAGGCTGTAGGCGCGGCGTTTCCTCAGGGATTGCTGGTCATGATGTCCAACCGCGGCGCGTTTCACTACTACGATTGGCGTGATGTGCAGCGTGTGATCGACAAACTCCGCGGCGCGCCGTAACCGCGCGTCGTAACCGCGCGTCGTAACCGCGCGTCGTAACCGCGCGTTGGTGGCTACCAGTCCGTTGGACGATAATCCTTCAGAAATTGGCCCCAGACATGTTCGCCGGTCAGCGCGCCTGAAATAATCGGATCAACAATACGCGCCGCGCCGTCTACAATGTCGAGTGGTGGATGAAACCGATGGTTTTCCACCTTTCGTGCGGCGATTTCTGCCACATCTTCATCCGTCACCCAGCCGGTATCCACGCTGTTCATGTGGATACCGTCCTGCACGTAGTCTGCGGCAGACGTGCGCGTCATCATGTTCAGCGCCGCTTTCGCCATGTTCGTGTGGGGATGGCGCGTGGTTTTGTTATTGCGGTAAAACTGCCCTTCCATCGCGGACACGTTCACAATGTGCATATCCCGACACGGGTGACGCAGCATGAGCGGCTTGAGCCGCGCATTAATCAGGAACGGCGCCACCGCATTCACGAGCTGCACTTCGAGCAGCTCCACACTTGGCACTTCGTGCATAAGCAGGCGCCACGAATTGCGGTCCCGCAGATCCACCTGTTGCAGATCCTGATCCAGCTGCCCGGCGGGAAATAGTGTCGGCTCCTGCACGGCGTCTTCCGGCAACAGCACCAGCTGAGAGAGCGCCGCCGCGTGTGTCAGCCCAATGTGATCGCGCGAGATTGCCGTAGCGTTGCCCGGCGACGAGACCTTTCCCTGCGATGCCTGTGCAACGTCTCCGCTCCCGAGCGCGCGCGATTCGCGCCACTGCTCATAACGCCCCAGGACGCGCGTAGCTTTTGCCGACAGCGTGTGGAGCGACGCCGCTTCCGCGGACATCATGTGCGCATAAAACGCTGGCGGACGACGCACCGTCTGACAGGCGTTGTTGATGATGTAGTCGAGTCGTGATTCGGTGCGCAGCAACTCACTGCAAAACGCTTCAACGCTCGGCGTGTGCCGAAGGTCGAGTCCGAACACTTCGAGTCGATCGCTCCATTCGTTGAAGTCGGGTTCGGCGGCGTATCGTTCCGCGGAATCGCGCGGAAAGCGTGTCGTGACCAGCAATCGCGCACCGCAGCGCAGCAGTTTGAGCCCCGCCTGATATCCGATCTTGACGCGACCGCCGGTGAGTAGCGCGGTACGTCCACTCAAATCCGCGAGCTCGGTGCGCTTCGCGAAGTTGAAGTCAGCACACGCGCCACACATCTGATCATAGAAGTGATGAATCGCGGTGAACTTGTCTTTGCAGATGTAACAGTGCTGCGGGACAATCGCCTCGCGCTCGCCGTTCACAATGTCGTCTGGCATGCGTTCCGACTCGCTCGCTCCCGACTCCAGCCGGTACACATTCGGTGTGGTAAACACCGGGCGGCGGCGCAACTCGCGGATTCCCGTGTCCTGCAGCACCTCGTCATCACGACGCGCTGCGGCCGCCTTTCGTTCACGCACCGTGGCCTTCACCATGGACCGACGTGCTTTCGCGTCGGGGTGAAAGACATGGGCGACGAGCTCAAGAAAGCGCAGCCGATCGGCCTCGGGCACGCCAACCAGTAACGATCGGTCCTCTACCACTCTCGCCAGTAACGCCGTCGCCTGCCGCAGTTCGTCAGAAAAGGAACTCACTGTTACTTCAGTCCAGAGAAACGAATACTCGCGACATTCACTTCTTGTCGCGGGAAATAGACCACACGTACGCCGACACCGCGCGCACGTGTTCATCCGTGAGATTCATTGGTCCGCCACGTCCGCGCATCGGCCGGCGCGTCGAGTCCTTGAGTGCTTCGCGAGGAACTCCAGCGGTGATGACGCGAACCAGCGCGTCGAACGAACCATCCGCGTGCAGCCAGCTCCCGGTTTTCAGGCTGGGACCGTTCTCACCGCCCACGCCACCGTTCCCGTGGCAACGCTGACACGACCCGCCGCTGAAGAGCGAATCGCCGAGCGCGACCAGCTGCGGCGTGACGCCGTTTGGCATGACCGGCGCGGCGTTGTTGGACGAGCCCGACGCCATGGCCGGAGCTGTGCTGGGCGCTGAACGCTGACACGCGACAAGGAATGCAGCGCCGCTGATGAGAATGGCCGGTGCGAGGGAGCGGAAGCGCATACGATCTCGGTGGAGGAAGGTGAGCGGACCGGGAGAGCGGCCTCCGACCTCGGAGGTGATCGCCAAAAGCTATCGCGTCCACTGGAATTGCGGGTGTCCCACCGCCGCGATTCGTGCCTGGGAGTGATGCAGATGACCCACGCCGGGTAATGCCTGTTGTCTCGATATTCCCCACGGTCACGAACTTTTCAGGAAGACACACTCCCATGCGCCTTCTCACCACCACCCTGCTCACGCTTGTCCTGACGGCCGCCTGCTCCTCCGGGGCACCGACCGACTTCTCTGCGCCGCCGCCTCAGAATCAGGGGATCGTGGCGGGTGAGGTAACGGCTACGGCGAAACGGCCGCAGCTCACCATCCGTAATGGCACCAGTCTCGCGGCCGGGTACCTCGCGGTTGATGAAAACCAGCTGATCATTGCGATGTATCCTCCCTGTGTTACCTGCACCAAGCTTGCGCCTGGCGGCACGGTGGTGATCCCGTACACGTCGATCGATGGCTATACGGCCAACTCGCGTGTCGCCAAGGTGCTCTACTGGAGCTACATCCCCGGCCCGAACGGCACTCCCGTCCCGAGCGGGCCGATTCACACTCTAGATGTTCGACTGAACTAATCACGCGTGACGTCTTTAACCTCCGATTTTCCTGCCATCATTGAACGCGCGCAGCGCGGCGACCGCGTGGCCTTTGCACAGCTGGTCGACGCGCTGTATCCGCGAGCACTTCGCTTCGCCGCGCAGATGCTCAGCCACACGGAAGATGCAGAAGAAGCGGTGCAGGACACATTCGTGCGCGTGCATCGCTACATCGGTGGATTTCAACTTGGGGCGCCGTTCGAACCATGGTTCTTTCGCATTCTGGCCAATCGATGCCGAACGGCGATCGAAAAACGTCAGCGGCATCACGCCGTTGTTGAATACGGCGATGTACCACACGATGCCGCGGCAGACTACCGCACACCGCTACCCGATGAGTTTCGCATCGCCGTGTTCCGAGTCTTGAACACACTTCCGGCCGAACAACGCGAAGCATTTTTGTTACGACACATTGAAGACCTGAGTTACGACGACATGATCGATATTACCGGGGCCAGCCTTTCTGCATTGCGCATGCGCGTCAAGCGCGCCTGCGACGCGCTGCGCCTGCAACTCGCCGAGGTGTACCATGATCGGTGATGAACGCGACGAAATGATCGAGCGGGTTCGCAACACGCTCACACCGCTTCCCGATACGAATCCGCGTTCTGTGGCGCGCATTCTCGCCGCGGTGGCGCACGAATCAGCACCGCAGCCGGCGATTGTGCGCGCCACGTGGCTCGATCAGTTCCGGCATTGGCTGCGCACGCCCACGCTGTCGCTTGGTGGTGCGGGCGCACTCGCCGTTCTGGCGCTCACCGTTGGTTTTCTCGCGCGCGGCGGTGTGAATAGCGGGGAGACCGACTCGCCGGAGCTCATGGTACAGCGTTCGGATAACGCGCCGATGTTCAGCGCGGCGCCGTCGGGCGGAGCGGACCTGACCAGCGGTGATGCACTCGACACCATGTCTCCGATGGGGCTCGGGCTGCAACAGCCCGTGCTGCAGGCCATGACTGACGTGGGTGATGAAAACGCCCCGGTCTCCGTACGCTTTGTGTACGAAGGCAAAGCGGACCGCGTCTCACTGGTCGGGGACTTTAATGGGTGGACTATCGACAGCACGCCCATGCAGCGCGCCGGCACGCGCGACGTGTGGGTGGTGAGTTTCCCGGTCACACCGGGAAAGCACACGTATTCGTTCGTGATTGATGGCACGCGTTGGGTCGCGGATCCAGGCGCGCCGGCTGCACCCGATTCCGATTTTGGCAAGCCTGGTTCCGTGATTCTGGTGAGCCCAAAATGAGTCGTTCCTTCAAGGCGCTCCCGAATCGTGTTCTCGTGGGAGCACTGACGCTGGCGCTGGCCACTCCGCTCGCGGCCCATGCGCAGACATGCGCCGCGTCGTCGGAGCTCGACAACGTGGCCGACCCGCGCTCGCGCGCCGCACTGTTCGCGACGGTGTGCGAGGCTGACGAACGGGGCGTTCCGGTTGAACCCTTGAAAGAGAAAATTCGGGAAGGCCTGGCCAAGGAATCGTCGCCAGATCGGATTGCAACGGCCGTGCAACAGCTATACAAAAGACTCGAGGCGGCGCAGGTGGCCCTCGCGCCATCGAGCTCTCCGCGTGAGATTTCGGCCGGCGCCGACGCGCTGCAGTCCGGCGCGTCTACCGCGTCGCTGAAGCAGCTTCGCCGAGCGTGGCCCGTGCAGTCGCTCGTCGTGCCGCTCGGCGTCGTTGCCGAAATGGTCGCGTTTGGCGTGCCGGCGGCACAGGCGTCAACGCGCGTGCGAGAACTCATGGAACGCGGTGCAACGAATGCGCAGCTGGTGGAACTCGGAGTCAACGTGCAACGCGACATTGCGGGCGGCCGTGCGCCGGGCAGTGCGTTCGATACGCGCTTCCGTGGCACCATGTCGTTGCTCGCGCGTGGACCGTCTTCCGCGTTCACGCCGCCTGGCGGCCTTCTCACGTATCGGCCGCGGTAGTTCGTTCGTCGCCTTCGGTTGCGCAACGCTGTTGTCAGCTATCGCGCAACCCGTGTCGGCACAGTTGCTACACCACGATGTGCTCGTTGAACTCGCGTCGCTCAACGCGCGGCAGACCTCCGGCGTCAAAGCATCGGCCGCCATGGCATCTGTTCTGGCGCGCGCCGCGTGGCCGTACGTGAGCGCCGAGGCGTACGCGGTACTCGTGAACGCATCCGCGCAAGACGAGGGCAACGCATCGGCTTCGCAGTTTGGCGCACGCTCTGAGCTGCAACTGCCGACCCTCAGCTTCGCGCCGCTGGAAATCGTTGGGTCACAGACACGCTTCGGCGCGCTCGAAAACGGGCGTGGATCGCAGACGACGCTCATTGGTCGACAACACATTCGGCGCGACAATGCCGGACTCTTTGTTGGCGGTGGGCGCGCTTCGGTGCGCCGTGAAATCGAAAACGCACGCGCCTCAAATCTCGAAACCGGTGTGTGGGGCACGCGAAACAGTGTCACGGCCGGCGTAACAGTGCAGCGCACCCTCACGACCGACTGGCAGTTGATGGAAGCGGCCGGCTACTTCCTCACCACACCAGCTCGCGCCTATCAGGTGGACGACCTGAACTTTGAAGTGCGCGCACAACGCACGCGCGTTCACGCCTACGTGTTGCAGTCGTGGCGACGAGGGGTTGGTGCCACGAGTGGCTCGAGCCGCGCCACAACCGGAGGCGCAACGTGGCATGTGTTTTCACACTGGTCACTCTCCGGGACACTCGGTTCGCAACAAGCCGACATTTTGCGCGGTTTGCCGGCGGCACAGATTCGCACGCTCTCGCTTCGCTGGCAGCTTGCACCGTGGCGCGCGCAGTATTCGGCACCCGTTCGTGATCGGGTACGCACTTCGCTCTCCGGCGGCGATGCGCTGGCGCGCGAGGCTGCGCTCGAACAAACGGAAAACGGTAGTTATCTCGTGCTGCGCGTTGTCGCCGCAGCGGACGCGGTTGTTGAAGTCGCCGGTTCGTTCAACGAATGGCGGGCGTTACCGTTAGTGTACGACGGCGCGCGTTTTACCGTGCGACTGCCGCTTGCGAGCGGTTCACATCGCTTCGCGCTGCGTGTGAATGGTGGGGACTGGCGCGCCGTTACGGGATTCGCCCGCGTAGATGATGGACTCGGCGGGGCAAACTCGCTGGTTGTTGTTCCCTGAGCGCGACGGGCGCTATGCGAACGACGCCATCGCTTCACCCATGCGGACGGCACGTTCGGGTTTCCATCCGTCGCTGAACGTTGGAGTTGGCGCGGGAAACAACAGCACGACGGTCGAACCAAGCAGGAAGCGACCCATCTCATCGCCCTGTTGCAGACTCACGTCGCCTTGCGCGTAGTCCCACGTGCGAATCGCACCCGGGCGCGGCGGATTCACCACGCCATGCCACGTGGTCGCCATACTACCGACGATCGTTGCGCCCACCAGCACCATGACAAAGGGCCCGCGTGCGCCGTCAAATACGCACACAACGCGCTCGTTGCGCGCGAACAGCGCGGGCACGCCCCGAGCCGTCACTGGATTCACGGAGAACAAGTCTCCCGGCACATGAATCATGCGCCTCAGAGTTCCCGCACACGGCATGTGAATGCGGTGATAGTCCTTCGGACTCAGATAGATTGTCGCAAAGCTGCCGTTTTCGAACGCGCTGGCGAGCGCTGCGTCGCCACCAACGAGTGCGCGCGTTGAATACGAATGCCCCTTGGCCTGAAAGATCTGATCGCCCTCGATGGCACCGAACTGACTAATCGCGCCATCGACAGGGCAAATGAGATCGGTACCGGCCAGCGGCCGCACGCCATTACGCAGCGCTCGCGTGAAGAACGCATTGAATGTGGGATACTTCGTAATGTCTGGCTCTGCCGCTTCGCTCATATTCACGCCATACTGACCCACGAACCAGCGGATCACGCGAGTAGTCAACGCACCGGCTTCTGCGCTCGCAAACTTCCCGGCTGCTGAGGTGAGGAGTTGCTTTGGCAGCACGTATTGTGCGAGCACGGCAGCGTTGAGTGACATGAAACGGAGCGCGAAAGCTAGAAGTTGAACTGCGCTTGCAGCCGCAGCAGCTGACCGTTTTGTTGGTTGACTGGCATTTGCAAATCTTCAAATCGTCGGTCACCCGCATAATACGCGCCGACCAACTCAAATGACGGGCTGGGTTGCCATTCGATGCCGAGTTCGAAGTCTCGCACGGAATAGCTCCGCGCGTCGCGCTCGTGCTTCTTTCCACCGTCGTACACCTGGTAGCGTGCAAAGGGAAAGAGCACGTGCTCGTCCACCCGAAGCTGGTAGCTCAACGTCACAAAGCCACCCGACAGGGAACGCGTCTCAATGCTGTCAGTCGCAGGATTGAACTCGGGACCGCGCCCCGCGTTGTACTCCGCGAGAATACCAAAGGGACGCGGATAGAGCACAAACGATCCAAGCACACGCTCATCTCGATAGTTCCAGTCCGACGTGCCCTTGACGCCAACGCTGCGCTGCTCCGACGTGACTACATATTTGCCCGAATAGGCGGCCACACCGGCTTCAATAATCTGCCCGCCGACGGCCATGGGATAGGAGAGTCTGCCGACCACATGCGGCTCGTTGTTTGCTTCCGGCCGATTTGCCGTTTGCCCGTTGAACACACCGATCGCGAAGACGCCGTAGTCGCCGCTGCCTTTCAGTCCATCATTGACGAGTGACGCCAACCGCGTACGCGTTGCCTTGGGCGCCCACATGAAGAACGCGCCGATATCTCGTTCGTTCGACGCCGCACTGTTGGTCGGGTCCGCACGATCAAGTGGTAATCGATTCTGGCTGCTTTGCAGATTCTCAAAACTGTACGGCACTTTGCTCTGGCCGAGCCGCACGCGGAACTCATTGTCCCGGTCGAAGCCCACATCCACGTACCAGTCACGCATCTGGGCCACATTGCCCGTGCTACCCGCCGAGCTCGCAAAATCAGGCTGCAGGTAGATGAAAACGTTCTGATGTACCTGACCCTGGAAAATGATGCGCGCACGTCGGATAAAGAATCCGCCCCCATCACCCCAGCTGCGATCACACTGCTCGCATTTCAGGTCGGGGTTCGTTTCCAGCAGCCGATTGTATCGGATTTGACCGTACCCGCGCACGCGGATGCGTTCGTACCATGGCCGCGACGCTGGCGCGGGAGTAGCTTGGGCGTGGGCCGCGAGAGGACAGATAACGAGCAGCGCGAGCAAAAGCGATTTCAGTAAAGAGCGCATAATCGGCGACGAGGGCATTCCTGCGGAGCAGCGAATCGAAGCCTGTATTCTACTCGTTGTTACACAATCTTTACAAATGGGGCTTGACGATGCGTTCACTGGTCCGTGCGCTCCTGCTCCTGACCGTCGCTGCAGGTATGGCCGCCACGCAGGGAGCTCCCATGCGTCTCACAGGCAAGACAGCTCTTGTGACTGGCTCCACCGACGGCCTGGGCCGTGAAGTGGCCAAGTCGCTCGCCGCGGCCGGAGCCCACGTGATCGTGCACGGGCGAAACGCCGAGCGCGGCCTCGAGGTCGTCGCCGAGATTGCGGCGTCCGGGGCTGGGTCTGCGCGATTCATCGCGGCGGACTTTGTATCACTGGCCAGCGTGCACGCCTTTGCCGATTCAGTGGCACGTCTGTATCCCAAGCTCGACCTGCTCATCAACAACGCGGGCATTGGCCTTTCGGCGAGCGAGCCGCGCCGTACCAGCACCGATGGTCACGAGCTGCATTTTGCGGTGAACTATCTCGCCGGATGGGTCCTGGTGCACAAACTTCGCGGCGCGCTCGTGGCCGCGGCGCCATCTCGCGTTATCAACGTCGCATCAATAGCCGCCGCGCCGATTGACTGGAATGACGTGATGCTTGAGCAGCCAGGTGCTGTGCGACGTGCGTATGGACAGAGCAAACTTGCGCAGATCACGATGACCGTTGAGTTGGCGCCGGAGTTTGCGCAGCAAGGCGTGACCATGGTATCGCTTCACCCCGCCACGTTGATGAACACCAACATGGTCACCACGCTCGGCGTTCCGGCGCGCACGACGGTGGAAGAAGGGCGCAACGCCGTCATGAATCTCGTCACGTCGGCAACGCTGAACGCCGGCGCGTTTTACAACGGGCTGAATGTCGGAACACCCAACGCACAGGCACGCGATACCAACGCGCGGGCGAAACTACGATCGCTGAGCACGCGGCTGACGCAGATACCCTGATTCGTTCGTTGTCATTGCGGATACGGAATGCGCTGTAGCCAGAGCAGATCGTCATCATCGGTGCGCGCCAGATAGATTGACTTCGCACCGAATGCCACCAGTCGAGTGCGTTTTGGCAGCGAGCGACGTTCCACGACGCGTCCCCCCGCGTCGAAGATATCGTACACGGGAATTGAATCGTTATGCGCCCGTGTTCGCTGCACCCAGACCCTACCGTCGGGCGCGATGTGTGCGCCATTCTGATGCAGAAAGGGCGGCTTCTCCGCCGGCCATTTCATGTCCGGGTTCATGAGTGCATCCAGCTCTGAGTTCGAGAGCGTTTGCGCACGTGCTCTTGGTGCAGCCGCTGTTGTTGACGGAGGCGGCGCTCCGACCGGCGCGCTCGTGATAATGCGACCGGGTCGAATCTGTGAACGAATAAACGCCTGACGTTCGGCGTCCGTGATTTTTATGCGTGGTGCCGATGCAACTGGTCCGCGCGTGACCACGCCGCTGGTGGCGATCCACTCGACGCGATACGGCGCAGCGCGCACCACTGCGATACGCCCATCGTTCGCAAGCAGGGCAATGTCATGAGCCGCGAACGGGAGGTTCGTCGACATTTGCAGCATTCCATTGGGAAGTGAGCGCGCGACCGACATCTCGTCTTTCGGCCATGCCAGATTGGCCACGGTATCTACGCGCTTTGTGCGCCGATCGTATCGCATGACGTCCACGACGCCTGACGTACCCGCCTCGGGATTTGCGTTGCGTCGCTCGTTGATAGTCAACATGCGACCGCTTCTATCGACGCCGGTTAAGCCATCGGTGAGGAATGCAGGAAACTGGTTGAATGGAATCGTGCGCCCCGGCGTCCCGTCGGGAAGAATCACGAAGTATCGGTCAGTGCTCGGATCGATCATCCATGTTGTATCGCCAGGCAGCGCGAAGAGCGTTGAAGGCATTGACCACTCGGCGGGGCCTGCGCCCTGCCTTCCGATCGGCCGCGCAACGCCACGAGCCAGATCAATCAGCTGCAACGTGTTCTCGCGCGAGTCGGCCACAATGATTCGACCATCGCGCAACTCACGCACACTGGAAATCCGCGTGAACGGTTCGCGGAACTCAACCGAAGGCGGCGCCACGGCGCGCGTTGGCTGCGCTGCGACATTCAACGTAACGGCAAACGACGCACATACGCCGACGCACCACAGATGGCTTCGTGTCATGACTCGCTCCGGAAGATCGAGGTTGTCAGAGATGTTGCTGCAGCTCACGCAGTCGCGCAAGCGACCACTGCGATGCACCGGATGCTCGCGCCGCCGATGATTCAATGAGGGCCTGCGACTTTTGAATCTGCTCGGTGGCGAGCGTGCGATCGTTCGCGGCGAGTGCAACGGCAGCTGTCGTGCGCAACCGTTCTGATTCAGTGACAAACTGTTCGCGGGCCTTGAACGGCATCAGCAGATCACGCGCCAGCTCGGCATTGTTCTCGAAGAACGCCACAGCAAATGCGTGCTCGTAGATGAGTGCCACTTCAACATGAAACGGACGTCCACGACTCAGGTCCACCGCGCGACTGAGTTGCACGATCGCCTCCGCTGGCCGGTCTTGCGTTACCAGCCACAGATACGCCTGCAAGCGGCCAAACATTTCCTGCATTGATCCATCGGCCGGGTCCAACGTCTGTGCAAGCAGCGTAGGTGACTGCGACTCAACAGGGAGTCCCGCGCGGTCTTGCACCATGAGTGTGAGCTGGGCCGCATCGCGACGTGCTTCCGCGCCACCGCGCCGCAGTTGCAAATAGCGCTTGCCATCGGTGACAAAACTTCCGTTGCGCATCGGGATTAACGTGGCCGCGCCGAGCAGCAGCGAAACGGCCCCGAGCAGCGTGAGCGGCGAGGTCCACCAGCCCTGCGGAAGCACGAAGGCAGCAGCAATCGACATCCCGCAGAAGACGACACTGGCGATGGGTCCGCCCAAGACCATCCAGATCATGCGGCGAACGAGATCGTGTTCGCCAACAGGAAAACACCCAGCCACGCCTCCCGCAAGCTCAAGATTTCGATTGAACTTGAGCGACACACGATCCGTCGTCGCATCACGTTCGACCGCTAACGGACCGACCACCAGCATCTGAAACCGGAACTGCTGGATTCGACCGCCGATCAGGTGCCCGAGTTCGTGCACCAGCACGATGACAAACAGGGAAACAATCCCAGCGGGCAACTGCACCCAGCCGGAGGGAAGCTCGGTGAGTGTCGCGTCAATGAAACCGCGCGGGAGCTGGCTCGCTGCGACGATGAACGCGAGCCCGATGCCTGCGCCAACCGCACCGCCAACAAGAGCGGCGCGCACGGCGCTATCCGGTGCGGGCGGGGGCGCGGCGTTGCGTGGCGGAGGCGGGAGCAACATGTCCATACGGCATCAAAACGAACCAGCGAAACGTTCAGTTTCGACGCCCTAGTGCCCGTAGAGCTCCCGTCGGTGCCGCACGTTGTGATCTTGCACAGCGACCACAACCCAGGGTGCGTCGCGCTCAAGACGTCGCGCGGTCCACTCAAGCGTCACGGTTGCACCGGGAGCCACGGTGGCCGACTGCGCGCCTTTGGCAACCCGCACATTGTCCGTGCGCAACGTGTACGTGTGCACTCGAGCATGCGGGCCGTTGTTCGTTACCCTGAGCTGAATCCTGATGGTGCCGTCTCGCGCTGCGGTGCTCGAAAGCGTCAGCCGTGCTTCGGTTGAATCTGCAGTGACAGCTCGCGGCAGGAGGTCCTGCATCAACCACAGCCATCGATTGCTGGAGTGTACCCACACTTCCTTGTACACGTACATGTTCTGCGACGGCCAATACGGCAAGTCAGTCATGCCGCGGCTTTGCATTCCGACCGGCAGCGAACCCACAAAGTCACTCGACGACACGCTGTACTGCTGCGCCCAGTCGTAGCCTTCACCATACATGGTGCTCTGCGCGAACGGATTGCGTCCCACCACCCACTGCGCTTGCTGTTCCGCGAGATCGAGCCCCGCGCTGTCACCACGCAAATGGGACGCCACGGAGAGCGCTTTGGCCTGCGACAAGAGCACGCCGTAGTTGCCGCGCCGCGAAAACCACACCGGGAACGTGCGCAGGTACCAGCCTTCGCCCATGCGGGTACCCGCGCGAACCTGTGCGGCGTACTCATCGCGACGTTCGAGATAGCGCCCACCAGAATCCGAGACGTGCACGCTATCGGCCTCTCGGTACACGTACGCCGGCAGCACATGGTACGGCGCGGTTTGTTGCGCAGTGCGCTTCTGGTATTCGGCGTAGCGTGCAATCGTGGCGTACCACGTCATCCAGTCTGCGTGATCGGGCAACGTTTCCACGAGCTGCGACAAGGCCACAATCGGTGCCTGGTCCACCGCGCGGTGAAACTGATGAAACAGCGTGTCGCGGTCTGGTCCGGTGTAGAAAAATCCGGACAGCGGCAGCTCTGATCCAACGCGCGCTACCTGCTGCGACGCCGTCACCACGCGCGCCAGCTCAACGGCCTTGTCGCGATACTTGCCCTCACCCGTTGCGCGATACAACTCAATGGACGCGGTAATGCCAATCGCGGCCAGCTCCATGCGTGTGGCCGCAAACGCCGGGGTGTGCCACGTCGACGGGTTATCAACGCCCACAATCGCGTGCTCCCAATCGTCACGCGCAATGCGCAGGCTGCGCGCGGCCAGCGCGGGATCACGGTCGCGCAGCACACGCGCGGCAATCGCCGCCGCTGCGGCCGCGATGTAGTTGGCGTTTGGATTGTTCTTGGCCTCGACACTTCGATCGTCGGCGTCACCAACGACGTTGTTCGTCCACGTATTGTGACTGCCGAACGCCACGCGATATCCGCCCGGGAACCGCACCCGCAACACCCAATCCAACCCCCACTTTGCTTCTTCAAGCAATCGTGCGGCCAGCGCCGGATCATCGCCGCGCTGTAGCACCTGCTCCGCGAGCGCAAACATCGCGTAGGTGCCTTCGCCGGTATTGATCAGTCCCTGACTCAGATCGCCCGCATCATGCCACCCACCACTCATCGTGATGCGCTGATCGCCCAGCGTGGCAAACCAGTCCAGGTGGTCGATGCCGTGCACACCCGGCACATCAAACCCGCAGCGATTGCCGTAATAAAAATTCAGCGTTTTCCAGACCGAAGACTTCCAGTTGTCGTCGCCAATACGGAATGGCTTGCTGGTCACGCCACCGGCGCGCAACACGTAGGATCCAGCAGCGCGTACGTCCGAAAAATCGAATCGCTGGTACGTACCGGTCGGCGCCACAACTGACGCGACCGGACGCCTGAGCACCACTTCGCCAAACGCATTGTCGGTCACGTTCAACAATTCGAACTCTTTCGCGCTCACGCGACTCGCGATCGCCGACTTGCTCGCGCCAATCGGGTAGCCGCTGTGACTGAACGCGAACTTGTCCGGCGCCACGCTCCACCCCGTGTGTTGATCCGGCACCACCCGCTGCAGTTCGATGGGCCCCAGTTCAAAGGCGACATGATCGTCCGGGCCGGCAAACATCTTGTTCACCCAGTAGCCGATCTCAAACCGGGTAATGCGATCACGGGCGAGCGGATCAATCTCCCACACAATCTGCTGCCATCCGTTGCGCGCGAGCGTCACATAGTGTGTGCCCTCCCGACCATAACGGTCCGGCACTTTCACCGCGCCGTTGTTGTGCAACACGAGCTGCAATGGCATGACGGGCACACCAGCAAAATCCGGCCGCACCCACAATGAAATGCGGTTGTACTCCGACCAGTCTTCGTTGTCGATCGCGCGCTGCAGGTTTACTGACGACAGCCGCGAACGGTTCGGCGCCGGTGTATCGCGAAACATCTGCAGGTCTACGCGCAGTACGCGCATGTTGCCGAGTCGTGCCTGTTCCGGAAACGAGATCTGGCCGGTACCAGAAAACCGCCAACGCCCGGGCTCCGTCATGTCATCCAGCGTACGGCTGGCGAGCACAGGCTTTTGCAACCAGCCAAACTCGGCGGACTGCGTGAAGTCAATCGGCAGCAGGGGACGTTGCTGTGCGTGCAACACGGTGGCGCTACAGAGGAGCGCGGCAAGGACTGGGGAGAGTCGCATGGCGGAAACTATAGCGCATTCTCCGCTGGGAGGCATATTCGGGCCATGACCTCCCTGTCGACCGAACGACTCCGTTCCGCTCTCGCCGATCGCTACCGTATTGAGCGGGAGCTTGGTCAGGGTGGCATGGCGACCGTGTATCTGGCACTGGACCTGAAGCACGACCGGAACGTCGCGCTCAAAGTGCTCAAACCCGAGTTGGCGGCCGTGCTCGGCGCGGAACGGTTCGTGGTTGAAATCAAGACGACCGCGGCGCTGCAACACCCACATATTCTGCCGCTCTTTGATTCCGGCACCGCCGATGGGTTTCTGTACTACGTCATGCCCTTTATCGACGGCGAGACGCTACGCACTCGACTTGATCGTGAAACACAGTTGCCGGTCGACGAGGCAGTACAGCTCACGCGCAACATTGCGGAGGCGTTGCACTACGCACATACGCACGGTGTGATTCACCGCGACATCAAGCCCGAGAATATTCTGTTGCAGGACGGGCGCCCAATGGTCGCCGACTTCGGCATTGCGCTCGCCGTAAGCGCTGCAGCTGGCGGGCGCATGACAGAAACCGGCTTGAGTCTCGGTACGCCGCATTACATGAGCCCCGAGCAGGCGACCGCCGAAAAGGACATCACCGCACGCAGTGATGTGTACTCGTTGGCGAGTGTGTTGTATGAGATGCTGACCGGCAATCCACCGCACGTCGGTGCGTCGGCGCAGCAGATCATTATGAAAATTATCACCGAAGCACCAGCGTCCGCGACAACGCTGCGTAAATCGGTGCCATCGTACGTGTCCGATGCAATTGATCGCGCGCTTGAGAAGTTACCCGCGGACCGTTTCATCTCGGCGGCGGCCTTTGCGGCGGCATTGGCGGGGCACGGTGATGCAAGAACGCTCGGCGGTGTTTCGTCGAGGTCGCCGCGTGCTGCCTCAACGGGCGCTCGTTGGAAGCAGGTGGCAATTGGGGCGAGCCTTGCAGCGGTGCTCGCGACCACAGCGGCAGTCTGGAGTTTTGGTCAGCGCGCGACGTTGGAGAACGCCGCGTCGCCGATCGAGTTTGCGTACCGGCCGATCCTCAGCAGCACGCAGCGACCGTTCGTGGATATCTCGCCCAGCGGGCAACGTATTCTGCAATCTGCCGCTGACTCAAACGGTGTGATTCAGCTGACGGTACGTGACCTGGGGTCTTCGGTGCAGCGTCTGATACCGGGCGCCGAGGGCGCGCTCGACGCGGTGCTCTCCCCGGACGGGGAATGGGCGCTCTATGGGCGGCAGTCCAAGCTGCATCGCATTTCGATCAATGGTGGACCGTCCACGCTTCTCGTGGACTCCATCAACGGACCCGCGGATTGGGCGAATGACGGCTTTGTGTACTACACGCGCCATGACGCCGGCCTCTGGCGCATACCGGACGTCGGAGGTGTGGCCCAGCAACTCACCTCGCTCGACACAAGTGGTGTGGAGTTTAACCACTGGCTGCCCCAACTATTGCCAGGCGGACGGGCAGTTCTCTTTAACAGCTATACCACACCGATCAGCAAGTCACGAATCGAGGCCGTTGATATTGCATCGGGCGTGCGTACGGTCCTCGCAGAAGGAGCCGTACACGCTCGGTACGCCGCGAGTGGGCACCTGTTGTTCGCGAGAGATGGCGCAATCTTCGCGGCACCGTTCGATGCGAGCGCGTTGAAACTGCGTGGTCCCGCGGTTCCGGTGATCGAGGGCGTTGCGTGGACCGTGACCGATGGAGTTGCGGGGTACGATGTCGCAGAGAACGGTACGCTCATCTATGTCGCGGATAGTGCGTGGCGTATGCAGAAGCGTGTTGCATTTGTAGACCGGGCTGGCATTGAGTCGGTCGCGATACCCGAGGCGGGTGATTGGTTCGAACCACGACTCTCCCCCGATGAACGCTGGATCGCCGCCACACGAGTCACAAAGTTTGCGCACATCTGGCTGTACGATCGATCACGCGGAGTGCTCTCGGAGTTTTCGCGGGGCGAAGGTGCCACGCTGAACGCGCTGTGGACACCAGACAGCCGCACCTTGCTGCATACTCGCGAAGTGCCCGTGTATGACATTTATCGGCAAGACATCGATGGGTCGCCGCCGGTCCCCGTAGTCACCTCCCGCTCCGACAAGCAAGCGTCGTCCATCTCGCCGGACGGCCGGCTCGTTTCGTATACTGAATCGATCACCAATGACGCGGTCCTTCTTGCGCCGTTTGCTGGAGGAGCGAGCAAGCGACTTGCGCCAGGCGACGCCGAACAACGCAACGGTTCCTTTTCGCCAGACGGGAAGTGGTTTGCCTACGAAGAGTTTTTACCGGAGCGCCGATCGGAAGTGTACGCGCGGCGACTGGACTCCGATGTGGGACGTGTGCTCGTCTCGGCGGGTGGCGGTACTCAGCCACGATTCACACGTGGCGGACGCGAGATCGTCTATCGGCGCGGCGATGCGATGCTCGCCGCTTCGTTCGATCCGGTCGCTGGCGAAGCGGGCATACCAACCGAACTCTTCCGTAAGACCGCCGCTGGCCGACTGAACGGCGAGCGCACGGTCGGCTACGATGTAACCGCAGACGGCTCGAAATTCCTGCTCGTGATTCCGGTGCCGCGCCCTGCAGCGCTTCCCAATATTGTGGTGACCAACTGGTTCGACGAGCTGTCACGCAAAGCGCCGCGCTGACCTATCAGTGCTGGAGTTGCCCGGGCAATTCCAGCCATCGTTCACTCTTGTTGCGCATTGCGCACAACGCACGGACTGCACGACATGACAATGGAACGCATTTCCACGCACACCGCCGCCATGGGGATCGTGGCCATGGCACCGGATGGGCAGCAACTGGTGAATCTGCCCTGCGTAAGCGACGGATTCCGCTACGCCCGTGAATACTGGTCAACAACAATACGAAATCTCACCACAACCCACCGGCTGAAAACCGAACGCGTCAAGTCGTACGCGGCGCCCGTCCACATCACGCCGGCACTGCGTGCAAAGTGGCATGCGCTCTTTGGCACCGTTACTGCCGATGGTGAGCCGGACACCGCCGTTCCTTACTTGTATAATCAGAGCGTAGGAACACTGCTCTACACGCGCATCTTTCGGGATCTGGGCATCAACTTTCGGCACTTGTTGCACCTGCAGCATCAGACCACGCACTACGCGCTGGTGCACGACTGGATCGCCGCGAACGACCAGGAATTGCACGCCAGCTTGCAGGAAGCCTGGCGGCTTGGCGATGGCAAGGCAATGATCGCGCTGCGCATTGCTATCCATCGTCCGCGTGAGCAGGGCGGTGAACTGCTGGGCACGGTCAATGACCGCTTCATGATTCGGTCAGTACCGGCCGATGATCTCGCCGCGCTCACAAGCGGGCGCTCACTCATTCGCAGCATTTCGGGACTGCGCAAGCGCGAACCGCAGCTCGATACCAGCGCCAGTGGAACGCGTGTTGCGCCCATTGTCATCGGGAATGACATGGGACGCCGATTCGGCGCCGTCTCCGGCGATTTCAATCCGGTGCACACTACAAAACTGGCCGCGAAAATGTTTGGTATGAAGCGACCGTTTCTGCAGGGGCTCGGACTGCGCAACGCCATGTTGCGCGAACTTGTGCGAGCCGGGTTCCCGCTCACTCGCTTTCAAATGTCGTTCGCGAATCCGGCGTACCTCGGACAGACGCTGCAGTTCGTGATGCAGGATCACGCGTTCGAAGTGATTGATGAGCAGCGGCATGTGATTGCCTTTGGTTCAGCGGCCGACGGGACGTGAGTGTCGGGTTCGTCACACACGCTTTGTGCGGTTTGACACCGCTCAATGTTCGCAGCCTCGCGCTGACTGCTGTGGCCCACGACATTCCGATACCATCGGTCGATTCTTTGCTTACCCGGAGCTCGAGATGTACCACGTCATTTGCGCTGCATCCGCTCTATTTCAACGTCTGGCTGCGGCACGTTTCCTCAAGGGCACCGGCGCGCTCGCTCTTGCATCGCTTGCCGTGCTCTCCGCCTGTCGCCAGCCCTTTGCCCGGACTGCTGAAACACCGGTCAAAGCCATGTCGTACAACATCGCGGCCGGCAACAACAACCTCAACGCGATCACCGACGTAATCCGCGCCGCCTCGCCCGATCTCGTCGCACTGCAAGAGGTCGACGCACGGTGGTCCAACCGCAGCAACTTTGCCGATCAGGCGGTGCTGCTTGGCGAAGCACTCAAGATGGATGTGCGATTCGCGTACATCTATCGCAATCCCCCCGCTACACCCGGCGCACCTCCGCGCGAATACGGAGTGGCACTGCTCAGCCGATTCCCGATCGTCGAGTTTAACAATCAAATGTTGTCGCGGCTGTCTACCCAAACGGCAGCCACCACGCCAGAACGCATGCCGGGTTTGCTCGATGCCGTCGTGAACGTAGACGGCGTGCGCGTGCGTGTATTGAATACGCATCTCGACTATCGCAGCGAACCTGCTGTACGAACGCTGCAAGTGGCCGAAATGATCGAGTTGCTGAAATCCTTTGCTGGACCAACACTGCTTCTCGGCGATCTGAACGCGCCGCCAGACGCGCCGGAGCTTGCGCCACTCTTCAGCGCGCTACCCGATATCTGGCGGGCAGAGTTTGGATCGGGTTTCACCTTTCCCGCCACCGAACCGCTGCGACGCATTGACTATGTCCTCGCATCGCCGCACTTCCGGACTCATACCGCCAGCGTGCCGTCGGTACTGGCATCGGATCATCGACCAGTAGTCGTTGAGCTGCGACTCATCCGCTAAGCCAGAGCGAATGAGCCGCAGCACCACTAACTGACGGTAACAACCATCTGAGCGCCGAGCGACGCACTACCTTGCAGCGGCAAGGCGGGGTTTTTGTCGCTGAAGGATTCGGGTGAATAGCTGTTCGGCACCGGTAACGTGGGCAACCACCCGAGCGCTTGATAGGTTGCGGCCGCGAGCTGCGAGCAGAAAAAGTTCGACTGCCCCGAGTTGATCCCCTTCTCTCCTTCGATCCAGTGCAGCACGAAGTCCACGATTGACGGGAACGGGCGGCCTTTCAGCTCCGTGATCTGCTGCTGCAACGTTTGCTGCATTGCTGGCGTGCGCGGCGCCGTGAGCTGGCGAACATAGATCGGCTGACCTGGCGTGGCCTCGTAGCTCATGAAAAAGTCGCGAGCCGAGGAAAAAATGACGCCGCCTGCTGGCTCCCACGACTGCCAGAAATTCAACCCGTCCGGGCCAGTGGTGCCTTCCGTTCGCACAATCATGGCCACGTGCGAAAAGAAACTGTGGGTAACCTCCTGAATCAGACGACTCGTCCACTCTGTTCCATGAAACAGAAATAAGTCGCCGGTTTGCAGGTCTGGCGCCAACTCGTCGAATGTCATCAGTTTCTCCCGGTATGCAGAAAGGGTCGTGTGTACCCGCACAGGCTTTGGATTTGCCACCGGAGAAACAAGCACGCAATGTCCGTTCGCGCCACAGCAGTACATCCCGCTGCAGGTCGGTTTGCCGGCCTGAGAGTGACCGACCGCGTGCTCGTGGTCGTGCTGTCGTCGCTCTGGCTCGTGTGTCTGATTCTACATATCCAGATTGCGGCCAACGGACTGCTCGGCGCGAGCGCCATATTTTTTGGCGACGCGGCAAGCACGTCTGTCTATCCAACCGTACGCGCGATCATGCCGGGCTCGGACGCCGCGGTGGATAGCGCCGGACTTCGTCTGGGCGACGAGCTGGTACGCGTCGGAGATCAAGACCTGAGGGGCTTCAGCGGCCTCCGGGCGGGCATCTTCGCATTTGGCGCCCGTAAAGCTGGCGTGAACACACCACTGAGTTATCGACGCGATAACGTCGTTCGAGAAACCGTCCTCCCAGTGCTTGAGCTGCCCGTTCCCTGGTGGTGGCCAACACTGTTCTCGGTGAGTTTTGCCCTCGTTGGTCTGCTGGTAATTCTGCGCGCACCGCAGTCGCCCACAGCACGCGCGCTATTCCCCGCGTTTGTCTTCTTTGCACTCAGTTGGTTGCCCTTCCCAGCCGAAGCGCCCTGGAAAGTGATTGCGACGATATCTGTCTTCGGCTTCTCCATGCTGTTTGCCGGACCGTTGCTGCTTCGCGCCGCCCTGCTGTTGCCGGAGAGTGCCGCTCCCAGGCGTGCGTGGGTGCTCGCCATGCCATGGGTGTTCGTCATCATGGCGCCCGTCGCGACCAGCGCATTCGTTGGCTTTCCATTTCCACCGCACATCGGACTACGCGTTCATCCGCTCTTGCAAGTGAGTGTGTACGCGGCGCTGCTGATCATTCTTGCCCGAAACTACTTTCGCGCCAATCCCATCGGACGACGCCAGATTCGATGGGTACTGCTCGGGTTTTATCTCGCGTTGGTACCAGCACTGGTCATTACATCCGTTGTGGCGGTGGCGCCGGATGCATTCATTCTTTACACGGTCAGCGGCTTGGGGCTGCCGCTCATTCCCATCGCCTTTCTGATCGCGATTGTTCGCTACAATCTCTTCGACATCGACCGTCTCGTCAGTACTGCCGCCTCGTATTCCGTTCTGTCGATTGTTTTTCTCGGCGGCGTCTTGCTGGTGGTGCCTCGCATTGCCCAGGCGAGTGCGAATGCGGCAGGGATTGATCCGTTACTGGCGCAGTCTGCGCTCTCGCTGGGACTAGCCGTCGCGGGTGTTCCGCTGCATCGGCGACTTCGCCCGCTCATCGATCGGAAGTTCTTTCCGGAACGACACGCCATCGAGAGCAACGTGAAGTTGCTGCTCGCTGAACTCCCTGGCTGCGATTCACCGGAATCGTTGTTAACGCGAACCGGAGACCGACTATCGGCAACTGGCGGTGAACCGTTTGCCATTTTCGGTCGGACCGAGACGGTCTTCACGGCAGTGTACGTGCGCGGACAGGGTGTACCACCCGCGGTTGACGTCAGCGCTGCATTTATCGCGGAGTTGTTGCGAAAGAATCACGCCGTGGATACGGCCGAGTGGCGGCAATCGGCGGAACGCATGAAGGGACTTGAAGCGACAGACGTTGCCGCATTGGACGCCATCGGCGCCGGTGTGCTCTTGCCTGTTCGCGGCCAGGGTGATCTCTCGGCGTTGATATTTCTTGGCCCCAAAAAGTCAGGCGACATCTACACCAGCAATGAACTCACCTTGCTCACGGCTGGAGCGCGCGAGCTCGCTGGCGAGCTTCAGCGCTTTGCAGCCGCCGAATTGCTGGAGCAGGCACATCAGATGCAGCGCAAGATGCGGCGCTACGTGCCTGGCGCGATCGCACAGCAGTTGGACGCGGGAACCGAACTCGAAGATGGCCAGCGAGATGTGACCGTGCTCTTTGTTGACATTCGCGGCTACACGTCACTGGCCGAAGGCATGGTCCCAGAAGACATCTTCTCGACGGTCAATCGATACACCACAAGTGTCTCAGATATTGTGCAGGCGCACGGCGGCACGATTGTCGAGTTCAATGGCGACGGCATGATGACCGTGTTCGGCGCCCCCGTTGCACTGGCAGAGAAAGAGGTCGCCGCGGTGCGAACGGCGCGCGCGATTGTCGAAGCCCTCAAGTCCGCCACACCTGCACCCGATGCCTATCGACCGCCCTCGATTGAGGTCGGCATCGGGATTGCGAGCGGAGAGGCCTATGTAGGCAATGTACGTGCGGTCGATCGCATGATCTGGACTGCCCTCGGCAATACGACAAATCTCGCGGCGCGTTTACAGTCGCTCAGTCGCGATCTTCAGGCATCGGTCGTCATTGATGATGCGACAGCTTCACGCGCGGCAAATGAGTTGTCAGGTTTTGTCGCCCGCGGACCAACCGAGATCCGCGGGCGCAGCGAAACAATCTTGATTCACACGTTGGCGCAGGCGTCAGGTACCACAAAGTTGGCTGGATCAATCGGTGCGCTGAAGTTTTGATGATAGAAGTAATCCGCCAATGCCAGACTGGTGCCTACACCGACTCCCGACTGTGACTGCATGAAGGTGACCGGGCGACTCTGTGTCCCGTCCGTGCCGGCGATGGGCGAATACCACGTCCACAGATACGTCGCTTCCGGATAGTTTGGCTTCGCGGGCGGGAACAGCACCGAGAACACCGTCACCACGTTGTTCGGCGCCACCACAGGATTGTTTGTTATCGTCGCGTGAATTGTGGCTTGTTCACCAGGAATCATCAGCCAGTTCGGCGGTTCCTGCGGAAACGGAAACTTTGCGCCGCCCACACAACGCTGTGATCCGTCTGTATTGATCGTATTGAGAAATCCTTTGGCGCTGTACGGCGGCTTCGGCGAAACACTCGATGGCGCGGGTCCCGTGAGCAACGCTTCCTGAGACGCGATCGGCTGATTTGGATTGTAGTTGTAGTTCATGATCGTGCTTTGGGCGCGATCGGTGAATGTGGCATACTCACTATCCGGCTTCCACACGTAGAGCACACGAGTGGGCAGTGGATTGAACGCCTCGTTCACTGGCGTCATATGCGCGGTCATGCCGAAGTTGCCCGAGAACACAAAATCCTGGTACCCATTCGGATTGCCAAGCGCGAAGCCTTCGAACTGAGGGTCAATCCATTCGGTCGGCCGATCAGGTGTCTCGTTCGCCGCAAGCGCGCGGAACACGGGGAAATAGGTAAACGAGAACATCTGAAACAGCGCCAGCTGCGTGCGATCACCCTTCGTGGGCAAAGGTGGTCCATTGCCAAACATCATGCGCAGTGGCGCATCCGTTTCCGGATCAAACCACATCCAGGTCGCAGCCTTTAGCTGAGATTGCGGTATCGGGACCGGAATCTTCCACCAGTTCACACTGTTGCCGTTCATCCAGTTGAGTGGCGACGCACCCGCGCAGGAGGCATTGGCCGCCTGCGCACCAAACCAGTTGTTCGGCAGCGACCAGCCCATATCAATGCTGTGCCACGACAAGCCATTGTCAGTGGATAGCTCCGTGGTTTCCGGCGTGATCATGTACCACCACTGCCCGTAGTCGCAGCCCTTGATTTGCGCGCTCAGAAACAAGTGCTGCACACACACAATGTTTGCCACGCACAGTTGGAAAAATGGCGTGTCTGGCTTGGGGTCCGTGGAAAGCGGAGGACTGAACGGATGCAGCAGTACGGTCGCGCTCCACGCCGACGGCATGCTGGGCGCAGCGCTCGTGACAGGCGTAAAGGTGGGCCAGGCAGCCGGCGGGACGGGGTCAACAGCAGCGTTTGGCATGATTGCTCCGAAAAGGGTGCGCCAACGCTAGCACTCGCCTCGTCGCTTGTCACGTTCATCAACCTGGTTGCGGCGACTCGCTTTGCGAATCCGCCTCGAGCAAACCTTGCCTCACTTCACACCCTCTGACACCTTCAACAATCGTCCCGTCCCACCCGCCGACCTTGATCCCCTCACTCGGCCCTGCCATGTCTGCCTTACCTCGTCTCTCCGCACGAGTGTTCGCCGCTACCGGCGTGCTCGCCTCCTTCGCCCTCTCTTCAGTTCAGGCACAAACCGCCTCCCGTGCCGCGCCAGCGACCGTTGCGGCCTCCGTTCCCGCATCGCTTTATGGAAGCCTGAGCTGGCGCAACGTCGGCCCGAACCGCGGTGGTCGTTCCATTGCCGTGACCGGTACAACGGCACGCCCACTCGAGTACTATTTCGGCGCGACCGGAGGTGGCGTCTGGAAGACCACCGATGCGGGCAATACGTGGTCCGCAATTGGCGACGGACAGTTTGCGACATCGTCTGTTGGTGCGATCGCTCAGTGTGAAGCCAACCCCGACATCATCTGGGCTGGCATGGGCGAAGTGCAGTTCCGCGGCAACGTGATTCCCGGCGACGGTGTGTACAAGAGCACCGACGCTGGTCGCACCTGGAAGCACATGGGACTCGCGTCTAAAACCGGTCAGCAGATGATCGGCCGCATTCGCGTTGACCCGGCCAACTGCGAACGCCTGTTCGTTGCGGCGCTTGGTGATCCGTACGGACCGAGTGATGAGCGCGGCATTTACCGCACCACAGACGGCGGAACATCGTGGCAGCGTGTGCTGCATCGCAACAACAAGACCGGTGCCGTGGATCTGTTTATTGATCCGTCTGACAGCAACACACTCTACGCCGGACTGTGGGAAGCGTATCGCAAGGAATGGATGTTGTCGTCCGGCGGTCCGGGCTCAGGACTGTTCAAGAGCACCGACGGTGGCACCACGTGGACAGAACTCACGAAGAACGCTGGTTTGCCCAAGGGCACATGGGGCAAGGTTGGCGTGAGCGTGAGCGGTGCCGATCGCAATCGGGTGTACGCGATTGTGGAAGCCGATTCGGGCGGCGTGTTTGTCTCGAATGACGCCGGTGCCACGTTCACACAGGTGAGCGACAATCGCAATCTGCGTCAGCGCGCCTTCTATTACACGCGCATTGTTGCCGATCCGAAGGACAAGGAAACCGTGTACGTGCTGAACGTGCAGTTTCATCGTTCGCGCGACGGCGGCAAGACGTGGCAAACGATTGGCGTGCCGCACGGCGACAACCATGATCTCTGGATCGCGAGCGACAATCCGAGCCGCATGATTCAGAGCAATGATGGTGGCGCAAACGTGAGTTGGAACGCGGGCGCGTCGTGGACCGGACAAACATTCCCCACGGCACAGATGTACGATGTGCGTCTCACCAATCATTTCCCGTATCAGATCTGCGGCGGACAACAGGATAACAGCACCGCCTGCGTTCCCATGGATGGTGACGGCACGTACATGTATGCGCCCGGTGGCTGCGAAACCGGACCGGTCACACCGCATCCGGGTGACGTGGACCTGTTCTACGCCGCGTGTTACGGTGGCTCCATGAGCTTCATGTCGCGCGTCACCGGACAGCAGCGCGCGGTGAATGTGTGGCCGGTGAACCCCATGGGTAACTCAGCCATCGACATCAAAGAACGATTCCAGTGGAATCATCCGATCACGGCCTCCACGCACGACACGAAAGTTGTGTACGTGGGTTCGCAGCACGTGTGGCGTTCCGACAATGGTGGGGAAAGCTGGAAGCGCATCAGCGGCGATCTCACGTACGCCGATCCAGCAACGCTTGGTCCGTCGGGCGGCGACATCACGCGCGACCAGACGAGCGTGGAGTACTACGGCACCGTGTGGCGCATTACGGAGTCGTCACACGCGAAAGGTGAACTCTGGGTTGGCAGCGACGATGGCAAGGTGCATGTCACGCGCAACGATGGTGCGTCATGGAGTGATGTCACGCCCATGGGATTGCCCAAGTTCAGCCGCATTCACGAAATCGATGTCTCGCCGCACACTCCGGGCAAGGCATACATCGCCGCCGTGCGCTATCGCTCGCAGGACATTCAGCCGTATGTGTACCGCACCAATGACTACGGTCGTTCGTGGACAAAGATCACGAACACGATTCCGGAAGGACATTATGTGCGTACGGTGCGCGAAGATCTCAAGCGCCCGGGCTTGTTGTACGCGGGCACTGAACGTGGTGTGCTCGTGAGTTTTGACGATGGTCTGTCGTGGCAGTCGCTGCAGCTGAACCTTCCCACGGTGCAGGTACCGGGTCTGGTGCTCAAGGGCGATGACGTCGTGATTGCAACACACGGTCGTTCTTACTACGTGCTCGACAACATCACACCGCTGCGTCAGGCGGCGGCGGAAGTGGCGTCGCGCGACGCATTTCTGTTCAAACCGGCGCCGACCGTGCGCACGCTGTCGCGCTCCGCTGAGTCATACTCACGTCGCAAGCAGTTCACGCCCGAGATCGACTATTACCTCGGCAAAGACGCGGACACCGTGCGCATTGAGATTCTCGACGCGCAGAACCGCGTGATTCGTAGCTACGTTGGCTCGCCGCCACGCGCGGCGGCGGCCGGTGCGGCTCCCGCGGCTGGCGGTGGACGTGGTGGATTCGGTGGCGGCGGTGGACCCCGTGCCACGGCCGGCCAGCATCGCTTCCGTTGGGACATGCGCTATCCGGGACCGCGCGATTTCCCGGGGCTCATCATGTGGTCCGCCAATACACAGGGACCGCTGGCTCCTCCGGGCCGCTATTCAGCGCGTCTGACAGCGCACGGACAGACGTTCACGGAATCGTTTGACATTGTGGCCGATCCGCGCTTGACCACGATCACGCAGGCCGACTTCGATGCGCAGTTCAAGCTGTCGTCACAAGTGGCGCAGCGAGTGGACGATGCCCATCGCGCCGTATTGCAGGTGCGTGATGTACGTGCCCAGGTTGATGATCGTCTGAGCAAGAACAGCGATGCATCGCTGCGTACGGAAGCCACGGCGTTCAAGACGAACACGGCGGCGGTGGAGGGTGAGATCTATCAGGTGCGCATGCAGGCATCACAGGATCCGCTCAACTATCCGATCAAACTGAACAATCAGCTTGCGGCGCTTCGCGGTGTGATCGAAAGCTCGGATAACCGGCCCACGTCGCAGGCGCAGGAAGCGTTCACGGTGCTCGCAGGCGAGCTGGATACGCAGCTCACGAAACTGCAGGCGCTGTTTGATAAGGATCTGGCCAAGTTGAACGAGAAACTGCGTTCACTCGGACTCGCGCCGATTGTCGTACCGGCGCTCACGGGGACGAGTGTGATTTTTTAGGGCGTATTCCGGTGAGCGAAAGAAAGGGGGCGCGGAGCAATGTCCGCGCCCCCTTTTTGTTTGCGGACGACCACGCAGTTCCTGATTCGGTCATTCGGCCCTGCAGCCGGAGCCCATGGCCATTTGGCTTTTTGGCCTCGCATTTTCGTCAGTCCGCACCGAGCACAAATGGGGAATGATCATCCAGCCTGCGTTCGCCTATGGTCCGTGAAAGACTCGTGTTGGGTGCAACCTTTCGAAACGGCGAGGCCAAAAAGCCAAATGGCCATGGGCTCCGGCTGCAGGGCCGAATGACCGAATCAAAAACTGCCACCGTTTTCGCTAGCGATGAATCTCGGCAAAAAGCACCGGCAGCTCGAGCATGAGCGGAGCAACTTCCGCGCGCGGCTGCCACATCAGCTGCTCGGCCAGCACCTCCGGCCGCGCGTCGTCTGGTCGCCACCGTTCGATGCACTGCGCATCCACGTCCACGATCCAGTACTCCGGGACGCCGTGCCGCTGATAGATCAGCCGTTTCCGGTGCCGATCGGCCCGTGCCGTCGATGGAGAAAGCACCTCCACCGCGAGCACTTCCAGCGCCATCTGATGCGACCATGAGGGCGCTGGCGTCACGAACAGCTCGCCATCGAGCACTTCGTAGCGATTGCCATCGGTCGGCAGTGCGATCGCGTCCGCTGCCGTCCATTCAGGTGATTGCGCGGGCATGGCCATAGCGTACGCTCGGCGAGGGGATCGGGGCAAGCGAACATACGCCGAGCGTAACGCCGCAGAGCGGAAGTGCCGTTACCAAAGCCATGCGTGTCATGCGGTTAGAGCGCATTGCCTTGCCAGATCACACCCAGATCACGGCTGATCTACGAGGCATCGCAACTCTTCCGGTTCAAGCGGCTCGCACAGGCGCGCTGCGTCCATTTACCGGAGCGTCACATGTTCAAGCTTCCCGCCCTCGTCTTCGCCCTCGCGCTCACCGCATGCGGAGACGCCAAAGTTGCAGAGCCCACGTTCGACATCCCCGACACGGCCGCGATGGTCCGCGCGGCCGAACAGGCGGGGATGACGCGCGTAACGGTGCCAGATCCTGATCCCGGCATTCCCGCGTACGCCCGCGCCTGGCCTGGGCTCAATCAGTTCTTCCACGATGGTGAGTGGCTCGCGATTCCGTTCTACCGCGCGCCGAGTGCGATTCCGGCCAACTTCAACATGCTGGAGTTCTTTCACTTTCCGGGCCCCGGCGGCCCCGGTGCATTCGCTGCACCAACGCTCCTAAAGGGATTTTTTCTGATTGAACCCAACGCGCAGCTCGGAACCTTCCCGTTGATTTCCGTGACGACGGGAGACGCGATTCCCGTTTGGTTCGTACGCTGGTCTGATTATCAGGCGGCGATGGCAGACAATGTCGTGACGATCGGTGAGATCCAAGCCATGCAGCCGCTACGTGGCATTGCCAACAAATTCAACGAGACACTGAAGCCGCGTGTGGATGATCATCTCGTGGTGATTACTGCGGCCGGGACATTGGAGGATGGCCGCAAGTTCGATTTTCATGTTACGCACATTGGCGACAGCATTCGCAGCATTCGGATTGCGTTCAAGCGGTAGGACGTAGCGGCGCTGAACGCAGTTGTCGTTGCCGTTCGTGATTCGTCCATTCGGCTCAGGAGCCCACGGCCATTTGGCCTTTCGGCAAATCATTTTCGTACGGCGGCCCAGAGCACTGAAGCACGCGCGTTTCCAGGCTCAGGCGAGGAGCACTGCTGATGGTGTGTTCCGTGCGACCTTTCGAAACGCGTTTGCCGAAAGGCCAAATGGCCGTGAGCTCCTGGGCCGAATGGACGAATCAGGAACTGCAACTGCCGGTGTCACTCAATGCTCACCCACTCGGCTTCATCAACTCCACCCACCCAGCATTCCCCCTGAGCGGCAACAAATCCGGATCGGACCGTAGCCCCGGCCAGTACCCTAACCCGCGACTCAGCGCTTCTCGCACCAATCCAACCGCGCGATCATGCTCACCGCGCTGCGCGGCAATCGCAGCGCGGTCGAGTTGTAATCCGGCCCAGCGCGTACCGCGCGCCCAATCGGGCAAGGCATACTGCTGTGCCACAATGCGCTGCTCCCATCGACTCGCTTCCGCCGTATCTCCACGCATTGCCGCCAGCACACCAAAATCGCGCATCAACAACCGCGCCTCATCGGCAGGACCAAGGCCAATGTCGATCAGCGTCGATGTGCCAGCAGTTGTACTATCACCGATTGCACGCGCCGCGCGGTAGGCGGCATCAACCTCTCCACGCATGCGCAGCGAACGTACATACCCGGCGCGACGCTGACCCTGCGGGTTGTCGCGATACCACGCCACACTTCGCTCGACGAGCGATTGCGCATCCGTTGCCCTGTCTTGCAATACAAACTCCGCAGCCGCAATGCGGTAAAGCGCTCCAACCTGCTCGCGCATGCGTCCTGGTCTTGAATCAACGGTCGTCAATCGCGTCATCACAGAGTCAACCGCGCCCAACGCAGCCAAAGCGCAAATTTCGGCGGCCAACAACACGTCGTCATCCGCATAATGCAACTGCGCGTCACGCACCGCCTTGAGCGCACCGCGGTAGTCACCTTGCATGAACCGCGCGTACGCCAGTTCGCGCCAATACGCGCGCCAGCCGCGCAGTTCACCGCGTTCCGGATTCAGGTTCTGCAGCACACGCAATGCTTCGTTCGGTCTGTTCATGCGCCTCGATGTCTCCGCCACCATGTACTCAACTATCGAGCCCGGTGTGATCTTCGACGTTCGAGCCACTGCGCGATACACATAGGGAATGTCGCCACGCAGCATGCCGTCGATCATGTCCAGCGTGCCCTGCTCAACGGGTCCGAATCGATCACGTGCCGACTTGAGTGACTGCACGCGCGCGTACGCACTCTGCACGTCTCCGCGATTTGACTCAGTGATAGCGGCGGCGAGCTGCGGCATTCGATACGTGCTGTCTTCTCTATACGCTCGCTCAAAAAGCTGCAGCGCCCCGTCGAGATCACCCTGCACGAACTGTTCAAAGCCGCTCAGAAAGTCGCGATACGCTGCATACGACGGCGGCGTGTTTGCGAAACGAAAATGTGTCGTGGAATCGAGCATTGGGGCGATGCCCGCAAGCAGCCGCTCACGGAGCAGCGACACCGCATTCATGGCACTGTCGGCCGGAACGCTCACCGTTTCGGCGGGACGTAACAAGGCCGCGGTCACCGCGTCGGTCAACCGCGCCTGCAGATGCAGCGTACCACCGGTTCGATAGTAGCTGCCTGATACGATCATGGTGGCTCCCGTTTCTCTCGCCATGTCTGTTTGCTGCGCCGGCGCGCCCTGATTACCGTCGGCACGCGCACGCTCAATCATCAGCACGGCCGTACCGGGCACAACCGCAAGTCCTTCAACGCGAGAGAATCCTTCGGTAATCCAGTCGGCCGCCATGCGACCGAGCGCGTCAAGATCTGCGTCTCCTGTCTCGTTCACAAATGGCGTCACAAGAACACGCGGCGCCATGTTGCCGGCCGGCGTATTCAGCGAGACAGTCTCACCGCTTTGCGCGGTGAATGCGAAGTCGCGAGGCAGGCGAACATACCAGACCAACGCTGCAGCAAAAATTCCGGCGCCAACCGCCCATGGCAGCCAGCGCGGGACCGTTTTGACCCGTGTTGTGGCCGCGGGCTGGCCTGTCTGGGTCACACCCGATCGCGCGTCCGAGCTCACGCTGCCAGCATCACTTCGCACCGTCGTTCGCGATCGAATTGCCTGTACCGCCGCGAGCGTCTCCGGCGCGGGCTCGACGTCAAGCTCAGTGCGCAAACGTTGTTCAAACAATTCGAACGTGGCGAGCGCACCCGCTCGGTCACCGCGCGCATCAAGCGCCTGCACCAACACCACGAGTGCGCGTTCATCAAGCGGCGCGATGTCGTGCGCGCGCTGTGCCAGAGCAAGCGCAGCTCCATCGCCGTGATCAAGCGCCTGCTGCGCCAGCGTGAGTGCCGCTGCACCCACTTCGCGCGCGAGCAACGACCGTGTGTCTTCCAACCACCGGTCAAATCGCGGCACATCGTCGACAGCAAACCCTGCCATGAACTCGCCGCCATACAACGCGACGGCGCCCGTCAGATCCTGCGCGGCGAGACACACACGCATCGCGGGCACGTCGCAACGCAAACGCGTCGCATCAATCGACACATCGTCGTCGCCCACGGTGATGATGGTCTCGTCACCCACGGCGCGTCGCAAGAACGCCAGCGCCTGACGCAGTGATGTGCGTGCCCGATCAAGCGCTACATCGGGCCAGAATATCTCGCACAACGTGTCGCGGCGCACCTTGCCTCGTGTGCTGGCCATCGCGAGATACACCAGCACACCAAGCCGCTTGGGCTGCGCCAACAATGTGGCAACCGGCGCGCCGTCGGGCCCGGTGAGGCCAATGCGACCAAGGGTGGTCAGCTCGAAGACGCGCACGGCTCGGTGTCAGTCAGCTCAGCTGCAACCTTCCACGTACTGCACCGCCGGCACGCGACCCGAACGGAACATCGTCACGTTCTGCCCATCAGTCTCAAACACAATCAGATGCATCGTGTCCGGTGGCGCAGAAGCGGTCATGTATTTGCCCGTCGTGTACTTGTGCGGCCCCACCATCACGCGCGTGGCGTACAGCGAGTTGATGCGACCTTCTGCATCGCCAATTTTTGCGCCCTCGGCGGTGGTCACACTGCCCGACACCACTTCCAGCCGGACCACCGTATCGCGCTCCACCATCACGCGCACGCCCGCCGGAGCCGCGGCCCACTCGGCGTAGCTGCACTCCGCCGACGCCCCCGCGGCCAGCGTAATCGGAGTGCCCGCAGCCGCCGACGCCTCTGCCAGTGACTGTCCGGCGCGGATTGGACCAAAGCCGTCCGGCGTGATGCGCCAACCAGCCGGACCGGCCGTGGCGACTGCCGCCTCTTTGTCACTGCCAGCACCACAGGCGGCGAGTACAAGAGCGAAAACGATCGCCGCGCCCGGGCGCGCACGATGCAGGAAGGGTCTCAGTGATTGGAGCGTCATACGAAGTGGTTCACTGGTGAACGGAGAGATGGACGGGCGAGCGAAACTTGCACCGCCCCGTCGCACGTATGGAACATACATGCACCGCGCACTGCGTTGTGCGCTACCCATGAGCCAATGGAGTTGGTTGTGAACGCACCGCGTCGTTTCGATGAACGGGAAATCGCGCTCATTTTCGAGCAGGCCAACGCCGCCCAGGAATCGCGTGTGACCGTGGCAGAACAGTCCAACGGGCTAACGCTCGAGCAGCTGCATGATATCGGGCGCGATGTCGGGCTCTCATCCGAAAACATCACACGTGCCGCGAATGCTGTGGCACGAGGTGATCTGATTCCCACGGCGCGTCGCACGTGGATGGGGTTGCCGGTCGGTGTGTCGCGTACCATCGAGTTCAGCCGGCCAGTGTCTGACGCGGAGTGGAATCAGCTCGTGATGACGCTGCGCGAAACGTTCGACGCGCGCGGAAAGGTCACCAGTGAGGGTCCATTCCGACAGTGGCACAACGGCAACCTCCAGGCACTGCTCGAGCCGACGACCACGGGGCATCGCCTGCGGCTGTCCACGCGCAAGGCCGACGCGCCCGTGTGGCTGGGCCTCGGCGTGATGTATCTCGTGCTCGCGGGTCTCTTCGCGACGCTCGTCAGCAGCGGCGCAGTCGACGCCAAGGCGAACATCGGCGTGCTGCTGTTCGGCGTGGGTGGCGTGGCTGCCCTGGCCTCCACGTACATCCGCTTGCCGCGCTGGGCCCGAGTGCGCGCGTCGCAGATGGAAGCGATCGCGGCGCACTCGGCGGAGCTCAACACGGGGCGCTGAGCCAGAGCTGCTCTCTACGTTGCCCCCAACCCGAGCGAAATGCGTTTCGTGAGTCTCGATCTGGCCCAACAGAGGATCGCGAAATCGCGCGGGTTTTCGACGTAACGCAGACTACACCGCACCCAATCGGGCGAGTGCGGCCGTCAACTCGCGCACCATTCGCTCGTAGTACTCACGCTGCGAACGCTGTTGACCGGTCAACGGCTGCACGGAGCCGCGCACTTCACCGTAGAGCCGACTCACACGCGAGTTGAGCTCGGTGATCTGTCGACGCGCATCGGCCAGTTCGCTCACACGCGCCGCGCTCGCGCCTCGACTCGCCGTGTTTACGCGCGTCGCGAGCGCCTGCACACTGGTTCGCAACGTCTGCAGATCCAACAATGATTGGGTCCATTCCTCGCGCACGCCGGCGGTCACGGTGCTACGCGGGTCATCGCGAACTTCGAGCGGCGCCGTAGCGGTGGCGCCACCGGCGGTTACGCGCACAGTGTACATGCCGGGTTCAACCGGCGGGCCCATTGGTGCGCGTGTCGCGTCAGCATTGGGCGCAGCGTAGGCCATGTTCCACATCGCGCGATTCACACCGACCTTCCCGTCGACACGCATCGTTGCCACCGTGGTACCACGCGCGGATGCAAACTGTATCTCCACCGCGCCCGCCTGCGTTAGGTGGAAATCAACGGTTGCCCCTTCCGCCGGATTTTCACCCTGATAGAACATATCGCCCACGTGTCCGAGCTCATCACGGTAACGAATCTGTTCCGCCGGACGCGTGCTGAACACATGCACGGGCTTCGCCGCCACTGCCGGTGTGAGCTCACGCAGCGCACGCACGTTGTCAAGGATCCAGATGCCGCGCGAATGTGTACCAACCACCAGATCGTGTTCGCGGGGATGAATAAACAAATCGTTGAACGCCATCGTTGGCATACCGCCTCTCAACTCGGCCCATGTAGCGCCGCGATCGTTTGACCAGAACAGGCCGATCTCCGTGCCGAGATAGAGCACATCAGCATTGACCAAATCCTCGCGCAGCGTGCGAGCCACCCGGTTCGCCGGCAAGCCGCCGTCAATGCGCTGCCACGATGCACCATTGTCATCCGTGCGATACACGTAGTTGGCGAAATCACCATTCTTGTAGTTGTTCGCGACGACATACGCGCGCGCATCCGCGTGACGCGACGTCTCGATGCCATTGATCCACGCGTTGCGCGGCAGTCCTGGAAGCTTGCCGGCAAACTCGGTCCAGTTCTTCCCGCCGTCGCTGCTTCGCTGAATGTTGCCATCGTCGGTGCCAACCCACAGCACATCTCTCACACGCGGCGACTCAGCAATTGCAGAGACAGCCGGCCAGTACGGCACGCCATCATCGAGTGAGAGTGTGTTGGCACGCGGCGGCTGGCCCATGATCGGCAGCGTGCGACGGTCTACTCCCGTGGTGCGATCACCAAGTGCCGTCCAGTTGTTGCCGCGATCCGTGCTCTTCCAGAGAATGTTGGTCGCCGCGTAGATCGTATGCGTATTGTGATGCGAAATGAGAATCGGCGCATCCCAGTTGGCTGGCGCCATCGCGTTGCCGAGTGTTTGCGCGGGTGCGTTCATATCGCCCCAAGTGGTCCAGTTACGACGACCACTGATTGCTCCCTGCGGATCACCGGGCCGGATGTCCGTGCGCTCACCGGTCAGCATGTCGACGCGCGACAATCCGAGAAACTGCGAGTTGGTGTACAGCGTGCGATTGTCGGTCGTATCCACAAGATTGAAAAACCCATCACCACCGCCCCACTTGATCCAGTCGGCGTTGGTGATGCCTTCGCTACGGTACGTGGCGCTCGGCGCGGACCACGAGCCATTGTCCTGCAACCCGCCGTACACATGGTACGGTTTCTTCATGTCGAATGACACGCGATACCACTGACTGACGGACAGGTTTGACACGTACAACCAGGTGCGCGCTTTGTCGTAGCTGATGCCGATTCCGCCGTCGTCGGCCTTGATCAGATGATTGGAGTTCGCCGGATTCACCCACATGAAGCGGTCGTCGCCATGCAGCGTTTGACGCAACGAGCGCGATGTCTTGCCACAATCGCTGCTCGTTGAAAAGAAATTCATCATGTAGATCGTGCAGTGATCGTTGGGATCCACAATGATCTGGCTCGCGTACATGGGGCGCGGATTCCAGGTGCTCATCTGCTCCCACGATGCGCCGGCGTTCATTGAGCGATAGAGACCCGCAAGCGGCTCTTCGTACGCCGTGCTCGCGGTGTAGCGCAGCCCCTGTTCAATGCTGGCGTACACAATGTTCGGATCTTTCGCGTAGATCGCGATGCCAATGCGTCCGTATTCGCCAGCCGGCAGTCCGCTGGTGAGCTTTTGCCAGGTGTCGCCGCCGTCCGTGCTCTTCCACAGCGCGCTGCCGGGCCCGCCGCCGTTAAATCCAAAGGCCGTGCGACGACGCTGATATGACGCAGCGTACAACACGTTTGGGTTGCTCGGATGCATGGCAACATCAGTCACACCGGTGTTCTCATCAACCTTGAGCACCTGCTGCCATGTGTTGCCGCCATCAGTGGTGCGATACAATCCGCGCTCAGGGTTCGGGCCCCAGAGCTGACCGATCGCGGCCACAAACACACGATTCGCATCTGTTGGGTGGAGCACTATACGACCAATGTGCGCCGAGGCTTTGAGGCCCACATTGCGCCACGTGGCGCCGCCGTCGGTGCTTTTGTACACACCGTCGCCCCAGCTGGAGCTCTGCCGGTTTGCGCGCTCGCCCGTGCCGAGCCACACAATGCTGGTGTCGCGCTGATTGAGCGCGATCGCACCAATGGAGTGTGTGGCTTCGTTGTTGAACAGCGCGGTAAAGCTCACGCCGTTATTCGTGGTTTTGTACAACCCCCCGGTGCTGGACGCAGCGTAGAACACGTGCGGCTGCGCTTCGTACACGGCGAGATCAACAAACCGGCCGCTCATGGCTGCTGAGCCGATGGTGCGGAAACGGAGCGCGTCTGTTGTACTGGACGACGGCGTTTGTGCCGCGAGTACGCCTGCACCTAAGGGCGACAGCGCAATGAAAGTCAAGAAAGCGCGGCGAGAACGAGCAAAATGAATCATGAGGCGGGGAGCAAGGAGGAAGAGTTTCTCCATTCTGCCTCCCGCCCCACAAATCGCAAGCGCCAGCGGCCGCTTTTCTCCCGCTCAGCGAGAAATCAGACGGCGTTGTCGTCGATCGAAAGCTCGCTCTCCACGTCGGTCACACCGCGTACGCCACGTGCCGCTTCTTCCGCTGCCAGCTGCGTCTTCCGATCCGGCACCGTACCGGTCAGCGTGACTTCTCCCTCATCGACCTCTACATCCACAAGGTCGTCCCGCACCTCGGCGATTTCACTCAGCGCATCAAGCACTTCATCACGAATTGGCTCGTCGCCGCGCAGGAGTTCGTCGTTGAGAATAGGATCTGGCGTTGTCATTGTCTGCCCATGAGAGTGAAAAGTCGGCGCATGCATCGCGTCGAGCACCTCGCAATCTCCACAATCCCCGGGTCGGACGTTATCCCTCGATGGGATGACAGCACGATCACCCCTTCGAGCGATCCTGCGACGGGGCGACGTTGAGCGCCGTTCGCACCGCGGGCGCGACCACCGAGCCATACAGCTCAATGCAGCGCATCACATCGGCATGCTGCATAGGACCCAGCGTGAACTGGATCAACATGCGATCATGTCGGAACAACTCATGTTCGTACAAAATCTTGTCGATCACCTGCTGCGGTGCACCTACCAGCAGCGCACCGCTCAACGCGCGTTCTGCGTCAAACTGGCGCCGCGTTGGTGGTGGCCAGCCTCGCTCGCGCCCAATACGCCCCATTGTTTCGAGATACGGCGGCAGTGCCAGCTCCACCGCCTGTGCGTCGGAGTCCGCAATAAAGCCGTGCGAGTTGATGCTCACTTTGCCCACCGACGCGTCATGTCCCGCCCGCTCCAGGCTCTCGCGATACAACTCCACGAAAGGCACAAAGCGCTCCGGTGCTCCGCCAATGATCGCCAAGGCAAGGGGAACGCCGAGCGTTCCGGCGCGCACCACAGACTGCGGCGTTCCACCCACGGCAATCCACACGGGCAACGGTCGTTGCACAGGGCGCGGGTAGACACCGCGGTTGTCGATTGACGCGCGATGCTTGCCCTTCCACGTGATAAACTCGGCGTCACGCAACGTGAGCAGCAACTCAAGTTTTTCGGCGAAGAGTTCGTTGTAGTCGTGGAGATCCTGGCCAAACAGCGGATACGATTCAATAAAACTGCCGCGACCCGCGGTGATCTCGGCGCGACCGTTTGAGAGCGCATCAAGCGTCGCAAAATCCTGAAACACACGCACCGGATCGTCTGAGCTCAGCACTGTGACAGCGCTGGTCAGGATGATGCGGTGTGTGCGCGCAGCTGCAGCAGCGAGGACCACGGCGGGCGACGACACCGCATAGTCCGCGCGGTGATGTTCGCCCACGCCAAAGACATCGAGCCCGACCTGATCGGCGAGCTCGATCTCTTCAACAAGTTCGCGAAGGCGCTTTGCGGCAACCGCCGGGTCGTGTGTCGCGCGGGGGTCCGTTTCGCCGAATGAATAGATGCCAAGTTGCATGAGTCAAAGCTGACGGTGGCGCATGGATCGTGCCAGCACGCAGCGTTCGGACGTTCTGGATCGGATCGAAACTCTGGCGCCGCTGCACCTCGTAGGGAGCACAGTCGTGAGTTAGCCGCACTCAACGCCGAGTTTGCCATGTCCAGTGCCGCGCCAGAGCCGCAACCGTTTGGGCTCCGTCCGCCTCCACCGCGGGTGCCACCCACTGCCATTGGGACGCAAACGCCGGAGCCGCCGCGTCCGCCGCGTGTCTATCGGGATAGAAGCACATGGTACGATCGCCAGCCACGTGTGATTCGTGGTGCGCTAAGGATGGTGCGCGCCGTTGAGGTGGCGATTTTTGGAAGGCAGCGGACCCGAGGTCCTGCGCGGGGGTGGTGGAATCACATCGGAGAGTGAGGAGCAGTTGCAGTTCCTGATTCGATCATTCGGCCCTTCAGCCGGAGCCCACGGCCATTTGGCCATTCGGCCTCACCGTTTCGGAAGGTCGCACCCGAATCATATGATCGAGGAGCATTTTCTGCGCCCGAGGAGAGAACAACCTGCGTCGGTGCTCCGTGCCGCTGTACGAAAACGGGAGGCCGAATGGCCAAATGGCCGTGGGCTCCGGCTGAAGGGCCGAATGACCGAATCAGGAACTGCAAAAACCAGTGCTATTTCGTCAACGGGAGTCCACGCGCCCCATCCCGTGATACATGCGCGACCCGTCGCAATCGCACCGAGTCGGCCGCACCAACATACGCTTCCACCACGCCTTCACTCTCCATTGCCCGCGTGAGCTGCGATAGCGACCCGCAGACATACCGGTTGCACAGATTCGACCGCATTGCGCGTGGTAATGCACAGCCGCCGCGTGTGTGGTACACACACGACTCGCGGTAGTGCTGCGCCGGGAGATACGAGGCATACAGTGCCTCGAGCGAATCACGTGTGGTGGCGATTCCGTCTTGCTCGAGCTGCGCCCGCACGCGCGTAAGACTATCCACCTGCAGGAACGCGTGCGTTCCGCCGGAGTTGCAACACTCGCCCATGCACGTGGCGCAACTGGCGCCGAGTATGTCTGAAAGGTGTTCGACCTGCGCCCCGACCGCATTGGGCGATTGTTCGGGGAGCGCGGCGCGCGGTGTTCCGGCATCGGAGCGCGCGGCGTGTTCGGCTTCGCTCATTGGTGCGCCGTTGTCTCGCAGCGGTTGTGCAAACGTCTCTTCCAGCACGCCGCGCAACTTGTCGAGAAACGCCGTGCGCGATGCTTCGGGGAGTGCTGTGATACGACGCGTATTGGCCGGTAGCAGAATGACAGGCAGTGCGCGCCCGTCCGCAGCCGCCAGTTCGTGCGTGTGCTGCACAAATCGCACGTTGCGAGCGCGCTGCGCCGCAATCGGACCGTCGCGTGGTGGCATGCTGTAAGCTAGCGAGCTCCCGCGCCGAACGCCGTTGCGGCGGGCGGCGTCAGGGTCGCGACACTTCGATCACCACGCGGTAGTCACTGGCGCGAATCGGTACGCCGCTGCGTGGCTGCGGCGATACGTCAACCAAGCGGATCGCATAGTTGTCGTCAATCACAATGCCGCGCGGCGCCTCGTTGGTGTGCAGTGTGGTACCACCAACGAATGCACCACGCTCCAAACGAAAGAGTGCAGCCGCGTCTCCCGCGGTCACGCACTGCACGTCAATCGGACAGCGCGAATCGGCTTCGATGTACCGGAACGTCACGCGCAACACAGTGCCGGTGCCAAACTCTGCAGACTGCCCGGGCGCCAGCGATACGCGCGCCTCGGCGCGTCCGGCCTGCTCGGGCCCCAGCTCAAGCTGCGCGTTGCACGCGGCAAGCGAGAGCAAACCACCACACAGCAGGACGAACGGCAGACCACGAAGCCAAATGGGAGCGGACGAGCCAACAAGCGCGCGATTTCGCCGGCGGTGAAACGAGTACTCTGAGATTCGAGACATAAAGCGAGGGGTAGTGCGTGAGGAGTGTCATCTGGACATACACCCGTACCTCTCCGCATTACCCCCACCATCTGGGTCATGTCACCCTTAGTGCGGCTGCTTGGGCAAATCGATCGCTGGATTGCGAGAGAAGAAGCCCACCGGCCTGATTTCAAAGCTGTGTTGGGCCACCGGCATGAGCGGCCAGTCTTCCGGGCGCGGCACATGGTGAAAGCCCATCGTCAGCCAGGCCACGATATCCGTGTTGGCAATCGCGCGATTGCCGGCCGTCCATTTGGGCAGCCCTTCGCCCGCGGTCCCCTTGGTGGGATAGTCGCCCGCCGCGTACAACTCGCGCGGCGCGTACGGCGTGACCCATAGCGTGTGGTTGGTGAAACCTGCGCGTTGTTGCAAATAGTCGTTCGGTGCGAGCAATGTCATCGCACTGTGACCGTCAATCTGATAGCCCACGTGTCCGCTGAAGGCGCCGGCCACACTTGGGTTCACTATGCGCCACATCTCCGGCGCATTCATTGGCGAATGACGCATGGCGTCTTTTTCCGCACGTGCTTCGTTTGATTCGACCGTCCACACGCTGCGACGCGGATTGTTCTGCGGCAGTGTCTTGGGAACGAGACGGTCAACCATCAGCGAGTTTGCAGGTCCGTCAACATCGAGATCCAGCCGGAACGAGAAGAAGTGACTGTGATTTACGCCCACACGATCTTTCGCGATGCGCCGTCCATACTGCTCGTCTGCTGGGGTTCCCGACGCGGTTTTGGTAGCGTCCATTCCGGATGCACCCGCGTCCATGCGTAGCGTGCCGTCTTGTTGGAAGACCCAGTCGAACAAGTAGTCGTAGTTGCCGGCCGTCATGTACATGCGCAACACGAGATCACGTTTTACGCGCGCTTCCACCACGTTTGCGCCTTCTCGTCCGTGTCGCCACGCCACATCACCCGCCGAGCGTTCGAACAAACAGGCGGCACGCATGCGTTCGCGCGGTCGGCCGCCTGAGGTCATGACCATCGCGTTGAAATACGTGGCGTACTCCGGGCACTCGACGCCCGCAGCAAGGCTACTTGCAATGCCGCCGAACAGCGCGGGGTAGGTGCCGAGGTCAAAGAAGCCTTGCTCGTTCCACGGCGTTTCTTCGTCCATGTACGGCACGAACAGTTCCGAGAGCGCGCCCTGATACATCACGGATCGATCGCGACCACCATCGGCGTACGTGACCAATGACAACACCACACCGCGGCGCGGATCAACCCGGAAGTGGAACTTCCAGTTCTGCCAACTCACCTGATGACCGTTCAGGGTGAACGATGGGCCGAGTGGTTGTACCATCTGCACGGCGTTCTTGATCTCTCGCGTGGGTCCGATCGCTTCCGCATCGAATGCGCCGAACGGTGTGCCCATCGGACGCACGCCGCTGTCGGTCACGCTGAGGATTTTGCCTTCGTCGAGATCGATAACGATGAGCAGCCCCTCGATATCCGGGCCGTATCCGGTCACCACCCCGTGGTCGTTGCTGCACATCACGCGCATCACGCGTTTGCCACGCTCGTCGGCGCGATCGAAATGACCGTGATTCGCGCCGCAGTTCACATGCGCGAAATCCGTAATGCCACGTTTGCGTATTGCCGCTCGCACGCGTTCATCACCGAGTGCAATGGAGGTCATGCGTCCAAACTCATCACCACTAGATCGGAAGAGCA
>JALHNZ010000008.1 GCA_022843265.1 Gemmatimonadaceae bacterium
TCGCCTGCTTTCCTGCCACGCTCGGCCGTCGTTCGGCGCCGCGCCACGCAACCGCTCGGGCACAAGCAGCACCGGCAGCTTGGTCGCACCCAGAATCCCGGCGGCGACCACGTGCGGTTCCGCGTCGTTGAACTCGCTGCCGCAGCCAATGCCGATCATGTCCACCCGGTTGGACCGGGCAAAATCCACGAGTTCGCTCACGACACCACCCGCCCGCCACACCTCCGTCACGCGAACGCGGCGTTTTCCGGCGTCCAGCTGCGCGAGCAGTTCGTCGAACGCGTCCCGCACCGAACGTTCAAAGGTGCGGTCGGCGCCGTCGATGGTCAGCCAGCCGTCTTCGTTAATGGGCACGACGTGCACCAGAAAGAGCGTGCCCTCATCCGAGACCATCTGATACAGAAGCCGCGCGGCATCTACGCTGGCCGGCGAAAAATCGAGTCCGACCATGCCGGTGCGTGGTGGACTCGTTCGCTCGGCGGCACGCACCATCGCGCGCCGAACCTGAAGCGCGCGCGAAATCACCGCTGTGGAATTCCCGCTGTAATGATCGAGTCGGGCAGTCGAACGAAGCATCGTCGTACTCCACAGAATGTGAGGTCAGGGCCTGGCGTGCCACCGACAATGCGCCGCGGGGCCATCACAGTGCAGTGATCCACGACCGCTGACAGTCAGGAATTCGCCCACAACCGCGGGTGGTTTCCTTTTCGTTACGCAAGACGAGTCGTGAAAGCGGGTCGGCTGCCGGTCTCAGACGGACCGCGTCGTGTGCACGCACGCGAGGTCTCGCGCGGATTGACGACACCCGTGTGAAGGTCCATGCTTCGCATACGTACGTACGTGCGCACGTGGCGAGCCCAACTATTGCCGCGCACGGTTCTCTCGTCTGTGAAAGGAACGTGACTGCTCCCAACGCACCCGATGCACAGCAACGCACCACAGGCGCTCCACGCAGCGCGTGGCGTCGAGCGCAGCTGTACATCCGCGTGGTGTTGATCATGTGCATTGTCACCGCACCAGCGCTCATCACGCGTCGCGATAATGGCGAGTGGCAGAAGCTGACGAAGAATTCGGTGCGCGGCGACGCCACGTTTTCGAACGAATCATCGGTGAGTGCGGGTGATCTGCAGGTACGCACTGCGCTCTATCTCGCCGCGCGTTCACCGTACATGGACGAACTGCTGCCTGAAGGTGACGGTGGCACGGTGTTTGTCGACTCGCTTCCCGAATTGGGCGGCCGTGCATTTGTGCGTCGTGCGTCGATCGTGATTGCGATGAATCACAGCTGGCAGCGCGGCATTGAGTCAACGGAAATGCACGAACGTGCGCACTTGCTGCACGACCATGTCGGGAAACTCGCCTCCACAATTATCGCCGCGCTGCCCGCGCCACGTGCCGATGAATACGCCGCCACGAATAGCGGTGAACACTTCGCCGAAATGGCGAGCAGTGCGTGGGATTTGTTGCACGAGGGCCGCGAAGAGCGGGTGGGCAAAACACCGCGCGAACGGCTGAACGCACTCGAAGCGCGTGTGCCCGGCACGTCGGGATTTCTGCTGTACTATTTGCGTCATCCCGCATTTGCTCGGCAGTTCGATGCTGCGTCACTGCGCGCTGGCGCAGAAGCGAACATCGCGCCGCTGCGTGCTGAGTGGGAAGGCATCTGGGCGGAACTCGACGCGCGCAAGCAGAGCAATGGCACGTTGCAGCGGTGGCCTGTGCCACGCATGAGCGAGTGGGTGGGCCGGCAGCAAACCATGCTGCGTTCGCAGGGTGGTCCGCTCAATCACGCTATTGCGATCAGCTTCTGGCCGAGCGCGGTGGTACTGAAACTGCTTGGGAACTGAGGTGTGATGTGACGTGCACCCGATGGTTCGCCGCCCTGCTGTACGTGTTGCTCCCCACGGTCGCGTGGTCGCAATCGGTGAGCGGCACACTCGTGAGAACAGACGGCAGCGCCGCGTTCGGTATTCAGATTGTCGCGGTGGAGCAAAGTTCGCAGCGCGTGGTCAGTCGCACGATCACGGGCAGTTCGGGGCGGTTTCGCCTGAGCGTCACGCCTTCGCCAGTGATACTGCGCGCCGTTCGCATTGGGCATCTTCCAGTAGAGCTCGCACGACTGCAGTTGCAAGACAGCGAACAGCGCACGGTTCGTCTTGTGCTCACCGAGAATCCCATTCCGCTACGGCAGTTTGTGACAACGACATCGCGCCGCTGCGAACAGAGCAACAGAGCCGCGCCCGAACTGGTCGAGCTGTTTTCCGATGTGCGCACAGCGCTCACCGCGGTGCGCCTCTCGTCTTTGGACAGTGCGCCGTACGGGCAGGTTGCGCTGATACAGGAACTGCAGGACAGGCGCGGCGTCCCGCTTGCTGAACCGTTCGTGCAACTGCTCACGGGCCCGAGCAAGCGACCGTTTCAGGCGATTTCGGCACAACGGTTGCGCGCGGAAGGCTACCTGGTGCAGGAACGCGATAGTGTGGTGTACCACGTGCCCGACACCGATGTGCTCGCGTCTGATGAGTTCCTTGAAGATCACTGTTTCTCGCTGGTACCCGGACCGGACGCGCATCCGGAATGGATCGGCATTCGGTTTGCACCGTCAAAGACGGTGCGCGGAAAAGCCGGTATCAAAGGCACCTTCTGGGTGGCGCGAGACTCGCGGCTGCTGCAACAGCTCGACTTTCTGTACGATGGACTCCCGCGTGCATTTGACCGCTACGCGCTGGGCGGAAGCGTAGAGTTTTCGGTGTTGCCAGACGGCACGTGGTTTGAAAAGAAATGGCACACGCGCATGGCGCGCACTACGGCGCGGTTGCGACCGGGTAGTCGTTTTGCGGTGACCGAGGTATTTGTGGACGGTCTGCAACGCGTGGGCGGCGAGGTGCTCACGCTGTCACGTGGCGAGCAGGTGCTATATGTGGGCAATGAACGACTCGCCGAGATGCTGGCCACACAAGCCGCTGTCGATTCCGACCTGCAGGCTGTGCATTATCTCAACGATGCGGAGATGTTCGCGTCAGTCTGTTCGGAGTATGTGAACACCACCCCACGAACTTCGCTCATTTCGGGCACGGTGTTCGACGAGCGGCGCGAGCGCGTGGTGGGGGCGAGGGTGCACGCCGTGTGGAGCACGTGGCGACGCGTGGTGGACGACGTGGAGCGGTGGACCGATCACACGCTCGATGTCCTTTCCGGTACCAATGGCTTTTACCGCCTCTGTGGCGCGCACCGCGATGTGAAGATGTCGCTGTGGGCCGCCGTGGACCTCCGGGAGTCGGTCAAGGTACAACTCAAAATTCCTGTGAGCGTTGATCGGGTGCGCGTAGATTTGATGGTGCCAGACGGCCCGGAGGATAAGAAGTGATGCGAAAGGGAATACTCTCTGCTGCCTTCATGGCGCTTGCACTGACCGCGTTGCCGGCTTCGTCAGTTGGTGCCCAACAGCCCGGCAACTCGGAAACGATCTGCGCCCTCAAGAGCGGGCCCCGAGCCGGCGAACGCATGCGACTGCGTGGCAGCTCCGCGTCGTTGCCCATCGGATCGCCGTGCGGTGATGGAGAAGGCAGTACCGGCGTGGTTGTGGCCAAGGATGCCATTTCCGATGGGCCGGGCTCTACAGCAACCCAAGCTACGCATCGCACATGCCAGATCGAGTGGGGACCGCGTGCTGGTCAGCGCGTGAGCGGTGTCACGCCGGCACGCCTTGGTGCCCCCTGCCGCCTTCGTGATGGCAGCACTGGGGTCATCGTGGAAGATGCGCCGCGACCAACGCGAGAAAACCCGCCGCTCGGCGGTGTTCCCACTACCCCGGAACGCCCGAACCCGCAGGTACGTCCTCCGGCCAATGCTCCCCGTACAACTCCGGTCCGCATGAGCCACAAATGCTGTGGCTGAAGCTGGCTTCGGAGCGGCTGCCAATGTACGTCTCCACCGCTTCCCAGTAGCCCTGATCATCACGCACCTTCTTGCAGTGCGCGCAGATTGGAATGAGACCGGTGAGGGTGCGCACTTCGGAGAGAGCGCCGCGCAGCTCGCTGTTGGCTGATGCAAGCTCGGTGTTCGTGCGCGCGAGCAATGCTTCGCGATCTCGACCTTTGCGATTGTAGTGCGCGAGCAGACCAAGCACGGCAACAGCGGACAGCAGCGACACCGCGCCCAACGCTACCACCAGACGTCCGCGCGCAATTACCGCCGCCTGCACGCGCTGCTCGGCACGCAAACGCGCGTTTTCTTTTTGCTCACGTTCTGTTTCTGCCCGCGCTTCGGTCGCCGCAATACGCTGGGCGGTGGATTGATCAAAAATCGTATCACGCAGCGCCTGATTGGCGCGCAGATGCATCAGGGCAGCCTTGGAGTTGCCGACGCGTTCTTCGAGATCGGCCAAGCGCGCGAGTGCGTCAATCGTGAGCACACGCTGCGCCACGCTCCGCGAGAAGGCGACGGACTTGGTGAGTGCATCAATACCGCGACTCCGGTCGCCCAGCACGCCGTACGCTTCGCCGAGATAGAGCAGGGAGCGCGCCTGACCGCGAATGCTGCCGCGATCCACCGCTACCCGATACACGGATTCAAGCAACGGTAGCGCCTGCGCGGCGCGACCGTCTCGTACGTACAACAATCCTTGCGACACCGTGTTGAGCGACCACGCGCTGATGGAATCGGTGCGCGTCATGATCGAATCGGCGCTGCTGTACGTGGAGATCGATTGATCGATGTACTGCTGCGCCGTTGCAAAGTCGCCCATGTCGATGTGCAACATCGCCAGCGCGTTGAGCGCGTATCCCTCAGCGATGGGCTGCTTGTGTTCGCGTGCGGCGTCGACGGCTTGTGTGAGCAGTGGCTTTGCCCGCTCAAACTGACGCCAGTCGTGATACGTTTTGCCAATGTTTGTCAGCACGACCGAGACACCAACCTGCCCGGCTTCCTCACGACGAAGCGCGAGCGCTTGCAGGAACGCATCGATCGCCGGTTCGTAGTAGCCCAGCTGATAGTATGACGAGCCCAGGCTGTTCAACACCCGCGCGAGTCGCTCCACATCTCCAATGGCTTTACTGGCGTCGCGCGCGTGTCCGAGATGCGTGAGCGCACTGTCGTATCGATTGGCCATCCAGTGCAGCAGGCCAAGATTGTTGTGCGCCGCACTCATCGTGGGCAGATCCTCGGCGCGATCGGCAAACTCAATGGCGCGACGGTAATTCCCGAGCGACTCGTTGATGAGTCCCGCGTTTTCCTGCAGCTCAGCCAAAGCGCGGTACGCCTGACCGAGCGGCTTTGCATTGCCGACGCCCGTGAGCGAATCGATGGTCTGCGCAAGCGCACGTGCGGCGGCCGAATCGATTGGCGCCTGTGCATGCGCGAGCGTGGCCTTCGCGGACAGGGCGAACGCGAGACTCAGCAGGCAGCCGCAGAGCGCGCGGCGGGGCAGGTGCAGCACAGAGAGCACAGGTTGGGTCGTCATGGGAGCGACAAGCTAACCAGAGTATCGGCAGCTTGGCGTATTGCTACACGTCCATCGGCGATGCAGGCTTCGCGCATGCTCACTGAACCGTTGTGGACCAGTAGTGACGATGCGCGGTGGCAATTGGCACTGGCGCACTACAGCGCGGTGATCGCGTCGCAGGGCGTTGCGTCGCTGGCCGATCACGATCGCTGGTACCACGAGGAGCTGCCGGGAGCACTGCGGTCCCGTGCGCCCGCCTACGCCGCGCATGACGAGCTGGTTCGCCTCACGGAGTGGAAGATGGCGCGCGGCGTGTGGCGCGCGAGAAATTTGGTGCTGGTGCGCGGCAATAGCGCCGAACGTGTGGAGGCCGTGACAGCGGAGGCGTTTGCTTCGGTGCCGCACGAGAGCGCACCGATCGCGAAGGTTGCGGAGTTGGCCGGTGTGGGGCCGGCTACAGCGTCGGCGCTGCTCGCCGCGTACGCACCGGAGGTCTATCCGTTCTTCGACGAGCTGGTGGCGCATCAAATCCCGAGCCTGGGCGCCGTGGCATTTACGCCGGCATACTACAAACGGTATGCGCAGGCACTTCGGGAGCGGGCAAGTGCGCTGGGTGGGAGCTGGACGCCGGCTCGGGTGGAGCGGGCACTGTGGTCCCACGTTGGGGGCAAAATTGGCGTGGGTTTAAAACGGTGAACACACTGAACGCAGGACTACCGCATGGTTGAGATTTCGATCGCCAACGACACGCTGACGGTGGAGGTACAGGGCGCACACAAGCTGTGGGCGCTCAAGTCGACCCTGACCGTACCGCTGACCGATATTCGTTCGGTCAAGCACGACCCGGAGCGGGCGACGCGCGCGTTTCCCGGTCTGAAGGTGCCGGGCACGCACATTCCCACGGTGTACACGGCCGGCACGTACTACCAGAGTGACTTCCGGCCGGATTTCTGGACTGTTCGGATGCCAGAGCACGCGATCGTGATTCAGTGTACGCCCGACGCGGCCTACGACGAGATCATCGTGGAAGTGCAGGATCCGCGGGGTACGGTCTCGCGCATTCAGGAAGCGCTCGACGCACGCTGACGCTCAGCTCGGGCGGTCCGTCCCGCGGTCCGGGTGCTGGGATTCGCCATCATCCGGTGGCGATACGCGCTTTTCCGTGAGCACCTTGGTGAGAAACCGCTGCCCCTCAGCGAGACGCTCGACCTCGCGGGCCATGTCTTCCATGGTATCGCGCATGGCGTCGGCGTCCGGGTCGAGCGGCTCCAACGGCGCGTGGGGCATGCCGCTGCCGCGCGGGTACAACGTATTCGGATTGATGCCACGCTCGATCAGACGCCGAGTCCACTGGGCGCGCTCCTGCAGTCGCCCGTACCAGGCACCGGTCATGGCGCAGCCGGCGAGCATCGCAACAATCAGGATGAGCAGCATGTCTCAGGGCAAGAGAGAAGAACTCCCTCAGAATAGCGGCACCGGTGCGTAAAAGCACAGCCGCCCCACACGTAACAGAATGGATTGTGTTTGATCATGGCTTATCATTATCTTTACGATATGACGGTTTTTCGCCCCCGGGTCCGCACCCTGCTGATCGCCATGATCGCCGCGCTGCTCGCCTCGCCGCCCTTCGATGCGGCGCAGGCGCAGGGCGCTCGACACGTGCACGGGGTGCTCGAAGACTCGGCCTCGGGCAAGCCATTACGCAACGCCGACGTGTCGGTGGAATGGGGCGTGCCTCCGGGCGTGGTGCGCCGCGCGCGCAGCGATAGCCACGGACACTTCGACTTTCGCGATCTCCCGGCGCAGCGCGTGTTGCTTCGCGTGCGACTGCTTGGCTACGCACCGGTGCAGCGGGTGGTCGACCTGAGCCTTGAAGACGTACTGGTCAAGCTGGTCATGAGCCAGAGCACCGTGACGCTGAATCAGGTGGCCATCACCGCAGATACTGTCGTCGACGCGCTCGAACGTGTCACGGCGATTACCACACTCGATGCGCGTGCACTCGACGCCACACGCGGACAGACACTCGGCGAAACGATCAAGAACTTGCCCGGTGTGTCGGTGATTCAGTTGGGGCCGAGCATTGCCAAGCCTGTGATTCGCGGCTTGAACTCGCAGCGTGTGCTGGTATTGAATGCGGGACTGCGTCAGGAAGATCAGCAGTGGGGCACAGAGCACGCGCCCAATCTCGACAGCTTTGATGCGGATGCGGTGAGTGTGGTGCGCGGCGCGGCCACGGTGTTGTACGGACCGGATGCACTTGGTGGTGTGGTGCGCGTTGATCACGCGAGCGTTCCGGATTCGGGACCTCTGCGTGGAGATGTTGCGCTCAACGGATTCAGCAACAGTCGACAGGGTGCGATGTCGATTGGTGTACAGGGTGGTGGGCTCGCGCTGCCGTTGATTGGTCGCACCGGTTACCGCGTGCGCCTCACCACACGCGTGGCCGGCAACGGTGCGGCGCCCGACTATTACCTGTCGAACACGGGCTTTCGCGAACTCAATGGCAGCGCCACGCTTGGTGTGCAGCGCAACTGGGGCACCAGCGAACTGTTGGTGAGCCGCTTTGCCACGGAGCTTGGTGTGTTGAGCCAGGCACACGCGGGCAACTTTGATGATTTGCAGCGCGCGATGACTACCCCACCGCGTGACTCATCGTTTTCCTACGGCATTGACAATCCCAATCAGCGCGTAGAGCACACCACCGCACGGTTGCGCAACACGTTTCGCATGCGCGATGCGAGTGAGATCGAAGTGGTGTACGGGTTCCAATACAATCATCGTCGTGAGTATGACGGACATGGTCCGTTGCGCTTTCAGAACGTACCGGCCTTCAACCTGAAGCTGTTTACCAACTCGCTCGATGTGCGGTGGCGCCACAGTACCTGGCGTGGACTGTTTGGTACGGTGGGTGCAAGTGCGATGATTCAGGGCAATCAGACACTGGGCAAGGCGTTTCTCATTCCCGGTTTTGATTTGCAGCAGGGCGCGCTCTACGCACAGGAAGAATGGAGCGCGGGTCGCTTTTCCATTACCGGCGGTGCGCGCGCGGATATTTTTTCGCAGACCACGCTGGCGTTCGCCGATGCCGGCATTCGCAGCCCGGCCGGCACCAAGTCGTGGACCGGTTTTTCGGGATCGCTCGGCACGGCGTATCGTTTCGCCGACGGTTGGAATGCCTCACTGCGTGTGGCGCGCGCGTGGCGTCCACCAACCGTGAACGAGCGCTATGCGCAGGGTGTGCATCACGGCACGGCGCAGTACGAGCTGGGCGATGCCACGCTTGAGGCAGAACGATCGCTCGGTGTGGAATCGGGATTGCGGTACGCCGGCCGTGCGCTGTCGCTGGATGTTGCCGCATACTACAACACGATCTCGGATTTCATTTTTCTGCAGCCGCGCCAGCCAGTCTTCACGCTGCGCGGCGCATTCCCCGCGTTCAACTATGCGCAAGCGAACGCGCATTTGCGCGGGGTTGAACTGGCCGGCACGTGGAGTGCGCGGACATGGCTTGAGTTGCAGAGCACGGTCAATGTGGTTCGCGGCGTGAATCGCGAAACAGATCAACCGCTGTTCGATATGCCGGCTGATCGTGCGCTCTTGCAAGCGCGCATTGTGGGTACGCACGCACAACTTGGCTCGTGGCACGCAGGTCTCGGTACGCACCTGGTGCGCCAGCAGGATGGTGTGCCGGAAGGCACGGTCTACACGCTGCCAACGAATGGGTACGCCCTGATGAATGCAGAACTCGGCACCACCGGGCTCCGTGTCATGGGGCGTGCCATCGATGTGTCGATGTCCATGAACAACGCCCTCGACACACGGTTCCGCGACTACCTGAGTCGCTATCGGTTGTTCGTCAACGATGCTGGTCGGGATGTCGTGCTGCGTGTGCGTATTCCGTTCAGCAATCAATCCCTGTAACCCGAAGGAGCACTACCAACATGCACAACAACGTTCGCAAACTCGTCTACGGCGCAGCAACGGCTGCCGCACTGATCGGCGCTACCGCATGTGGCGATTCGTCCACCGAGCCGGGTGGCGAGCAGGAAGTCATTTCGCGCGTGACGCTAACGCTGTCGCCCGTCGGCTTTACAGCGCCGGTGCAGACGGTATTCATTGACGACCCTGATGGCGCGGGTCCGCAGTCACCGGGCGCGCAAGTTGGTACGCTCTCGCTTGTACGGGGAAGCACGTACACCGGTGTCGTGAAGTTCGAAAACCGCCTGGAGAACCCGCCGGAAGACATCACGGAAGAAGTGGAAGAAGAGTCCAACGAGCATCGCGTGATCTACACGGTCACGGGCGCGGGACTCACCATCACCACCACCGATGTGGATCGTCAGGGTCGTCCGCTCGGCATCAGGTTCAACGCGGCCGCCGGCACGACCGCCGGAACCGGCGCGGTGCGGGTCGTGCTGTGTCACTACGGCGATTCGCCAAAGCCGGCAACCGCCACCAGCTGCACGGCGGATACGGATATTGACGTGGCCTTCAACTTCAGCATCTTGAATTAATGCGCACGCTCGCCGTCACCCTGCTCCTGCTTGGCGCCTCCACCGGCGCCGCAGGGCAGGAAGTGTTCGGCACATTGCGTGCGAGCAACGGTGGCGATCCAGTCGCAGGCGCGATTGTGATCGCCACACGTGCTGCTGACCAGAGCGTGCTCGCTCGCACCATTACGGGCGACCGGGGCACCTACAGCCTTCGCTTTGCACCGGACTCGGTCACCCTGCGTGTGCTGCGCGTAGGACAGCGTCCGTTCGAACTGGGCACGCTGCGTCTGCATGATGGCGACCGCATTGAGCGCAGCGCGGTGCTACCCGATGCACCGGTCGTTATTCAGACCATGACCACACGCGTATCCACGCGCTGTCGCGTGCGCCCCGAAGGAAGCGAAACCGTCGCGCAACTCTTTGACGAAGCACGCAAAGCGCTCGACGCATCGCGGCTCGTATCGAATGACGGAGCGCCGACCGCACGGTATCTGATGTTCACGCAATCACGAAGCGTGCGCGGCGCCGCGATTGGACTGCCGCAGCAAACAGTTCGCACAACGAGTTCCACGTCTCCATTTCGCAGTGTGGCACCGGAATCCCTGTCGGTGGCTGGCTACGTGACCGAAGAGGCCGATCAGAGTACGCTCTACCGTGCGCCAGATGCGCGCGTGTTGTTGTCCGACGAATTCTTGTCACAGCATTGTTTACGACTGGTCGACGGCCCAGGTGACCAGCAACATCTGATCGGCGTGGAGTTTGAACCAGCTGCGCGTCGGCGGGATATTGTGCAGGTGCGTGGTACCCTGTGGATGGATCGCAGCACCAACGAGCTACAGCGACTCGAGTTTGTGTACGTTGGACTCGATCCAGCGCTCATGCGTGCCAACCCCGGTGGCACCGTGGAGTACACGCGTCTCGACAACGGGGTGTGGTTTGCGAGCTCGTGGGAAATTCGCATGCCACGCTACTCCATGCGATCGCAGCGCAGCGCGTTGAACATGCAAATCGCGGGCGGTTCGCGAGGCGATATCGTAGTTGAAGGTGTGCAGGTGACGGGCGGCGAAGTGCTCGGCATTACCACCCGAGCCGGGATGCTCTACACGCGCGGCATTCCGGAAACGGCAACCACCGGTGTGTCCGATTTGTCGGCCGAGGAATCAGCCTGCGCAGACGCGTCAGCCACCAGCGCGCTGGCCGGTGTCGTTGGTGTGGTTCAGAACACCGCGCGCAATGGGATGCAGGCGGCCACGGTTCGTGCCGAGTGGAAGCAGGAGTTTCGTCGGGTTAGCAATGATCAGTGGGTGTGGCAGAATCGCACGTTGTCCACCCAGACCGACGAAACGGGCTACTACAGTCTGTGCAGCGTACCCAAACAACACCTGATTACGCTGCAGGGCACGCACTCGGGTCGCGCGAGTCGCGCCGTGTCCGTGCGCGTTCCGCTCTCACGTGCGCAGGCCGTTGTTAACCTTTCGATTCCGGATCGTTAGGCGGTTCCGCGCGTCTCCCGGCGCTGCGAATGAGTGCGATACCGCCGAGCGATACCACGGCGCCAACCACAAACGGCCATGACAAGTTTGTCAGCGAGACCACGCCGCTCGCCGTGAACGGTCCGACCACACGCCCAAACGAGGCTGCGCTCTGATACTCGCCCAGCGCGGCGCCGCGCTCATGCGGGCCCGCCAGACCGGCGATCAGGTTGCCAAAGGTCGGGTTCAGAATGGCCGATCCCAATCCGAATACACCAAGCGCGACGAGCAGAACGCTCATGGTACCTGACACGGGAATCGCGAGCATGCCAACGGCCACGAGCACAATGCCGGCCTGCGCGAGCACGTACGCGCCAAACCGTTTCGTAAGCGGAGCAGTAAGCCACACCTGAACCACAACGCTGACAATGCCAACGAACATGTACACAAGCCCCAGCGTGCGCGGCCCCATGTTCATGGTTTCTGCGGCCCACAGCGCGAGTGTGCTTTGCAGCATGGCCACGGCGGCGATGACAACGACGGTGGTGAGCAATACCTGTCGCATTCCGTCGCGCTTGAAGTACGTGCCAAGCTTTGGTCGTGGTTTGGAGCGTGTGGTGGCGCGCATTTCGTCTGACAGCGACTCGGGCAAACGGAAATACGTGAGCACGAGTGCGATCAGCGACATGACCGCGGCGCCCCAGGCCACGCGCACAAGGCCATCTCCGCCGGCGTCGTTGCCGGCCAGCAAACCGCCGAGCGCTGGCCCGGCAATGAAACCGAGCCCGAACGCGGAGCCGAGCAGGCCGAGGGCCTTGGGTCGCGTGGCGTCGGTGGTGATGTCGGTGGCGTAGGCGTAGGCGGTGGCCACATTGCCCGCCGCGAGGCCGGCGGCGACGCGCGAAATCGCGAGGGTCACGCCAGAGTCCGCAAAGGCGAGCATCACCGATGCAGCCGCATTACCGAGCAAAGTGATTAAAAGCACTGGCCGCCGGCCAATTCGGTCCGACATTGTGCCCCAAATCGGCGAACCGACCAACTGGCCCAGCGAGTAGAGCCCCAGAAAGAAGATCACCGACGCCGGGTCCACCCCGGTGCGTTCCGCGTAGAACGGAAAGACCGGGATGATCATGCCGAAGCCGATCAGGTCGAGAAAGACGATGATAAAGAGCGTGAACATGGGTGCGCGAAGGGTAGCGAGGCCAACTGTTTCGCGCGACCGTGCGTTTAGTAGCGAGCTCAACCATATCCACGCAGGAACCAGAATCTCATGACTCGTCGGGCCTCCAGACCTTCTTCCTCACGTGCGCGCCGAGGCGTGCCTTCCGCGACTTCAGGCGCCGCGCTGACTTCGCTGCTCGCACTGGAAGCAAAGCGCGGAGGCGATGATGCCTCTGTTATGCTCGATAAATGGCGTGATAGTGTAGATGGCTCCGAAGCCGTTTTCACATCGTCTGCCGAGTACCTGTCCACCGTCAAACCAGAGGGTTTCTCGAAAGACGAGCGCTGGTTCCTGCTGGCCCTGCTCGCGGAAGCGGTGGACGACGACGAGCTGGGGCCGGCCTGTGAGGCACTGGAAGAGCGGATGGAAGAAGAGGCCGGTAAGTGGCCTGGCAACGACGACGAAACGCTGGATGACGCGCAGCTGCGCGAGGCGTCTCCGCTGTATCTCACCATGTCCGACGCGTGGTCATCGCTGCGGCTGGCCATTGAAGTGAACTTTTTCAATACGATTGGCCTGCCGGACGCCGCGCGCGCGCTGGTGAGCGATGGCAACGAATGGGAACGTGCACTGCGTGACGGTGAGGCGACACTTCTGGGTGTGCCGCGCATCGTGCTCACAGCAGACGACGATCCGTTCGGTATCTTGATGAAATGACCGACTTCGAACTCCTGGCAACACAACTCGAAACGCACGCGGACTATCGTGTCCTGCGTCGACTCAAACCCACCGCACGTTTTGAGGCGGCGTCGCCGGATCATCAGCTGCGACACGCGCTGATTGTAGACGTTGAAAGCACGGGTATCGACAAAGGCACCGACGCGATCATTGAACTTGGTGTGGTGCGCTTTACCTACGACTCAGTCACCGGTCAGCCTGTTGAAGTGGTGGCCGCCGAGTCGATGCTGGAAGATCCCGGTCGCAGCATTCCGGCCGAAGTGGTGGCACTCACCGGCATTACCGACGACATGGTGCGCGGACAGCGTATTCCCGACGCTCGGGTGCATGAACTGCTGGATGGCGCGGGCATTGTATTCGCGCACAACGCCGCATTTGATCGCGCGTTTGTGGAGCGACGTTTCCCGGCCTTCAAGGATGTGTACTGGGGCTGCACGCAGCGCGACATTGACTGGCGCGCGCTCGGCGTGGGTTCACATTCGCTTGAATTTCTGGTGTACCGTCATCTTGGTGCGTTTTTTGACGGACATCGTGCGGTGGACGATTGTCGCGCCACGCTGGCCTTGCTTGAAAAGCGCACGGCCGATGGCACGCTCCCCATGGCCAAACTGCTGGAAGCGTGTCGTATGCCGCGCGTGCGTGTGAGTGCCGTGGGCAGCGCGTTTGAAACCAAGGATCTGTTGCGCGAGCGTGGTTATCGCTGGAGTGGCAACGATGGTCTGCCGCCCAAAACGTGGTGCAAGGAGATTCCGGAATCGCAGCTGGCCGAGGAGCGCGAGTGGCTGCGCAGCATGGTGTACGCGAACGGTCGCGGCGAGCCGAGCGTGGAGAAGGTGGATCTCAAGCGTCGCTGGACGTAACGCGATCGCGATTTTCGTGGCGCGGGGCGGGTCATCGGACCCTGTCACGGAAGAGCCTGGACGGTGAGGTTTCCCGCGTGCGCACCATACGGGTCAGCACGTTACCTCACCAATCCTGATGCTAGCGATTTCCCCCGATATCTGGACGATTCGAGCGATGCTCGTAGGCCGCGTGTATGTGCTACGCGATGCCGACGGGCTGACGCTTGTTGACGCCGGTTTGTGGGGCCGCGGCGGCCGTATTCTTGAGGCGCTCGACCGCGATGGTTATGCACCCGAATCAGTGCGGCGGGTGATTGTCACGCATCACGATCTCGATCATGTGGGCGGACTTGATACGGTCTTGCACGCCACACGCGCGGAGTTGATTGCGTCACCCGTAACCATGCAACGATTGCGTCGCGGCACGCGGGCGCTCGCGCGTGAATCGCGCACGGTCACCGACGGCATGATTCTGCGTGATATCCTCGGCGGACTGGCGGTGATTGAAACGCCTGGTCATCGGCAGGGACACATTTCGCTCTGGCAACCGGAACGCGGTGTGTTGATTGCCGGCGACGCGGTGATGACGGGTGCGTTGTCACGCGTGGCGCCGTGGCTGGCGCACGATCGCAGTCAGTTGGCGCACGATCTGGATCGGCTGTCGCGCCTGGCGCCGCAACTGGTGTTGCCGGGGCATGGTGGTGTACTGCGACGTGGGGCGGGTGTGTGGCTGTCGTCGCGTGCGGCGCGCATTCGCGGGGCGTACTGAGCGAGATTGTACCAGGTGCAGGTGGAGGGCACGGGAAAGCGCGAAAAGCGCGAAGGGCGCGAAAAGTGAAACACGTCGCGTGTATCGGTGAAGTCAGCGGCTGCGAACGACTGTTCTGTAGCGCGTTTCGGGCACACCCTCGAACACGAAGACGTCCGGTGGAAGCGACCGATCAACTGCCAGCTCCGCAATCTCGATCGTCGCAATCTCCCGTCCCGTAGCGATCGCGGTTAGCCGATGCATGATGTCGGACTTCTGATCGAAGACACACTCGTACTCATTCACGCCAACCCAGTAACCCGACGGCTCAACCGGTGCCTCAGGTGCGAAGTCAGGTCGACGCAGCGCACGAAAGGAACGCAGGGTCGTGGAACCATTGCGAATGACAGTACTTGACGGACTGAACGTCCATTCGTCCGCTCGAAAGGCGCTTCCAAAAAGCGGGAATAGCCTCCTGCGCGCAGCTATCGTCGGTAGTTCGACAATGCCAACGAGTGGGGCCTCCCACGAAACTGCGTGCCGTGCGTCTATCGGTTCATTGGAGTAGAGCGTGTTCTGCGCGGCCACAAACAGCATCGAATTTCGTTCAGTCACCAGAGCCACGTCCGGGGGCGAGCCGCTGGTGGCGAACTCGTCCCGCCAGCAGTGGGGTGGTTCCCACCAGACCTTCCACGTGAACCGCGAGATGCTCGAAGACTCTTCCGTCGCGCGCAACGCGGGACCCTTCGGCGCAAACAGCTCACGCCTAGTCCTGTCCAATTCATTCGTAGCGCATTGCAAAAGCGCTTCGTCATCACGCCAACCGAACGCGCTAACCACGACAGAGCGGAAACTCGGATCGCCCCGATCGTGAATGAGTGATCCAAAATCGGGCTTGTTGTCACTCATTTTGACAAGGAATGATGAGGTTCCGACTGACTTGCACGCGCCGCCCCATACCCCGCATGCAACGGTTGGATAAAGCGACTTTCGACAAACAACGTGACGCTTGCCGCCACGCACTACGATAACGCACCGGCTCAGTCACAGTAGATACGAACGGCAGCTGTGCCAGTGTAACGAACCCTGACAAACCCCAGGTAGTTGGTCAAGTGATATCCAGTTCCTCGGTACCAACCATCCGCCCATGCACAGGTCGTGTATGCCGGCGCTATAACTTGCATGGCGGATGGATTTGTGTAAGGAACTGACTGGGCGACGACAGGCCAGCCGCAGAAGACCCAGAGGAAGCAACTCTGGCGTTTGAGCGTGCTTTGCACAGTTTGGTACATTGGCGCTGTGCAATAGTTCTTGGACTTGACGTTGATGTTTCCGAAGAATCCAGCCGTTGTCGAACGGTGTGGTAGATCTGTGGTGACGGCCATTCGCCGCGTGCTGTACACGACGAATGCGATTGAGAGTCTGCACATGCAGATCCGGAAAATCATCAAAACGCGCGGGCACTTTCCCACCGACGACGCCGCGAGCAAACTTTTGTATCTCGCGCTCCGTAACATCGGGAAGAAGTGGCGCGCCAACCCGGACAAACACTGGCGCGCCGCGTTTCCCCATCTCAAGCTGTTATTCGGCGACCGACTGCAAGACCGATGAACATCTCACCGACTCATACACAAAATTTCTGACACGTCCCCTTTCGCGTTTCTTCGCGCCTTCGCGTGCCCTCCACCTGCACCAAAGGCAACCTTCATGACACGCGAAAACTCCCCGACGGCCGCTCCGGCACCACATCCGGCGGCCACACAATGTCTTCGACCTCGGCGTGCATCCATGCATCGGCGTGCAGCGGCTTGCCCACCGGAAATGCATCCGCCGCCGCAAACTCCTGCGTGATACGCGTCGCCTCCACACTCTCCGCGTCGCTCGCGGTGAGACCAACGGGCAGCGCAATCACAAAGCGTGCACCGCTACCCTGCGCGGCGTCGCTCACGTACGCCGTGCCGCCGTGTCGTTCGGCCAACGTGCGCACAACACTGAGACCAAGCCCGCTGCCACCCACCGTGCCGTCGCCGGGATTCAACCGTTCAAACGGCTCCCAGACGCGCGGACGTTCCGCGGCCGGAACACCAGCACCTTGATCGTCCACACGAAACTCAACGGCGTGTTTGGCGCCACTACCGAGTTCGAGTGTGATCGTTTGTCCAACCGGTCCGTATTTCACTGCGTTGTCGAGCAGGTTAAGCAGCATTTGTCGCAGTGCCCCCGCGTCAACAAATGCGAGCGCCGCTGATGGCAGGCGCGTGCGAATGGTCACGCGCCGCGCCGCCGCAACGGGAAGAAAGCCCAGAATTACATCACGCGAGAGCTGCGCCACATCGGTGACTTCGCGCGCCAGTGGCAAGGCACGCCGTTCTGATCGCGCGAAACGCAGAATGCTCTCGACAAGATGACCCAGTCGTTCGCTCTCACGATTGATGACACCGATCCATCGCTTGGCCTGTTCCGGTGATTTCGCGCGATCGAGCAACAGTGTTTCGCTGAACATGCGAATCTGCGTGAGCGGGGTGCGCAGCTCATGCGACACAGCCGATACAAACTCGTCCTGTGCTTGCACCAGCTGCTGCTGTTGGCGAAGAAAGAGCGCAGCGCTTGCTGCAAACATGGCCGCGAGTGCGAGCAATCCAACCAATAACCAACGCCCGGACCCGGGCATGGCCCGCGCAATGATGTCAGCCGCGACTTCGCTCTGCAGGCGAACCCCGACATCGAGACAATCGGGTGCGTTGCGATATGAAAACTCGCCCAGCACGGATGACGAAGCGAACGGTGGTGTGTCGTAACTCGCGTCGCGAAAACGAACTACGCCTCGGCAGTCGCGTACTTCAAATGCCAGCACACTGTTGAGCGACGCAGGATTGGGAATCGCGAGTGATTTACCGCTCTTTCCAACGTGCACGCCCATGGAGTTTGCGGTATCCACCGGCCACGGCACCCCACCAAACGTGGGCGGCAGCAGCTCAATCGAGCGTCGCACGGTGAGCGCGATCTGCGGAATCTGATCCGCGCCCTGCATGGAGATCGCGCCGTTGAACGCATCGGGGGCGCGGAGTCTCAAATGTTCGGCAAACTGACGCGCGGCGAACATGACCTGTGCGCCGAGTGCCTGTTGCATGCTGTCACGCTGCGATTGCCACGAACGAATCGTGGCCACGACCGCAATGCACACCACCAGCACGGTGGCGAGCAACGCACCAACGGCCAATCGCGCCGCACGATGACGCGAACCCGCGGCGCCCACCGTGGGTTGTTGCGGCGAAGCAGCGCGCTCCGTTGTCACGTGGAGCGAGTCAGTCAGGCGCCCATGGACGAAAGCCCACCACCATGCACCAGTGCGGCAACGCGTGCGCGCGAACTCACGTCAAGTTTCTCAAGCACCTGCTCCACGTGATTGCGCGCGGTGAAGCGCGAAATGCCAAGCGCCTGGGCGATTTCTTCGTTGGTCAGACCATCAGCCACAAGTCGCGCGACACTCGCCTGACGCGGCGTGAGCTCAAAGCGCTCCGACAACATGCTCTCGATTTCCTGCGGATCACGCGGCGCCACTGTGCCTGTTGCTGCTGCACGTTCGGTCGTGGTTTCCGTGCGACCCGTGACCGAAGCGCGGCGCAGCTGCGCATTCACGCGCGCCAACAGCTCCATCGTGCCAAACGGTTTGGTCACGTAGTCGTCGGCGCCCAAGCGAAACCCCTGCAACTTGTCGGCTTCAGCGCCGCGCGCGGAGAGAATGAGCACGGGACACCAGCACTCGGCTTCGCGCACCTGGCTCAACACACCAAACCCGTCGAGCCCAGGCAACCCAAGATCCAGAATCACCAGATCAGGCACGCGGCGTTTGATCGCCATGACCGCGTGGCGGCCATCGCGTGCCAGATCAACCTCATGCCCTTCAATCTCGAGATTCGCCTGGAGCCCCTCGGCGATGTCGATATGATCTTCTACCACCAGGATGTATGCCATGACATCAACCTACGGATGAGTGGCGGCGGGCTGACGGGTCACTCGACCCATCCGCTTGGTGGGACTAGTCGTCCATCAAAAACACACTCAGCAGTCCGCTGACCACGCTCACAATGAGCGAGCCGAGCAGCGCCGAGATAAAACCGTCAACCGTAAACGCGATACCGAGCGAACCGGCCAGCCAGCTCGTGAGCATGAGCAGCAGGGCGTTCAGGACAAAGGTAAAGAGTCCGAGTGTGAGCACCTGCACAGGCAGTGACAACACGGTGAGCACCGGCTTGATGAACGCGTTCACGATGCCGAACACGAGCGCCACACCGAGAATTCCAGGCCAGGATCCGGTGTACTGGATGCCTTCCAGCAGATACGACGCGACCCAGAGCGCGGCCGCATTGGCGATGAGCCGACCAATTGTATTCATCGAAGACCGAACGTCGAGAGAAACCAAGCGTGTTCGAGATCACAGGATGTCGCCACGTGTCTCGCTCCGCATGACGCTAGTGGTGGGGTACGCCCTTCGATAGATGCACCCGCCGCAAAATTGCCCGGTCGACACGTTGCGGTGCGGCCTGCGCGTCAGACGATCCCCGACAACAGCGCAGCGTTCTCCCGATAGATGAGGGACTGCCTCGGGCCGACAATACAGGCCATGCATGGAGAACCGCCTGTAACCCCACAAACCTCGCCCGGACCTGTACTGGTCGCCTGTAACGGTGCGCCGTGCGCCGACGGACTTTTCGGCGCGGCCCGCGTGGCGGCGGCGGCGCTCAATGCGCGCGTGGAAGTCATCAGGGTCTGTGAGCCAACGCCGCTCGCGCCAGCGTTCGGTGGTGGCATGCACGCCGCGCCTGAGCTGGATGCGATGCGGAAGCGGTTGATGCTCGACGAAGTACGACGTTTGGTGTCGGTCGAACCCATGGCCGATCCAGCGTGGTCGGTGGATGTACAGCTGGGCGCGCCTCCGGAAACGCTGGCCAGTGTGGCAGACGCACGCGAAGCGAGCCTGATGATCATGGGCATCGGGCGCCACAATCCGCTGGACCGCCTGCTCGGCACGGAGACCACGCTCGCCACGCTCAGACATATACGCGTGCCAATCATGGCGGTGGGCAACGGCTTCAGTTCCGCACCACAACGTGCCGTGGTGGGCATGGATTTTTCGCCGGCCAGCATGCGTGCGGCGCGATTGGCGTTGCAACTGCTGGGGACCAGTGGACGCATGACGCTCGTGCATGTGCGCCCACGTTTTGATTATCCGAGCGAAGAATGGCGCGCCTGGGATCAGGAATACGCACGCGGGCTGGCGCCGCTGTTCGCAGATGCCGTGGCCAAGCTGGCGGCTCCGCGCGGTGTGGATGTTGATACCGCGACGATACGCGGTGATCCTGCAGGCGCGCTGCTCGCGTACGCGCAACAAGCCAACGCTGACCTGCTCGCGTTGGGCACACAGCGACACGGTGTCCTTGAGCGATTGTTGATTGGCTCCGTGGCAACGCGTGTGCTTCGCAATACCCGTATCGCCACGATTGTTGCTCCATCGCCGCAGGCATCGGGAGCCGCAGCCGGCGTGGCATCACATGAGGCGCGTGATGCGTGGCGCCTCTGATCAGAACACGCGCAAGTTGAAATAACGACGCGGATTTTTTCTGATATCCTCGAGCAAGGCTCGCAGCTCGACCACCGCCGAATCACTGTTGCGGTAGAGGCGATCGTCGTTCATCAGCAAGCCGAGTGTGCCGTCACCGCGGTTGAGTTTTGTGAACGCGGAATCGGCGTTGGCAACCGCGTGCTCCAGCTGCAGCTGCGTGCGCCCTACGTCTACGGAGAGTGTACGCAACTGCGTGGTGGTCGCGAGCAATTGCTGCGCGGCCTGTTTTACGGTGGTTACAATCTCAGTGATTTCGCCGCGACTGGTGGTCGCGTCAATGCGACGCGCAACGGAATCGATAATCGCGGCGGCGGCAGAGAGGTCGGCGATGCCTCGCTGCACATCGGCGCCCACTACGTCGAGGTTCTTTGATTGTTTGGCCACGGTGCGCTGCAGCTCGCCTGAAAGATCCGCGAGACTGCGAATGGTGCTGCGCATTTCTTTGGCGGCGTCGTCATCAAAGGCGGTGCGCACACGATCGGCCACTTCAGCCACGTCGCCGGCAATACGACCGGCAACCGTGGTGAGCTGCGCAATGTCGGGCAACAGCGCGCCAGGCAACGTATCACGCGCGCCGCTTGCTTCGGCAATGGCGGCGCGCAGCTCACGATCTACCGGCAACCCATCGGCGCCAAGTATGGTGGCTTGCCATTCACCAAACAAACTGGACGAAACGAACAGCACCACGGGGTTGCTCGGCAACTCCACACCTTCGTCCAGTGCAAAGCGCACCACCACCCACCCCGAATCACCAAGCGCAATCTGATCCACGCGCCCGGTCTTGACGCCGCGAATAACCACGGCGCTGCCCAAACTCACGCCGCCCACATCACGCACGCGCGCGTGCAACTTGCCGCTGCGATCGCCGAGTGATGATTGATTCACCCACAGTACGGCGGCGATCATCACAATGATCACCACGAGCACCGTGCTGCCTACCACGGCGTCATTGACGCGCTGTTTGCTCGTCATTGCAACGTTCTCCCAGTGAGCCACACGAGGGCCCAGAATGCATCGAGCACCAGAATCATCACTGCAGAAATCACCACGGCGCGGGTGGCCGCACCGCCTACGCCTTGCGCGCCGCCTTTGGCGTTGAGCCCGGCGTAGCAGCCAATCAACGACACCGCCGTGCCAAAGCTGGCGGACTTCACCAGACCGTAGCGTACGTCGAACTCGGTAAAAAAGAGTCGCACGCCTTTGAAAAACTGCGCCGTGCTCACATCAATGAGCCATAGGGCGGCTAACCATCCGCTCACCACACCAACGATCATTGCCGCGGCCACGACGATTGGAAACATGAGCGTACCGGCGAGCACACGCGGCACCACCAGATACGCGTACGGATCATAGGCGAGCGTTTCCAGGGCGTCGACCTGTTCTGTCACCTTCATCGTGCCAATCTCGGCGGCGATATTTGCACCCACGCGGCCGGCCAGTGCGAGACCGGTCAATACCGGCGCCAGCTCCATGGTGATCGTTTTTTGTACCAGCGTGCCCACAAAATACGATGGGACGAGATCCCCCACGGAATAGTCGGCCAGCATGGCCAGTACGATCCCGGTAAAGAGCGCGATGAAAATTCCAATCGGGATCGAGTCCACGCCGAGCACACGCGCGTGCATGGACGCGTGAGGCCACCATGTGGCCGTGTCTGGTACCGCGCGCACGGTTTCGCGCACAAATCGCGCGGCCCGACCAATGGCTTCCATGCTGCGCCGGGTCGCGCCGCCAATACGCGATACAAATGACACGCGTTCAACGCGTGTCATGATAGGCGGGCCGCTCGGCAGTCACAGGGCATGGTTCAACAATGAATGGCTAACGGGCAATGAGCCATGTGCCGAGCATCAGTCCGGCACCGCTCGCGAACGCGAGGGCGACCAGCCCGGTGCTCGCCCGTTTCTGAAAGTCGCGCGACCCAAGTACGAGCGTGAGGGTGAGTTTGAGCAATGTGTTCGCGAGTAGTCCCACCGCAATGGCTGTGGCGGCGAGTTGACGCAGCGACTCGTCGGCGCCGAGTCGCGACATGGAGAGTGTGAGCGCATCCATGTCGGTGAGCCCGAGTGCCGCGGCGGTCACAAGTACGCCCGGTGTGCCGACTGTGGCCTGCAGCCACGCGATGATCAGCAATACCACCTGAAAGGCAATTGCCATTTGTACAGACTGCCAGAGGCCGAGCGGATTTCGCACACCGTCTGCTTCGAGTGGCAGTGCTGAGGCTGGTGCATCAGTGGGCGGTTCGGCGTTGGCGCCGCTCGGTGACGTTTCAGCGGCGGCCGAACGCGACGCTCTGGATTCGCGCCACAGCACAAACGCCACGATGCCAACTCCAACCAGGAACGGTGGAATCAGAAACGGCAGTACGGCACCGCCCACGTTTGGCTCAAGCAGTGACGAAACAATTGCGACACGCGGCACGAGCACGGTACACGCGGCCAAGACACCAAGCGCAAGCGGCTCGGCGTACTGCGGTTCGTTTTTGCTCTTGCGACTGAAGTGCAGCGTTACGGCGGTGCTGGAGATGAGTCCACCGAGCAATCCCGTTACGCCGTATCCGCGTTCGTTGCCCACCACCTGTCGCGCGACATACCCGGCAAAGTTGAGGCCGGAAAAGAGCAGCACCACAATCCAGAGTTCGCGCGGTCGGATGGCGTCGTACGGACCAAAACTTCCACCGGGCAAGAGCGGCAGTACCACCAGCGCGAGCACCGCAAACTGCAGCGCGGCGCGCATTTCATGTTCGTCAACTTTTTTGAGCCACTCCTGCACGCGCGATTTTTCGATCAGCGCGAATGCCATGAGCGCGGTGAGGCCGCTGGCGAGCGCGAGCCACCCGAGTCCGGCCATCGTGCCCACGGCCAGCACTGCGAGCGCAGCGGTCTCGGTGGTGCCGTCGGTGGTGGAGCCCTCGCGTTTTACGGCCATGACGTACGCCGCGACGCTTAGCGCGACACCGCCGGCGAGCAGCGCGGTGGCAGCCCAGAGGAATCCGGCGGTGAGCAGCAGGCCGGCTACGCCCCCGAGTCCGCCGAGCAGGGCAAACGTGCGCACGCCGGCGAATCGGGCGTCTGGTCCGGCCGTGTGTCCGGACCACTCGCGCTCGACGCCCACGGCCAGCCCCGTGAGGGTGGCGACGGCAAGATTGGCGGCGATGTCGAGGTCCATCAGGGCAGGATCGGTCGCGAACTAGTTCGCGGCAAGGGTAAGACGCCCTACAACGCTTGCGGGAACCTGGTGGGCGCCATATCCTTTCATCCGGATAATAGAATATGACAGCCCCCGCCCGCTCCCTCGTTCACGATCGACTCGCCACTCTGGCCGACGCTACGCGCTGTCGGCTGCTGCTGGCTGTAGACGGGCGCGAGCTGACGGTTGGCGAGTTGTGCCAGGCGCTGCAGCTGCCGCAGAGCACGGTGAGCCGGCATTTGCGGGTGCTGGCGGACGCTGACTGGACAATGTCACGGGCTGAAGGGGCGAGCCGGTGGTACACGTTGTCGGCGTTGCTCGATGAACACGCGCGGGATTTGTGGACGCTGGTGCGCGCATCAGTAGAAGTGACGCCCGCGGCGCTGCAGGACCTGGCCCGCATTGAGGCGGTGGTGGCCGATCGCCGTGCGCGATCGGAGGCGTTTTTTGCTGACGCGGCCGGCGAGTGGGAAACCACGCGCACGTCGCTGTACGGTGCGCGCTCCGACCTGGCGGCCACACTCGCGCTGCTCGACCCACGCTGGATTGTGGGCGACCTCGGCTGCGGCACCGGTGTGCTGAGTGCGGCGCTGGCGCCGGTGGTGCGGCGTGTTGTGGCCGTAGACGCGTCACCCGCGATGCTGGAAGCGGCGCGTGCGCGCACCACGGCGTTTGAAAACGTGGATGTGCGCGAGGGTACGCTCGAAGCGCTGCCGCTTGACGATGCATCACTCGATGTGGCGGTGCTGATGCTGGTGTTGCATCACGTGGCGGAGCCGCTGCGCGTGTTGCGTGAAGTGCGACGTGTGTTGCGACCGGGCGGACGCATTCTCGTGTGCGACATGCGCGCGCATGAACGCGAAGAGTATCGCGCGATGATGGGGCATGTGTGGCTCGGTTTCGATGAAACTGTGATGCAGGAGTGGTGTGTGCAGGCCGGGTTTACGAACGTGCGCTATCTGCCGCTGCCGGTGGATACATCAGTGAGTGGCCCGGCGATGTTTGTATTGACGGCGGAAGCCGACGCAATAGATGAAGTCATTCTTCCAGGAGCAAATCGATGGCGAGTGCAACAGTAGCAGCGGGTATTCCCAGCAACGTGCTGACCATGGACGGAGTCACCGAGGCCAACTCGGCGCGTCCGCCGTTTGCGGTGCGTGATTTGTCGCTGGCGGAATGGGGTCGGAAAGAAATGCGTTTGGCAGAAGTTGAAATGCCGGGACTGATGGCGCTGCGCGCAGAGTTTGGCGCAAAGCAGCCGCTCAAGGGTGCCAAGGTGATGGGCTCGTTGCACATGACCGTGCAGACGGCGGTACTCATTGAAACGCTTGTTGCACTCGGCGCCGATGTGCGCTGGGTGTCGTGCAACATTTTCAGCACGCAGGATCACGCTGCGGCGGCGGTAGTGGTTGGTCCGAATGGTACGGTGGACAAACCGACTGGTACGCCAGTGTTTGCGTGGAAGGAAGAAACGCTTGAGGAATACTGGTGGTGTACGGAGCAGGCGCTCACGTGGCCCGATGGCAGCGGCCCGAATCTGATTCTTGATGACGGCGGCGATGCCACGTTGCTCGTGCACCGCGGCGCCGAGTACGAGAAGGCAGGTAGCATTCCGGGCTTTGATGCCGACAACGAGCCCGAAGAATGGGGCGTGATTCTGGATCTGCTCCGCGCGCAGCAGGCCGTAGACAAGCAGCGCTTTACCAAGATGCTCGCCGGCATTCGTGGCGTGAGCGAAGAAACCACCACGGGTGTGCATCGCCTGTACGAAATGCAGCGTGATGGTACGCTCGCGTTTCCGGCAATCAATGTGAATGACGCCGTGACCAAGTCAAAGTTTGACAACCTGTACGGCTGCCGTCACTCGATCATTGACGGACTCAATCGTGCAACGGACGTAATGCTCGCCGGCAAGATTGTTGTGGTGTGCGGTTACGGCGACGTAGGCAAGGGTTGTGCGCAGGCGTTCAAGGGTCAGGGCTCGCGTGTTGTGATCACGGAAATCGATCCCATCTGCGCACTGCAGGCCGCGCTTGAGGGATATCAGGTGACCACGCTTGATGACATTATTGAAGAAGCTGATATCATCATCACGGCCACCGGCAACAAGGACGTGATCACGGTGGAGCACATGTCGCGCATGAAGGACAAGGCGATCATTGGCAACATTGGTCACTTTGATAATGAGATCGACATGGCGGGCCTCAAGAAGACGGAAGGCATGCGCCGGATTAACATCAAGCCGCAGTACGACGAGTTCGTGTTGCCCAACGGTCGTTCGATTCTGATTCTCGCGGAAGGCCGGTTGCTGAATCTGGGTTGTGCGACCGGGCATCCGTCATTTGTGATGAGCGCGAGCTTTGCGAATCAGGTGCTGGCGCAGATGGAGTTGCATGCGAACGCGGAGAGCTACGAGAAGAAGGTGTACACGTTGCCGAAGCACCTTGATGAGAAGGTGGCGCGGTTGCACCTGGCGAAGCTGGGTGTGAAGCTGACGGAGTTGACGCCGAGTCAGGCGAGTTATATCGGTGTGAAGCCGGAAGGTCCGTTCAAGGCGGAGCAGTACCGGTATTGATGAGGTCGGTGGTGCAAGATGTGTGATGGATGCAGCGCGGTTGCCAGGTGGCGGCCGCGCTGTGTGCTTTTGCGGGCGCAGGCGATTCTTGTTGTAAAAGCTGCGCATGCTTTGCCGTTCACTGCTCGGCGGCGGCTTGCGTCATGCTGAAATATCTGCGGCATAATCGCTTCGCACTACGCTTAAGCTTGACGAGACAACTGGTTGGAGCGAATGTCTTTCGGCTGTGTCGCCTGTCCAGTGTTGAGGCCGATATGTTGCGAGAAAGCGCGGCGTAATGCGCCGCTTGCAGCGATCGCCTGCAGTCCAATGCTCGTTAGGCGGTCGATGAGCAGGCTACTTCTATGAGTTGACGCAATGAGCCCTGATTGGAAGGCGAGATTCCAAGTGCCGGACGTCCAAGTGCGTGACGCTGCTCAGCAGTTCGAGGAAGCCAGGAGAATTCTGTCCTCGCAACAGCCACTTTCCGGAGTTTTGCTGGCGCAAAAGAATGCTGCGGCAGTTGCCATCGAACTACATCTAAAGAGCCTATCGGCGAAACGAATCTTCACTCCTGTCGCGGATGACCCTGAAATCTCTCTCGTTACTGCATCACCAGTTCGCGGCCATGGGTTGGTTTCGCTGTGGGATGCTGCAGACGAGGACGCTCGTAGGGCAATCGACGACCGATTTGAGCAGGAATCGAAATCTTGGGCCCGCGCGAGTCTGCGCGAATTGCTCGGTCAATTCGAGGGCGTATTCGCGGCCTCCCGGTACCCGTTCGAGCAAGGTACAGACATATCTGCGTTTCGCTTGAGCGAGCTCATGCTGCTATCGGAGTTCTTGAGTCGCGCCATTCGTGAGCTACCGATACGCGAATGGATCGAGTTTGAGTAGTGCAGTTGAAAACATTTCTTAGCAACTAACGAGCAGCATGGAGAGGGGCGAATCATGGCAGTCACTGAAGCCGAAATCACCCGCACCTCGATCCGACACACTTCTGACGGTAGGTGCCACATTCGCATGCAACGATAGCTAACGTTTACGACGTGCTCATTTCTTCGTATGTGTCAAGACAAACGGACACGTGTCTCGATGGTCTCTGTGTACACAGAGGATGGCCCCGGTCGAGTTGAGATACTTGCATCTGATCGCACCGTGCACGAGAAGGGGACTGATTGCACCTCCGACTATCGCCCAGTGCAGGTGCGGGATGTCGCCAACCGCGCTATCCCGCAAGCGGCAGCAGCTGGCCATGATCCGAGCGGTCGCCTGAATCGAATCCGGACTGTGAAGAGCGGCATGCCGAAACTGTAGTTACCTTCGACGCCGCTAACCCAGCGTTGCAGACTGGCAGCGGCGCTCTGGTGGGCGCGCTTCGTGCGCTGCTACTTGATGTCGCTTCAGCTGAACGCGAACGTTAGGCAGTCTACACACACTGCTTCAGGTAGATGACTTTGAGTCCGATTGACGAGCATGAGCACAACTTCGATAACGAAGCAGCGATCGATCAGCCGACGGTCTCATCCCCGTCTGTACCGACTATCAACTCACTTGCGAGTAGGCCAAAGCCCAGTCGCGAGGAACGCCTTGAGCTTGAGCGGGAGCGCCTCGTTGCGTCGCTCTCCTCAGGTAACACGGACCATCTCACGGAGCGGATCGCGTGGCTGCTGAGTCGCTTCCCCGAGACGAGAGACTCAGACATTACGCTACAACTACGATATTGGGCCATCTTCGAGCCTGAGCTCTACGCGGAACTTGAAGTCGATCCACAGGCGATGTATCGCCTGACTCGACTGACTTCGATCACACGAGCCAGAGCAAAGATCCAGAACTCATTCCGCCTATTTCAAGCGAGCCATGAGATTCGTCAACGGCGCGGCCGACTGAGCGAAGAAGCTCGTGACAGGAACGCGGTTAGCACCCCGCCCAGCCCAGTACTCACGGTGTACGCGGACGAGAGTGGAAAGACCGGTTCACATCTCATTGTTGGCAGCGTCTGGTTCTTGGATCCTCGAGATACCTTGACGCTTTGGAATCGCATTCAAACTTGGCGTCGAGAGACCAAGTTCGAGGAGGAGTTCCACTTCTCCGAGCTGAGCAACCGAACCGCGCCGTACTATCATGCGTTTGTGGATCTTGTTCTTGCCGGATCGCCCTTGATCAGTTTCAAGAGCATCTCCGTGTCTCGAACCGGCGTACGACATGCGGACATTGCGCTAGAGCAGCTCTTCTTCGAGTTGCTCAAACAGGGTGTCGCACATGAGCACGACACCGGTCGCGCTGAGTTGCCGCGGCGTTTGCTCATGATCAAAGATCGAGAAGAGGAGGGTAGCGATCGCATTCTACTCTCGAGGTTGGCGGAACGTCTGACACACGCATCGAGTCTGCACTTCGAAGATCGGCTAAAGGTGCGTAGCCTCGAGTCAGTTGACTCTCGCAGCCAGCCCCTGCTTCAGCTGGCGGACCTATACACCAGTAGTCTCAATCGCACGTTCGCAAGATCTGCGAGCAATCCAACGAACCCCAAGGATGTGTTCGCGGACTTCTTTCTGGATCGTATCGCTGCTCTAGCAGGAGCTACGACTGACGCCGTTCTCAGCGGCGAAGCGGATGGGGATCTGCACATTCACCTGCGCCTCTGATGGAGCATGCCCACCATATTTTCCGGACGTACGCAGCCGCTGGGGAGACAAGCGACTGCCTAACATTGAATTGCTGGTTGCAGGTTCTTACGGACTGCTGCCATTGCTCACTGAGTTCGCTGGAGGCACCCTACTGAAGGGCCCCTCCAGCAGAACGCAACCCATAGGAGGCTTCCGAGGCCAACAGGTCGATTTACCGGCCGGAACGATTACCCCTAGAAACCCTGAAGCCCCTCACTCCCGAAAGAGCAAGAGGCCGCCAACTCGACCCTCCCGTCTACGCGGCTCAACTCAGCGCGCGGCCGCGTATGGGAGTCCAGGGAGTCGCAGTCAATCCGAAGATTCGGACCCAAGCACAATCATCTCCATCCTCCCACCCTCACGTCAAGCCCGCATAAAATGACGTCATTCGTAGCTTGGGTTGGTGTCGACTCTCGCGGACCGACCTCGATCTACTTGGCATCGGACAGCAGAATCTCTTGGAGCAGTGAAGGTCAGCGTATGCAAATATGGGACTTCGGACGCAAGGTCTTCTCCACAGCGAGTGGTCCACATCTCTTCGCGTACGTCGGAGATGTGTTATTCCCAAGCTTGGTCCTGGGGCAGATCGCGTCGGCTGCAGATCAAGGATTGTTGTTCCCAGATGCAGTAGACGCCGAAGATCGGTTTGCAATCGTGCGAAGGAAGTTGTCACACACCTTCAATGGTCTCCCTGCAAATCAACGCCGAGACTTCACTGCTGTCTATGCGACCCGCGACTCAGAAGGAATGGAAAGTGTATTCAGCCTCTTTGCCCTGCAATGGTCGAAAAAGGAGGGGTTCGTTGCGAGACGAGTCGCCATTCCGATCAAATCAAGCTCGCTCATTCACTTTGGATCGGGCAGTACACTGATCGAGACTTGGGAGAGTCGATGGAACGCTTCCAGTCAAGGAAACACTAGTCGTGCGGTATTCTCTGCTTTCTGCGATGCAGTTCGTTCAGGAAAGGATCCCTATTCAGGCGGCCCTCCGCAGCTTGTTGGACTTTACCGAAAAGGACCCGGCCTCACTCTCGGCATTGTGACACGCACCGGGCCGCACATATTCGGACTCCCAATCGATCCGGCTTCGAGTGCGGTTGCGGCTAGCGCAGAGTGGCGAAACGAACTATTTGAGCGAGTAGGGGCTGACGGCACGTTATTGGTCGATGCTCAGCCCCATCGTGTTCCCAAAGGTCTCGGAAAGTGACAGGATTTACAGCGCATTGACGACTGGCTAAGTGAACACCTAACGAAGCGATGCTGCAGACAGGGGCATTTTAGACGGCGCCGTACGCGCTACGGGCGCTCTCCGCATCTTACGGAAACGGCCCCGCTAAAGAGCGTGGGCGTTTGGCATACCTCTCCTAAACGGTGAACAATGAGTCCCGAACGATATCGCAACTTGAATGGAGACTCGGGCGTAAGCCACTACGCGATCGGCGCTGACTTCATCGCCGTGCAGTTCCAGAATGCAACGGTCTACATCTATGACGGTTCGCGGCCCGGAGCCCACCACGTCGCTCAGATGAAATCCTTAGCCGAAGCTGGGCGCGGGCTTGGCACCTACATCAACCAGCATATTCGAGGAGAGTATTCGCGTACACAGCACGGTTGGTGAAGGCACCACAATGCCTAACTGAGCGTATGCGCTGGCAGCGGTGTCTCTGGATAGCCCCCAAGAAGCGCATTCCGGCAGCTGACATAGCGCCGCCCCGCAATGGCCCGATGACCCTGACCAAGTTTCGATTGGGCCACTCGCCTACGGCTGCGCCTCAGCTAAATGACCAGGATGCAAGCGAGTTGCGGAAAAACGAGGGGTAACGCAAGTTTGGCCAACATGTGCCTTGCCGCACGTGGAATATTTTCTTAGCCGCAATGAAGCTGCGCGCCTCGTACATCGCTCTGAACTCGCGTTCGCTCGTTTAGCTGGATGCTGAGCTACGCGCGTGGTCACAGTTTGAGCCTGCTGAGTGCTAATCGAAATCTGTTCCAGAGACAGCCACTGTTTCTGCGAAATGCCTTGCATGGAGGTCACCGAGAAACAATGAAACCAAATGCATCGCAGCTGTCAGCTATGGCGCGTCTGTTTTCGGCGGGAGTGTTTCGTGAGTTGGCGACGAAAGGTCGGTCGCCGTTGTTCGCGCGACTTATCAGCTTGACAGATGTGCCGCATCGTTGCGATGCTAATGCGTCAGTTGCACAGGCTTTCGATGCCGCATTCGAAGTCCTAAAGACCGACGGTTTTCGTGACGAGTACATCTATCGCGCTGCTCTGACGCACAAAGTTCTTCTTGGAACTCACTCGCTTACGACAGCGAGCATGCTTAATGAGTTTCGCGTGGGAGCTTGCAAGGCAGACCTCGTTATTCTGAACGGGACCGCGACCGTCTACGAGATTAAGTCTGAGCGAGATACACTGGCGCGTCTCAGTAATCAGGTCGCCACATACAAGCGGGTCTTCGGCAAGGTGTACGTCATAGCAAGCGAAGATCACATTTTGGGCGTTCTAGGAACCGTGCCCGACGATGTCGGGGTGTTGATGCTGTCACGTCGATTCCAGATATCGACTGTGCGCGAGGCCCAGGATCGTCCAGATCGAATTTGTCCGACGACGGTGTTCTCATCGCTACGGGCGGGCGAAGCCGGCGCGATTCTCAGGGGATTAGGAGTTTCTGAGCCCGCCGTGCCCAATACAAAGCGCCACGCGGCGATCCGCGACTTATTTATGGATCTAGATCCGGCATCTGTGCATCTCGCGATGGTCAAAACACTTAAGCGCACTCGCAGTTTGTTACCGCTAAGCAGTCTGGTCGCACAGCTGCCGCGTTCTCTCCATGCTGCCGCGCTGTCGATTCAGGTCAAACGCGCCGCGCATGAACGGCTCGTCGAGGCAGTCTCGACGCCGCTTGATGAAGCAATGACTTGGAGTTAACGCAAGCATGTATTTCCCTTACTTCCGCGGCAAGCAGTTCGAACTAATCGCGATCCGCGAGACGGCTCGTTTGCTCGCCGAGTCGAGTTTCGTGCCGATCATCGAGCCCGTGCGTGAAGCGCTTAAGGGGCTAGAGCGGACGCTCACCGAAATCTGCAAGGTCAACGGCAATGCAATCGTGATCGTCAATCCTTTTCACGGCGATCATGCGGAGGACGGTGATAGCATTTCGGCGCTGCTCAAGGAAGGCTTCTGCGACAGTGAGAGCATTACTGCTGGGATACTGCTTCATAAGGAAATCGATGCGAACGCTGCAGTTGAGTGTTATGAGAAGCATCGGGGCCTTCAGCCGACCTTCATCCACGCGGGCTTCACCGAGGCAAAGGCCTTGGCTGCGATGCTCGGCCAGGCGCTGGCGGAGACGCGGCACGTCTTCTTTGAGAAGTCTTGTCAGAAGCTCTATCGTAGGTACTTCAAAGGGGCAGCCATGCGAGTTCTCTTGCGTGACGGCTTCGAGCGTCGCCGAAACGCGGACTATCCATTGGTGGAAGCGTTCTCCGACCTTCACGTCACCTATGAAGAAGAAGACATGAACGGCTTCGGCGATTTTTTGATCGTCGGCGACGACTTCGTAGAGGGCGGTGGACCGGCGTACGCCGTCGCAATCCACCTAACCTTCATCGATCCTGATCAAGACAACGTGATGAACGTCTATCATTTTGTCTCTACAACGAAGGACACGCCAACTGACCCGGCCGGCAAATTTGCACAGGCGTTGGGAAAACTCATCCGTGTGCTTGACAGCGGGCGTTCGCACCTCTTCGATAGCAGCGCAATCAAGGAGTTCCGCGAGCTTCACGACAAGGGACATTTCCCCGGATTAGGTTACGTGAAGAAGCTGTCAATGAAGCATCATGTCGAGACGTTGGCGGACTTTCTTGCGCGACCGAATGCCAAAGCATTGTTGCTCTGAGTGCTTCGGCGATCGCGGTCTTCGACGCGACATCATCCCGACTCTCGCCCCGACACTCGGCATCTGCAGCTACTGCGGCACATCTGCGTCGCTGATTGATCCTACCAAGCTGCGCGATCTGTTCGAGCTCCTAATCAGCATCTACGAACCCGATTCGGCTGGCAAAACACTTGTTGACTGGCTCAAAGCTGACTGGGATTTGTTCAGCCATTCCGCGATGGACGTCGCGCATAGCAAAGAACTTCTGGGCGACATTCTGGATGACGGCGCGATTGTCAGAAAGACCTTCTCACCTTCTGCCGCATACCACAGCGAGGCGCTAGCTCGCTGGGAAACGCTCCGTGACGAGCTGATGTGGAAGAACCGATACTTTCTTGACGAGGTGCTGGATACTGATCGATTGAGGGAGCTGCTCGGCCATCTCCCGGCCGATGATATGCCGACTCTCTGGTATCGCGCGAGGATTCTCGATGGCAGCGATCTGTATCCGATCGAGGAGATGGGCACTCCGCCGCCACGGCTTGCAACTCATGGACGTGCAAATCCAGCAGGCATTCCCTACCTCTACCTTGGATCGCTTCCGGAAACGGCTGTCGCCGAGATTCGGCCCCATACCGGAGAAATCGCCTGCGTTGCACAGTTCAACATCGCACCTCCGCTGAACGCGGTTGATCTACGTAATCCACGCGGTCTGGTGTCTCCATTCCTGCTCGCGGATGCAAACGCAATCGGGCAGCTGCGCTCAGACATTGCATTTTTGGAACGACTTGGTGACGAGCTGACTCGTCCTGTGTTGCCCCGCGGCGCTGCGATCGATTATGTCCCGAGCCAATATCTTTGCGAGTTTATCAAGAAGGTTGGCTACGACGGTGTTGTGTACCGGAGTTCCGTAAGCTCGGGTATCAACTTGGCCTTGTTCGATCATAACAAGGCAGTGGGAGGCGACGTTTCTCGCTACGACATCACTAGAGTCTCGGTGGAGGTCCGTTTGGCGTGAGTTAACGACCCTCATGTAGTCCTGTTACGCGTAGTATCGCTCGAAAGTGTCTCATCCCAAACGATCGTGTGACCTCAATGCCATTTCGACGCGTTTCAGACATTCGCTGGTATTTGTACAGGTCCTCCGCCAAACTGGACATGCTGTACGAACAGGTTGTCTCGAAGAAATCGACGCTTTCCGGCAGCGTTGCGCTGGAGGTGCCGTTCGTCAAGGCGACACTCTCTCGGGATCGTAGCGACGAACCGTCCGATGAGGAACGATTGGACATCGTGGAGCGCGAGTTGCGGGAGCGAGGTCTGGTTGGCACCCTCCAAGAGCCGAGCGAATACTTCGCCGGTGAGATCACGATGCGATGGGGGCTCTTTGACGATCAGGGTCGTCGCGCCGACGACGCGAGCCCACTGGTTTTTTTTGGTGGCGTCGACCAAGCCGACGCGATTTTTGTGGGACTCGGTGGATCCTCCCGTCACGTCATCGGCTATCACGGCGCGACCAGCACGCACTCGCGCTCCACTACTCACGCCATTGTCAAATGGATGCTAGCAGGCCTGAATGGGCTGGATCGACCACAGCAATGGGGTGATCTCGAGGGGGAGCGCCAAATGGTGATGTCGGGCGTCGCCATTGCGGTTCACAACCTTCGCCCGCCCACGCAACGGATGAAGTTTCTTGCGAAGACGCTGTTGCGCGGCGACATCCTTGGTCACGAGCACTTTACCGGCGTTCCGCGTGCGTCTGGCGTGTTGGGCACACCTCTCTACGTCAGTCTCGTTGAGCCGCCATCTGAAGAGCGGCGCTGGGGCTTGGATGATCAGTGGAGGCTGCCACTTGCAGATCCTACGATTGGCTTGGGCGAAGGAGACTCCCTGTAGCTGTGCGGCGTTGGTGTACCGATTCACCATGCATCTGCCACCACCAAAGGCGAAGCAGCGTTTCACTAACAACTTAGCTCGGGCATCTGTTAGCTGCATTCGTGCGACTGCTACAGTGAGCCATGGGCGCAGCGCGTTCGTCGTCCGCGAAGGGGTGCGCGTTGCGAGCGGTGACACGATCGCTCAGATCAACGTGACGATTGCGAACTAACGCTACACACCCCCTCCAACGTACCTCCTCGGAGCGGGCGCGCATTTCTAACCAAGCGCACTCTCTCGCGTTGCAACGACGTTCGACTTATCGCGACGACTGCGCCGCGCTCTTTGTCGGCCTAGGACACGCCGGCCACCCACGCGGCGTGCCATCCGGCGCATTGCCCTGCGGCACCAGATCGCGCGGCAACTTCTGCGCATCTTCCGACGCCATGTACGCGAGCATCGCGATCAGCGTGGCGTTGTTGCGCAGGTCTTCGGGCACAATCTTGTCGTACGTATCGCGATTGGTGTGCCACGTGGTGTTGCTGTAGTCCCAGCCGAGCGCGCCGGTGCCAATGCCAGGCGCCTTGGCGCACACGCACGACCGACGTGGCCGTGGACGCACAACTACGACGGACCGCTCATGGCATTCGGCGGGATCACCGCGAACGCACCCAAGGTTCGTCGCAACTCGCAGTCGGTGTGCCGCGAATGCCGAGCTCCGTGGGTCGAGGTGCGCTCGAGCCTCCGCCAACCGTGTAGGCGACCCGCCCGCGTGCGTCGGTGAACGATACCGCATCTCTGAGTGTGACCAGCTGCGATACGGCTTGCTTGCCCACTCGCGCCGGATCGTAGCGCCACTTGTTCAGCGTTTCGAGCAGGAGCGTCGCATACTCCTCCGATGTTGTGCGCACCACTTTCGCCGAGCCCTTTCGCACTTCTCCTGTGGAGTCGACTACAAACTCGATATCCGCGCGCACGCAACGCAGCCCGGACGGCGGCTGGAAGTTTGGCATGGAGGACTTCTTAAGTTTGGCCGGTTTTTCCACGGCGCACTCGCGGTAAATGGCAGCCGTGCCAAAGCGCAGCGTGTCGGTGACAGGTTCGCATTCTGCAGATGCATCAGCGGATTGCGCGCGACCAGGTGTAGCGGTCACGAGTGCAGCGACGAGAGCCGTGAGCAGGTATTGAGTGCGAAGCATAGCTGAGTTTACCGTGGACACAGTGACGCCGGAACTATCGAACCGCATCAGCGGCTCGCTTGCTGCTCGGCAGCGCCAGACCGTGCGCGCGATCATCTGGATCAAGTACCATAACCGTAAGCTGCGTGGAGTCGATCGCGATATCTGCAGCAGAACCGTTGAATACCACGCCTAAGCTTGACGGGATAAACGACTGGAGCGAATGTCTTTCTGCTGCGGAGCTTAGCAATCAGCGATGCGGATTATGCGGCGGCGATGTGCGGCATAAATCGCCACCTCCGGTGATCCCTTGAACTCCAATACTCGTTAGCTAGACGGAGATAAGTATTGTCTGAGCCGAGGATCGCCGAGGAACGCGAGTTGCCGCCGGACGAGCTTGCCCGGCTCTACGCCGGCTTGATGACTTCTGATCCGCCCACGCCGTCGGGACGCAACTATCAGCCACTCGTGCTCTCGATGCGCGACGCGCAAGGCACGCTCTGCGGCGGGCTACTCGGAGAGACGATTTGGACTTGGCTCAGCGTCGGCGTCATCTGGGTGCTACCGGAGCTTCGCGGTGCTGGGCACGGCGCCCGGCTGTTGCAGGCGGCGGAGGATCTGGCCATCGCGCGCGGCTGCACGCAGTCGCGCCTCGACACATTCGACTGGCAGGCCCGCGGATTCTATGAGCGGCGCGGCTATGAAGTGTACGGTAAGCTGGTAGGGTTTCCGGCGGGACACACGCAGTTTGATCTGAGGAAGTCGCTACCGACATCTCCGCGCGTCGCCAGCTAACGATGGTTGGTGTAGATGGCCGCCGGAAGTCACGTTTCTCCCCGACCAATCATCTGGTGCTTGAATTGACTGACGTCCGCTTCGCGAGGCGAAGTCTCGCCCTTGTTGCCCTGCTGGTCTCCGCTGCATGTGGGACCGCCAACAGTGATAGCGATTCCGAAGCGCCGCGCCTCGTCGAGCTCGAGGAAGCGCTCGCTGCGGGAACGGTGCTGCGGCTGGGCGCAGCGGACGGGCCGCAATCCATTGGTGCGGTGATGGCAGCGCGGATTACGCCGGATGGGTCCCGGATTATTGTGCTCGATCGCGAGCCGCCATATCTGAAAGTGTTTCGGCGTGACGGCAGTCTGGAGGGGCAGTACGTCGCGCGCGGAAGCGGTCCGCACGAGATGTCTGAAGTGGCCACCATGGCCGTTGATAACGAACGGGCCTACATCGTCGGTCCCTATGCGCTGCTGGTGACGACCCTGAATGGTTCAGTCAGCCAGCGAGTTGTGCCGGACTTTCCGCTCTTCGATATCGGCACCGACTGCGCCGGACGCCTGATCGGCTACGGGCCGCGCGGTGATCCTGAACCACAGTTTCTGCACCAACTCGCCGTTGATTCCAGCGTGGCGGTGATTCGCTCAACGCTGCAGGGTCAGCGGACAGAACGCATGGCGTGGGGATTCGGACGGTCGAGTGTCGTGCGTGCTTCGGCCGGCAGCGTGATCAACCACCGTGAAGAGGGCTTCAGTACGCCAGTGTTTCTGTCTTGCGACGGCAACACCTCGGAGCGGGGCTGGTCGTGGGCAGCGGCCGAGTTCCCCTCGAGGCGGGACGCGCAGCGAGGACCGGAGTTGCGCGACGGTACGACCGCTCAACTCACGTTTGACGCCACCGTTCCGATCAACATAGGGTCAGCCGAGCTCCCCAGCGGACGGCTTTTGTGGCTCGAGCAGCGGCTGATGTTCTCCGGGAAAGGGGGGATGGACGGGCGGTTGGACTGGTTTCTGGCGGATTCTGCGGGGCTGCGGCGTGGGTACACATCCCAATCCTATGTACTCCAGGATGTCGGCGCTGGCATGATGTTGTTCTCGACGGACGAGCCGTGGTCGCAGGTCTTGTTGGTCCGCGCTGACGCGGTAGAGCAGCTCCTTGCCCGAGGTTCGTGGAAGGCACGCTGACCTGGGTCTTTTGGTTTTTGTTCGGATATTTGCTATATTTATGAGATCGGCCAGTGGCGACAATTCGACTCGCCGCACCCCTTTTTCAGGCCGCTTCATGAAGGGTTTCGGCCGCATTACGCCGTCAACAACTCCTCCCGTCGACAGACTCAGCGCACGCATGAACGACCTGACTCTGTACACCACCGACGATGGGCGTAGTCAGATCAAGCTGCGGGCCGAGCAGCAGACGGTCTGGCTTACGCAGCTGGAGATCGCGGAGCTCTTTGATGCCACGAAGCAGAACATCTCTCTTCACCTGAAAAACATCTTTGAGGAGGAGGAACTGCACCCGTCGGCAACTGTCAAGGAATCCTTGACAATTCAAACCGAAGGCAGCCGCGAGGTACAGCGCCCGGTCACGCTCTACAACCTCGACGCCATTCTCGCCGTGGGCTACCGCGTGCGCTCGCCGCGCGGGGTGCAGTTCCGTCGCTGGGCCTCAGTCATCCTCAAGGAGTTCCTGACCAAAGGCTTCGTGATGGACGACGAACGCTTGAAGAATCCGGATGGCCGTCCGGATTTCTTCGACGAGATGCTGGAGCGCATCCGGGCTATACGCGCCTCGGAAAAGCGCTTCTATCAGAAAGTGCGCGATCTCTTCGCGCTGTCCAGCGACTACGACAAGACCGATTCCGCCACACAGCAATTCTTCGCGACGGTGCAGAACCTGTTGATCTTCGCAGTGACGCGCAAAACGGCGGCTGAACTCATTACCGCTCGTGCTAATCCCGACGATCCGCATTTCGGTCTGCTGGCGTGGAAAGGGGACAAGGTGCGCAACACCGATATCATCGTCGCGAAGAATTACCTGACCGAAGACGAGATCGATACCCTGAACCGGCTGGTGGTCATCTTTCTCGAAACCGCCGAGTTGCGCGCCAAGAGCAAACAGGAAACGCGCGTGGCGTTCTGGAAGCAGAACGTGGATCAGATCATCAGCTCGAACGGATTTCCGTTGCTGTCGAACGCGGACTCTGTGAGTCACGAACAAATGGAAGCGCGCACGGGCGAGTTATATCTCGCGTTTGATCAACAGCGCAAAACACTGGAGGCGCAGAGAGCAGACGAGCGAGACGCAGTGGACCTCGAAGCGCTCGAGTCCACCCTAAAGCGACGTACGAAGCAATGACCGAGCCGTTCTTCGGCAGTTGGCGAATCGTGGAGCTGGAACTCTGGGGCGCTGAGTACCTCGATCTTGTGGTCCAGGCGCATATCACGTTTGAATCCGATCGGCACGGATCTTTTCAGTTTGGTGCCGTGCGCGGATGGATCGACTATCGCACAACCGATGATGGCGACTCGCCGAGAGTAGATTTTTCGTGGGAGGGATTCAACGACGCCGACCGGAGTTGTGGTAGAGGTTGGGCGGTCATCACAAACGCGCAGTTGATCGGACGTCTGTTTCTCCACAACAGTGATGATTCCGCATTTGTCGCAGAGCGAACGTCTGACGCCGACCGTCGTCGGTCGCGGTCACGACGCAAGGCGTAAAGGCGAGTTCCTGACGCTATTCGAAGACGGCGATGCGTTCGACGTTGAGTTCTGCGATTATCACTAGTCGGAGTATCTCTCATGAGCATTCCCAACACGCGACCGCTCGAGCGGCGCCCGATCCATCCCGGCGAGATCCTGCGCGAGGAGTTCTTGCCGGACTATGGCCTGTCGGTCACGGCGCTGGCCGAGGCGGCGGGCGTCTCACGGCAGTCGATCAACGAATTGCTGCGGGAGCGGCGCGCCGTCAGCCCGGAGATGGCACTGCGGCTCGGCAAGTTGTTCAGCATGTCCCCCGAGTTCTGGCTCAACCTCCAGCGGAACGTGGATCTGTGGGACGCGGCGAAGGGGCTGAAGCGGGAGATTGCCCACATTCATCCGCTGCAGGTCGCATAACTGGGCAGAATCCCGCTAAGCGGTCGCAAACGTCCAGTACGGCCCTCAGCTCACCGCCACAAAGTCCGTCCCACAAAACCCTGCGGGAAACTCCTGCTGTTCGAGCTCCGCAAACCCGGTACCAATCGCCGCCGGGTTGAGCGCCAGCGCCGAGACCAGCGCCGCGTGCCGTTCGGTTTCGAACGTGTAGACGCCACCCTCACCCGCGTCGGCGCGCAAGATCGCCTCCAGCTTCATCGCGTCGGCCGGTTTGGTGAACGCGCGCGCAAGGGCCCGGGCATCGCCGCCCTGTTCCACCATGGCAGCGTCGTCCTCATCCAGATCGAAGTGCGTGGGATCGGAGATGTACTCGTCCACGAGCTCGCCGCTCTCGTAGAACGCATACATGAGCACGCTGTCATCGTGGTTGATCACGGCCAGCGCCTCACAGTCCATCGACCCGGAGTACAGCTCGGCCTGCGCGTGCACGAACTCGGGATCGTCGGACTCCTCACCGCCGTCGAACACGACGATCGAGCCGTTGCGAGCAGACGAGATCCGAGCGGTCCGGCCGGATGATTGCGCGATCTGCACGACCGAAGCCTGATCGGCGGTGCGCAGGGTGAGGTTGGCGTAGAAGCGGCCCATGGGTCGGCGTTGGGGTGTGTGATTGCCTCGTCCTGCTCTTCTTCCTATGCTGCAATCATACCACATTCCACCGCTCCCGCCGCAGCGCGTTCGCGACTCCCTCCCGAAGAGCCCCTCAATCATGTCGACCCCACACGTGCCCATCCATCGCTCTGGACGCCTCCTGGCGCTCGCCAGCGCAGTCCTGCTGACCGCCTCGACAGTGGCATCGCCAGTCGCCGCACAGGAGCCGCAGACGCACGCCGAGCGCTCGGGCTTTACCGAGTACACGCCGTACGAGTCGATGATGAAGCACCTGCAGCAGCTACAGGGAATGAGCCCTGAAGTGCGCATGGGGATCTACGGCAAGAGCTATCAGGGTCGGGAGCTCCCGTACATGGTGTTCTCGCGTCCGGCCGTGAGTGAGCCGTGGGAGGCCTGGTCGCTGGGACGCCCGGTGGTGGTGCTCAACGCCAACGTACACGGCGGTGAGCGCACGCTTCGCGAGTCGCTCCTGATTCTGATGCGGGAGATGGCCACGCCGGGCACGGAGGCCAGCGCCTATCTGGACAAGGTGGTCATTGTGGTGGCCCCGCAGATCAATCCCGACGGCTTTTCGGCGTCCCCGAACGGGACGCGTGGCAATGCCTGGGGCATTGACATGAACCGGGACTGGGTCAAGCGCGAGCAGCCTTCGCTGGCAGCCTACGCCCAGAACGTGATCGGTCGTTGGATGCCCCACATGTTTGTGGACGGGCACAACGGGGGCCAGTTTCCGTACCAGCTCACCTACCAGTGTCCGTCGCACGCGGAGCCCGACCAGCGCATCACGGAGCTGTGCGACAAGGAGATCTTTCCGGCCATTGACCGCCGCCTGGAGGCGGTGGGCATGGACACCTGGTACTACGCGAGCGGTACGCGCACGCGGTGGAACGGTGGTGGCTCCGACGCCCGTATTGGCCGCAACTTTGGCGGCTTCGCCAACATAGTGGGCATCCTTTTTGAGTCGCCCCCGGGTCAGCCCATGAATGAGGGCGTGAAGGCGGGCGTTTTGGGCTACAAGGCAGTGGTGGAGTACGCCCGTGACAACTCGGCCAAGCTCATGGACATTGTAAACCGGGCGCGGCGGGAGACGGTGGAGATGGGTCAGCGGGCGGAGGGCCAGGTGGTCGTGGAGATGGAGTATCAGCCGCAGCCCTACCCGGTAACGTACGAGATCGGCGTGCGGGAGGGCGGCGTGCTCAAGCGGGTGAAGGTCACCCACGATTCCATGATGACGCGCCCTGTGGCCACGAAGACCAGACCACGCCCCTACGCGTACATCCTTCCCCGCGACGCGGTGAATGCGGTGGCCATGCTGCAACGCGCTGGTGTCACGGTGGAGCGTCTGCTGGAGCCGATGCAGACCGATGTGGAGGCGTACGTGATCGAGAGCGTGAGCTTTGAGCAGGCGTACAACCACGCTGCGGCCGTGCGGCTCAAGTTGGCCGATACGACGCTGAAGCGCACCGAGACCTTCCCGGCGGGGAGTTATGTGATCCGCACTGGACAGATGATGGGCCGGCTGGCCGCCCATATGCTGGAGCCGGAAACGAATGACAACGTGTTCTACTGGAACACGATGGACGCGTGGATTCCGCTGTCGAGGCTGATGCCGTCGCGGCCGAGCCGGCCGGACCCGGAGGAGGGATTCCCGGGAGCTCAGGCGGCCAGGCCGCCCCTGGCGCCGGTCTACAAGGTGATGCGCCCGCGCGCGATTCCGTCCCGGATTGTGGAGCCCTGAGGTCGGCGCTGTGCAGCTTCCGAGGAATCCTCGGTAGGTAGCGTCGCAATATGGAATCGATAACTCCATAATGCATGGTAATATGGAGTTAGCATCTCCATATTGTCACAATGAGCCACATCAGCCGATTCCTTCCGGTGCCAGCCGGCCATTTCTTTTTGTTCGGCCCGCGTGGCACCGGAAAAACCACCTGGCTCAGGCATCGGCTGCCGGACGCTCTCGTGATTGACTTGCTGGACCCGCAGACCGTTCGCGGGCTGACCGCGCGACCGGAACGGCTGGGCGAACTTGTCCGTGGCAATCCCGATCGGGTGGACATTGTAGTTGATGAGGTGCAGCGCGTGCCTGAACTGCTGCATGTTGTGCACCGCTTGTTGAATCACCGCGGCCGATTCGTTTTGCGCTCACCGGCTCAAGCGCGCGCAGCTTGAGAAAAGCGGGCGTGAATTTGTTGGGCGGCCGAGCCGCCGTGCGAGAACTTCATCCGTTCATGGCCGCTGAACTTCAGGATTTCGATCTGGAGCGCAGCCTGAGCGTTGGCATGGTACCGCTCGTCGCCTCGTCACAGAACCCGCGCGATACGCTCGCCGCCTACGCGTCGCTCTACATCGAACAGGAGGTCAAGAGCGAAGGGCTGGTGCGTCAACTCGGCAGCTTTGCGCGCTTTCTTGAAGCGATCAGCTTTTCGCACGGCAGCGTGCTGACACTGACGAACGTGGCACGCGATGCGGCGGCAAACCGCAAGACAGTGGAGGGATTCGTTGAAGTGCTGGAAGACTTGCTGGTGTCTTTCAAAGTGCCGGTGTTTACAAAACGAGCGCGCCGAGTCACCACGTCACATCCCAAGTTCTACTTCTTTGACGCCGGCGTCTTTCGCTCGCTGCGTCCACGCGGTCCACTCGATCAGCCGTCAGAGATTGACGGTGCCGCGTTGGAGGGCCTGGTCGCGCAGCATTTGCGCGCGTGGATTGCGTACGGCAATGAGGATCACCAGCTGTTCTACTGGCGAACGCGAACCGGTCTGGAAGTGGATTTTGTTGTGTACGGCGCCACGCACTTTGCTGCGATTGAAGTGAAGAACAGCGACCAGGTGCGCCCGGCGGATCTGCGCGGACTTAAGGCATTTGCCGAGGAATACCCCGAGTGCACACCGTGGCTACTATATCGCGGCGCGCACCGTCTTGAGATTGATGGTGTGAGGTGTTGGCCGGTGGCACAGTTTCTGGCCGAGTTGGTCCCTGGCGGGTGGCCGGGCTAATCAGAGGACTCGTGCGCACGAAGGTGATCTGACGGGTTTCCCATCTCCAGGCGCTCGAACAGTGCATGCTCGAAAATCGCGGCCTGAACGCTATTCGTGTCACCCAGCGCGTCGCTGAGCCGTCCGGCAATGCGGGCGACGAGCTGATTCATGGTGTGCACCTCGGACACGAGTGTGGATACATCCCGCGATTCCCAGTAGTGCGTTTCGTCGCGCACTATTACGTCGACGCCGAGGGAGATGGCGTGGTCGAGCAAACGTACGAGTGCGGTGTGGCACGCAATGAGGTGCGCGTCGCTGACCGTGGAAGCGTACTGGGTTTTGCAGCTGCAGTGCCAGTACCAGTCCACCGGCGCTCCGCCCGCCGATCGACGGCGCAGTAAGCCAAACGTGGCCGTCTCACACCCTTTTCCAGGCTGCACGAGGAATCCCAGCGCTGAGGAGCAATCCCCGTCGAGTGGCGCATTGTCCGCATCGTCCGCATCGAACGGAGTGGCGACGATCTGAGCCCACTGGCGCAGCGCGGCGCGTAGCCCAGCGTGCTCACGTTCGCCGCCGCGATCGCCGTCGAGGTCAGTCAACATCGGTGAGACATCAGCGAACGGCAGCGATCGCGCAAACGCTTGAAGCGCTGTGAGCGATGCGATCACCGACGCGCGTGTCGTTGACGCGGGGAGGCGAAGTTCGAAGTTGAGATGAAGTCCGATAAGTCCCACCTGTGAGTGATGTCTCACAGTATCCGGTCATGGCATAACGTGCGGTACCAAAACCTCGCCGAACGAATCTTACCGCTTCACCAGCGTTCCTCGATACGCATTGATCGCGTCCACTGTGAGCTTCGTACGCAGCTCCGCCACTTTGCGACCGATGTCCTGCAGCCACTCGAGCGACTCGAACTTCACACCGTTGATCTCCGCTTCGCCGGCCTTGACGCGTTGCGGATAGCGGAGCGACACAGGGTCCACGAGCGACATGGTCGCGTCGATCGCGAGTTCTTCATGCAGGCCACTGCTTCCGGTGCTTGCGCCAATGCGAATCTGTTCGGGGATCTTGAGTTCATTCTGAATGAACGGCTGCACGTGTGTGACGTGGTTGTAATACTCGGCAACGTGTTTGAACACGACGCCTGCGGTGTCGCCTGCGTACAGTGCGGTGAGCGAATCCGCAGCGAAGCGCATGCCGGCCGTGTTTCCGCCGCTGTCGCCGAGGTAGTAGATCTCCTTGAAGCCCATGCTGCGCAGGAAGTTGCCAATGTCGAAAAGCAGCGCGCGATACGTGGCCTGCGAAATCATGGGGCCCGCACGACCGGGCGTGATGTTGGAGCCCACGTTGCCAGGCTCGAGTGTCACGAGCGGCGCGACGAGTGTGTTGCCCAATCGACGCGCAATCATCTCGCCGTGCAGTCGGTTGTTGATGTTGTGCTTGTCGAGCACGAGGTTCGCGCTGTTGTCCTCCACGCCACCCGTGAGCACAAGCACCGTTGTGTAGCCGTCCCGGATCATGTCGCGCAGCTCGGGCTGCGTGAGCTGCTCAATCCACACGGTGTTGACGCCCTCAATGGTGCGCGGGGCATTCGCGGGGCGACGCGGTGGTTGCTGTGCGGCGGCGCCGGTTGGCGGCTGCTGCGCGGCGGCGCTTGCGGGAGCGGTGGCGAGTGCGGCGACGAGAGCCGTGAGCAGGTATTGAGTACGAAGCATGGCTGAGTTCCCGTGGCGAGAGTGAAGTCGAATCTATCGAACTCGCGATTCAGCTGACGAGGCAACGCCAGTTGCTTGACCCGAGTCGCGGGCGGCTTCTCCGCTGAACAAGCGCTGGGAGTTCATGTGCGTCTCCACGCCGTGCAGCAAACCACTCAGCACCACTTTGGCGTGCGATTCGAGGCATCACGCCAACCACCGGTCTGGCGCCTGTGCAGCCAGCCGGTTTGTGTTCAGAGACGCAACGCGCACCCTGTTGCCTTCAATCGAGCCGCAGTCCATCGACTACCCGCACGGCACCTTCAAACAATGAGCATCGATCCCCGCTCGCTCTGGGACTACGTGGGTGACGAGCATCCGGCCTTCGCGCAGAAGGCCGGGCCCGGTCAGGAATCGGTGTGGGATTATCCTCGACCGCCGCGGCTCGAGCGCGACTCGCGCGAGATCGTGGTGAAGGTCGGTAACGTGGAGATCGTGCGCACCACGCGCGCCCTGCGCATGCTCGAAACCGCCAGTCCGCCCACCTTCTACCTTCCGTTTGCCGACGCGTTACCGGAGGTGCTCGTTCCGACGGCCGGCACCGGTCGCTCGCACTGCGAGTGGAAGGGCGCGGCCAAGTACTGGTCGCTGGTGGTGGGTGATACGCGCCTGGACGCCGTGGCCTGGTCGTACCCCGAGCCGAACGCGCCGTATGCGGCGTTGCGCGGTCATTTCTCGTTGTATCCGGGGCGCGTGGCCTGCTTCGTGGACGGGGAGCGCGTGCAGCCGCAGGAAGGTGGGTTCTACGGTGGCTGGGTGACGCGCGAGATCGTGGGGCCGTGGAAGGGCGGGCCGGGTACGGGCGGCTGGTAGGGCAATCCGCCCGTTTTCTTCCGTTTGCCAGCGTGGCAATCGAAGAGCAGACCAGCATTCAAAATGGAGGCGCTGCGTGAATCAAAACCAAATCAGACAGGGCTTCATCCTCGCCGCTCTCTCGAACATCTGCGGCGTGCTTCTCTTTTCGCGAGGATTCACCAACGCCGCGATCAACACGGCTGACCCGGTCGTGATGTCGAACTTTGGTCTGCTCATGATCACGGTGTGGGGACTGGCATACTGGGGCGCCGCGAAGATTGACGCGAACATCAAGTGGCTGGCCGCAGCGTTTGCACTCGAGAAGCTGGTCTACGTGGTCGTCTGGATCCGTTGGCTTTCGAACAACAGTCTCGCGCAGCTGTACAGTGAGGACCTGTTTGCTGGCGTCTTTTACAGTGTTTATGGCGCAAACGATTTGATGTTTATGCTGTTCTTCGCATACGTCGCCGTCCGGGCAGCTCCGCGGTAGCGTGTTGCCCGCAATGAAGGACAGCAGCTCGCGCAAGCTTGACGTGGGAATAGGATGAGATCTGGTTGCCGGAGGTCGCGTGCAGCGCTGCCGAAACCTTCGGCCGAGAGGCGCGTAGGTGTGTGACGCGAACGCACTGCGCTCCACTTGCTCCGCTTCCGATGAAGACTCCGCCGCACATGGTGCGTTGCTCGATTCTCCTCGCCCTGGTTGCGCTCACCGCCACGTCATCACGTGCGCAGCAGTTTCACTTTCCTGCGGCCGCAGTCAGTGACTCTGTTGCCCTCGCTGCTGCCGTCCCGCAGCTCGCAGGCGCGTTACTTGCGACACGCACGAGCACTGATTCGTTGCGACACCTCAGCGATCGTGTGCGCCTTCTACTGGCGACCGGCGACGTGAATTCGGCCCTCGCAACCATCGCCGCCATTCGCCGCCGCGCCGACGCTTCTGCCATACAGCGCGACCCAGCGCTCACTGCGCTTGAGATACACGCCCGCGCCCTTCGCACCGTCGCGGTATCTCGCCGACCATTCCGAGATGCATATGCCGAGTCTTTTCGCCTTGCGTTGAACGGACTCAGCGATCGCGTGGCCTTCGAGGTGAGTTGGTATCTCGACACGCCGCCATTCATTTTCGAGCGCAATCTGCGCAATGCGCTCGCTCGAGCGGCGTCTGGTGACTCGATCTCGCTCGCTGACGCGACAGCACTGGTTCGCAACTTTGTCATGCAGCGCGCAATGCACGGGGCGCACGAGTTCCTGCCGGCGCTGTTGGCTGCAGACGTGTCACGCAGATATGCGATCGATAGCAGCATCACGCTTCGTACGCGCGACGGAGCGACGCTCTCGGCGGTCGTCGTGCGTCCGCGCAATGCCACGGCGCCATTGCCCTCGGCGCTCAACTTCACCATTTACACAGATCTGCAGAATCACCTGCAAGTTGCGCGCACTGCGGCCTCGCACGGCTACGTCGGCATCGTGGCCGATGCGCGAGGCAAGCGCCTGAGCCGCGATTCAATCCGTCCGTACGAGACCGAAGCCAGTGACACGCACGCTGTACTCGACTGGATCACTGCACAAACGTGGAGCGACGGGCGCGTCGGAATGTTTGGCGGAAGCTACGAGGGTTTCGCTGCGTGGGCGGCCACCAAGCGAAAGCACCCAGCGCTGCGCACCATCGCCACGTACGTAAGTGCGATACCCGGGCAAGGCCTGCCGATGGAGAACAACGTGTTTCTCAATGCCAACTACGCGTGGCCGTTTTACGTGTCAAGTTCGCGCACGCTTGATACGGACACCTACAACGACCGCGCCCGGTGGCAGGCGCTCCCTGAGCAATGGTTCAGCAGCGGACGTCCGCTCCGTGATATTGACGCGATTGACGGCACGAAGAATCCGTGGCTGCAAAAGTGGCTTGATCACCCAACGTATGACGACTACTGGCAGCAGATGGTGCCGTACGACAAGGAGTTCGCGCACATCGACATTCCTGTGCTGTCTATCACCGGCTACTTTGACGACGGACAAATCTCGGCGATCCACTACGCTAAAGAGCATTTGCGTCACCGGCCTGATGCGGAGCACTATTTCGTGATTGGTCCGTACGATCACTTTGGGGCAGCCGCTGCATTCAAGCCTGCCAATGTGCGTGGTTACACCATCGATCCTGTCGCACAGTTTGACGGATCGGCGCTCACGTTTGAATGGTTTGACCACGTCTTTCATGGCGCTCCACGTCCTTCGCTGCTGCGAGACCGGGTGAACCATCAGGTGATGGGCGCCAACGTGTGGCGACATGCGCCAAATTTTGAAGCGCTGAACGCGCAGCCGTTACAACTCTTCTTCACCGACAGGCATGTTGGTGCACATTTCGCGTTGCAACGGAACGTGCCTGCGCGGGTTGACGCCCAATCAGCGACCAATGTGCTCGAGCGTCGCGCAGACCTGGCGGATCGCACCACGCAACATGCGGGGTACTATCCGAGCACCATCGTGGGACGCGAGCTGGAGTTCGGCGGCGCGCTCACCTTCATCACAGAACCGTTCGACACACCGCACGAGCTGAGCGGAACGATCTCCGGCGTATTGCGCGCGGCGATCAACAAGCGCGATTTCGATTTCAGTGTGGCGTTGTACGAGCTGATGCCTGATGGGCAACTCTTTCACCTTACATACTTTCTCGGTCGGGCAAGTCATGCGAAGAGCATGAGTGCGCGACAGCTTCTGACGCCGAATGAAGTGACCGATATACCGTTCGAGCGATCACGAATGACAAGTCGGCGTGTGCAAGCCGGCAGTCGCTTGCTGGTGGTGGTCGACATCAACAAAGACGCCATGCATCAGGTGAACCACGGCACCGGCGGCGACGTAAGCCGTGAATCCGCTTTAGACGCGGGCGAGCCGTTAGTACTACGACTGGTTCCCGGAAGTGTGATCAACCTCCCGATTCGACCCGCAGGCACCGGGAATCCATCATCCGCGATGCATTGATCACGTCGGGCTGTGAGCCGGCGTGCCTCGCCGTTCTTTGGCGACTGGCGAATCGTGCAGATGGAACTGTGCGGCGCTGACCACCTCGATCTTGTGGTCCAAGCGAATATCACGTTTGACTCGGATCGGCTCGGATCGTTTCAGGCTGGGGCCCGCCCGGCAACCAGGGTCGAGTGCGCGGTGATGCCTAACTGTCGTTGCTTTTCAGTCCATAGCCTGGCACCGCAGGAAGCCCAGCCACACTCTCTGCGTACCGCGCCTCTATTTCACTGATCTCCACATCGGTGAGACGCGAGAACTCGCTGGTGCGTGCACGATTCGAGAGTCGCCCGTTGTTCTGGTAAAGAGACCGATGCAACAGGCTTACTGTGCGTTCTGGCATCTCAATAATCTCTGAAAGTGCTGTGGCGAAGGCATCGTAGGCCTTGAGATACGCGACCTCGTACGGCAGATCTGATGCAATCGTTGTGCGTACACAATGGTACAGGAACTCGGCGTGTGCCGTGGCGTCAAAGTAGCGATACCAATCGGCCGTGTCGTTGAGCACTTCCACGTTGCCGTGGGCGGTGGGTCGCCAATCGATGCACGGCAACAGCACACGCGAATAGCTCTCCAACACTTGCTTGTAAGACGAAATCTCCCGCAGCATGACGGCACTCACGGGAAACACCACGCCGTTTGGCGCGAAGCCGGATGCAGAAAGCACGTGATGTAACAACCAACGATGCAAGCGGCCGTTGCCGTCTTCAAATGGATGCACGTACACAAATCCGAATCCCATCGACGCCGCCGCCACGATCGCGTCCATGGCACCATGCCCCGCGCGTTCGTCAAATCGGACGATTCCATTCATCAGTGAGCGTAGATCTTCCGGCCGAGCATCGATGTGGTCGGGCAACGGCTCCTGTGTGAGACGATCGTGCGTCCCCACAAACCCACCTTGCGTGCGAAGCCCGAGCTGTACGAAGCGATCGTCGCCGATGACCAGCCGCTGTAGCGCTTCAAAGGCTTCGATTGACAGCACGGTTATACCCGCCGCCGCGATGGACTGAGCCCAGCGAGACGCGCGGTCACGCGCAGGTTTTTCCCCTTCAATCTGAAACGACGCTCGACTGTCGCTCAATAACATGAACGCGGCGGCGCGCGCCATGACATCGGGGTGCACCGATCCGATCACGTCCTTGACCTGCTCGCTCAACCCACTCGCGGCGAACGCATCGAGCGCCGGTGTACGTCGAACGAGTGGGCAGAACTCGCGCGTACCGGGGATGTTGTTGCGCACGCGATGGCGCGTTGACAGTGCACCGGTAGATAGCGCGAACTGCTGACGCGGGTCTACGACGTTCACCGCGGTGACCCTGCCGGCATCGGGCAGGTCAAGCGTATGGCCGGTGAGCCATTCATACAGGAACCAGAGTCGCCGAGTTTGTGCGCCGACCGGAATGGCGCGGATTACGTGTGCGATCTCAGTCGCCGGCACAGCTCGAAACAGCCCGTTGAGCACGGCGAGGTTCACGCCCTCCCACTTGAGTGCGAAACTGACCTGATCTGCGAGGGTATTGTCTGGTCCGTAGCGCTCGGGCATGATGGTCCAGCCATCCCGTTCACGCGGTCTGTGGTGTCCGGCGATGGCGGCGCGCGTGGGCGGGGCGGGCACGCGAAGGCCGTACGTGGCGATGAGCCACGCGTAGCCGGCCGGCGTCGCGCCATCGGGCGCGTTGGATGCGCGAAAAGGGCTCACTGGGCGCGAAAAACGATCATAGTGTAATTGTAATCCGCGAAATGCTCACTCAACAATACTTCTTGCTGAGAGCTGAAAAAAGTAAGATGACACGCGAAAAACGCTCACGCAGCTAGTGTTCCGCGAAAAGTGCATTCAGATGGCTGGTTGTCAATGACAGCCGGACTGCCGGCAGCGGCCTTACTCATGTACTCCCGCAAATGAAACGCCCGCCCCAACGAACGTCGTTGGAGCGGGCGTTTCACATCACGCGTCTTCTCTCGCGTTACACGTTGTCCAACTCAGCGCGACGACGCGGCCGCACTCTTCGTCGGCCCGGGACACGCCGGCCACCCACGCGGCGTACCATCCGGTGCATTGCCCTGCGACACCAGATCGCGCGGCAACTTCTGCGCATCTTCCGACGCCATGTACGCCAACATCGCGATGAACGTCGCGTTGTTGCGCAGGTCTTCGGGCACAATCTTGTCGTACGTATCGCGGTTGGTGTGCCACGTGGTGTTGCTGTAATCCCAGCCGAGCGCGCCGGTGCCAATGCCAGGCGCCTTGGCACACACGAACGACGTGTGATCGGTGCCACCGGGGCCGCCGAACGGTGAGTTGCCGCCCAGTCGCACCCACTGCGTAATCTCCGACGGCATTTCGCTCATGTAGCGCGACAGGAACGCGCCCGCATGTACGAACGGGCCAGGGCTGATCGACGAAATACGACCTGTACCGTTGTCCTGATTGAACAGCATCTGCATGCCGGCAATCACTTCCGGATGCATCTCGACGTACGCTTTTGATCCGTTGAGTCCCTGTTCTTCGGAGTTCCACAAACCGATTACGATCGTGCGCTTGGGATTCGGATACACCGTCTTCAGAATGCGCATGGCTTCGATCATGGTCAGCGAACCGGTGCCGTTGTCGGTCGCGCCCGAGCCACCGGTGAACGAATCAAAGTGTCCTGACAACACCACGTATTCGTTTGGCAGTGTGCTGCCTTTGATCTCGGCGATGACATTACCGACCGGGCGTTCCGCTCCCTTTTCGGCGGTCACCATCAGGCGAATCTTCGGCGACTGATTGTTCGCGGCCAGGCGATACAACAGGCCCATGTCTTCGCAGCCGACGTCTACCGTCGGAATCTCCTGCGCCGCCGAACCGAACACTTTGTTGATGCCCGGATACGCCGAGAAGTTGGTGGTCAGTGCGCCGAGTGCACCGGCGGCTTTGAGTTTGGCTTGAATCGCACGCGGACCACCGCCGGCGAGCACACGCTGGCTGTACGACGCGGTGAGCGCACTCTGCTCTTGCCGCAACCGATCGCGAGACTCCGTGGTGCCGAACTCCGCCCACTGTGCGGCCATACGACACGAGAGCTGCGGTGCGTTCAGCAACACGAACTTGCCGCGCGCCGAGGGGACCCACGCGGCGAAGAGTTCTGGCGTGACGACGTTGTCGGGAATCACCACCACATTGCCTTCCACCCACTGTCCGTTGGTGCCGGGCGTCCATCCCATTGCGGTGACTTCCAGCCCACGCACGCGCGGGAACAGCAACTCGCCGAACGCGGCGCCGTTCTTCCAGCTGTTCCACGTGCCGTAGTTCTCAATGCGCGCGGGAATGCCCCACTTGGCGTACGTGGCGAGCATGTAGGCCTGCGCGCGGTCCGCGTCGGTGGATCCCGTCAAACGGGGGCCAACGGAATCGAGCAACACTTGCGCGAACTGCATGACCTGCGAGCGCTGCATGCCTTCCTCGAAGATCTTCTGGATCATCGGGTCGGTGGCCGGCGTCGAGCGCACATACGGTGCACTGGCGCGGTCTACCGGCAGTGCCTGCGGGTTGGTGGGCGGCGGGGTGGGGCCCGGTGGGCCACCTCGGCCGCCAGGCTGCGCGAGGGCGTTGGTGCTGGTGGCACTCACGGCGAGCACGCCAATGAGGAGAACTTTCTTAAGCATGTGCTGGGAATGTTGAGGGTCGGCGGCTTGGAAACTCGCGCGCGCCGGTCAGGGGAGGCGACTGTAAGAAATACGGCGTCGAGACGAGTTCCGCTGAGACCGACCGGCTTTCGCACGATACGAAGTGTAGTTACAATGTAATTACATTTTCCGGAGGGCGTGTGAAGTCCCGTTTGATCCGTATTGGCAACTCTCGCGGCGTGCGCCTGGCGAAGCCCGTGCTCGAGCAGGCCGGTCTCGAGGACGAGGTCGAGATTCGCGTGGAAGCCGGCGCTGTCATCATCACCGCGGCGGCATCGCCCCGCGCGGGCTGGGCCGAGGCCGCCGCCAGGTATGGACCAAGTCCACTGATTGACGCACCCGTCGCGACGAAGTTCGATGACGAGGAGTGGGCGTGGTAACATTGCCCGTGAGCCGTGGAGACGTGTGGCTTATCGAACTGAACCCTACGCGCGGCCGAGAAATTCAGAAGACGCGACCTTGCGTGGTGGTCTCGCCCGACGACCTCAACGCGCATATGAACACGTTCATCGTTGCGCCGCTCACAACAGGCAGTCATCCGTATCCCTTTCGCGTTCCGCTGCGCTTCGCTGCGAAGAACGGACATGTGGTGCTCGACCAGCTTCGCACGGTCGATCGTGAGCGCCTGGTCAAGCGACTCGGCGCGCTCACTGCACCAACGCTGAGCAAAGTGCTCGCGGTGCTCGGCGAGATGTTTCGCGCGTGATAGAGCGCATCACTGGAGATCGGGATCGCGCAATGTCGCAAGCGGCAACCGATTGCGCTCTAGCGTCCTGTCCATGATCTCTCGGCAAACGACAAAGTCTGATTGCCGCGGCGACCGCGTGCCAGTTGCCGGGGCGTATCACGCGTGATACAATACACGATATGGATAACGTTTCTGTACGCGAGCTTCGCAATCACGGCGGTCGCGTCCTCCAGCGCGTTGCTGGAGGCGAAACGCTCACCGTGACTATGGACGGCGAACCGATTGCCGAACTGCGTCCGATCGCCGGACGAGCGCTGCCGGCGGCCACGTTGCTCAAGCGGTGGTCCAGGTTGCCGCCGGTAGACGCCAAACAGTTTCGCGCCGATATCGATCGGGTCATGGACGCCTCCCTGTGATCGACCACGCTCGGCACGTCCGAGCAATCCTCGACACAAACACCGTCATTCTGCTCAGCCAGCTAGATGACCCGACCGTGCTGCCGGACGAACCGTTGATCACGGCGATCACGTTGGCGGAGCTGACGGTGGGCCCCTTGGTGGCGACATCAGATCAGGAGCGGGCCGCCCGACAGGCGCATCTGCAGCAGGCCGAATCAGATTTCGATGCCTTGCCGTTCGACGCCGCCGCCGCGCGCAGTTTCGGGCGTGTTGCGGCATCGCTCAGGCAATCGGGTCGCAAAACGGCAGCCCGATCCTATGATGCGATGATTGCCGCCACCGCGTTGGCGCACGCGTTGCCGGTGTACACGTGCAATCCCGACGACTTTAGCGGCATTGATGGGCTTGAGGTGATTCCGGTGCGGTTGCCGAGCAGAGAATGACGCTCGTGACTGTCGTACACAGTGCTGGATGACGATTGCAGCGGGATGTGTGGTGCAACTATTCGAGCACGGCGTCGCCAATACGGCCCCATGTCTGAATGCGCTCGGCCGACACATTGATCAGCGACACGTCCGGATCCTCGGGACCATTCTCGAACCACTGCTCGAGCGACTTCTGCCAGTACTTCTTCTTGAGGTCCACATCGTCCACGATCGTGCCGCTGCCCCACACGCAAATAAAGCTGGGCCCGCTGTGATCGGCGAAGGTGAGCTGCACCCGATCGTCGCGTAAGATTTCTGTGACCTTGGTGGAGCTGGTGCGCGCAAAGAACCAGTTGTCACCGTCGTACTGCACCTCTCCATTGTTCGACATCGGGCGCGTGTTCACGCCGTGCTCGCCGACTGTCTGCATCATGCAGAAATCGATTTGCGCCATAGCCTTGGCAACGTCGCTGAACTCTTTGGTCTTTTTCACGGATGGGCTCGGTCGCGGTGGCTGTGCGTCTCGCCTGAAGCGTCTCGGGCGAGTTGGCAGAACGCTCATACACCGGTGGCGTCATCCCGAAACGAACTTTTCGATAATGGCTGCATTTACTACTTCAGGCGGGGCGATCGAAGGAAACACCGGGTGGTGAGCAGACAAACGATGTTGCTTTCCCCACAACGAGCTGTTCGGTACGCTATTCCGAACGGCTGAGGAGCAGGTTGCTGCCTGAAAGACCGCGACGCATGCGGCCGTCGCCAAGCGGCTCCGATCACACTTGGCAAAATGAGGGTCGTTCCAATCCATGCTTCCGTTAAATAACTACCATGTCCGCCGCTTCGAAGAGTCCGACGCCCCTTCGCTGTATGCAGCAGTCGAAGCGTCGCTTGAGGAGCTGGTAGACTGGATGCCGTGGTGTCGGCGAGACTACGCGCTTGCCGACGCACGCGCGTGGATTGATTTCACGCAGAAGGCGTGGTCCGAGAAGACCGAGTTTCCGCTCGGCATCTTTGAGACGAGTACTGGCTCCGTCGTTGGTGGTACGGGCATCAATCAGATCAACACCGCGTGCCGCAGTGGCAACATTGGATATTGGGTCAGCACGCCGCACACCGGCCGTGGCGTTGCCCGTTACGCCGCCCTGCAGGCTGCCCTTATCGGCTTCGGCGAGCTTGGTCTCACTCGGTTAGAGATCGTCACATTACCCCACAATGTGGCCAGTCAACGCGTTGCCGTTTCACTTGGCGCGACGCGCGAGTGTGAGGCGAGAAATCGTTTGTACTTTCATGGCACGCCGCACGATGCCGTGGTGTTCTCGCTGATTCCGGAAGACGTTGCTGCAGGAATCAAAACACCCGCGCTGCCAACAGCACCACCACCACCGGGATCAACGCCGCGAAGAACAAGTTGAGCCAGAGCCCCGCTGTTGCCATCTGCGGGATACTCAGTTTCCCCGTGCCATACACGATCGCATTCGGCGGTGTCGCAACCGGGAGCATGAATGCACAGCTGGCCGCGAGCGCCGTCGGTAGCGCAAGCAACAGCGGATCGGCGCCAATGCCGATGGCCAGCGCCGCGACAACGGGCAGGAACGCTGCTGCACTCGCCGTGTTGCTCGTGAGCTCGGTGAGAAAAATCATCACCAGCGTGATGATGACGATGACGGCGAAAGTCGGCCAACCCGACAATACGCCGAGCGCGAGTCCGATCCACTCAGCGAGCCCCGTGCGTTGAATCGCTGCTGCGAGTGAGAGTCCGCCACCAAAGAGGATTAACACGGACCACGGAAGTCGCTCTGCCTGTCGCCACGTGAGCGCTACGCTCAGCGGACGCCACCCGAGCGGCACGGCAAACATCAGCAACGCACCGGTAATCGCGATGCCCGCGTCTGAAATGGCCGGCACCCAGCGTTCGAGCAATGGCCGCACCACCCACGCGGTTGCCGTGAGTGCAGTGATCGTTCCCACCGTCCACTCGGCGCGCGAAATACGGCCGAGTTGCGCGGTCTCCGCGCGGATCATTGCGGCACCACCGGCGATGTGTTCGTTGCCCACTGGATGCAGCCATCGCGTGAGCACGAACCACGCGAACGGGAGTCCGATCACGACGATCGGAACGCCAACAAACATCCACTCAAGGAATCCGATTCGCACGTCGAAGGAATCGGACATGAAGCCCGCGAGCAATGCATTGGGCGGAGAACCGATCAGCGTACCCATGCCGCCGATGTTGCCCGCGTACGCAATGCCGAGCAATAACGCGACTTCGAATGCTGTTGCGGGTGTGCTTTCGTTAGCCGACGAACCTGCCGCAACGTTTGCGGCGCGCGCCAACGCGATTACAGACGTCGCCATAGGAAGCATCATCACGACTGTCGCCGAGTTGCTGACCCACATGCTGATCGCGCCCGTCGCGAGCATGAATCCAAGGATCAAATTCGCCGGCCGCGTGCCTACCACCGCAAGGATTGCCAGCGCGAGGCGACGGTGCAGCCCGCAGGCCTCAAGCGCCATTGCAATCAGGAAGCCGCCCAGAAACAGATAGATCACCGGATTCGCGAAGGGCGTTGTTGTCTCGCTGATGGACGCGACATCGAGCAGCGGGAAAAGCACGATCGGTGCGAGCGCGGTGGCCGCGATCGGCAGCGCCTCGCTGATCCACCACGTGGCCATCAGCGCAGCAACGGCGGCGGTGCGCCAGGCTTCGAGCGACATGCCCTCTGGTGGCGCGAGCAGCAGCATCGCGACAAAAACAATGGGACCGGCAATGAGTCCGACGCGCGCGCGGGTGTCCGAGGGGGATTGCTCGGCGGCGGGCGGCGCGGGGCTGGTGGCTGGGGGGAGATGCCGAGGTGCCACGGCAATTGCCTATTGTGAGTGGAGAGGATCGTCTCTCGCGAGGCGGGTCTGCGTTGAAGGTACTCATTCACTGACGCGATGCGGCTGTCTTTGTTCGGATAACCGCAGTGGAGCGCTTCGCCGTGGCACTTGCACGGCACTGCACACGGCTTCACCTTCGCCTGACTCCATCCGCCGAGGCCAGCATGCACCGTGTTGTCCCCCTCTTCATGCTTACGCTCGCGCTCGCCGCCTGCAGCGACGACACCCCTGTCGTCGAACAAACACCGCAGTGGACGCTGCGCGAAACGCTGCGCATCGGCTCGGGCGATGAAGGACCCACGTCGTTCTCCTGGGTGAAAGGCATCGCCGAAGGCGCCGATGGACGGATCTACATTTACGAACACAGCACGCAGGACATTCGTGTGTTCAACGCCGACGGCAGCTTTGATCGTACCATCGGCCGCCGCGGCGCGGGGCCGGGCGAGCTGGCGAACGCGGAAGGCATTGTGTTTGCGAGCGACGGCACGCTGTGGGTGAGCGATGCGTCGAACGGGCGCTTCTCGCGATTTGACGCGGATGGCAAATCGCTCGAGAGCTGGTCGATGACGTTCTGCTCATCGCAAGGCACATGGGCGCCGTTCGTGACGGCCAATGGCATTGTCGATGACGATTGCATACCGGGTGTGGACCCCTACAAAATCGTGCGCTACCGCATGGATCGCAGCGGCGTAGACTCACTTGGTATGATTGCCGAATGTGGCACGCAAGCGCTCAATGAAGCAGCCACGTGGATCACGAAGGTCGGGACCGCGACCAGCTACCGCCCAATCCCGTGGGCACCACGCCAAGCGAGCGCGTACGACGCGACGGGTGCCACGTGGTGTGCACCGTCCACGGGGCGATACGAACTGCTGCGCATTGCACTCGGCGGTGCCGATACCGTGCGTGTAACGCGCGACATTGCCGCGCTGCCTGTGAACGCCGCCGAACGCGATTCGGCAATCGCACTGATTGAATCACGCGGGCCCACAGGGCTCGATTTTTCGCGCATTCCGTCTGTCAAACCGTCGATTCATCGACTGACCATCGATGATCAGAATCGCCTTTGGGTGCGGCGCGATCGCGCCGAGGGCGGAGTAGTGTTTGACATCATTGCGCTCGATGGGACGCTTGTGGCTTCGGCTGCGCTGAACGGCGTGCGCACACCCATATGGTCGCCGTTTGTTGTGCGTGGTGATGTGGTGCTGCTCGTGATCACGGATGACGATGATGTGCCGCAGGTGGGGCGGTTTGTGATTGAGCGGGATGTGAGCGCGTCCACTAAATGATGAGGTCGCCTCTCGCCGTCTGCATTGATGGCACGGCGCCCGGTGCGCGTATGCGAGTGATGACCGGCAACAGTGTGAGCGGTAGCAGCGCGTGCGGCAGGCGCACCACAACTTCACCCAACGCGCCCGGTCCGTAGGCGATCACGCGCAGCAGTGCGGTAAAGAGTCCCCAGAACGCCATCCAGAAGACAACAGCCCGTGAGCGCGTGAACAGCAGCGCGATCGCCGCGGCGATATCAACCGCTCCAACAATCGTGAGCAGGCGCTCAACGGTGGCTTGCGTCCAGCGGATATCAAGCAGTTCACGCGCCGAGGTGATGGTGAGATCGACAAACCACGGGTGGGCACGAATCGCTTCGGTACCGTGCACCACAAACACGATTGCCGTGGCGAGGCGAACAATCCACCAGGCATTGGCTTCGCGCGCCCGCGTGCTGTCTGAGTCACGCGATCCGAAACTGACGAGTAATAGCGAGAGCGGCGCGGCAATGCGCATGGCGTGCGCTGGCATGGCCCACGCGCTGAACGGATACCCGCCCTGGTCCTGCGACGCCCACGCCAACACGCCAACAGGCACGAGAATCAATGCGGCGGCCACAACGCGCGCGCGCGCAAACCACAATGCTGGAACGCTCGCCACCAGCAGCCACGCGAGTGTCAGCTCGACAGATCGCGATTGTGCGTGCGCGAGTTCCTCGTTCATGAACAAGCGCGAACCAATGGCCGTACCGGAGCGCAGCAGCATGGCTGAACCGAGCGCCACACAGGATGTGGCAGCCAGGAGCAATCGCTGCTGCGTGTGGGTCACAGACGCGGCGCTCGCGAGTAGTCGTCGAGTACGACCCCATCAATGCCGATGGCACGCGCGCGCAACTGCGCGGAGTCCACAGATACAATCCAGACGTGATGGGCGCTGGCCGTCATCCCGGGTGATTTGAGAAACCAGCGCGCTGAATCGGGAACGCGCTGCGGCACGCCCAGTCCGCCCTCACCAATGTAGACCACGCCGTCTTTGGCCGGCTTGAAATTGCGAATGGGAACCGTACGCTTGAGCGCGTGTCCGTCTGATTCCAGTGCGAGATCGAGCCCGTACTTGTCAAACAGGGGCGACCACGTTTCGCGAACGCGCGCGAACTCGAGTGCCGTGAACTCCTTCACGGCCGGATACGCCGGGCGATGATATTGCGCCATGATCCAGCGCTTCGCGGGCCGCAGTTCCTGCAACTGCTCTTCAAGCCACTCACTCTGATCACCGGCCACACTGATTTCCGTGTTGAGCGTGATCAATGACAGTTGCGACCCAAGATTCGTGGTGAAGTAGTAGCCGTAGCTCAACTCATCAGTGATATCACCGAGCCAGAAGTGTTCGTTGAAGCCAACGCCTTCGTCGTGATTACCGCGGGCGACGATGAACGGTAAAATGCGTCCATCTTCCGTACGCAGCAGCTCGTTGTCCTCAAACCACCAGAACAAGTGGCGCCAGTCGGCCGTGGTCCCCCAATCAGCACCATGCGCGAGCGCGATGATGTCTGGGTTCTCAGCCAGCAGCTGCGCCATGCGCTTGTTCATGTTCTGCCGATCCACGTGCGGTGTGCGCCCCGCGTATCGCGGTTGCGGACCACCCATGCGTGAGTCACCGCCGGAGAGCAGCGTGATGGGGCGATCGTCATTCGGCGCGGTGATAAACCAGCGCTCGTCAGTCAGTTCGCCGTCGCTCTCCACGGCCACGTACACCTTGGTAGCCGGCCGCAGCCCGGTGATTTCCGCGTGATGATACCAACCGGCTGGCACGCCTTCCTTTAGGTCTTCGGCGCGCAGCGTGGCCGTGCCGTTGCGCACGGCTGGCGCGGACATGGCGTACGCCCTCTGGCCGTCGCCACGGCTCACCGTGTCGTAGCGAACAATATTCTGGCGCGTTTCCGCCATCGTGGTCCAGGAAATGATCGCATGCGCTGACGGGTCTTCCGTCCAGATCACGCGCACATGGCGCGGTGAGGGGCTAGCCGATGTGCCCTGGGGCTGCGCGGACTTGGGCGGCGCAGACTCAGTTCGGCACGATGTGAGTACGAACAGTGCGGCCGCGAGATACAGGGAACGCATAGTGGTGACGTTGAGGTGGAACATGACAGAACATTAGCGCGCGCCGCGCGAAGGTCTATCGGATTGTTACAGGAGCGGTGGCCAGCTGCCAGCTCTCTCTTGCGAAGGTCAGCGCAGAGCGGTTTGATCACAAGGGTGCGCATCGCGATTGGTTTCTGAGCGGGGCGCAGCGAGCTGTAACGTCCCCCTCCCCCCACCTGTATCGCCATGCAACGACGCGACGCTCTCCGTGCTCTCGCCACCACCGTGCTCGGCGTTGTGGCGGCGCCGGCCGTTCTCCGCGGACGTTATCAACTCTTTGCGCACAGTAGCGCGCAGTACTCCGCGCGTACGATCACACTCATGCGCGAGAGCACGGTCATTGACATGCTCTGTCAGTTTGCGTTTGACGATTTTCGAAACACGAACGCACCGCTTGCGCAGCGCTGGAAACGCGATCCGTCGTCATTTACCGCAGAACACTTTGCCACGTTTCGCGATTCAGGCGTGAATATTCTGGCACTCGGCAGCGGCGCCGGTACGTACGAAGGCATGCTGCGACATCTCGCCGAGTGGAATGGATTTGTCGCGTCGCACAGCGACTGGTTTACGCGCATCGATGAAGCGCGCGACATTGCGCGCATTCGTGAGTCGGGCAAGATCGGCATTCTCATGTCCACGCAAACGTCGGATCACTTTCGTACTGCGTTAGACGTGGACAGCTTCTACGCACTTGGCCAGCGTGTGTCGCAGCTGACATACAACATGCAGAGTCGCACGGGTGCGGGGTTTCTTGAGAATCGTGACAGCGGACTGACAGCATTTGGCGCCGAGATCATCACACGCATGGAGCAGGTGGGTATGGTGGTCGATCTCTCGCACTGCGGCGATCAGACCACGCTTGATGCCCTGGAGGCCGCGAAAAAGCCGCCGATCTTCACGCATGCCTCGGCCCGTGCGCTGCTCGACAACTGCGCGCGCTGCAAGACCGACGACATGCTACGCAAGCTGGCCGCGAAAGGCGGTGTGGTGGGTGTGCCCATGATTCGCTTCATGATTCGCAGCGCGCCTCCGGTGACGGTGGAACACGTGGCAGATCATGTGGAGCATCTGATCAAGCTGATGGGCGCCGAACACGTTGGTGTGGGCAGCGATCTTGATATGGCTGGTTTGGCCAACCCCATGCGCAACGATGGCGACGGCGTGCCGAGCAATCAGCCGAATTTTTCGCGCTACAACGCGTACTTCGCCGAGAATGGTGGTGCGCATGTGGATGGTCTGGATCATCCCAAGCGTTTGTTTGATCTGACAGAAGCGCTGGTGCGCCGACGTCATTCGGATGAGACGATCCGGTTGGTGCTGGGCGGAAGTTTTGCGCGCGTGCTTTCGGCGGCGTGGACGTGAGCGCGTACGCCGCTGCGCGGTGTGCGGTGTTTCGAGCAGCCTGTGGCGCAGTGCCTGGTGCCGCGTTGGTCGTCGCGTCTTTCATCGCGATTGGGACTGCCGCGCACGCGCAGCGCGCAACAGCGCATGATGCTTCATCTCGTGTGCTGGTGATTGATTCGGTGCGGGTGGTAGATGTTGCGGCCGCGCGTACGGGCGCCCTTCAGCGCATCGTGATTCGTGGTGATATGATTGCCGCTGTCACCAACCTCGATGCACCGCTGCCCGCAACGGTGGATGTCTTGCTGAACGCGCGCGGTGCGTACGCGATTCCCGGCTTGGTGGATCATCACGTGCATCTCGTGCCTCGACAAGCGTCCGCGCTTGAGCGCGCAGCGCGCGGTGGTGTGACGCTGGTGAACAGCATGGCGGGTGACGCACGCGTGGCGGGTGAGTACGCGCGGCAGGTCATCACGAAGGAGTTGGCCGCCCCTGAGATTGTGTACGCGAGTGTGCTGGCCGGACCGGGATTTTTTATCGACCCACGTTTTCGCGGCGCTGGCGTTGGCTTTGCGCCAGGCACCGCGCCATGGGCGCAGGCAATGACCGACACCACGGATCTGGTGCGCGCCGTAGCGAGAGCGCGCGGATCAGGTGCGGAGGTGCTCAAACTTTACGCGATGTTGGATAGCACACTGGCCGCGCGCATTACGAACGAGGCACACGTGCAGGGCATGCGCGTGGTCGCGCATGGTACGGTGTTTCCCGCGCGGCCACTGCAGTTGGTGCAATCGGGTGTGGATGTGCTCACACACGTGCCGTATCTGTCATGGCAGGGCGCGCCGAGTGTGCAGGCCGATGATGCGTTCAAGCGCGCAGAAGGCCCGTACGCATCGGTCGCCGTGGACGGTGCGCAGATAACGACGCTCGTTGACGCGATGGTGAAAGCGGGCACGGCGCTCGAGCCTACGCTGTATGTGTTTCTGGCGCGCGAATCGCCGGCGGTGATGCGTGCGTGGTCACTCGCCCTTACACGGCGCGCGCACGAGCGTGGTGTGCCGATTGTTTCGGGCACAGACAATCTGATTGGCTCCGACACCGCTGCACTGCCGAACATTCACGCCGAGCTGGCGTATCTCGTGGAGGCCGGCTTGTCACCGGCGGCAGCGTTGGCAACGGCCACAACAGTGCCAGCGCGCGTGATGGGTCGTTCCACTACACACGGTGCAGTTGCCACGGGCTTTGTCGCGGACCTGTTGCTGCTCGACGCGAATCCGCTGGAAGACATTGGCGCGACGCGCAAAATTCGTAATGTTGTGCTGCGCGGGCGGGTGCTTGGGCGGTAAGCGCTGGTCGCGATTTCACGGTTGACACTCACTTGGCGAACATCGCGCCTCTGACACGCATGTCGAACTCCCCACTCGATCGGCTACGCGAAGTCTGCCTCGCACTGCCCCACACGCACGAAGTCGAAGCGTGGGGCGAGCCAACGTTTCGCGTGAAGAACAAACTCTTTGCGATGTACGCGGCGCCAACCAATCATCATGGCGCGGGCCGACATGGCGTGTGGCTCAACTGCGCCGCAGAAAATCAGCGGCAACTCGTGGCAAGTGACCCCACCCGCTATTTCGTGCCACCGTACGTAGGCAAAAGCGGGTGGGTCGGTGTGTGGATTGATAAACGACCGCGCTGGCGCGAGGTGGAGGAACTCGTGCGTGATGCGTATCGTCGTACGGCGCCGAAGCGCGTATTGGCGGAGCTCGACGGTTAAGTCGCGCGACGCGCCAGCAACTCGATCTCCACTCGCGCACCGAGCGGCAAGCCGGCCACGGCGACCGTCGTGCGCGCCGGGTATGGTGCAGTAAAACGTGATGCGTACGCACCATTCATGGCCGCGAAGTCGGCCATGTCGATCAAATACACGTTGCACTTCACGACATCGTCGAGTGACAAACCGTTGTCCTCGAGCACCGCTTGCAGGTTGTCGAACACACGGTGTGTTTGTGCGGCTACGTCACCGGTGATGAGCGCGCCCGTTGCGGGATCGATGGGCGTTTGACCTGAGCAGAACAGTTCGGAACCACTCCAGACAGCGTGGGAGTAGGGACCAATCGCGGCGGGTCCGCGCGCGCTCGTGGCGGCGTTGCGTGGCATGATGTCAGGTGTGAAGTGGTGAAGGGAAGACGTTCGCCTAGTGTACGCGATTGCGGCGTGATGTGCGAGGCGGGGGAACTCATTATCGAACGGCGGACTAGTCGGGGCAGTCCACCGCGTGCGTCCGGCCACGCGTTCTCGGCGCAACTACTCCCTTCGCGAACTGCAGGAGTTCAGAATATGCTCAGCTCATCACGCACCGCATTCTCCACGCCAACGCTACGCGCGCGCACACTGTTTGTCGTCTCGGTGTCGCTCACGGCCGCGTTGTGGCTCATGCCGCGATCCGCCAGCGCCCAGATGGAGCCCAAGCGTACGGCCACGCCCGCGGTCACGATGTCGCAGGTGCTGCCCATGAATGTGAACGCAGACGGCGTGGCCATTCACGGCTATGATCCCGTGGCGTATTTCACCGCGGGCGCACCGACGAAAGGCACCACCGCGTTCACCGCCACGTGGCAAGGCGCCACGTTCCGGTTTGCGTCTGCGGCAAATCGTGATGTGTTCATCGCGAAGCCCGACGCGTACGCACCACAGTACGGTGGGTACTGCGCCATGGGCATGGTAGGTGGCGCCAAATTCGACGTCGACCCTTCGGCCTGGCGCGTGGAAAACGGTCGACTGTACCTGAACAAGGACCCGCGCACGCAGAAGTCGTGGTTGCGCGACGTACCGGGGCACATTGTGAAGGCCGATGCGAAGTGGCCGACCGTCGTGGCGAAAGAAAAGAAGCAGTAACGCCGAGGAAGCGTATCGAACGCTCGCTTGACAAATGCGCAGGCCCCCGTCAGGATTGACGCATGCGCCACAACGCCAGCTTTTATGCCTATTGGTTTACGCCGACCCCCACGGGCCACGGCGTCGGGCACTGCTGCGCGTAACGCGCTCCACCTGACGATCTGCGAGGCCCGTGCTCAATGCGCGGGCCTTTTTTATTGGCCATCGCAGCGAGACGGTCGCCGAGTGGATCCCCACACTTTTTCTGGACTGGGACCCGCATGATTATCGTGACCGCCGTAGGAACACCTGCCGATGACGTTGAAAACATTGTGGCACATGTGGAACGCGCCGGGCTGCGCGCGCACATCAGTCGTGGCGAGGAGCGCACCATTATTGGGTGCATCGGGGATCATGACAAACTGATCGCTGCCAACCTTACGCGACTGCCGGGCGTAGAGCAGGTGCTCAAGATCGGCAAGCCGTACAAGATTGCATCGCGTGCGTTTGCCGGGTCCGATACGATCGTTTCGCTGGGTGATGCGGCCGGTACGCGCGTTGGTGGGTCGGAGTTGGTGGTGATTGCCGGCCCATGCTCCGTCGAGGGTCGCGACATGCTGTTTCAGACGGCGCATGCCGTGCAGGCCTCAGGCGCACGCGCGCTGCGTGGTGGTGCATTCAAACCGCGTTCATCGCCGTACGCATTTCAGGGTATGGGGCGCGAGGCCCTCGAGCTGCTCGCCGAGGTGCGCGCGGAAACCGGATTGCCGGTGGTGACGGAAGTGCTTGATCCACGGCAGGTGGAGCTGGTGTCGGAGTTTGCGGATGTGCTGCAAGTTGGCGCGCGCAACATGCAGAACTTCGCGTTGCTCACCGAAATCGGAAAATCGCATCGACCGGTGTTGCTCAAGCGCGGTTTATCAGCCACGATCACGGAACTGCTGATGGCCGCCGAGTATGTGCTGGCGCAGGGCAATACGCAGGTGATGTTGTGCGAGCGCGGTATTCGCACGTACGAAACGTCCACGCGCAATACGCTCGACATTGCCGCGATCCCGGTGCTCAAGCGCGAAACACATTTGCCGGTGCTCGTGGACCCGAGTCACGCCGCGGGTCAGGCCGCACTGGTGGCGCCGCTCGCGATGGCAGCGATTGCTGCGGGTGCAGACGGGCTGCTTGTGGAAGTGCATCCGGACCCCACGTGCGCGCAGTCCGACGGTGAACAGTCACTCACGTTTGCGGCGTTCGACAGTATGATGCGTCAGGCGCGTGTGGTGGCGCAGGCCATGGGACGCGAGTTGACGGTGCCGTTACTGGTCTAGTGTCACCCGATCGGCGGCGCGTGCGAGCACAACAAATCGTGTCCAGTTATGCGGTACGTCTTGCACTCCACGCGCCAGGACTTCGAGTCCGTATTGCTGCGCGGCACGTTCACTGGCAATCGCCGCCACCATGCGATCACCGCGTTCGCCCACTTCACGTGCGGCGCCCGCGGTGTCTGCGTGTGATTTGACTTCCAGCCACGGGTGCCGCGCGGCGAAGATCCGGCACTGCGCCAATGCCACGGGGTGACTCCACACTTGCTGCACGGTCGCGAGCATCGCGCCTGGCACGCCGAGCACACACAGCTCGATGTTCAGCCGGTGTTCGTCGATTTGCACCAACGCATCACCGGCGTTGTGCATGGCATCCAGCGCAATGTGCACTTTCCCGGCAATCGCATTCTCCACGGGAATCATGGCGCGATCGCAGTCGCCGTTCACCACGGCGTGCAGCGCGTCGGGAAACGATGCATGCGGCACGCCGACCGCGCCGGCACCAAAGTGCTGATGCACGGCGGCGTCGGAGTACGCGCCCGGTTCTCCCTGATACGCGATGCGCTTGGTCACAGGTGCTCGGCCGTCCACTGTGCGATGCGAGTGTTCATGAATGCATCAATCCTGAATGACTGGTAAAGTACGCGGTACTACGGCGCGTCCGAGTTGACCGAGATCACCGCCGTACCGGATGCTGCGCGTTTTCGGATCATACACCATGTGTCGCACGCCCGTCTCCACCACTCCATAGACGATTTTGCTCGTCGACGGTCAACGCGTACGACAACGACGCCGCTGTACCGGGCAGCACGTATTCGCTCACGTCGTTGGCGTGGCGATCAACCGGCCACATCGTTGCCGGTCGGGCCCGCTAACCAGATGTGGTCGCCGGCTGGCGCGACGCACGGATCGCGCGGGCGACCCTGCCAGGGCACATCCCAGGCGCTGTGTTACACAGAATCCGGAGCCGCCGCGCGCGCTTGTGCGTGCGCGTGTGAGCCAGGTGTAAGCGACACTGAAAAAAGCGACAGCGACGCGACAGTAAGGCGGAGTGATCGAGTAGGCATGTGCTCTCCAGCTGTCCGGATTTGTGAAAAGTACAGACGAGGGGTGACACATAACGTGCATTCGACAGTACAAAGACACCAGATGCGACATCGATTTGATTGATGCAATCAAGTGCCGCATCAATGATTCTATACTGTAGAGACGCACTCGCGCCTGCTGAATGATACGAGTGGCGACGACTGGATGCTGAGTCGCACACGACTGCTGCAAGGCAATTGCAGACGCGCGACTTCCGCTCTAGTTTGCCCGTTCATCAACTGTCACGATGCCGTTCAGCGAACGATGCACGGTCATCGTACACAAGCATCGTGACAGCTGATCCCACCTGCGGCTGTCGACCGTGCTGTTCTGATTCCCCGACCGCGTGCTGTGTTGAGTACCGCCGCTGTCGCAACCCGACCTACCGTGCGTCCTCTGCTTACCGCCGATTTCTCGGACATTCACAACGCGCTCGGTCCCGACGAGCGGTTGCTCGCGGTGCTGCATGGCAGTGATGAACGTGGCGCTGCAAACTGGGTGATTACATCGCGCCGATTGTTGATTCTCGCGCAGACACATCCAGAGACGAATGTCGCGCATGTGATGCACGCTGCGATCACGTGCGTCGAAATGCGCGCAGATCCGCTTGGTACGTCACTGCGTGTGCGTGCGACCGGACGACAGTTGCATTTGCAAACGATCGACGCCGCACAGGCCACACAGTTCTGTTCGCTGTTGCGCGAGCGTGCGGGGTTGGGCACGCCGGCGTATGGGACACCGGCGATTGCGCCAGTGCAGACGCGTCGTTCAACAGATCGGCTGCCGGCGGTACGGCTGGCGGCGCGCTAGGGATTCGATCGCGACTCGGAGCCCGCAGTGCTCCGGCGGCAGAAGCGGGTGTGCTCAGTCGCCGGGGTAGACGGCCCAGAGCTCAGGGCGTCCGATGTTGCAATGGACGACGCGACCGAGCAGGCCGAACGCGGTGAGGGATGTGAAGAGCGTGAGGCGAGTCTGCTGATGTGCGCCGCCAAACGTTTTGCGATGGACACGAGCGAGAGCCCGTTCACGATTGGCGCGCGACGGCACGGGGTGGAAGATGAACTCCACGCCGGGTGAACGTTCGGGCTCGTCGTCCTGCCATGTATCGAGCTGGCGGATTGCGTTCACAACTTTCGACGTACCGACGCGCTGCGCCGCAGCGGCATCCGCGTTGTACACGATCGGACGCGAGAGCGATGGCAACAGCAATACGGCAACAAACGTCCACAGCGTGCTGAGCGCCGGGAGCGCGAGCCAGAACGCGGCGTCCGTTGCCGACCACGGGAGTATCGGTGCGAAGAGCGCGACGCCGGCAACTGGCCAGAGCACGGCGCGCAACAGACCACGACGTCGTGCACCCGTGGTGAACTGCGTGTGACGGCGTGCAAACTGCACGGCGAGCAGATCACGGTGTTCCGGCGCCGTCCAGCGGGCGGGAATCCAGAGCGTTGGCGCCCGGACACCGATCCATCCACCAACGAAGGCTTCGTCGGTGGCGTGCACCACACGCACGGCGGTATCACGCACGCCGTGCTCAAGGGCGAGCGCACCGACTGATTCGTCTGCGGGTTCTGTGCGCAGCGACGCCACGAGCTTCGCAATGAATCCCTGTGCAACAATCAGTGCGATTGACGCACCGAAGATCACACCGAGTACTCCGACCAATCCGAGTTGCGAGGCGGCGAGTGCGGCACCGAATGTGACGCCCGCAAGTATTGCGCCTTGCACAAACACGCCACGAAGCCAGGCAGTGAACCATTTAAAAAACGAGGGCCGTTCGCGCACGGCGATTGCACCACCAATGAACTCTACGATTGCGAGCAACACGGTGTGGCCGGCAAACACCATCAGAACGAGCAGGGGCGCATTGACTGCTGCAGCGAGCGGTACGCCTGCGATGGGCCAGTCGCTCGGCACGCGCACAATACCGGTGAGCAACGCCGCAAGCCATATCACAGAAAGCAAGACAGAACCGCCGACACCCGTGATGCCGAGCAGCAGTCGTCGCCGCGCAAACGACAGCGTTCTGCGTTCGGCGTCCTGTACGACGTCTGCTAAATCTGCGTTGTGCGGAGCAATTGGAAGCGACATAACCTGACTCAAGCGAAGCATGGGCAAGGCAAAGGTGCCTTCGCGGATCCGCTTGTTCAGTGTGCGACGCGCGCGTTTCGTTCCCGGTGTGGGAGTGCTACCGTACAGTTAGCAGACAGTGACTGATCACGGCGCGACGGTGGGTTGTGACGTGCGCAGCAGCTCGTCAGGACGACGGCGAAACCAGCTCGCCACCAGGTAGAACTCGTCGAGATCGTGCATCGGGACATCGCCACCGCGTGGGTCGGCCTCGTGAAAGATTCGCTGCGACATGGCCTGTAGCGCCGTCTCCTGCTCTGCCGTGCTCGGCAGCGGAAGTTCAGCGCGTACGGTGCCGCGCCGAATGATGTAGGCACGACCATTTTCAGACGAATCGCCCGTCCGGTAGACAAAAGAGAGCCGGTCCATGCTGGCGTGAAAGCGTGTCACTCGCAGCCATAACCACTCCAGTAGCTCAGCGCGGTCACGCCATACGGCGGCGCGTTCAAACTCAAGCGCTTCTGATGCAATGCGCATGCGTTCGCGTGCTCGCAGCAGTGGTTCGTTGGTGCGCGCATTCAGAAAATCACGCACGAGCTTGACGCTGTGCGTGTACTGCGCTGCGTTGCCGGTGCCGATGCACGGACCCGGGCAGCTGCCTATCTCTGCGCGCAGGCAACCGGGTGTACGCAGTCGGCGTGGCCCACGCGGTGGCGCGGCGTCTGCAAACCAGAGCGGACGCGCGGCGTTCGCGCCGTTGGATTCTTCAAGCGTGCAATCGCGCACCGCTGCAATTTCTGCCAGCGCATGCACGGCATCGGACAAATGCGACACTCGGCGGAACGGGCCCCACAAGTCTGATGCGCGCGCATCGTCTGTTCGGCGCACCACACGTAATCCAGGCACGCTCCCGGCAGTCAGTGCAACGTACGCACGCGGCCATTCATCGGAGACCATGGCGGAGTTGAAGTGCGGACGATGCTGCTTGATGAGCCGAAGTTCATCGAGCAGCGCGCCGAACTCATTGGGTGCGTACTGCCACTCGATGGTAAACGTATGCCGCAGAATTTTTGCTGACTTGTTGCGTCTTCCCTTGGCGCGAAAGTAGGAGAGCAACCGGGTGCGCAGCGCGCGCGATTTGCCCACGTACAGCACCCGGCCCGCCTCAGCGAGCATGCGATACGTTCCCGGTCTGTTTTCGCAGCTGCCGCGCACGAGTTCGAGCAGCGCGCGGCGCTGCGGTAGCGTATGGCGACCTACGCGTGAGGCCATCTGGTCCGCGAGAAGTGTCGCGCGAGCAACAATAGTTCCTTGAGCCGAGAGGGTGCGTACAGTATGGCCGTCAGAGCGCCGTGAACGCAATCTTCACGCTCACCGTGTCACCATCTCCTTTCTGGCCGCGAATTGTTTTAGGCACCGCGAGCAGCGTACGGCCATCTTTTCCGCGCCATACGCTGGTCTGCCACGTCTGATCATCAACCGTGGCGACGACCGGTGTGCGTCCCCATCCGTGCGTGACGGGCGGCGCGAACTCTTCAGGAACCGGAGCGAAGAACCATCCGCCCGGTCCATCATAGCGAAAGAGCGTCGCTGTAAACGCGCCGCCAAAGCGCGCCGTGTTATCGCTCGGGGTCGAAGACTGTCGCGTCGAGGCCATAGCGAGATTTCATGGTGTCAAAGAATGCCTGCAACGTCCGGTCGACCTGGAGCGGATAACGCGCTGCCGTAGGCGCAAGCGCCGCGACTCGATCCAAACGAAAGGAACGGAAATCGGCGCGTAGCTCGCACCACGTCCATCAAGTCGGCGATGTCACGGTAAATCGTACGCACCGAAACATCGAGTCGACTGGCGAGCCAGCGCGCCGTGGTGAGGCGGCGTCCACGCAGATAGTCTGTGATGCGATACAGTCGATCCGCGCGACGCATTCGTGGCTTACAAACTCCGGTTAGTGCGCGCCGACGGCCCCTTTCGGGTTACCAACCTTCAGTACGCCAACGGCGCCCTTGGTTGCGTCGGCAAACGCGTGGCTGACAAAGGGATAAATGCCTTCTTCCATGGCGCGGCCTTCAAAGATGACGCCGCCGCCAACGGGTACGTTAAATGTCTGCACGCCTTCGAGTGGAGCGCCGAATCCGCCGACACGAACGCGATCAAAGATGGCACCAACAACGTGAAACGCCGATACCCGATTCGGGCCGGCATTCACAACGTAGAAACGGATAAGCTCACCAGGGTCGGCAGGGACAGGATTTGCCGCGTACTGTCCCGCCACTCCGTTAAACACCACGTGATCAGGGGAGAGGTCAAGTAACTGCGACCAATCCAGTCCGCGTAACGAGTCGGCGCCACTTGGCGGACCCAGATAAAACTCGCTCTGGACCAGCACCAGCTCTCGCGCCGGGGGCAAGGGCGTGACCGGATCCACGACGATTGCGCCGTACATGCCGTTGGCAATGTGCGCGGCAACGGGCGCCGTGCCGCAATGGTACATGAACGCCCCCGGAACGCGCGCCACAAACTGGAACGAGAGCGAATCGCCGGGATTCACATTCACGTACGCACGGCTCGGCGCGATCTCCGCGGCGTGAAAATCCATGGAGTGTGGAATCGGTGACACGTTCACAATCGTAAAGTTCACCGTGTCACCGACCGTCACACGAACAACCGGTCCGGGAATGACGGAGTCAAACGCCCATCCATCGTAGACCACGCCGGGTGCAACGATGTGACGAACGTGCGCCGTGGTCATGCGCACGTTGTGTCGACGCTGCGTGCTGCGCGGCGGGGCCATGGCACTGCGCTGCAGCGGAACGGCAGGATCGCCGATCTTCGCTTCGCCGTGCGACATTGCGGCCGGCGAAGGTCCGTCTGGCGCGTCCGTTTCCGCAGCATCTGACGTTGCAGGTGTCGAATCGGAGTCTGGTGTGGCCGAACCGCAGGCCCACGAAAAGAGCACGAGCGAGAGCAGAGCAATCTGACGGGCCACGATGGACTCCTTGAAGAGAGATCCGAAAGTTACCCGCCAATGCTCCCCCTCCGAGCGGCGTTCGTGCGATGTATCACGTTGTCGACAACAGGCCGAATGACCGGATCGCGCGAAACACCTGCACGCCGTGCGCTGGATCCGACGTGTCAGCGCCGTTCATGCATGAAAAATATGCCGCGCACGCATCGTTCTGTGAAATCAGCGGCAGGATGGCCATCGCGTGCTCTTCAGACCGCCACAGCACAATATCGGCCCAGCGACCGTTTGAGAGCCGTGAGGTTGCGCGGCCGAGATAGCCGCTTTGATACTGCAGGAACTCTCGTTCCAGGCGTTCCGATGCACTGAGGAGTTGCTCCTCGGTGACGTCGGGGTTGAGTGCAAACGGTGCAAATTCGATGGCAAGCGACTGCGGCATGGTAGGTGTTCCGGCAAGAGTGCGAAAAGAAAAACCGAGTTCGCACAACCTGCACCGACCCTGCTGACAGCCTGGTGTCAGCATCGTTCCGAAATGCGCCTAACCGTGCTCGCGGAGCGCCGATGCGCGAAAGTCGGCGGCCTGCCGGCGTATCTGCACAAGCTCCGCTTCAGGAATGCGATCCAGATTACGAACCATCATGGCCATGCGCGGATGGTTCACAAAACGCTCTCGGTGTTTCGCGAGAAAGTCCCAGTACATCAAGGTGTAGGGACACGCGGTATCGCCCACCCGCTGCTTGGGGTCATAGCGACAGCTTGCACAGACATTGCCCATGCGCTGGATGTACGCGCCCGTACTCACATACGGCTTGGAGGCAATCGCGCCGCCATCACCCCACGTGGCCATGCCGGCCACGTTCGGCAACTCTACCCACTCATACGCATCGGTAAACGCGGCCCAGAACCAACGCGATAGCGCGGCGGGTTCCACACCAAAGAGTGTGGCGAAGTTGCCCTGCACCATCAGCCGATTGATGTGGTGCGTGCGCCCGTGGTCACGCACCTGACAGATTGAATCGTGCAGACACCGCATGTCGCACTTTGTGCCAACGGTATCGTCCCACTGCTCACCATCGGGCGCCCAGAACCACCGGGGCAGCGGATGGGGCGCCTCGAGCGCGTTCGCGGTGCGCAACCCGGGCATGAGTTGCCAGTACATACCGCGCATGAACTCGCGCCAGCCGAGAATCTGTCGAATGAATCCTTCGGCACTGGCAATGGGCACGACGCCTTCGCGATACGCACGTTCCGCGCGCTGCACGACTTCGAGCGGATGCAGGAGCCCAACGTTGATCATGGACGACAACGAGGAGTGCAGCAGTTCATGCTCACCGCCCACGATCGCGTCTTCAAACGGCCCAAACTCGCCCAACCGTTCGGTGACAAAACGCTCAAGCCAGGCTTTGGCATCGCGTCGTGTTACCGGTAATCCGAATGAGTCCGCGGAGCCCCAGCGCGCCGCCCATCCTGACACGCGCTCCATTTGCGCGCGCGTGATCTCATCGGGCTCGACGTGATATGGCGCTGGCACCGCGCGCCCTTTGGGCCACGGCTTTCGATTCTCGGCGTCGTAGTTCCACTCACCGCCTTCGGGTTTGCCGTTGGCGTCCATGAGCACGTTGTACTTGCGGCGCATGTCGCGGTAAAACCACTCCATGCGGTACTCCTTGCGTCCGTTCGCCCACGTGGTGAACTCTTCGCGCGTCGCGAGGAAGCCACGATCTGGTCGACGCACCATTGGCACACCGCTGCTCTGCAACAGCGCCTCGGCACGCTCCAGCTCCTCCTGCATATCCCACTCACGCGGTTCCGTGACCACCACGCGCCCGGCGCCCGTTTCGCGCGCAATCTGGGCGATCCCTTCCGCGTAGCTATTCGCGCGTTCGTACCGCACCTGATAACCGGCGCGTGTGAGCGCGTCGGCAAAATGCCGCATGGCCGACAAAACCAGCACCAGCTTCTGCCGGTGCCAGGGTAACGAGGCGCCTTTGGCCACCGATTCGAGCAACACCACGATCACATCATCGCGCGGCGACGCCGGAATGTTGGCGATCGCCCGAGAGCATTCCCACGGCGCGACAAAGGCAAGGGTTGGTCGGGTCATGGAGGGAAATGACAAAAGGCTCGACGCGCGTTCCCGTCCCGTCCCCTCGCTCTTGCCGAGGAGGCGACCGGACGGCAGTGTGAAGGAGCAACGAGCGCCTGCCGCGTACCAGTGGAGCGCTCCCGTTCAGGCGCTTTACACGGCGATTCGCCGGAGCATGCATGAAGTACACGTGGCTCGGATCCGCTGGTGTGGTCATGCTGCTGGCGGGTCCAATGCGCCCGATTGGCCCGCAGAGTGCGCCGCCGGTTCAGGAACGTGTGAGCATTCCGCGCATCGCGGAGCGCGTACCGAGTCAGCTGGCGGACACCACGTTCTGGCGCCTGGTAAACGAGCTTTCGGAACCTGCCGGCTGGTTTCGCAGCGAAAATTTTGTGTCGAACGAAACGGCATGGCAGCATGTGATCGCACCGCTTCGCAGCGTGGTGCCACGCGGCCACGCGTACCTGGGAGTAGGACCAGAACAGAACTTCACGTACATCGCGGCGCTTGAACCGTCGATTGCCTTCATTGTCGATATTCGCCGGCAGAATCTGGCGCTGCACCTGTTGTACAAATCGTACTTTGAACTGGCCGAAACGCGCGCGGATTTTCTCAGCCTGCTCTTCGCACGCCCACGACCCAAAGGGCTGGACACCTTGAGCTCGGCGGCGGCGCTGCTGGACGCATATCACGCGGTCGCCATGGACTCGGCGTTGTTGCACACCACATGGCAACGCGTGCAGACGCATTTGTCAAAAACTCACGGCTTCGCGATTCGTGATGACGATTGGGCATTAATGCGACGCGTAGACAGTTCCTTCGCGATCGCGGGGCCCGACATCAACTATTCGTTTGTGCTTGAGTACGGCTACGCCATGATGACATCGCGTGGCATGCCCTCTTTCTCTTTGCTCATGCGGCAGGACAACGGCGCGGGCACAAATCTCAGTTTTCTGGGGAGCGAAACGGTGTACCGCACGATTCGCGGACTGCAGCAACGCAATCTGGTGGTACCGGTGACCGGAGACTTTGCGGGCCCACGTGCGCTGCAGTCGGTGGGCAACTGGTTGCGACAGCACAATACGCGCGTGGGCACGTTCTATTTGTCAAACGTGGAGCAGTATCTCTTTCAGGACTACGACACGTGGCCCCGTTTCTACAACAACGTGGCCACGCTTCCAATGGATAGCACCAGCACCTTCATTCGCTCCGTCACCAATCGTTGGAGTCGCGGCAGCAGCGGAGCGATGGGGCCATTGATGTCGCAACTCATCGGCCCCATGCAGACCACGATTGATGCGTTTCGCACGGGCCGGCTGCAGCAGTACGGTGATGTGCTGGCGATTGTGCGGCCGTACTAACACACAACGTGCGCCGCGAGCCGTCGCGGCGCACGTTCAATAGCAAACGGTTCGGTTCAGACGCGAAAGGTGTCCGCGCGCCAGTTCTTGATGCGCTGCTTGATCTGCTTGGGCTCCGTCAGCGTTCCCGCCAACACGTCGCGCACCAACTCCACCACTTCAGCATCGCTGGCAAAGCGCAGCGCAATAAGCTGGCGCGGCTTGAGCTCATGCACGCGTGACGCAAGATCTGCCGGAAGGATACGCGAGAATCGCAACTGTTCTTCAAGGCGAATCAGCCGATCCTGTGCCTTGAGCGGGAACAGGCGCGCGAAAGCTACCGCACCGAACAGTGCTGCTGCGCCTAACAGGTCGAAGTGACTTTCTGCGTCGCGCAGTGTGAACGCTCGGTAGATGCTCCAGAGCAAGTAGGCAAACGCGAGTGGAGACGTGACGTAGTGATAGCCCGCGACCATCTTGGTGTGGTTCGCGTAGTTCTGCGGCGCTGAGTCAGACATAGGTGTGGTTGTGTACGGCGAAGGAGACTTCGGATTCAGGCCGGCTTAACGGGGGAGCTGCGCACGCATGCGTTCAACAAGTTCTTTCGACTCGCGCAGCCCCAGCCCGGTACGATCGCGCACAAGCTTGATGGCGTCGATCATTCGATTGTTCTGAATGAACGCGCGCACGTCAGGATCGACCTCGATTGAACCGGTGTCATCGCGGTTTCGTGCCAGTGTTCGCGGCTGTTCCGTCCACAATACGGTGCGATTGGTGCGGCGACGACCCCACGCCGCGCCGACCGCCAGCAGCAGCAGAGCCACCACGCCAACGATAAGGAGCAGGTTGGATGACAGCGTGATGGTCTCTGGCATGTCTTTCCCCGCGAGGCGTGAGGGCGTTGGTACGCGTGCGTGCTAGATCAGCGTGCGGGCAGCTTCGGCGACATGCTCGGCCGTAATGCCATAGTGCTTGTAGAGCACGGGGGCCGGTGCGCTCGCGCCGAAATCGTCAATGCTGATAATGGCACCGTTATCGCCCACCCAGCGATGCCATGACATCGAATGTGCGGCTTCCACCGCCACGCGTGGCACGCCAGCTGGCAGCACGCGCGTGCGATACGCGTTGTCCTGCGCGGCAAACAGTTCGAGGCTTGGTGCACTCACCACACGCACACGAACGCCCTGTGATTCGAGCATCGCGGCGGCGTTGAGCGCCACGCCCACTTCACTGCCGGTGGACATCAAGACGATCTGCGGCTCGCCACCATCAGTTTGCTGCAGCACGTACGCGCCGTGCGACACACCAGCGCGGGCGCGCTCCACGATGTTCAGCCAGGCCAGTTTCTGTCGCGACAAGACGATCGCAACCGGTCCACCGCGATGCGCGAGCGCAATTTTCCACGATTCCACTACTTCGGCGGCATCGGCCGGACGCAGCACCGTGAGTCCGGGAATGCAGCGCAAGCTGGTGAGATGCTCAACCGGCTGGTGCGTAGGGCCGTCTTCACCAAGACCGATGGAGTCGTGCGTGAACACATAAATCACGCGCTGCTTCATGAGCGCCGCGAGGCGAATCGCGGGACGCATGTAATCCGCGAACACCAGGAAGGTACCGCCGAACGGAATGTTGCCGCCGTGCAGCGCCACGCCATTCATGATCGCGCCCATCGCGTGTTCACGAATGCCGTAGTGTATGTAGCGACCACTGGGATCCGCGGCGGTGAAGATGGATTCACCCTTGAGCTGCGTGAGGTTTGACCCCGTGAGATCGGCGGAACCGCCGAGCAGTTCCGGAAGGGCAGGAGCGAGTGCGGCGAGTACCGCGCCGCTCGCGGCACGACTGGCTACGGCGCCACTGGCCGCGTCAAACAACGGCAGCGCTTCTTCCCATCCCGACGGCAGGTCACCGCGCTGGCGACGTTCGAGATCGTTGGCGAGCTGCGTATGCTGCGACTGATACGCGGCCCAGCGCTGCAGCCACTGTACGCGCGTTTCGGCGCGCTGCGCCACGGCTTCGCGCCAGTGTGCCGCGGCTTCGGCCGGCACATGGAACGGTTCGTGGCTTGGCCACGCGTACACGTCTTTCGTAAGCTCGATTTCTTTCGCGCCGAGCGGTTCGCCGTGCGCTTTGGCTGTATCGGCGCGATTGGGCGAACCGAAACCGATAATGGTGCGCGTCACCACCAGCGTTGGACGTGTGGTGTCGGCCTTGGCGGCGGCGATCACGCGATCAATCGCCTCCTGGTCGTTGACGTCGGCAAGGTGCAGCACCTGCCAACCGTACGAAGCAAAGCGACCTTCCACGTCGTCACTGCAGGTGAGGTCAACGCGCCCATCAATCGTGATACGGTTGTCGTCAAAAAATCCGATCAGCTTGCCCAACCCGAAATGCCCGGCAAACGACGCCGCTTCGTGCGAGATGCCTTCCATGAGGCAGCCGTCGCCTGCAATGAAGTACGTGTAGTGATCAACAACGCGGTGTCCCTCGCGATTGAAGCGTGCCGCGAGGTGACGTTCGGCGAGTGCGAAGCCCACGGCGTTGGCGACACCCTGGCCGAGCGGGCCGGTGGTGGTTTCTACGCCGGCGGTGTGGCCGTATTCCGGGTGGCCGGGCGTACGTGACCCCCACTGCCGGAACGCCTTGATGTCATCAAGTGTGAGATCGTAGCCGGCGAGATGCAACGAGCCGTACAGCAGCATGGATGCGTGACCGGCCGACAGTACCAGGCGATCGCGATCGGCCCAGTCCGGATGGGCGGGATCATGGCGCAGGTGGCGCGTGTAGAGCGCGTACGCCAGCGGCGCGAGCGCCATGGGCGTGCCGGGGTGACCCGACTCCGCCTGCTGGACCGCGTCCATGGCCAGGGTGCGCACGGTATCGATGGCGAGGCGCATCGACGCGGAAGACACAGCAGTAGCAGCAACGGACACGGATCACTCCGAAAAGGCAAAAACGGCGACGGAATCAGGAGATGCGCGCCCGGAGAGCCGGTCGCGCCCAAACCTGAAAGTTAGCCGAGATAGCGATCTCGTGTGAGCACAAAGTGATGCGCGGCGTGACCCGCGATCAGCCAGGCGAGGGCGCGAGCCGACACCTCGTGCCCGCTGGCCACGGTGCGCCGGGCGAGGGCGTTCTCGTCGAGCGGCTCGAGCAGCGCGAGCGTTGCGGCGCGGACCGCACCGAACTCCGTGATGACCGAAGCGAGCGACCGCTGGTTGGCACCAGACAGCGGCACCCAGTCATCCTGCTCGTATCCGGGCAGCGGTGTGCGATCGCCGCGAGCAGCCCGGAGCAGGCGATAGCTGAACACGCGCTCCGTGTCGATGGTGTGCAGGAGCGACTCGAGCAGCGACCACTTGCCCGGTGCGTAGCCCTGCCTCGCGGCTTCGTCGGTCACGCCGCGCAGCAGCGTGGCCAGCTCGCCGGGCTGTTTGGCGAGCAGGGATTTGATATCGCTCAGGCCGTGCTGCGTGAGCGCGGCCTGCGCGTCGTCGATGTACGTGTGCGCCCAGGGGGCGTGTTCGTCGGAAGCAGGGCGAGAGATGGTCATGTCCCGGAATCTAGCGCGCGATTCAGTGGTCGAGACTGTCCATGTCGGCGACGAGCGGTTCCGCGACCAGAATCGCGATGGCCGCGCGGGTGAGCGCCGCCCGTGTTGCCTCCGGCAGGTCCGGGCGCAGCCACACGCGTCGCCGATCGCGCACGAACACCTCCGCATCGACCTGTCCGTCTCCGTTGCGCAGCACAAAGCTGTTCGGATGCGACCAGAGATACGGGAGCAGGCGACGCGCGCCTTTGGCCACAATCGTCCACGACTCGTCGGCGCTGGTGAGCGATCCGATCGGGAAACCAAAGTCTGCCGCGTCCGCCGTGGTCGCACTGGCCGCCGGAAGCGCCGCATCCGCCGACAGGAACCACGACTCGTTGCCAACAAGCGTGCACGACATGGCGAACATGCGCGTGTCTTCAATGCGCAGCTTCACGTTCTTGGCGGGAGTAAGCAGGCGATCCAGTTCGCAGAGGCTGCGTCCTGGTGCCGCGCTCAGCCCGTCGTCAATGTCGAACTGCACCTGCCAGCGCTCGCGCACTTCGCCGGTGAGGAAGTTTCCGTTGCGCCACTCTTTGCGGCCGCTCTCACGGATGCGGGTGGACTTGTAGGGTCCGACGCGCAGGCTGCTGCCGCGCCAGCCACCCTGATCGACCACCAGGTAGCCACTGTCAGGTTCAAACGGCGAGAGCGACGCGCCCGAGGTGGAGAGCGGTGACGTGAGTGTGATCACTGCGAAAGCGATGGAGCTGAGCATCTGGGGATCCGTCCGTGAGCCGAGGTATGCCCAGTATGACGGATCCTACCGCGGCCCAGCTTCAGGTCAGATGACCTATCTCTCGGTTTTCGCTACTGACGCGCGATGACTTCGAGGGCCTGCGCACAGGCTCGCGCGGCGTCTGCGGACGGCGCGCTGCCTTGCGCGACGCGAGGTGTGCCGCCGCCACGGCCACCGACCTGCTGCAACGCCTCCCGCAGCAGCCGGCCCGCGTCGAGCGCGCTGTCTTCACTCGCGGCCAGCAACACCGCCGCCGGCGCGGCGCTGCTGGCGATGAACACGGCCTGCTGTCCCAGAATGAATTGCTGGGCCATGGTTTGCTGCGAGGCCACGGGCGTGTCTGTCAGATGCACCACATGCACGCGACGACCATTGGCCGCTGGCGCTGTGGTGTCGTAGAGCGCACGGGCTTCAAAGGCGGCGAGCTGCTCAAGCAGACGTGCACGCTCCTTGCTCGCTGCGCGGAGCTCAGACTGCAGCGACGTGACGAGCGACGGCGTTTCTTCCGCCGCCGCTGACAGCGCGATCGCGATCTGCTGCGTGATATCACAATCGGCTCGAGCCCGCGCGACCGCACGCGCACCGCAGCGAAACTCAACGCGTGTTGCGCCCCGAACGCGCTCGGACTTGCGAAGGAGTATCGGACCGATGGCGCCGGTACGGTTCACGTGCGTGCCACCGCACGCGTTCTTGTCGAGTCCATCGATCGACACAATGCGCAGAAGGCCGCCACGTTCACTCGGCTTGCGCAGCCCCGTTGCGGTATCCGCGCTCTCGAATGCGACCGAGATCTCACGATTCTCTGTCACGTGCACATTGGCCATGCGTTCGGCTTCTCGCAGTGCGCCCGCATCAATTGTCTCAGACGCCAGATCGAGTGTCGCACTCTCTGCACCGAAGTGCACGCTCACCGTGGGCCAGCCAAAGTGATCTTCAAAGAGCGCCGACAGCAGGTGCTGACCGCTGTGTTGCTGCATCAGATCATACCGACGCGACCAGTCAATCACACCGGTGACCTGAGTGACGCCAGCGGGCAAGGGTGACTCCAGCACGTGAATCACCTCGTCGTGTTCTTCGAGGACGTCGATCACCGGAATGCCGGCCAGCAGCCCCGTGTCATGCGGTTGGCCGCCGCTGGTGGGGTAAAATGCCGACCGGTCCAATACCATCCGGCAGCGCGTGGCATCGTGTTCGCGGACGGTAGCGGTGAACTCCACGAGCGTGGCATCGGTGTAATACAGGCGTTCCGTGATCATGAGGCTGAAGACAAGGGGTGTGGTCGCTTGACGCCAATGCAACAGTCAGGGAGGTTGCACCATGCGCGCGCCAAGGCAACATCTCTTGCAACGTGTCCAGCAATATGCAATGCAACAACTGAAACCACGGCTGACACATGCTCGCGGCGTGTCAGGGCTCCTGCCCATGGCACGCGTTGGTGCAATGCTACTCTGCGCGGTCAGTGTGGGGTGCGTACCAACGACCGGCAAGGTACCCGCACCCGCGGAGCCTGTCGCCGCCGTTGTGCCCGTGCGTGCCCCGTGGATTGCGTCCACGCCCGCCGCCGCGGCGCGCAGTGAAGGTGAGGCGCTCTCTCGTTTGCAGCAACTGGCTGACGTGTGGCACGCGGCGCGCTGGTTTCATCCGGACCTGATCGATCGGGCCGCTGCGTGGGACACGGCGTATTTGCGACATGTTGATGCGATACGTGCGACGACGGATGAAGCAAATTTTGCGGAAGCCATGTCGGCGCTGCTACGCGAGATCGGCGACGCGGAAACACGCGTGGTGCGTGATACCGTGATGAGCGAGCGCATGGCACCACCCGCACCGTCATCGTTCGCGGGTGCGTTGGTAACGCCGGTACGCCGGAGCCTTCGGCGTGGTATAGGCGAAGGCATGCGCGCGTTGGATGGGCTCACTGGTGCGCCCGCCGATACGGGTGCGCAGCCCGGCTGCTGTGCCACGTGGACACTGCACAGTGGTCCCGTGATTCGCGGCACCGGCCATCGCGACTCCGTTGCGGTGCAATCCATTCGGATAGGCGATCAATCGGTGATTCCAGCCGCGATGTTCGCGCTGCATCAAGCGGGCGCTGTTCGCTTCGTTTCGGCCGAGACCGGTGTGTTGCATTCCGATGCTGCAGCCGTACACATCAAACTGGGCGACAACGCGTACGCACGTATTCGTATTGAAGAGCTGTTGCTCGCAGATGGCCGCTCGATTGCGACGCGGGCGGACTCCGTGGCTGGCACCGCGAGCACGGTGGCCACGGCGCCGCCGCGTGGCACTGCGTCACGACTCGGCGTCTCGCAGGGCGAAAGCCACGGACACACATCGGCCGAGCCATATCCGTCGCTGGCCGAACGGTTGCTCGCCGTGACCAAGCTGTGGGGCACCGTGCGCGCGTTGAATCCGTACCTGCCCATGGCGGATGAGTCATGGGATGACATGTTCGCACGCGCGATTGGCGAAGTGGAAGAAGCGTCGTCGGCGCGCGCATATTCGGTGGCGATGGCGCGCTTTGTGGCGTCGCTCGATGCGTCGCAGGCGAGCATTGTGGTTCCTGACCATCCTGAGTTTGGAGCGCGCGAAGGTCGCGTGCCGTTTCAGATTCGGCTGGTCGATCGACGCGCGATTGTATCCGAGATCAGCGAAGCGACGGCGGCACAACTCAGCGTATTTCGCGGTGACGAGATCGTGGCGATTGGTGGTGAGCCGATCGACAAACGATTGGATCGACTGCGTGAGTATGTATCGGCGTCGAACGCCTGGTCGCGCGAGCAGCTGTTGGAACAGTGGTTGCTCTCTGGCCCGGCGGGCGCGGTCTCTACGTTTCGTGTGCAGCCCGCCAGTGGTGGGGCGTCGAACATCGAGCTGCGGTACGAGCCGCGTGAAGTTGCTGAAGCGCCTCGTGTGTTGCGCGAGGTGCAAACGTTGGCGAATGGCGTAGTTCGTGTGCGGCTTGGTGCAATGGCGCAAAATGAAGACGCGGCACTGCCTGGCGCGGTGGCGACGGCATCGGCGGTGATTGTGGACGCGCGCGGCGTGCACAGTGCGGAGTCATTACGCTGGCTCGCGGGCTCACTGCTCGATGCGGATAGTCGTGCGTACGCCCGCGATGATGTCAGCGAGATAGTTGCGCCACCTCGCGGGGCGTTGCGCAGCCCGGAGCTGGACCCTGCACGGCAGTTTACACGAACGGAACGGCGCACCGGCGCGGTGCGCGGCGAGTTGTTCAGCGGACCCATGGCAATTCTTGTGGATGCGTCCACGCGCGGTGACGGCGAGCTTCTGGTTTTGCGTTTGGCTGCGGGAGCGGGTCGTCGCGTCGTGGTTGGATCAACCACAGCGGGAGCCGTTGGTCAGACCGCAACGCTGTCGCTGCCGGGCGGCGTGCAGGCCACGTATCCGGTGAGCGATGTGCGATATCCCGATGGTCGGTTCGTTCAACGACTCGGCGTTGCTCCCGGCATTCTTGTGGAGCCGACGGTGGCCGGTGTGCGCAGCGGCCGGGATGAAGTGCTGGAAGCGGCACAGCGCTGGATCACGCAGCAACTCGCCCCATCGGCGCCGATTCGTCGCCGCGAGTGAGCACCCTTCCGATTCATGATGTCTTGCCGGCACTGCTGGCGGCACTTGGTGATCGATCGCTCGCAGTGCTTGAAGCGCCACCGGGTGCGGGCAAAACAACGGTGGTGCCACTCGCACTTTTGGACCAGCCGTGGTTGTCGGGGCAGCGTGTGCTCATGCTTGAGCCGCGCCGACTGGCCGCGCGCGCAGCGGCCTCGTATATGTCGCGCACGCTCAGAGAGCCGGTGGGGCAGACCGTTGGCTATCGTGTGCGCGGTGAGTCGCGTGTGAGTGCTCGCACACGGGTAGAGATTGTGACCGAGGGTGTGCTCACGCGCATGCTGGCCACCGATCCGCTGCTCGAAGGCGTGGGTGCCGTGTTGTTCGACGAGTTTCACGAACGTTCGCTGAACGCCGACCTCGGACTCGCACTCACCCTGCAAACGCAGTCGTTGTTGCGACCGGAACTGCGTGTGCTTGTCATGTCGGCGACGCTCGACGGAAACGCCGTGGCGCGATTGATTGCCGACGAGCGCGGCGACGCACCGGTTCTTCGCAGCAGCGGCCGCATGTTCCCCGTGGCCACCGAGTACCGTGCGCCACGAGATCGCGAACGCATGGAATCACACGTGGTGCGCGTGTTGCGCGAAGTCCTGCAGCAGCACGAGGGCGACGTACTCGTATTCCTGCCGGGCGCGCGCGAGATCCGACGTTCGGCCGATCTGCTCGCCGATGTCGTAGCAATGCACAACGCGTCACGGGTCTCTGTGCATCAGCTTTTTGGCATGATGCCGCTGGCAGCGCAGGACGCAGCCATTGCGCCCGCACCGGCCGGCGAACGGAAGATTGTACTGGCCACCTCGATTGCACAAACAAGCCTGACCATCGAAGGCGTGCGTGTGGTGGTCGATGCGGGGCGCGAACGACTGCCGCGCTTCGACCCGCGTGTTGGATTGTCGCGTCTTGAAACGGTGCGCGAAAGTCATGCGGCAGCGGAGCAGCGTCGTGGTCGAGCGGGTCGCGTAGCACCAGGGGTGTGTTATCGCTTGTGGGACGAGCATGAGCAGGCCATGTTGCCGCCGCGCACGCGACCGGAGATTCTTGACGCAGATTTAGCGCCGCTTGCGCTCGATCTGGCGGATGCGGGCGTGACGGACGCCGCGTCGTTGCGTTGGCTTGATGTACCTTCGCCAGCGGCGCTCGCACAAAGCCGCAGTGTTCTGCGCATGTTAGGGGCACTCGACGACAACGACCGGATCTCGGCACACGGTCGCGCCATGAGTGCGCTGCCTGTGCATCCGCGACTTGCTCATTTGTTGCTGCAGGCCAGGGTGCGGGGCGAGGGCGTGCTCGGCGCTATCGTGGCGGCGTGTGTGGAAGAACGCGACTTCCTGCGTGGCGCTGGACGCAGCGCGCCGTCTGACCTGCGGCTGCGCGTTGAGCTTGTGCAAGGTGGTTCCGCTTCCGCAATGACGCATGATCTGCACGGTGCGACCGTGGACCGCGATGCGGTGCGGCGTGTGCGCGAGACGGCGCGTGATCTCGCGCAGCGCGCCGATGTCCCGTGGCGGGAACAGCGTGAGAACACAGATGCCTGCGGGACGCTGCTCGCGTTGGCATTTCCCGATCGGGTGGCGCAACAGCGATCAGGACAGCGCGGTCGGTACATTTTGCGCAACGGAACCGGCGCCTCGCTGCCACCAGGCGATGCGCTTGATGGCACACCGTTTCTGTCAATTGCAGAACTTGATGGTGCGCCGCCGGAGTATCGCATTGTTCGCGCAACGGCTCTAACGGAAGATGAAGTGCGCGACGCTTTTGCTGACGACCTGAAACAGACCGATCTGATCGACTGGGACGACAGCGCTGACCGAATACGTGCGCGTCGACAAACGCAGCTCGGTGCCCTGGTGCTCCACGATGCACCGCTACGTGAGGTGTCGCCCGATGTGGTGCACCGGGTGTTGCTCGACATGATCACGCGTCGCGGCATTGCGGCACTCCCGTGGTCTCGCAATGCGGCACGCTTGCGAGAGCGGCTCGCCTTTGTGCACGCGCATGATGCGTTGTGGCCCGATGTCGCTGATGACGCACTGCAACATGACATCAACGAGTGGCTCGGCCCGTCGCTGCATGGCGTCACGCGCTTGAGCGACATTCATGACAACCTGTTGCACGAGGCGCTACTGTCGTTGCTCGATTGGTCGCGCCGAGCGGCGCTGGACCGGTTGGCGCCTACACACATTGCGGTGCCGAGTGGTTCACAGATTGCGGTGGACTACAGCGATCCGGCGGCGCCAGTGCTCGCCGTGAAGCTGCAAGAGGTCTTTGGCTGGTCCAACACGCCAACCATCTGTGACGGTCGTGTTCCGCTCACTTTGCACCTGCTCTCACCGGCGCAGCGACCGGTGCAAGTCACGCGTGATCTCGCGGGCTTCTGGCGCGACGGATACTTCGAGGTACGCAAGGAGTTGCGCGGTCGATATCCCCGGCATCCGTGGCCTGATGATCCGTTGTCTGCCGAGGCGACACGTCGCGCGAAGCCGCGCTAAAACAACGCGCGCGTGGGCGATGTGCAGGGGTCAGTGTTAACGCAGCATCCAGTCGCCGGATTCAACGCGCCTGCTCGAGGCGGGCGGTTGATTGTATCGATACATCCATGCTTCCTGTTCACTGCCGTCTTCAAAACGCACCGGGACTCGCACGCGCAGGAAGAGCGAACCGAAACGCGCGTCGGGTGCAAAGCCTTCGTATTGGTCGAGCATCGCGAGTGTTTGTTCGGCCACTTCCGCACGGAGCGCCCATACCTCGCCGTACACTCGTTCCGATTCATGCTCAGCGGCAACGCATGCAGGGAATGGGCCCGTGTCGTACAGCACGCCCGATACACTGGCGTCACCAACGTAGGTAGCGGAGCTGGCGAGGCGTTCACCCATGAGTGTTCCCGCGCCGCGCCGAAGTGTACCGTATGTGAAGAGCAATGCCTGTGCACTCATGCGCGCAGCGCGTCGGGGAGGACACGAACCAGCGCGTGCATTTCCTCTGGTGTGCCAATGCTGATACGCACCCAGTCGAGATACGGCGGAAAGGCGCGTCCAACCGTAAAGTTTTTCGCCGCGAGCGCTGCTTGCACAGTTGCAGTCGGGATTCCAGCGTGCACAAAAATGAAGTTCGCGTGCGACACCGATTGTTTCCTGCCCATTGTTTGCACAGCCGCGCGGAGGATTTCGCGACCCTCGGCGTTTTTTGTGCGGCAGAACTCCTGCCATTCCGTATCGGCCACGGCCGCGATTGCCGCGCGTGCAGCCAGTGCGTTTGGTACGCCGGTGGTGAATCCTTGCATGCGTGCGATAATATCGGGCCGCGCGATGGCAAATCCGATGCGACACCCCGCCAGTCCGTGGATCTTGGACGCGGTACGCAGCACAATCACGTTCTCTCCTTTGACAACCAGATCGGTCATGCTGCGGTAGGACGGATCCGTGACGTAATCGTGATAGGCTTCATCGACGAGCACAGGCGTGCGTTTTGCGGTGCTCACCACGTAGTCGCGCAGTGTGGCGTCAGGCACCAGCGTGCCGGTGGGATTGTTCGGATTACACACAAACACCAGGCCCACGCTCGAAACGAGCCGCTGATCCATGGCGTTCAGGTCGTGCACATGATCTTCCGTCAGCGGCACGCGATGTACGGTGAGTCCCATGTGTTCCGCGTACTGCGGCAATGCTTCGAAGGTGGGGTCGGCCGTGAGGATATCCGCACCTCGCATGCCGAAGGTGAGCGCGGCAATGCACAGCACTTCCCGCGAGCCCTGCGTGACCATGACACACTCGGCTGGCACGCCGGCGTACTTGGCGTAGGCGTCACGGAGGACGCGAATTGATGGGGTGCCATATTTGTTGTGCTCATCCCAGGCGTCGGTCATGGCCTGCCGAGCTCGGGGCGACATCCCGTACGGATTCTCGTTGGACTGCAGTCGCGCCGGACCCGCCACGTGTCGCTGTCGCTGTACTGCGCGTGCGTAGTCCTCAATGTCTCCCGGATCAGACCACGACACGGGCGCCGGCGCGGCGGGAAGCGCTCCCGGCAGGAGCAGCCCTGCGCCAACACCGAGCGAAGTGGTGCGCAACCAGGCACGACGGGAGAGCGGAGACGTCATTGTGGCGACCTCAGCCATACGGAGGGGGGATTTGCGGGCAAAGTGTGATCTACCGTGCCTGACTGCAATGTGCGACCTACTACCTTTCCCTCGCTAGCGTAGGATCAACTTTACGTCGAATTCTGTGATACCGGTCTCGTACAATGCCTTGGCGTTGCGGCGATGATCGTGTGATGGCGATTCCGCAATCACAGTGCTTTCTACTTTCAGGCTCGCATGTTCCGACCGTTTTCCATTGAGTGGGCAGACGCCTTTCGTGATGCCATCAACGCGGACGCCCAGTACGCGGCAGTCGCGAAGAGTTGGACGTGGCCAGTGGCGCTTGTGCTGGACGCCACGCCGTCGTACGGATATCCCCAGCCCGTTGCCGTGCAGTTCACGCTGGATCGTGGACACTGTTCCGCAGCCGTGATCATGCCGCCACACACCGTGAGCGCCACGTTTGTCTTGCGTGCTGATTATGAGACGTGGAAGGAAGTGGCGCGTGACGGTCTCGATCCCATCGTCGCCGTGACGCAGGGTCGAGTGAAGTTCACCGGCCCGCTCGGCACGTTGCTGATGCATGCCAAGGCCGCCTCGGCGTTGGTCGGTGCGGCGCGCGTTGTTCCTACCGCCTTCCCCGACGACCCAGAGTGACACCGACTGCCGGAGCGGAGAGTACGAAGCCACCGCAGTGGCAGCTCGTGCTTGCGTTCCTTTGCATTTATGTCGTGTGGGGCAGCACCTATCTCGCGATGAAGTTCGCGGTGGATACGATTCCACCGTTCCTGATGGGTGCGACGCGGTTTTTGATTGCGGGCGGCCTGCTGGTCGCCTGGAGCGTGTGGCGCGGCCGCGCGCAGGTGAGCCGAGCCGCGTTGCAAAGCGCGGCCATTGTGGGCGGACTGTTGCTGTTCTGGGGCAATGGATCGGTTGCCTGGTCAGCGCAGCGTGTCCCGTCCGGCATGATGTCGCTGCTCGTGGCGACGGTACCGCTCTACATGGTGCTGATCGAAGGGGCGCGCGGGCGAAAACCAACGTTCGCGCAGCTGGTGGGCGTGGCGATCGGTCTTGTTGGCGTGAGTCTGCTGGTGTTGCCAGCCGACGGTTCGTGGCGAAATGCGCCGGTTGATCCAGTTGGTGCGGCGGTGTTGGCGCTGGGTTCGTTCGCGTGGACGGCGGGTTCGCTGTACTCGCGCACCGCAACACAAGCGCCGTATGCACCAATGGCAAGTGGTTTGCAAATGCTGTGCGGCGGAGCCATGCTGCTGGTGCTCGGCATTGCATCGGGTGAGACGGCGCGTCTTTCGCTCGACCTGATGTCGCCGCGCTCCATGTGGGCGGTTGCGTATCTCATTGTGTTCGGCTCGCTGGTCGGCTTCAGCACGTACATGTGGTTATTGCAGAAGGCCAGTCCAAGCGCGGTGGGTACGTACGCGTATGTGAACCCGGCGGTTGCTGTGTTGCTTGGCGTTGTGCTGGCCGGAGAAAAAGTGCCGGCACGTGGCGTGCTCGCCATGTCGGTGATTGTGGGCGGCGTGGCGCTGGTATCACTGGCGCCGAAACGTGGAGCTCGGCGCACGTAACGCGTTAGCTGGTTTGCAACGCTTTCGTGAACGCACGAATGCGCGCGGCGTTCGTTCCAACATCGCTGCGACCAACGCGTGACATGGAACGCACATCAATGCGCGATCCGGTTTGATCTGCGCGAATGCGCACGATCACATCGTCTTTGAAGCCGAACCATGTGGTGGTGGCAGTTGCTTCGATGCGGCCGCCGGCCGAGTCCGCGTCAACGACTTCCCACCCCATTGCTGTGGCGGCGGACAGCGCGTTGCGAAACGCCTCCGGTGGTGCGTCGCGGACGATAATCGGCCGGACGTCGGGGTATGCGGCTGCCTGCAGCGCGGCAATACTGTCACCGGCGTACCGGGAGCCGTTGGGGGCGCTGTCTCGCGCCGGCAAGAGCGCCATAAATAGCGGTGGATCCGCGCTGTCGGTGGTGATGTCGTGAATTGGCGGAACGGATCGCGCGGTGCGCGAGAAGCTCCATGGTACGAAAAACGTGACGGCGCCAAGTACAAGCGCGAGCAGCGGGCCCGCGAGCTTCGTACCGCGCGGCCTGGTGAGCAGCATCGCGAGCACCGCCACGATGCTGGCAGCGATACCCACGTAGGCGGAGTATCGAAGCATCAGGAGACCGGTCCGGAAATCCCACAGGCCGAGTCGGGTTCCGGTGCCAGAGGCGAGCAACATGCCAACGCCGATCGCGGCTGTACTGAGCGCCACTGTGCGCAGCCAATTCATGAGAGTACTCCTGACATGACGTAAGTGAGACGCGCGCAGGTCGAAACCGCGGCGCCGGCCATTCCGTAGATTATGCTGCAGGTCTTTACACCACTGCCCTTCACAATGGGACGGCGATGCAGAACCACATCAGAATTGTAGCGCTTGGCAACATGGCGCTCGGCGCTCTCGGAATCGTTGGCGCGATTCTTTTCATGCTCGGATTCAGCGTGGCCGGCCTGGCCAGCGGTGAGCTTGCAGGCGGAATTGTGCTCGGCTCAATCGGTGTGATTGGCGGCGCGTTCATCGCCGTGTACTCCCTGCCGCAGTTTATTGGCGGCCTTGGACTATTGGCGCGCAAGAACTGGGCGCGTTACGTGCTCATGGTAACGTCAGCGCTGTCGCTGTTCGGATTTCCGATCGGCACGATCCTTGGCGGTTACTCGCTCTGGGTGCTCACGAACAACGACACCAAGATGCTCACGTCTGGCTCGTAAAGTGTTTTGAGCGTTTTGTGTGAAGCGGCGCCCGTTGCCTTAGCGACGGGCGCCGTTTGCAAAATATTCGGTGGCCAACTGCTCGATCGCAGCCGCCATGCGATCAAGCGGATGCGTTCCGTTGCTGCACCACGGCAGGCCCATGCTGCTGCGCACGGCGCCATCTACGGAGAACTCCACGCGCAGTGATTCGCGCAGATTCCCAACCGATGTGCACAGACTCCCTTGCAAGCGCACCATCGCCGGGAGCGATGCGAGGTCAAGCGAGACGATAAGCTGTTGTATACGCGTCACGTGCGCGGCGGAAACGTGCGCCGTATCGTTGGGCGTGCTCCCACTCGTGGCCTGCAGCCACCGGCGAAGTCGACCATCGGTCGCGAGCTCAATGCGCGTTTGCTGACACGTAGGCAAGCAGCGCACCCGCTGCACCGCCACCACAAGATCCGTCGTCGCGATATCGCTGTTTACCACGGTGGCGTATGCGTCGCGCGCCTCGGCCTCACTCGTGATTGACGCAGGCGTCGCCGCACTCGCCGCCGCCGTCGCCGCTGTACTCGCCGCTGTACCGGCCGCTGTACCGGCCACCGCCGGTGCGCTGCCTGCAAACCGACGCTGCGACACGGGCGCGGCGGGTACAACCGGCAGTGCCAGAATGGATGGACGCTGCGCCGGATCCGCCGCCACGCGACCGCCGGTGCGCTCCAGCGGGGAGGCCATTGATTCCGGTGGTGGTATGAGTGCACGCGCGCGACTCTGAAGCGCCGCGTCTGACTCAGACGCCTTGGCGGCACTTCGATTTGCCGTCACGGCGAGCTCTGCCGATGTGTTCGCCACGTTGCCTGGCACGGGCGCACGTTGCGGCGCCACCGCTGGCATATCACGACTCGCCTCAGCTCGCGCGACGTCGGGTGTTTGGGGAGCGGCAAGACTCCGCGACGCTGAATCGGGCGCCGCAGCATCGGGCGCCGCAGCATCAGACAGAACGGTCGCGGGCGCACTGGCATCGGGACGGCGGATTTCCGGCGCCGCGATTTCGCGCACCGACACCGGCTCGCGGTTCGCAACGAACACGCCGGTCACGCCGATCATGAGCAGGGCGGCAATGCTGCCCCACCGTGTCCACGCCATCGGCTTGCGTTGCCGTGCCGTGACGGTGGATGCGGAGCGCTCGTTCGCGTGATTGGCAGGCACGGACGCGGCCACGGGCAACACATCCGCGGGCACGCTATCGAGCGCGCCCAGAATGCGCGACGACGCCGCGATCAACCCTCGCGCTTCAGCAACGCGCGCCGCGAACTCCCGATTAGAGAGCACCAGCGCGTCATACTGCGCGCTTGTGGTGGCGTCGAGCTGCCCATCAAGCCACTCGTGGATCATGCCTTCGTCTGGCAGCAGGCCGTCATCGAGCGTGCTGCGTGTGAGATCATCCTGCGACATGGTCCCGCCCCTCCGCGCTCTGTTGCAGCGCTTCATAGTGCTCAGCGAGACGCCGGCGCGCTCGCGATAGTGTGGTGCCGACCGAACTGCGTGTGATGTCGAGCGCCGAAGCAATTTCGTCGTAGTCGAGTCCTTCTTCGCGCATCAACAACGCCAGCCGGTCCCGTTCGACGAGTGCGTCAATCGCTTTGCGTGCAAACGCGCGTGACTCATCGCGCTCCATTGACGTGACTTCCGGTTCAACGACGCGATCCCGTTCTTCGTTGGCGAGCAGTTCGAGACGCGCGCGCTGCCGTGACGCCTTGCGCGCATCATCACGCACCAGATTTGTGGCAACCGCAAACAACCAGGAGCGCTCGCTGGTCAGTGACTCCTGGCGAAGCGCGCGCAGGAACGTTTCCTGCGCGATCTCCTCCGCCCAATCACGATCGCCCAATCGTCGCGTGAGATACCGCACGAGCGGTTGGTGATACAGTCGGAACAGTCGGTCGACGTCTTCCATGACTGCTGCTACCCGCGTTGGGTGAACGTGATGCACACAGGAACTACCATCGCTCCACCAGCTGCCGAATCGCAGCAGCATCCAGCTGCTCTACGCCGTCGGGTGTGACTTCCACCAACGCGCGGTTTCCTCGCACTCTGACACGATCGCCGAGTGCCATGGCTTCGCGAAGACCCGGCACCGCGTTCGCAAGCGCCATCCAGGCCGCGCTGAACGGCTTCACGCGAATCGTGTGTTCAGGTTTCCATGACCGATCACCAATCAGCCGACGATCCGTCCACACCGAATCAACCAGATCAAACAAGCGGCCATCAACCACTCGTGCACGGCCGGCATCGGCGTCACGCTCGCCCAGCATTTGATCTGCCGCAGACATGGTGACTACGGCGCGCTGTTCGGAAGCGCGACGCGCCGATTCAAAGGCGACGGCCGGTGCGGCCGCGTTGCCCGCCTTGGCGCTCATGTCCGATGACGACGGCGCACTCATCAGTCGACCCCCCGCGGCGCCGGTACCGCGCGTGCGCTGCGCCACCACCGCGTTCGGTTCGAGCACCAGATACGATGTGAGCGGCGTCGGTATGCCAAAGCGCTCGCCCAACAGTCGCAGCTCATTGTCAATCTCGGCGTTCGGGCCGCTGCGTCGCCGTTCCGTGTCGAGCGCCGCCACACGCTGCACGGCCCACAACCGCGGTACAAAAGCGTTCGTGCTATCGCGCGCACCAAACTGATAGTCGGATTGTATGACGCGTGTCTCGCCGCCACTGGTGCCGGAGATACGCACGCGCCCCGTAGATGATCCATTGTAGCGCGCCAGAAACACCAGTTCCTGACCGGCCATGAGATCCATGCCGTACGGCGCGTACAGCTGACGCAGTTGTCCGCCATCCAGGTGCACACGCACGTTGGAGAGAAGCGGCGCGGCCAGTCGCTGCGCAACCAGCGCCACCGCGCGTTCAACCGATTCATCAGGCCGTACGAAGTGCGCCGCACCGCGCGCGCCGAGTGCGATCTGTTCGACCAATGACGCATCAACGTCTTCGCCCACACCAAACGTGAACACGCGGGCGTCTCCGCGCCACACGCTGGTGCTATCAAGAATGGCAACGGAACGCAATCCATTGGTGGGTTGCCCGTCCGTGATGAGCAGAACGAGCGGCAATCGCGCATCGTCACGAGCCCGCTCGGATTTTGCTGTGAGCGCTTCACGCATCGCATCGCCGATATTCGTTCCACCACGCGCCTCCAGTGCATCAAGCCAGTTGCGCGCGCGGCGCACATTGGCGGGTGTCGCGTCAATGAGGGCGGGGGATTGCGCGGTAATCTCATCCGAGAAAGCAATCAGTCGAAAGCGATCATTCGGCTGCAGCGATGACAGCAACGCGTTGCCGGCCGCGATGGCCTGCGTCAGTTTTGTGCCCTGCATGCTGCCAGACACATCAAGCACGAGCGAGATGTCGCGCGGCATGGGCCGCGGCGTTTCGCGTGGCGGCGATACAATGACGAGCGCATGACGCTCACCACGTGCGCTGTGCGTGAGCACCGTGACACCAGCCGCACGACCAGCGCCGCGAACCGGCAGGTACGCCACCACGTCGCCCGCACGACCGGTCAGCGCGACATCCCGCACGCTGCGATCGCCGGTGTTGGAACGGGTCTTCACGCTATGCGTAGGCGACCACGGCGTTCCGAGACTGTCGTTGCTCCACCGAATGCGAAACGTGCCGGTCGCGCGTTCGTCGCGCGGATCATCGACTCCAACCAACGTTCCGCGCACACGCAGTGCATCACCCTCGCGTGGCAAAACATGCCGATGTTTCACCACGACTGTGCGTCGTTCTCCCGCGCGAAACGGGAAGATGCGAGTGCGGACCATGCCAAGTCCGGCCCACTCCACCAGTGCGGGATCGCGCAGTTCCCGCACAATGCGCTCGTACGTGGCTTTGGCGCGCGCCGCGTCGAGCACTTCGCCGGCCACCAGCTCGCCGTCAATCTCCAGTCGCAATTCTTCGAACGCCGCGCCGTGCGGAAGTGGGAACAGAAAATCCGCTTCGCCAACGGTTGCGCCGCGGTTCTCAAAGGTTTCGGTCACGGTGGTCTGCGCGATTCGACCGCTGATATCGATGACCGTGCTCGTCGCAACGCGGGCAACACTTGGTGTGCATTGCCGCGAAGGGCGCTCCATGGGCTGCGGCTGCGGTCGTGGCACACTGCACGAGGCGACCACGCGCCCCTGTGCCACAACTTTTGCGGTTGGTATCAGGGGCAACGCAGCGGCAGCGAGCAGAGCGAAAATCAGAGGGCGAGTCATGGCGTTCTCCGGTTGTGGACAACCAAGCAGGGTTATCCGGGAGACGCCATGAGCGCCGACGCTTGCACATCACATCTCCGCTCGGCCGCCGGGGGCCGATTCACGACGCGCTGATTTATCGCTGACGCGCGGGCTCGAAGCTGCGTTCGACCACGTGAACCGGAACAGCGCTCTCCACGGCGGTCGTCACCGTCTGCTGCACCGTGCCATTGTCGCGACGGGCGGCCCAGCCGAGGCGAAATGGCGAGGGCGCACTGCGCAGCGCCGCCAGCTGCAGTCTGCGTGCTACGATTTCTGCGGCACGGTCGTCGGCGTCGGGGAGTACCACCACGAGCAGGTCCGGGGCGGCGCGCACGATGACTTCCGATGAGCGAATGTGCCGAAGCAGAAAACGTGCCATACGTTCGAGGCGTGTGTTGAGCAGCGCGCGCTGTTCGACCGTCTCAGAAAAATCATCCTGCGGCATGTGCACCACGCACACGCCGACGCGCGAGTCCGCGCGCTGCTGCAACTCACCAGTCAGCAGATCGAGGTAGTCGGCGGTGTACGCGCCCGTCGCGGCATCGCGCGTGTGAGAATCGCTGCGATCGTTCAGTTCGCGCGCCGGTGTGACGCTGACGTCAATCACAACGCCATGATACGTGATGACGCCGTCGTCAGTGCGCGCGTAGCAGGTGTCAAGCAGCGTTCGCACGGTCCCGTCGCCGCGCTCGACCTCGCGGGTGAACTCTCGGACCACGCCGTCACGCGCCAGCGCCTGCATTTCGGCCTGCCACTGGTCGACAGACCGCAGGCGATCACGAACAGGTTGCCGAGCGGCACCGGCGATGTCTGCCACACCCAACAGATCCAGAGCCACGGGATTGGCGTCGATGACGACGCCTGACTCGTCCATGATGTACACGCCTTCGCGCAGGTAGCGGACGAGCTCGGAGAGCGACACACCGTCACTGAAGCGGCGGGCCGAAGTATTGCTGGAGTCACGACGTGCCATCGAGAGAGCCCCTGCCGGTTGGAGACGTTGGCGAATGTGGCACCTTCAGCGGTTTGGCGCGAGGGGATTTTTGCATTCCACGCCCTGCTGTACACCGACCGAATCCGTTTCGTTACGAACGACTCTCTGGCGGTCGGCGTCGATGCGCGGTAGGCTGCATTCATGCCGTTGTCTGGAACCAACCATGTTGCGGTCGACTGGACGGCTTCGCGGCACCGCGTGCTCGAAGCCATTGTCGCGCGGGTCCTTGACGGCGCGCCTGGGGCCGCCAGCGCCCTCCACGGCGTCGTGGCGGAGGTCCAGCGTCGCGTGGCCAGCCTCAGCGCGCGCAAACAGCGTGATCTGATGCGCGCGCTCGACCTGCTTGACAGCCGAGTTGCCGGACTGGCCACGATTGGTCGTCCGGTCGGATTTGCGCAGGCGAGTGCGGTTCAGCAAGCGAACTGGCTCTGGTCGTGGGCGGAATCGCGCGTCCCACCGCTTCGCACGGCCTATCAGGCGTTCCGGCGATTGGCCTTGGGTGCACACTACAGCACGCCCTCGGTGAGCGCCGCGATTGGATATCGGGGTCCGCTCCACACCCGTGATATCGCGGTTGCATGGGAAGGTTCGCTACCGAACGAGGGGCGTGCGGACGGCGTGGATAATCTGCTGCGTCCAGTGGCGCGTGGTCGGGTTGACCATCGGCGCGAGCGGCCGGCCTCGCCGCCGCCGGCCGGCGTGGTCACGGGGGCGATGATAGATGGCGACACGCACCGTTCGGCCGATGTGGTGGTCATCGGAACGGGTGCGGGTGGTGCGGTGGCGGCGGCCCGACTGGCTGAGGCCGGGCTTGAGGTCGTGGTCCTCGAAGAGGGTGGATACTTCAGCGCGGCTGATTTTTCGGAGCAGGAAGCGCCACTGGCCGAACAGCTGTACGCCGACGGCGCGCTTCGCGCGACGGACGATCTGGCGGTGCAACTGCTGCAGGGCCGTGCGGTTGGTGGATCAACGACCATCAACTGGATGATCATGTTGCGCACGCCAGACTTTGTGCTCGACGAATGGCAGCGGCGCTTTGGTCTGCACGACTACACATCCGCGGCGATGGCTTCCGCGTTCGAGCGCGTTGAGCGCGAAGTGAATGCGCAGCCGGTACCGGAGGACGCGCACTCGCCGAACAATCGGGTCATTCTGGATGGCGCAAAACAGCTCGGCTGGCGTGCGACTACGGCGACCATCAATGCCAAGGGATGCGTGCGGAGCGGGTTCTGCGGCATCGGTTGCCGATACGACGCGAAGCAGGGCACACTGCTCACCTACATTCCGCGCGCGCTGGGGTTCGGCGCAACGCTGTACAGCGATGCCCGTGTAGAACGTATTGAGATACGCGAACGCGACAGCGGTACCGGAACGGCTCCGCGCAAGCGCGTGCACGCCGCGGTGCGCAGGGGATCCACATCACATCAGCTCACCATCGATGCGCCCCTGGTGGTGGTTGCCGGCGGTGCCGTGGGCACGCCGGTGTTGTTGCAACGCTCCGGACTTGGTGGTGGTGGCGTGGGCCGTTTCCTGCGGCTGCATCCAACCACGGCAACCGTTGGTGTGTTTGATCGCGAGATTGTCGGCAGCTCCGGCATTCCGCTCTCCACCATGTGCGATGAGCATTTGCAGTGGCAGCAGTCTGACTACGGATTCTGGCTTGAATGTCCCCCATTTCTTCCCGGACTCGGCGCGGTGGCCGTCTCGGGCTTTGGTCCGTCACACGCGAGTCTGATGCAACAGTTCACGCGTCTGAGCAGCGTGATCGCACTCACGCGTGATGGCGCAGAGGTGGAGCATTCCAGTGGCGGCGTGCAGCTCCAGCACAACGGCGACGTTTCTATTCGGTACGAGTTGGCGGCTGCTGACGCGGTGCGCGTGCAAGCGTCGATCGAAGCGGCGGCGCGGCTGCAGCTGGCGGCTGGGGCACGCGAAGTGCACACGCTGCATGCCAGGCCCATGATTGTGCGAAATGACGCTGATCTGTTGCACGTGCGACGAGCGCCAGTGAGCGCCAACCGACTGACGCTCTTCAGCGCGCACGTGAACGGGACCTGTCGCATGGGCACGAACGCAAGTATTGCCGGCTGTACTCCCGACGGTGAGCGTTTTGGCGCGCGCGGTGTGTACGTTGCCGATGGCTCCCTGTTGCCTACGGCACTCGGCGTAAATCCACAATCCACTATCATGGCGCTGGCGACTATTGTGTCGGAGCGCATCGCGGCCCGCTACGGGTCCGCACACCATCCACAGCGAGAGTACGCATGACCCGAAAGAGCGAGAGCCCCAAGCAGAAAGAAAAGCTTGAGCGGAAACGACGTCGGTCGGTCGATGCTTACACCCGGTTGCAGCGAGCTGCCGCGCTGACATCTGCAGCGGCTGACGCTGCACTCGCGCCCTTTGGTCTGTCTGCGAGTCAACTCGGCGTGCTCGAAACATTGCAGTCGCGCGGTCCGCTCCATCAACAGGAGCTGGCGCGCACGCTGGGTCGCAGCAAAGCGCAAATGACGGCGATTATTGATGCGCTCGAAAAACGCGGCGCCGCAACGCGTGAGCGCCACGCGACCGACCGTCGCTTTACGACCGTGCATCTGACTGAGGTGGGGGTGGCGTTGCTGGCGGAGGCCGTGCCAGTCCGCGTGGATGCAGTCACCGCGATCATGGCCACGCTTTCGGGCGAACAGCGCACGCGTCTGGCCCGGCTCTGTCGACGTCTCGTCAAGGCGCTTGCACCTGAGGAAGACGAGCGCGAATCCGAAGAGGAGCACGCCGATGTTGACGCGGAGGGCGACGATGAGGCGGACGCGTCCGGTGATGACGGTGAAGGTGAGGACGAGGCGCCAATGAGTTCACCTGAAGACAACGCGGACGGCACGATCACGCGCTAGTTTTGATGGCATGACTGGACGCCATCATCTCTATATCCCGGGGCCCACGAACGTCCCCGATCGGCTTTTGCGCGCAATGCATCGCGCGCAGGAAGATCATCGATCGGCTTCGTTCCCGACGCTCACGCGCAGCATTCTCAGCCGCCTGCCCGCCGTGGTTGGCAGCACCACGGCCACGCCGTTTGTTTTTCCTGCATCGGGTAGCGCGATGTGGGAGGCGGCGTTGGTCAACAGTGTGAATCCCGGAGCGCGCCTTCTGGCTGTACGCTTTGGTCAATTCTCCCACCTGTTCATTCAAACGGCGCGCAGCCTCGGCTACACGGTGGATGTGATTGAAGTGCCGTGGGGTGAAGGTGCGCATCCGGAGTTGATCGAAGCCGCGCTGCGTGCGGATACGTCGCACGAGATTCAGGGCGTGCTGCTGGTGCACAACGAAACGGCCACCGGTGTTACGAGCGATGTGGGGGCCGTTCGTACTGCCATGGATCGTGCGCAGCATCCCGCGCTGCTCTTTGTGGACGGCGTGAGCTCGATTGCGAGTCTCGATTTTCAAATGGACGCGTGGCGTGTGGACTGCGCGATTACCGGATCGCAGAAAGGGTTCATGTTGCCGGCCGGACTTGGCATTCTGTACTGCAGTGATCGTGTGGTAAACTCGCTCGAAAGCATTACAACGCCGCGTGCATACTTCGACTTGCGTCCGATGTTGGCGAATAATCGGCAGGGCTATTTTCCGAGCACGCCGGCGCTCACACTGTTGTGGGGCCTCGACGAAGCGCTCACCATGTTGCTCGACGAGGGCATGAGCAATGTGGTCGCGCGACATGCGCGTCTGGCTGAGGGCGTACGCCAGGCAGTACATGCGTGGGGACTGTCGCTCTGTGCGACAGAGCCGCGTTGGTACAGTAATACGGTGAGTGCACTCGTGGTGCCGGACGGCGCCGATGCACGGCGGGTGATTGAGCTCGCCGCCGCGCGATGGAACCTTGCCCTCGGCTCGGGGCTCACACAGTTGGCGGGCAGAGTGTTCCGCATTGGGCACATGGGTGATGTGAATGAGTTGATGTTGGCGGGTGCGCTTGCCGGAACGGAAATGGCCTTGCTTGATGCGGGAATCGCGGTAACGCCAGGAAGTGGCGTCGCAGCAGCTGCGACGTCGTGGCGTGCCACGATGCCTGCGTCGGCCGTGTGACGATGTCGCGCCCTGTCGTAGTCGTCACACGCAAGTTGCCGTCGGAAATCGAAGCACAAATCACCGAGCGGTACGACGCCCATCTCAATCGCAACGACACGCCGTTGTCGGCTGTGGCGATGGCGGATGCCATGAAGCTCGCCGACGGCATATTGTGCACCGTGACTGACAAGATCACGGCGGCGCATTTTACGGTGCCGTCCAGAAGAACGCGCGTAGTGGCGAATTTTGGAGTGGGCGTCAACCACATTGATCTGGACGCCGCGCGCACTGCGGGTGTGATCGTGACCAACACACCGGATGTACTTACCGACGACACCGCCGATCTGGCGTTGGCACTCATTCTCATGACCTCGCGCCGTCTTGGTGAGGGTGAGCGCCATGTTCGCAGCGGTGCGTGGAGTGGTTGGCGTCCTACGCACATGCTCGGGCGATCATTGCGCGGCAAGGTGCTTGGCATTGTGGGGTATGGTCGCATTGGCCGAGCTGTGGCGCGGCGTGCGGTCAGTGCGCTGGGCATGCGCGTGCAGTGGTGGGCGCCTCGGGATCCGGTAGTTGACGATGCGATGTCCGCAGGGCCGGAGCACGCCACGCGCGCCCAGACACTCGAGGCATTGCTGGCCACGTCGGATGTGGTGTCGCTGCATTGTCCGGCAACGCCGGAGACGCGTCACCTGATGAATGCCGAGCGCATGTCGCAGATGCCGCCGCACGGGATCCTGATCAATACCGCGCGGGGCAACGTGATTGATGAACACGCGCTGGTTCACGCGCTGCGGGAGCAGGTGATCGCCGCTGCGGGTCTCGATGTGTACGAGTTTGAGCCCACGGTGTTGCCCGATCTGCGCGACTTCGAGAACGTGGTGCTGCTGCCCCATCTTGGCAGTGCAACGGTGGAGACGCGTCGCGCGATGGGTGAACGCGCGCTGGAGAATCTGGCTGCCGCGCTCAACGGCGATGCGCCGCGCGATCGGGTGGTGTAAGCAGAACGCGCTATGGAACACACATCAGATGCTTCAGGAAAGTCGGGCACGTCGGGCGTGCACGCCGGATTGGTGCATGATCTTGAGACGGCGATTGCGATTGGCGGACTGGCACACTATCCCGGTGTGACCTCGCGTTTTGTACCGCACCAGCACGATGTGCTGGTGTGCGTACCGCCTGGTTACGAGCGCGACACCACGCGAGAGTATGCGGTGGTGTATTTGCACGACGGACAGAACGTGTTCGACGAATATCCCATGGCGCCGTTTGGTGTGCAGTGGGGTGTGGATACTACGGCGCGAGCATTGATGCACGCGGGCGCGATTGAACCGCTCATTCTGGTGGCGATCGGCAATGCGGGGCGTGACCGCATTGATGAGTACACGCCAACGCGTGATGCGGGACACGATGCCGGTGGGTTGGCGGATCGTTACGGCCAGATGCTGGCATACGAGATCAAGCCATTTATTGATCGTCACTACCGAACCAAACGCGACGCGGCGAACACAGGGCTGATCGGGAGTTCGCTCGGCGGATTGCTCACGCTGCACCTCGGTCTCACGCATCCGGCCATCTTTGGAAAACTCGGGCTGATGTCGCCGTCTGTCTGGTGGGATGATCGATGGATAGTGCGACAGTTGGTCTCCTCAGCGGGTGGCCGCCCGGATCTGATGATCTGGCTGGACGTTGGTATGCTGGAGAAACGCATGCTGCGCGGCGCCCGTTTGTTATGTCGCACGTTGCAACGACGTGGGTGGCGGTTGGGCGAAGACCTCGAGTATGTCGAAGTGGACGGCGCGCTGCACGACGAGCGGTCCTGGGGGCAGCGCATTGGGCGCGTGCTCAGTTTTCTGTTTCCGGCGTAGTTACAAAAGGACATCGTATGCTTGCGCGGTTTGAAGGATTCTCACCAGCGGCGCTCACCTTCTTGCGCGGACTGTCCCGAAACAATCGCAAGGAATGGTTCGAGGCCAACCGTGAGCGGTATGAAGACGAGATCAAGCGTCCGCTGCTGGCGCTTATTGAAGACGTCGACATTCGGCTGGCAGAGTTCGCCCCGGAAATCATTGGTAGCAAAAAATCGCTGTTTCGTATTCATCGCGATGTTCGGTTCAGCATAGACAAGCGTCCGTACAAAACGCACGCCGCGTGCTGGTTCTATCATCGCGACGCAGGGCGCGCCGTTGGGGAGAATGCCGCGCATGGTGGCGCCGGCTTTTATTTTCACTTTGCGCCGGGCGAAGTATTCACCGGCGGTGGCGTGTGGATGCCACCGCGTCCGGTCTTGCTGCGCATTCGCGAGGCGATTGCCGAGTCCCCGGAAAACTTCACTGCCATTGTCAAGGCACCAACGTTCAAGCGTCGATTCGGTGCGCTTGAGACCGAGCATATGTTGCAGCGCATGCCGCGCGGGTTTGCGGCCGACCATCCAGCCGGTGATTGGCTACGCTATCAAT